>CANJCO010000077.1 GCA_947473045.1 Myxococcales bacterium | reverse complement strand
CACGCGCGTCCTTCGAGAAAGAACGTGGTCATCGAGCCTTTGCCTTTCACCTCGATCACGCCGCGGGCCTCGAACCGGTATCGTTGTCGCAGCAGCACATGGCAGGCCTCGCTCGCGTGAATGCGCCCCGGCACGCCGTGCGACTCCATTCGCGAGGCCGTGTTCACGGCGTCGCCCCAGACATCGTAAGCGAACTTCTTCTTGCCAATGACTCCGGCGATAACGCTGCCGGAGTGCATGCCGATGCGGATGTCGAGCCAGCTGCCGAGTTCGGCCCGCAGATCGCGCATCGCCTCGCGCATGCCGAGGGCCATCTCCGCCATCGCCATCGCATGCACGGTGGACGGAACCGGGAGCCCCGCGACGACCATGTAGGCGTCGCCGATCGTCTTGACCTTTTCGAGTCCGTGGAGTTCCGCCAACTGGTCAAAGGTTGAAAAAACTCGGTTTAGCGTCGTCACAAGCTCGATCGGAGTCAGCCTCGACGCGAGTTCGGTGAATCCGACGATGTCGGCGAAGAGGATCGTCGCCTCGGAGTAGTCGTCCGCGAGGATTTGCTCGCCAGCCTTGAGCCGGCGCGCGATGGCCGCAGGCATGATGTTGAGCAGCAACTGGTCGGACTCCCGCAGCGCCGATTGCGTCTGCCGCATGAGCCGCTTGTTCTCGAGGTTCGACGCCCATACGAGCGCGACCTGCTCGATGAGCGAGCTGTCCTTGGGCGAGTACGCGCCATGCTCATCGCGTGCGACGTTCAGCGTCCCGATCACCTTGTCGCCGATGCGCAGCGGCGCGCACATTCCAGGCCCGCCGCGGCCATCGCGGTTGGTAGGGGTTCACCCCGGTTGTCGTCGGTCGAGGCAGAGCGCGAGGCGGACAGGACGACCAGGTCACACTCCGAAGCGTACCGCCCGTGGCGGTCAGGATCGAGCGGGTTGTGGCGTGGCACGGGGGGCTACCCGCGAACGCGCAGGCCTTCAGGTCTCGACGGACACCGTGAACAGGCCGCCGATCTTGCCGCTCGGGAGCGTCCCGACGATGTAAACGGAGATGGCGCCGACGAGGCCGTTGCCGCTCGGACGGCCGAGGCGGATGACGACGGGGTTCTTCAGGTTGGTGCGCACCGCGTCGAGCACGTTCGTCATTTGCAGGTGGTAGGCGTAGAGGTCCTTGTCCTCGCCGTTCACGGGCTTGAAGCGCGAGGCGAACGACTCGAACGGCACCGTCTCGGACTTCATCTTCGCGAGCGGCTTGTCGGCCATCGCGTCGCCGTCCGTCACGTTCGAAAACGCGTGATGAATAAACCAGGCGTTCGCGGGCGCGCTCGCGACGCTCGCCGAGCGGATCCACACCAGCGGGTGATCGCTCTCCGACATGAACGACAGGCCGCTCGCCGCCTTCACGATCTGGTTTTTTATCTTGGTATCGGTCGCCTTGACGACGGGGTCTTCGACGCTCGAGGTCTCCTCGGAGCTCGTATCCACCGGAGCAGAGCAGCCCAGCGCTGGGATCGAAAGAGCGAGAGACAGGAGGACGAAGAAGCGCTTCATGGGAACACCTTGTGAATCGAGCATGAGATTAAATCGAGGGGAGTGACTGTTCACGCGAGCTCACTTGACGACGATCGGCGTCTTGCTCGGCTTGTACGTGTTGTCGAGCTCGCCGTCGACGACGCGCAAGCTCCCGCCGACTTCGTCGGTGTCGCTGGCCGCTTTGAGCAGCGTGAGGTAGCTCGCCTGCGATCCGTCGACGAGCGTGTGCACGAACTTGCCGAGCGCATACCCGGAGTGCCAGCTCGGCGCCTCCATGCCATTGACGATCATGTCGAGGTTCTTCGTCCCGCCCGACTTCAATGTCCAGTAGCCGCGATTGTAGTAATTGTACGAGACGCAGCCGTCGACGAAGAGCATCTGGTAGCTGGAGGGGAAGTCGCTCGGGGCGAAGTTGGACGGGTCGAGCGGTCCGTACCCGATTTGCGAGTGACCGTTATAGATGAACACGTCGCTGTTCTTGATGGCGTACTTGTGGGGCGCGCCGTCGCTCCCGGAGCCGAAGTACGTCATGATCTCGACGGTGACGTTCTTCTCGGCCGCGGCGCCGATCTTCACCTTGAGGGGCGCCTCGAATCGTAGAAAGTGATGCGTCACCTTCTCGGAGACCGCCGTCAGGAGCGCGTCGTGGCCGACGTTCAACGGCAGGTTGTCGTTGATGACGTCCATGAAGCCGCCGGGCAGATGCACCTGCTTGCCGCCTACGGTGTAGTTGGCGAGGTCGGCGTTGCCCTCGATGCCCGTGAACTTGAAATCACGCCCCGCTAACGCCGCCCGCAGCTCGTCCATCCACTCGCCCCACGCGGAGTCCTGGTAGGTGCTCGTGTTGTTGGAGTGGTCGATGAGGCCGTTGACGAGCGAGATCACGACACGATTGGGCTTCACGCCGCCCGAATAGAGACGGTCGTACTCAGGATACGTCCCGCTCGTTTTGGTCGTCGCGGCGGCGAGCTTGACCGTCACGGGGATGTAAAGACGCGCGACCTCGCTCTGGGGCACCTTCCCCGCGCCGACCTTGGCGGCGTCCACGTCGATCGCCTTCTGCTCCTTGCCGATCGCCCCCGCGCAGGGCCCGACGGACGGGTCGAACACGTACCAGATGGCGCCGACGAACTCCTGCGCCTCAGAGTCGTTCGCCGTGCACTCCTTCAGGATCCGCTGCGACTGGGCCGCGTAGCCGGGATTCATGACGGCCGTGGAGAGCGACGAGCGCTTCGCCATCGCGACGGGCACGACCGCGTCGTCGTCGTAGCGGTAGGTCACCTTGACCATACTCTTCGTGCTGGACGGGTTCGCCGGGTCGGCCACGGTGACCGTCGTCTTGCGGAAGGTGCTCGGGTCGACGCCCTTGAGCTCGCGCGACGCGACGCCCACCTCGGACGTGCGCAGCGCGCCGAACGCCGTCTGCGTCTGTGCGCGGACGCGGCTCAAGATCTGGCCGTCCGTGGCAGAAGGGTCGACATAGACGTAGCCCGCGAACGTGAGCTTGCGGGCGCGCGCCGTGGCGCTGGTCAAGTCGTCTTCGGCGCTGCTCGAGGCGTCAGAGACAGGCGCCGAGCAAGCGGCGGCGGAGAGACCGAGCAGGGCAACGGAGCCGAGAAGGGAGAGCTTCATGGCCGCGGCATGAGCAGGGTCCGTGCCAGCGCTTACATGTGCGATAAGTGGCTACTTGGCCCGACTCGCCCGGCGAAAAGTGGGTCATCGCTGATCCACCGCCGTGGACTCGCCGATCCACCCCCCGCTATCCAAAGGGCGTCGGCGAATCCGGGCCACGCGCGCGGCTGTCCGCGCCGTGGTTGCGCGTCGATCGCTCGGCGTGCGATCCTTTTCGCCCTTATGCCTGCCGAAGACCCGCTCGCGTTCGCGAGGACCGTTCAAGCGCGCCTGTCGCTGCTGAACTTCGACGCGGCGCCGCTGGTCGCGAACGCGCGATCGACGGTCGAGCCAGACTCTGCGGAGCGGCGGACGGCTGGCGGCCTCGACGCAGCGCTCGCCCGGCTCTCTCACGATCCCGAACGCCTCGCGCTCGGCGCCACGCTGGGCGAAGGAGGCATGGCGATCGTGCACCTCGCGACGCAGGTCGCGCTCGGCCGCACAGTCGCCGCGAAGCGCCTACGCGCGGAGCACCTGCAGGCGAAGCAAGTCGAGGGGCTGTTGCACGAGGCGTGGGTCACGGGCTCGCTCGAGCACCCGAACGTGGTCCCTGTCTACGATTTGTCGCTCGATCCGGAGGCGGGTCCGGTGCTCGTCATGAAGCGCATCGAGGGCGACACCTGGTCGCAGCTGCTCGCGTCCGACGACAAGCTCCGCGAACGTGATGAGGGAGATCGGCTCACGTTCCACCTGCGCGTGCTGTCGCAGGTGTGCAACGCGGTCCACTTCGCGCACGCGCGCGGCATCATCCATCGCGACCTCAAGCCCGACAACATCATGATCGGACACTTCGGCGAGGTCCTCGTCGCCGACTGGGGCATCGCGACCGAGCCAGGGTACTCGAAGGCGTTCGCAGGGACTCCCGCCTACATGGCGCCGGAGATGCTCGGCGAGGCTGCGCTGAGCGTGCGCACGGACGTCTACTTGCTCGGCGCGGTGCTCTTCGAAATCCTCGCCCGACGACCGCCACACAGCGGACAGACGATCGGTGCGCTGATCGCGTCGGTGACCCACTCCGCGCCCGACTTGCCGCCAGACGCGCCGGCGGAGCTCGCGGCGCTCGTCCGCGCCTGCATGGCGCCGGCACCCGAGGACCGACCCGACAGCGCGCTCGCCGTGCGCCAGGCGCTGGACCGGTTCGAGCAACACCGCGGCTCGAGCACACTCACCGATCGCGCCGAGCACTTGCTCGCCGACCTCGAGATCGCGCTGGCCGACACGGCGCCGCACGCGCACCTCGCAGCGGCCTCGCTCGAGTGCCGATTCGCGTTTCGCGAGGCGCTCCGCAGCTGGCCCGACAACCGCCGCGCGAAGCAAGGTCTGGCGCGTACGATCCAGGTGCTGGTCGCCCATGAGCTGCAGGCAGGCGATCCCAAGGCGGCGCGGGCGCTGCTCGGCGAGCTGCCCGAGCCGGACGGCGAGCTCGCGGCGCGGATCGCCAACGCGGAGAACGTCGCTGAGCGCGACGCGGAGAAGATCGCCGCGTTGCGCGACCTCGGCCGACAGCTCGACCCGCGCACCGGTCGTCATGGCCGACAGCTCGCCGGCGTGATCCTCGGCGCGTTCTGGACGGCCGCTCCCCTCCTTGGGGGGCACTTCGCGGACGGTCATTCGGGGCGGGAGACGCTCGGCGCGATCGTGCTCTCAATCGCGTCCCTGATACTCCTGCTCGCGCTCGCCCGACTCACGCGGCTGTTCGAAGCGCAGGTGAGCCGGCAGCTCTGGGCCACGGTCGCCTTCACGATGCTTGTGCAGACGTGCGCGCTCGTCGCTGCGTGGGTCGCCGGGATCGACCAGGAGATGGTCGTCCTGTCCCAGCTGCTGCTGTATTGCCTGCTGACCGGCATCCAGGGCATCGTCTTCGAGCCTCGATTCTGGGTGCTATCGGCGACGTACGCCGTCGCGACGGCGCTGGTCGGCGTGTGGCCTGCGTCGCGCCATGCGATCATCGCAGGGTCGAACTTCGTGCTGACACTGTTCGTCGCGACGATCTGGTCCAGGCTGGGCGCCGAGCGCGCCGCAGCGCGCGCCGACTTACAAGCAGCTTCCCTCCCGCGACGCTGATGCTCCCGCGCGAAGCGAGCTCGGCCGCGGCGATGAAGACGAGCCACCTGCCCCGCGTTCGAGGTGGGGCTGGCTGACTCTGCGCTACGCCGCGAAGGCGTCGGCGAACGCCTGGACGAGTCGCGGATGGACGAAGTCGATGAACGCGCGCGTGCGCGAGGACACGTGCCTGCCGCCGACGTGCAGGATGTGCACGGGAGTCGGCGGGGGCGCGTCGCGCTCGAGCAAGTTGACGAGGGTGCCTGCGCGAAGCGCCTCGTGCACCACGACGACGGGCAAGCGCGCGACGCCGAGGCCGCGCTCGGCCGCTCTGCGCAAGACCACGAAATCGTCGCTGACAAGTCGCCCGCTCACGGGCACCTCCGTGGCGCGCTTGCCCTTGCCAAACGGCCACGTGGTCCGAACCACCGTCCCCGACTTGGCGAAGCGCAGGCACGCATGCGCAGACAGATCGGAAGGGCGCCGAGGCGTCCCGTGGCGCGCGAGGTAGGCGTGGCTCGCCACTACACGGTAAGCGGAGCTCCCGATGAGCCTGGCGACCAGCGATGAATCGGGAAGCGCTCCGGTACGAATCGCGATGTCGAAGCGCTCGGCCACGAGATCGACGTGGCGGTCCGTCAGGTGCACCATCACCTCGAGCGCAGGATAAGCGGCGAGAAAGTCGGCGACGATCGGCGCGAGGAACGTCTCTCCCAGCGGGATCGTCGTCGTCACACGGAGCTTGCCGCGCGGCTCGCGCTGAAGCTCCGTCACCGCCGCCTCGGCTGCGTCGAGCCGCGCGATCGCTCCCTCGGCTTCCTCGACGAACGCGGAGCCGGCATCGGTGAGCGCGAGCGTTCGCGTCGTTCTCTGCAGCAACTGCACGCCGAGCTGCTCTTCGAGCTCGGCGACCTTGCGACTCACGGTGGTCTTCGGCATGCCGAGCGCGCGCGCCGCGCTCCGAAAGCTGCCCTCCTGGACAACGCGCACGAGCACCAGAACGGCGTTGAGATCGAAGTGGCCCATGTGCGGGACAACGTATCCCGCTCAGCGACGCTTGTCCTGATTGCTTGACAGGCGCAAGTTAGGCCCGTTCGTTCCCCCCCGTCTCAGAAGAGGGCACTCCGTGAAACTGTCGACCTCCATCCACCTCGGAAAACTGCAGCTTGCAAACCGCGTCGTCATGGCGCCGATGACCCGGAGCCGTGCAGACCTGCACGGTGTGGTGGGCGAGCAGACCGTTCGCTACTACGTCCAGCGCGCGACCGCGGGGCTCATCATCACCGAGGCGACGAACGTGTCGCCCGACGCCGTGGGTTCGCCGCTCACGCCGGGCATCTGGAGCGACGCGCAGATCGAGGCCTGGAAGAAAGTGACGAGCGCGGTCCACACGGCTGGCGGCACGATCGTCATGCAGCTCTGGCACACCGGGCGCGTGGGCCACTCGGACGTTCGCGGCGGTCGCCTTCCCGTGGCTCCCTCTGCCGTTGCCATCCAGGGCCAAAAGCATTTCACCCCCTCCGGTCCCAAGGACTACGAAGTCCCGCGCGCGCTCACGACCGACGAGGTCCGCGCGACCATCGACGACTTCGAGACAGGCGCGAAGAACGCCAAAGCCGCGGGCTTCGACGGAGTCGAACTTCACGGCGCGTTCGGCTACCTGCCGCACCAGTTTCTCGTCGACGCGTCGAACCAGCGCACCGACGAATACGGCGGCAGCATCGAGAGCCGGGCGCGCTTCGTGCTCGAGATCATGGAGCGCCTCGTTCGCGTGTGGGGCGAGGGCCGCGCAGGCATTCGCCTGTCACCGACGCTGGCCTACAACGGGATGGTCGATTCCGATCCGCGCGCGACGTTCTCGCATCTGATCGACAAGCTGAACGCGCTGCCGCTCGCGTACCTGCACTTGATGCGCGCGACGCCCGACGCCGAGCGGCTGCCGCTCTGGCCCAAGGACACGATCGCGACGTTCGGCCCGCTGTTTCGCGGCCCCGTCATCGTCAACGGCGGCTACGACCGCGACTCGGCCGAGGCAGCGCTCGAGGCTGGCGCCGCGCACGCAGTCTCGTTCGGAGCACCGTTCGTCTCGAACCCCGACCTCGTCCACCGCTTCGAGACCGGCGCACCGCTCGCCGCCGGTGATCGCAGCACCTTCTACGGCGGCGGCGAGAAGGGCTACGTCGACTACCCCGCCCTCCCCCAGGACGCGGCGCCCGCCGCGAAGGGCTACTGGCTGGTTCTGGCGAAAGTCACGGATCCGGCGCAGTTTGGCAAGTACGCAGCGATCGCCGGGCCCACGCTCGCCTCGTACGGAGCGCGCGTGCTGGCGCGTGGCGACATCGCGGAAGTCGTCGAAGGCGCTGTGCCGCGGCGCCCCTATTTCGTCGAGTTCCCGAGCTACGCAGTGGCTCGCGCGTGCTTCCACTCCGCCGCCTATCAGGACGCCATCGCCCTGCGGGCTGGCGCCGCCGAGTTCGACATCGTCGTCGTCGAGGGGATGGCCCCCCCCGCCGCCTCACTCTCGAGGAGCGAATGAACGTCGCACTTTGGATTCTGCAGGGCGTGCTCGCCTTCGCCATGTTCGGCGCGGGCAGCTTCAAGCTCGCAACGCCCCACGCCAGGTTCGCCGAGAAGATGAAGTGGGCCGCGACCTGGCCACCGGCGCGCGTGAAGCTCCTCGGCCTCGCGCAGGTCCTGGGCGCCGTAGGCCTCGTCGCGCCGTTGGCCACGGGGATCGTGCCGGTGCTCACGCCGGTGGCCGCGTGCTGCCTGCTCGTGCTGATGCTCGGCGCGGTCAAGACGCACGTCGACTTGAAAGAGCCGCTCGTTGCGCCGGCCGTGCTGTCGGCGCTCGCGCTCGTGATCGCGCTCGGGCGTTTCGGTGTGCTGGGCGTGAGCTGAAAGGCAGCTGCGATGACGAACGACGTGAAGAACAAGCGCGTGTGTGCGGTCGTGGGCGTCGGTCCCGGCAACGGCTCGGCCATCGCGCGCCGCTTCGCACGGGAAGGCTACGCCGTCGCGCTCCTCGCGCGAACCACCGACGCAACCCGGCCGCTGGCGCAGGAGCTCGAAGGCGCTCGCGCGTTCACGTGCGACGTGACCGACGAAGCCTCCGTGCGCAGCTCGTTCGAGTCGATCGAGCGCGAAATGGGGCCTGTACACACGGTCGTCTACAACGCGGGCACGAGCACCCGGGGAACTGTGGAGGAGATCTCGCCGGCCATGCTCGAGGGAGCCTTTCGCGTCAACGCGATGGGACTGCTCGTGTGCGCCCAGCAGGTCATCCCGGCGATGAAGGCTCAGGGTGACGGCAACATCATCGTCATCGGGTCGACCGCCTCCCGGCGCGGCGTGGCCCGCACGGCGGCCTTCGCGCCCGCCAAGGCCGCGCAGCGAAGCCTCGTCGAGTCGATGGCCCGACACCTCTGGCCGCAGCGCGTGCACGTCGCGCTGATCATCGTCGATGGCGTCGTAGATCTTCCGAAGTCGCGCGCGTTCATGAGCGACAAGCCTGACGACTTCTTCATCCAACCGGACGCGGTCGCCGAGCTGGCCTACCGGTTGACGACGCAGCCTGCGTCGGCCTGGTCGTTCGAGGTCGAAGCGCGCCCGTTCGGCGAGACCTGGTAGGCGCGACCTCAACGTTCACCGAGGCGCGGGTGCGATCCATGCGTACGCGCCACGTCTGGTCACCCGTTCTGGCGCCAGAACGCTCCACCTTAGGTTGCTCGCGCGAGGGCCGCCAAGCCCTCGGCTGATGCGCCGCCTGCGCTATTGCAGACGCAGCGCCAGGCCGCTCATGGCGCGCTCAGCTCGTTGCCGCGCGAGAGCGCCTCCGAGACGCGGTCGAAGGTCGCCGCGTCGCTCGCCCGCTGTGCGGCGGTACGTTTCGCTTCCGAGGCCATGGGCAGCTTCATGCGGTCGACCGTCGCGAGACTCGCCCGATGTCGCCCGAGGAATGCCCAGTAGAGCGGCGTGAGCGGGCACGTCGTCTTCGGATCGAATCGGCAGTTGTGGCAGAAGTCGCTCATGCGGTTGATGTACGCCGCTCCGGCAACGTAAGGTTTGGTCGTCATCAGATCGCCCGCCGCGAAGGTGCCCATCGCGAGAACGTTCGGCTCAACGACCCAGTCGTAGGCGTCGACGTAAGCGGCCCAAAACCAGTCGGTGAGCTCGCGCGGCGCGACGTCGAGGAGCGTGGCGATGTTGGAGAGCACCATGAGCCGCGTAATGTGATGGCTCGTCCCTTCTTGCCATACGCCGGAGACCACCTCGTCGAGGCAACGAAGGCCCGAGCGCGTGCCCCAATAGGCCGGAGGCAGAGCCCGCGACGCGCCAAGAAATGAAATGAGCGAGCCGCCGTCGAGGTCTGAACCTTCGACCTCCTTGCAGGGCTGGGCTTCACCTCGCACGACGCGGAAGCCGTCGGTGGCCTCGTGAACATGCCGCACGAACTCCCGCCACCCGAGCACTTGCCGCACGAAGCCCTCCTGGCTTGCAAGGGGCAGGTTCATCGCGAGCACGTCGCGCACCACGCGATGGACGCTGAGCCGCTGGAGGTTGAGCAGAGGCGCGATGCGCGTATGAAACAAGTTGGTCGAGCGCGAAGACATCGCGTCTTCGAAGGGCCCGAAGTGGGGCAAGCACGACGATGATGCCCACGCCCACGCCCGCTCGACGTCTTCGCGGGTCGCAGGCAACTGGTCCGGCACCAACGTGCCTGGGTGGTCACCCATTGAGCTCTTTATGAGATCACAGACTTCCTGGGTGATCGCGTCCACGGTGAACGTCGGGACCGCGGGCGGTGGCGGCGCGCCGCGCCACGGTTTGCGGTTGTCCGCGTCGAACGAGAACTTGCCCCCCGCGGGCTTTCCTTCGTCCATCAGAATTCCCAGGCGGCGCCGAACGTGCCGGTAGAAGGCGTCCATGCGCCACACTTTGTCTCCCGCCGCCGCTTCAAAGTCGTCCGTCGTGGTGAGCCAACCCTCGTTCGGCAACACTTCGAGCAAGCCCGACGCAACCAGCGGCGCGAGCTCCGCGCGCAGCTCGCGCTCCGCCGGTCGCATCACGCCGATCGGACCCAGCTCGCGCACGCGCAGGAGGGCTGCCGCGTACGACTGGTCGACCAGATGCGTAACTGCGACGCCGCGCTCGGCCTGCTCCAGCGCGAAGTGACGCAAGCTCGTGAGCACGAGCGCCAGCTTTTGCTTGTGGTACGGCCGCCGCGACGCCTTCGCCGGGCACTCGACGAGCACGATGCCGACCTCACGCGGGTTTGCGCGCGAAAGCGGCCCTACCGCGTCTGTCAGCTGGTCGTAGGGAACGAAATACCAACGACGATCGGCTTGCGTTACGCCCCGGGCGCTTAGTTGTTCGCGAAAAGCGCTCATGCGAGCGAGCGTATACAGGCCTGCTCCATCGCGCGGCAAGCCCGCGGCGAGCACTTCGGGTTGCCATCGCGCCCGAATCGGCCCCATACACGCCCGATGCCCGAAGGTCATACCATTCATCGTGCGGCGCTCGACCACGAGGCAGCCCTCGTCGGGCATCCCTTGCGCATCACTTCGCCGCAGGGGCGCTTCGACGCAAGCCCCCTCGTGGGCGCGGGCGACAGCGCGACGCTTCGACGCGTCGAAGCTTACGGAAAGCACCTTTTTTATGTGTTCGAGCGTGGTCGCACGGTCCACGTTCATCTTGGCCTCTTCGGAAAGTTTCGGCGGAGCCCGTCGCCGCCGAAGCCTCCCGCGGCGACGGTGCGTCTGCGTCTTGAAGGGCCCAAAATCACCATCGATCTACGCGGGCCGACCGCGTGCGCGCTCGTTACGCGGACCCAAAAAAGCGCCCTCGTTGACCGCCTCGGGCCCGATCCCCTGCGCGAGGATGCAGACCCCGGCCCGTTTTTTTCTTACCTCGAGCGATCGAAGGTACCCATCGGCGTCGCACTGATGGACCAAAGCGTCATCGCAGGCATCGGGAATGTGTACAGGGCTGAGATTCTGCATCTGCTGCGCCTGCACCCGCTCGTTTGCTCCTGCGAAGTACCAAAAGACAAGGTCCAGGAGATTTGGTCTCTCGCCTGCGGCTTGCTGCGCAAGGGAGTCGTCGACGGGCGAATCATCACGACGCGCGGCTTTTTCGCAGCCAGGGGCAAGCGCATTCCGCGGGCCGAGAGCGTCCACGTCTACCGTCGGCACACGTGCTTGACTTGCGAGGGCCCTGTTGGGCGTTTCACGCTCCGCGCGAGAACCGTGCACCTGTGCCCGCACTGCCAGCCGTACGGCTGAAATCGCTGTCGCAGTCGTGCTCGGCCAGCGCGCCTGCGTTCCCCTGCCCGCGGATCACACTGGCATCGGACGCTGTTCTGACAGGCTCCTGGGGGGGCGACTGAGGCGACGCACAGCACGCCACGAGAGCGAAGATCGGCATGAGCCAATTCGGTTTTGACACGCTCGTTTTGTAGGGCGACGGCCCACGAAAGGCCAGTCGCGATCATGCCCCGTCGCGCCCGCCAAAACCCGCGAGGCCGCGACCGGTAATCCCTCATCGGCGACGTACGTGCACGTCGGACGGGCCGCGCAACGCGGAGGCGATCGTCTCGCGAAGCTGCGCGCCCACGCTCAGGACGAAGATTGGGCCTTCGCGCGCCGTGCCGTTCTCATCCACCTCGAGCGGTGTCCCGATGGCGAGGGTCTCCGCATCCGCAAGCGCCCCGGAGGCAGCCGCCGCGATCACCGCGGCGAGGCACGCGTCGAGACGATCGTGGCCGACCGCAGCCCCCTGCTCAAACACGACGCCGAGCGCCTCGAGAATGACGCGCCGCCTGGCCTGCCCTCGCGGCGTGTTCTTGGCGGGCAGTCTTTCCCCCAGCCCTTGGACGAGTCGGGACCAGTTGCCGCCCGGATACACTTCGATGAGCCGGCCCGCGAACGGCGCGCCGTCGGCGGCCGCCGGGCCCACTCCCGCGGACGCGAACGCCGCGAAGAGCTCCACCGAGCTTCGGACGAAGCCGGCGAACGGGCGCCCGACCGCCGGAAGTTCTGCCGGGGTCTTGCCTGGCGCTCGCAACAGTCGCTCGCACGCGCGCTGGGATTGACCACGGCGCGCGAGCGCGTGAGGTCCGTCGAGAGCGGTCCGCGACGCCGCACGCACTTCCCACAACAGACGATCAACGTCCGACGTTCCTCCCTCGTAAGACCACGTCCAGAAACGCGCCTCGAGCGTGGCCCCGCGTGCATCGAGTCCGCAGACGTCGATCGGGCGCGGCGCTTTGCAGTACGCGTCGGTGAGATCAACGCCCAGATAAGTCGCCGGGCGGGAGCACGTGGTCTTCAAGGGCCGCTGCGACGCTAGCAGGCCATTGAAGCAGCGGCCTGCTGGACTTTCATCTCGGGGAGGTGTGCACGCGTCACGACGCGCGCCTGGCCAAGCGCGTCACATGAGCGCGCAGCGAGGATGCGCGCCACGGCAGCCGCTCGGAGGCGGCTCCCCCGCGCGCGTCACGCCGGCCGCGAACGGGCGAAAACGGCGCGGCCACCGCTTATACGCAGCTCGTGATAACCTGCGTATAACGACGACGTGGACGTCGGGGCGGAGCGCTCGCTGGAGGTGGCGCTGCCGGAGCTCGACGCCGACATACCGCGCGCCCTCGAGGCGCTCGACATGGGATTTCTGCCGGTTCCGGGCTTCTCGCCCGGCGAGCCGTCCACATCCTTCAAGGTGCGCGGGCGCGGACTCCGCCTGGATCTCGTCACGCCTGCGCGTGCAGGCGACGTCGACACGACAGGGCCCGTTCCGATCCGGCGCTTCAACGCTGCGGCCGCGCCTGTTCGCTTCCTTGAGCTCCTCTTCGAGCAAGCGCAGCCTGCGGCCGTCGTCAGCGGCGCCGGCGTGCTCGTGAACGTCCCCGACCCCGCGCGCTTCGCCCTTCACAAGCTCCTCGTCGCCCAGGACCGTCGCGCAGCCTTCCAGGCGAAGGCGCGGAAGGACGTCGTCCAGGCCGCGCACCTGCTGGACGCGCTCGATCAGCTCCGCCCTGCTGACATCGTCGATGCCGTCCGTGTCACCCGGGCCAAAGGCAAGCGCTGGCGCGAAGCGCTGACGCGCGGGGTGACGCTCCTCACGCGTCACGACGCGCGCCTGGCCAAGCTCGTCACATGAGCGGGCAGCGAGGATGCGCGCCACGGCAGCCTCTCGGAGGCGGCTCCCCCGCGCGCGTCACGCCGGCCGCCAGGTCATCCTTGTGAATCTCGGTCCAGGAGACGACCACCTCGTGCTTGTTCGGCAGCAAAGCGCACGCCAGAACGCGGCCTGCGATTGGTAGGGCGGTGCGGGACATGACCTACGCCACCCAGGCTCGGGCGCGCCGCTGACGCCGGTGTCGCCACGGCGATTCGTGGTGTATCAATTCGGCCATGTTCCCATTCCCTCTTCCCACCGGCAGCATGGAACCCATCGACATCGGCGAGGGCATCAAGCTCGTCGGCTTTGACCTGGCCACTCCGGAGTTGGTGCCCGCGGTGACGGCGACGCTCGAGGCTGCGGGCTGGACCGTGGAGTCGTCCGGCGGCCTCCACATGGGCGGCATGTGGGTCATCAACGCATCGAAGGGCGACGAGCGGTGGACCCTGACCGCGCAGGGCGTCGACAGCTCGAGCCAGCTGAGCATCGCCCGGGACGAGGAGTAGCAGGGCGGTCGAAAAACACCCTGCCAGGAATTGGCGCAGGCAATTGGAGTCCGCCTCCAAAGCCCGCCCGTTCCGTCAATTTTCAAGTGAAGTAGAGCCTCGCCGCCGGCGACCGCGCCCGCTTTCTCTCTATAGACCCGAGCTCGTACCGGCACGTTTCTATGCGCTTTGTCTCCAGCGCGGGTGTCGACCGAAATGGGTCAACGCCCGTGTCGTAATGCTCACCCCGGCGCAAACACCGGCACACCATTACGCGCCGCGGCCTCGGCGAGCCGCGCATCATAGGTGACGAAGGCCGTGAGCTCGTCACCGAGCACCAAGGCCGAGGCCAGGTGCAGCGCATCCAAACCCCGAAGCTCAGGCGGCTCAAGCAGCGCAGCACGCTCAAACACCGATGTCGGCACTGTCATCAACGTGATGGCGCCCAGCACCTCGCGTGCACGTGGCATATAGCGAAGGCCCACGCGCCTTGAGGCTCGCAGCAGCTCCGTGCGGAGCAGGTCGCAAGACACAGCGGGCTGCGCTTGCTTAGCGAACCACCTGCGAAACGCCTTGGACTCGGCCTCGTCGGTCATCAGCTTCATCACGGCCGAGGTGTCCAAATAGTACACGGGTCAGTACCGTTCCTCGCCCCGCATCTCGGCGAGCACGTCTTGAAAGCGCGGCTCGGCTGCGCGGCGCTTGAGGGGCTTGCCCAAGTCCGTAGCGCGGCACTGCGCTGGTCGCGCCAGCCCGGCCGCGATCAGGCTCTGCACCACACCGCAGGCCATCGGCACCAATCTGGCAACGGCCCGGCCCCGATCCGTGACAATCACGCTCTCGCCACCCACCACTTCCGCGATGACCGACGAAGCATTCTGCTTGAGCGCGCGCACGCCAACGGACTTCATGTTCTACATCGTAGCACGACACCCAGGGGGGTCCACGCGCGTCGGCGCCCGCATCGGAACTCGGTGCACGAAGTTGGCATTTAGATGTGCTTCGACGCCTCGTATGTTCATGCGTTCTGGCGCCGGAACGCTCGCTTGTTCGAGCCTCGCCCATCGACCGGTGCCCCCCTCAGGTAGAGAGGTACCGCGCGCGGCGCTCGGGCGACGGGACCGCGCAGCTCTGGGACTCCCCCATCCATCGCTTGCGGTTGCGCGATACGACCCCATACACCCCGTCGCGCAGCGGCGCAGGCACGACGACGAACGCGTAGGCGATCGGCCACGGTCCTGACAGGCGCCGGGCGATGCGAAGGCTCGCGGTCGAGCGCACGTGCACGTCGCCGGCCTCGATCAACACGAGGCTCCCGAGGCCTTCGGCAGGCAGGCCATGCGCTTGAAGCAGCCGCTTTCCCGCCGGGGATTGGCGCGAGGCGAAGCGAAAATACGCCCCGACATCGCGGTCGATGATGAAGTTGACGGCGGCGTCGCAGAAGGCGCACTCACCGTCGAAGATGACGACGGCGCTCGGGTCGGGGGCTCGTTCAACCATGCGCGGTAAGTAGGGCCGGCAGCGCCACGCGTCGAGGCGCGACGCAGACGCCGTCCAGCTCCGAGCCATGGTCAGCGCCCGGGCGCCGCGCGATGGGCCGCGAAGGTCGAGAGTCACTTCGCGCCCTTCGATGCGCGCACGAACCGCCGGCCGTACTCAATCGCGCGGCCGGGTTCGCCAGACAGCGTTCGATTGCTGCCGAATCCGCGACGCCGAGCAACCGCGCACGGCGGGCGTCATCGAAGCGAGGAGGATGAAAGACTCTGCTCCTCCGCGATCGGTTTGGGCCCGGTCGAGCCGCCTCGTTCGTCTCGCCGCGGGCCTCGCTCAGAAGGAAGTACGCGGACGAATCGGCAGGGCCACTGCGCCAGACGCCCTCGGCGTCGCCGTCAGCCGCCTTCGCGTGCAAGTCGAGCAGGCCAGGGAAGTCGTCGAGAGTCTCGGACAGCTCAAAGGCGCGGCGATGAAGGCAGGGCAGCTTCTCAGCATGGAGCTCGTCGACGTGTTGCCCCCCGAGGTCATCGACGTGCTGCAGAAGCTGCAAGACTCGGGGCCCGCCGTCACGTGGGAAGAGATTCATTCGATCCTCGAAGCCGAGCTCGGGCCCGAGCGCATGAAGTCGCTCACCGTCGAGCAAGCGCCGCTCGCGAGCGCTTCGATCGGGCAAGTGCACCGGGCCGTGTGGACGCGGCCGGACGGACAGCGCGTCGACGTCGTGCTCAAGGTGCAGTTTCGAGGCATCGCGGAGACGATCGACTCCGACCTCGCGCTGCTCGAGCGCATCGCGCGAGCGTTTCTCGCAGTGCAGATGAAGAACATCGACCTCGGCGCCGTGTTTGTCGAGCTCCGCGCCGTGCTGGTGCGGGAGACCGACTACCTCCAGGAGGCAGACAGCGTCGAACGCTACCGGCGCCTCGCCCACGAAGTACCGGGACTGCGCGTCCCTGAAGTGTATCGCGAAATCAGCACGCGCCGGGTGATCGCGCTCTCGCACGAGCCCGGGCTCAAGCTGTCGGCGTTCCTCGCGACCGAGCCGACGCGAGCCGAGCGCGAGCGCGTCGCCCACCAGCTCCTCGACTTGTACTTTCGCGAGTTCTTCTCGTGGGGGCTCGTTCAGACCGACGCGAACTTCGCCAACTTTCTCTTCCGCCCGGGCACGCAGGAGCTCGTGCTGCTCGATTTCGGCGCGACCCGCGCGTACGACGAAGCGTTCCGGGCGAGCTACCGCGAGCTGCTCTTGCGATGCTTCGAGGGCGACTTCGCCGCGACTCTTTCCGAGGCCGAGTCGCTCGGTCTCATCGACCCGCGCGAGAGCGAAGCGTCGCGGCGGGCCCTCTTCGACCTGATCACCTCGGTGCTCTCGGTGTTTCGCGAGCACAGGCAGCCGCTCGACTTCCTCGACAAGCGCATCGTGACCGAGTCAGGCGAGCGGCTGCGGGGCTATTATGCCGGCCTCGAGCGCTCGGCCCCGCCCGCCCAGCTTCTCTTCCTCCACCGCAAGCTCGGCGGCACTTTCTCGATGGGCAAGGCGCTCGGGGCGCGCATCGACTTGACGCCCTTTTGGAGGCGACTCGAGCAAGCGAAGGTCGCGTCCGCATCACGCGCTGCGCGCGAGAGCGACGCTGACGTGGCCGAGGGTTCCGCGTAAAAAAAGAAGCGCTCGCGAAGCGTCGGCCGTCCTCCCATCACCGCAAATGACGGAAGCATCGGCGAAGGTTGTGAGGTCGTGTCGAGCAGACGTTGACCGATCTCGGCCTCGAGCAGGTGAAGGATCTCGAGATCGGCAGGCCGGAAAAGAAGGTCCTGTCAGGAGGGCAACGCAAGCGCGTGAACATCGCGCTCGAGCTCGTGACCGATCCAGCCCTGCTGTTTCTCGACGAGCCGACCTCCGGCCTCGCGGCGGACGACACGGTCGCGCTCATTGATCTTCTGGCGGGGCTTGCGCGCAAGCAGGGCAAGACCATCATCGTGACGATTCACCAGCCAGCCCGCGAAGAGTACGAAAAATTCAACCTCGCCCTCATCATGGGGTTTGGCGGTGAGCCCATCTACTTTGGACCAACAGGCCCGGACAGCTATCGGTTCTTCGGCCGGTACCTCGGAGCGGTCGGCGACAATATCGACAATCCACGCGACATGTTCGACGTCCTCAAGCGCCGCGAGGACGACGTCGCGAAGGTCGCGCGCGGCACGTCGCGGGCCGAGGTTCGACAGCGCGCAGTCAAGGCGTGGCGCGCCGAGTTCTTTTCGAAAGAAAATCCGGTATTCCAGCGGATGTACAGCGGGGATCGCAAGCCCGGCGCGCCGACCGAGGCGCAGATCCCTCCCAAAAGGCCGGCTCCGCTTCTCTCGCAGCTCAGTCTGCTACTCTCGCGCTATGGCGTGATGAAGACCCGCGATCGCATGGGGGCGCTCATTCTTTTTCTTCAAGCGCCGCTGATTGGCCTGCTCCTTACTGTGGTGTACAGCGGCCCCACAAAGCATGCTCCGCCGTGGTGCCAGTCCGAGGTGCTGCGCCTCGAGAGCGATGCAACGTGCCTTTACCAAGGTGCCTCCCATTTTCCAAACGTTGCCGACTACACAGGAGCGCTGTTCTTTCTCGTCATCGCCGCGATGTGGTTCGGTACGAGCAATGCCGCGAGAGAGATCGTAGCCGAGCGCGCGGAGGACTTGGCTTCGTGAGTCACGGCGAGCCTGGTGTCCCGGTGCTCGCGCTGACGGTCATGGCAGCCGCCGCGCTCGTTGGCGTCTGCGTGCTGTTGAAGCGGCGCGACACCACTACGTAAACGTGCGCGTGACGCACGGAGACCGTACCGACCGGTCACCCTTGCGGGGGTCGCGACCGTTCATTGTTCATCGATGAACCTGCGCGCGATTTCGTCGACACACACTCCAGAGGAATCGCGAACGAATCGGTAGCGCCGAAATTTCACCGCGCATGAGCCGGCGGCAAAAAAAGCCACTCCGCATCACGACCGACGCCGCGCACACCGGTGCATCGCGCCGAACTTCCTGAATCGCGACTTGGGCGTCGCGCTGCGCAACCTGGGCGGAGTGACCAATGTCACTTGCGGGCTCTCTAGCAGGCCGTTGAAGAACGGCCTGCTAGCCTTT
>CANJCO010000076.1 GCA_947473045.1 Myxococcales bacterium | reverse complement strand
TCGAGCAGCTTCACGATCAGCGGCTCGCCTTCGCAGTCGAGCCATATTTCGTGAACGAGCGTCGAGCCGCGAATCGACAGCGCATACTCGACGCCCTCGACGACGGTTGGCAGTGACAGGCGCGAAGGGCCGGGGAGCAGCGCCTTCACGTTGCCTCCGACCATGTTGGCGAGCTCGCCGAGGCCGTCGCGCATCTCTTCGGGCGTGACGGTGGGCTCATCGGAGCCGAACATGGCCGCGGCTGCCTTGCGCGCGAACGCGGACGAGCAGGCGAGGGTGAGCGCGCCGGTCCAGCCGCCACTGATTTGAACGCAGCCGGTTACGAACCTGGCGCCATCGACCACGCCCCCGTGCGGGCGGCTGCTGAGGGGGAGGCTCAATACAGAGCTCCACACAGCTTCGGTCATCTCGCGAATCTGATCTTCTGCCACGACCATGAACCACTCCTACATGCGCCGCGGCCCTGTCGCCACTCGCCCCAAGCTTCACCTACGGACAACTGAAGGCGCCGATTCAGTACTTAAGCAGCGCGCTCGCCAGATCGCGCCGGCCGGTAGATTGTCGACGCACCTGCACGCACACGCAAGAGTTTGTCGCTAAGCCCCAGGGCCGACTCGGTGGAGCCAAGCATGAGGTAGCCCCCGGGGGTGAGCTGCTCCCGCGCGCGCGCAAGGATGCCTTTTTTGGTGTCGGCATCGAAGTAGATAAGCACGTTGCGCAGCAGGATCACGTCGACCAGCGGCATCGTTGGCCAGGGGATCGCGAGGTTGAGGGTGCGGAACTTCACCATTCGGCGAAGGTCTTCTTTGACCTGCCAATCGGAGCCGACGGCGTCGAAGTAGCGCGCGAGCAGCGCGGGCGGCAGGCCGCGTCTGACCTCGGACGCGCGATAGATGCCCGAGCGCGCGCGTTCGAGCACGGCGAGGTTGAGGTCGGTTGCGATGATCTCGACGGGCAGAGCGGGGAAGTGCTCGCGCACGATCATGGCTACGCTGTACGCCTCCTGACCTGTCGAAGCCGCCGCGCACCAGATACGAAGGGGGCGCGCCGGGTAGGCGCTCGCCAGCGTCGGCACGACCAGTGTGCGCAAGGCCTCAAATGGGTGTCCGTCGCGAAAGAAGGAGGTCTCGTTCGTAGTCATCGCCTCGACGACTCTCACATGAAGGTCGTTGGCAGGCGTCGATTTGAGCTCGATGACCAGCGCGTCGACCGAAGCGAAACCGGCATCGTGCGCGAGTGGGGCGAGCCGGGCCTCTACCAGATACGCCTTCTCGTCACCCAGCACGATGGCCGAGCGCGCGCGGACGAGGTCGCTGACGTAGTGCAGGTTGTTAGCGCTGATGGTCATGGTCCCTCCCTTGGGATGAAGCGATCGAGCGGTCGCTGGACTCTGCGAACGATCTCGGCCGCGACCGCGTCGATTGGGAGGATCGCGTCGGCGATCCCGGCCCGTGCGACGTAGCCCGGCATACCCCATACGACCGAACTCGCTTCGTCTTGCGCTACAATCTGACCACCACGTGAATCTATCGCCTCGCACCCCCGGAGACCGTCCTGGCCCATCCCTGTGAGGATGACGGCGAGCGAATTGGCATCGAACAGTTCAGCCACCGCGCGGAACAGGACGTCCACGGCAGGTCGACATGAATTTTCGGGAGGTTCCTGGTTCAGCTCGATCACGACGTTGCGCCCCTGTCGCACGAGCGTCATGTGACTTCCGCCGGGCGCGAGCCAGGCCTGACCCGGCTCGAGCACGTCGCCGTGCTGCGCCTCGTGCACAGGGAACTTCGACCCCGCGGTGAGTCGCTGCGCGAGAAGGCGCGTAAACAGTGGGGGCATGTGCTGCACGATCACAATCGGCGCGCGAAGGTCGGCCGGAATTTGTGACATCACAGTCGCGAGCGCGTTGGGGCCTCCCGTCGAGGCCCCGATCGCCACGATGTCGATGCCCTTGGAGCGACCCGTGGCGCGCGTGGTCCCGGGCGACTGCGGCAGCCCGCCGGGGCCCCGCGGCGCCATGGAGGCGACGCGCCGGCCGCCGAGCGCTTTTACTTTCGGAAGCAGGTCTTGAGCGACCTGTTTTCGAGCGTCGTCAAGGCTGAGGGCTCCTGGCGCGCCGATGCTGGAGGGCTTGGTGACGTAGTCGCTCGCGCCCATCGACAGGGCGAGCAGCGTCGTCTCGGCCCCGCGCTCCGTGAGCGTGCTGAACATGATGACCGGCAGCCTGGGGTGAGACTTGCGCAGCGCGGCGAGCGTCTCCATGCCGTCCATCTCAGGCATCTCGATATCGAGCGTGATGATGTCGGGCGCCAGTTGATCGATTTTGGCGAGCGCGATGCGGCCGTTCGCGGCGACGCCGGCCACCTCGACCTCGGGATCCGTGGAGAGGGCATCGCTGACGATGCGCCGAACCACGACCGAGTCATCGACGACGAGAACCCGGATCTTACTCATGCCGAACAGCCATTTCGCTCTACGCCGCGGTTTGGTCGAAGAAGTCGGGATCGGCCGCGCGAATGATTTCGCGCACGTCGAGCAAGTCGGTGACGTGGCCCTGAACCACGATCGCGCCGAGGAAGCCGTGCTTGTTTCCCGTCTTTTTGATCGTCACAGCTTCTTCGACGATGTCGACGATTTGGTCAACCACGAGGCCGACGCTTCGTCCGCCTTCGGAGTAGACGATCACCTGCAGCGGCGCGTCCTTGTCGCGATCGGGGCTATTTTCGCGCAGATCGACGAGCGGCAGAATTTGTCCGCGATACTGAACAACGGGCTTGCCTGCCGAGCGCTCGACCGACATCGCCGGAAGCTCCTCAAGCCTCGCGACCATCGTCAGCGGCACGGCGACCCGCCCTCCGCTGGCCGTGCGGTACACGAGCAGCGTCATTGCGTCTGCCGCCCTCGCGGCGCTCGCTGCGTGCGCATCGCCCCGCGCGCGCCCGCGTGCACGCGACAATACGCCTGATCGCTGCGCGACGCCCAGGATGTCGAGGATGAGCGCCACGCGCCCGTCGCCCATGATGGTGGCGCCGGAAAATGCGCTGATGCCCTTGAGCTCCTTGCCGAGGGGTTTGACCACAATCTCCTCAGTATCGTTGACGCCGTCGACGACCAGCCCAAATTGCTGGTCGTCTGCTTGAAGCACGACGATGTTGATCGGATCGTGGACGGTCGACGTGGCGGTCACGCGCAGCGTCTCGCTGAGAAATACGAGCGGCAGGAGGTTGCCGCGCAGCCGGTATACCGGCGCGCCGTGCACTGTCTCGATGCTGCGCTTGGCGGCGTCTCCGTCGAGTCGCACCAGCTCGAGCAGGCTCACCTGCGGAATCGCAAAGCGATCGCCGCCGCAGTGCACGATCAGCGCGGGAATGATGGCGAGGGTGAGCGGAATCTTGATCTTGATCGACGTGCCCTTGCCGAGCACGCTCGAGACGTCGACCGTCCCGCCGATTTTCTCCACGTTCGTTTTAATGACGTCCATGCCCACGCCGCGGCCGGACACGTTGGTGACCTTCTCCGCCGTTGAGAATCCCGGCAGGAAGATGAGATTCAGAATTTCGCGCTCGCTAAGGCGCTGCGCCCGCTCGGCGGTCAGAATGCCCCGCTGGATGGCCTTCGCGACCACGCGCGCCGGGTCGATGCCCGCGCCGTCGTCGACGATCTCGATGTTGACCTGGCCGCCCTCGTGGAATGCGCGGAGCAGCAGGGTCCCTGCGCCCGTCTTGTCGGCGGCGGCGCGCGCTTCAGGCGACTCGATGCCGTGATCGACGGCGTTGCGCACCACGTGCGTGAGGGGATCTTTGATCGCTTCGACGATGGTGCGATCGAGCTCGGTCTCGTTGCCTTCCATCAGCAAGTGCACCTGCTTGCCGCAGGCCATCGACAGGTCGCGAACCACGCGCGGGAACTTGTTCCAGATGTTGCCGATCGGCTGCATCCGCGTCTTCATGACGCCTTCCTGAAGCTCGCTCGTGAGCAGATTCAGCCGCTGCGTGGTGCTGAGAAAGCTCGAATCCTTCGCGGTCGCGCTGTATTGCAAAATCTGGTTGCGAGCGAGCACGAGCTCGCCGACGAGGTTCATCAGCTTGTCGAGAAGTCCGACGTCGACGCGCACGCTGGCTTCGCTTGCGCCTTGCCGCTGTTCGCCCTGCGCCTGCAGCGCCTCGGTAACCGCTTCGGGAGCGACGCTCTTGTGCTCAACCAATATCTCCCCGATTCGCCTGGGATCCGATTGCTGCTGAGCCAGCGCGGCTGCGACCTGATCGGCGGAGACCTTGCCGGCGTCGATGAGCAGCTGTCCGATCGGAATTGGCTCGGGCGACCCCGATTTCGGGCGCGGCGCTGTAGTTTTCGAAAGCGGCGCGGCGGCGATCGACGGGTCGCGCTTGCCGGCGCCGAGGGCCGTCAGCCTGCCGATCAGCGGCCGATCGTCCTCGGTTCCTTCGTCGTGGTTCGCTTCGACGCTCGCCAGAATCCGGCGAACCGTGTCGACCATCGCGAGCAACGCTGAGGTGATCTCGGGCGAGAGCGTGAGCTCGCCATCGCGGAGCTTCGACAGCAGGCTCTCGCCCACGTGCGTGAGCGCCTCCAGCTTCGGCAAACCGATGAAGCCGCTCGTCCCCTTAATCGTGTGAATCGTGCGGAAAATGCCGGCGATCCGCTTGCGATCGGAGGGGTCGCTCTCGAGCGTGACGAAATCCCGATCGAGCTGATCGAGGTTTTCGTAGCTCTCGATCAGAAACTCTTTGAGTACTTCGTCATCCTCGATCGTCATGGCTGTGCTCCGTTAGCGGCGCGCCGGTGAGCGCACGAGTACAAGGTGCCTACGGCCCTTTCGAGCACAAAATTCCGGCGGCCGCTTCGCGAATGCGCGCGGCCGCCTTCATGCTTGAGCCGTAGTCGCGGCCAATCAGTCGGTGGTCGCGTCGCCGGCGCCGGCGTCGACAGCGGCAGGCTTTCCGCCGCAGAACACCGGAGCAACACCCGCGTAGTAGGCGGGGAAGTCGGCGTACGGACCCGAGCAAACGCTCAGGCCGTTACCCGCGTCGCTGAGGTCGCAGCGCGCGGCCGTATAGGTCTTGCACTGGTTCTTTGCTGCTTGGTTTTGGCAGTTGTTGAACTCGGTGAGCGAGGCGGCGTCGCTCACAGGGCAGTTCGCCGCGCAGGCGGTCGACAGGCAGGCGCTCTGGGCCTGATCTTTGGCCGCGCAACCGGTCGGCGTGGCGTCGCCGAGGACGATCGCCTCGCAGCCCGGCACGTTGATGCTGGTGTAACCGGTGTGCGCGACGAGCACGCCGAGGGCCTTGGCGGTCTCAGGGGTGTACAAACACGCCGAGCAGACCTTGTTGGCTGCGTTGTTGAGCCAAGCGGTGCAGTTGGCCTTGTTCGACGTCGCCTTATCGAAGCACTTCGCGAACAAGTCCGCGATTTGAACGTCGGTGCACGCGTTGAGATCGTGCACCGGCGGCGTCCAGCTGGGCATGAAGCCTGACACGTCTCCGGGGAAGCAGGTAGCGGCGTCCTGCTCGACAACGTCGGGGAGGATCGGGCGCTTGTCGACCAGCGAGGCCTCGTTCGGGCCGTTCGCGTCCGCGCCGGCGTCGGCGGTCGCGTTGGTGTCATCGCCGCCGCTGCAGGCAGCGTAGAGCGAAATGACGAGCGGGAGAGACAGTGTCAATAGGGCAACTTTACGCATTTTCTGAGTATCGCTCGAATACGGGCGGGGCGCAACGCCCACGGCGCCGCCAGCCGGGCCGCGTGAAAGCGCGGCTGCGTCGTGCTTTACTCGCGGCGGTGACCCATCTGGACCTCGACCTCGTTCCCGCTTCGGTGAAGTGGATTTGCTCGCGCCTGACCGAGCACGGCAAGCGCGGTTGGATCGTCGGCGGGTGCGTGCGCGATCTGCTCCTCGGACGCCCGGTTGCCGACTGGGACGTCGCCACCGACGCGCTCCCCAACGAGATGCAGCGCATCTTTCGTGACAAGCACGTGATCCCGACCGGCATTCAGCACGGGACCGTTACGGTGATGGTCGACCGCCGTCCGCATGAGGTCACCACGCTGCGCGGGGAGGGTGCCTATACCGATGGCCGACGCCCCGACTCCGTCGAGTTCACCAGCGACATCTCGCGCGACCTCGCCCGGCGCGACTTCACCATCAACGCCATCGCGGTCGATCCGACCGACGGGCAGGTTATCGATCCCTTCGGCGGGCGTGACGACCTGCGCCGGCGCCTTTTGCGGGCCGTCGGCGATCCGCGCGCGCGCTTTGGCGAAGACGGTCTGCGCGTGCTCCGGGCAGCCCGATTCACCGCGACGCTCGAGGTGGAGCTCGACCCCGAGACGCGCGCCGCGATCGCGCCTTCGCTCGAGACGTTCAAAAAAGTATCGGCCGAGCGCGTGCGCGACGAATGGCTCAAGACGATGAAAGCTTCGAAGCCGTCGCGGGCGTTCGACGTCATGCGTGAGACGGGCATACTCGCTGTGAGTTGCCCGGAGCTGCTCGAGGGCGTCGGCGTTTCGCAGAACAAATGGCACGCTTACGACGTGTGGCGCCACGGCATGGAGTGCCTCGACGCGTGCGCCGGAGACCCGATCTTGCGCGTGGCCGCGCTGCTGCACGACGTGGGCAAGCCGCGCACGCGAGCGGTCGGTGAAAAGACTGCAGATTACACCTTTTATGATCACGAGCGCGTCGGCGCCGAGATGGCCGAGCCCATCCTGCAGCGCCTGCGCTTCTCGAACGACGAGCGCGCGCGGGTGGTGTCGCTCGTGCGCAATCACCTCATTTGCTATTCTGACGAGTGGAACGACGCGACGGTGCGCCGCTGGATGCGACGGGTCGGGGTCGACCGAATCGACGACCTGTACGCGCTCAACGAGGCAGACGTTCGTGGCAAGGGGCGCGACTGCGAGGCCGACCTCGCCGCGCTGGCGGGGCTGAAGGCGCACGTCGAACGCGTGAAGCTCGCGGGGGCGGCGCTCGCGATCCGTGACCTGGCCATCGGCGGAAGCGATCTCATGCGCGAGCTCGCGCTGCCTCCTGGGCGGATTCTCGGCGAGATCCTCGGAGCCCTCCTCGAAGACGTTGTCTCCGATCCTGCGCTGAATGAGCGCGGGGAGCTCCTGCAGCGCGCGCGTGCGTTCGTCGAGGGCAAATCGGCCAAAACCTGAGCGTCGCGTTTGTGCTAACATCCACTCGGTGTTTCGGCGCGCCACGGCTTGCGTTCTCGTAACCGGCGCGGCGCTTGGCTTCGACGCTTCTTCGGCCTCGGCACAGTCGTCGGCTGAGGCGAAGACCTCGCTGAGCGTCGGCGACTTTCAGCTTTCGCCTACGCTCGAAGTTCGCTCGCGCGCCGAGTACCGTCGCGCGCCCGTCGACCTCGGCGGCGTCACGACCGCCGGCGAGGTGACGCCGGTGGTCGACGACGCCTGGGCCGTCTTCGAGCGCGCCCGCGTTGGCCTTGGCGCGGAGCGCGGGGCCGTGCGCGCGCAGGTGACGCTGCAAGATGCCCGCGCCTGGGGTGACGCTCCGACTGGCGCTGGCGCTTCTTCGCGCGCAGCGGTGAGCGCGTTCGAGGCGTTCCTCGAGGTTCACGGAAAGCCGGTCGCGGGCACAGATTCGCCGATCGCGGCGCGCGCCGCGGAGCCCCGGCGTTCTTTTGTGCGCGTGGGCCGGCAACGCATCACGTGGGCGGATGGGCGACTGCTCAGCGAGGCCGACTGGTCGCCCGCCGGTCGCTCACTCGACGCCGCGCGCGCGCGCCTGTCGACCGAACTTGTGGACGCCGAGTTGCTCGCCGCGGTCCTCAACCCGTCACGCCCCCAAGGGGCCAGCGTCGGTGACGAAGGCGGCCCTTTCACCTTCGGATCCCAGCTCTTCGGAGCGCTCGTCGGGCTCACGCTCGACCCGATGTTCAAGCTTGAACTCTTCGGACTCGCGAGGTTGCAAGGAGCCGCGTCAAACGTGCCCGGTAGCTCCGATTTCGCCGCTGCGCGCGCCGCGGGCGAGACGGTTACCGGCGCGCTGCGGGTATCCGGTTCGGGCCGCCCGCTCGATTATTCACTTGCAGGATACATGCAAGGCGGAAGCGCTCCGCAGCTCGCAGCTGCGCGCAGCACGCGCTTTGCGTACGCGTTCGCGGCGGAGGTCGGCCGCCAGTTCGACGGCCTCGTGCTCTCGCCGTCTCTGCACGTTGGCGCGACGCTCGCGAGCGGCGACGACGGCTCCGGGAACTACGCGGCCTTCGACCCGATTCTGCCCGACGTGCACGTTCACTACGGCCTGATGAATCTGTTCGCGCTGTCGAACGTCGCCATCGCGCACGCGGCGCTTTCGGCCGAGCCTTCGACATCGCTGCGCGTTGTGGCCGAATACCGATATGCGCGGCTCGTCAACGCGACCGGCGAGTGGCTGGGCGGCTACGCGCTGCCCGTCGGCCTGGCCGCACGTAACAATCAGGCCTACGATCTCGCTCACGAACTCGATGCTTCCTGCACGTGGCGTCCGCTCCCCGAACTCGACCTGAGCGCGGGCTACGGCATCGCCTTTCTGGGTGACGGAGCCTTGGCCGTTTTGGCCAATCAGGCCCGCGGCGACCGGCAATCTGACGCAACGATCAAGCCCGCGACGGCTTCCCATTTCGCCCATGTGAGCGCCACGGTTCGCGTCCCTTGACCCGCGCTGGTTGGGCTTGCAGCCGGCCGCCCGCCGCCCCACAGTCGGGCAATGTTCTCTTCCCGCCGCGAAGCTCCCCAGATGCCGACGCCCGAACACGCGCTGCCAGGCCGCGCCGAAAAAATGCCGGTTCCAGCCGCGCATTTCGTCTCGGGCGCCCGTCTCGACGATGACTTCGCCGGCTTGAGCTTTGCCATGTTCGGCCTCGGATGCTTCTGGGGCGCGGAGCGAAAGTTCTGGCAGCTCCCGGGCGCCGTCTCGACGGCCGTCGGCTACGCCGCCGGGCTCACGCCGAATCCGACTTACCGAGAGGTGTGCACCGGGATGACCGGCCACAACGAGGTCGTGCGTGTCGTCTTTGATGCGTCGGTTATCAGCTACGATCAGCTCCTGCGGGTGTTTTGGGAGAGTCACGATCCGACGCAGGGCATGCGCCAGGGAAACGACGTGGGCACGCAGTACCGGTCGGGAATTTATGCATACGGCCCCGCGCAGCTCGAGGCCGCGCGCCGCTCCGGGGCGGCCTATCAGGCGAGGCTTACGGCCGCCGGGTTCGGCCCGATCACGACCGAAATCGCAGCGGCGCCGCAGTTCTACTTTGCTGAAGAATACCATCAGCAGTATCTCGCGAAAAATCCCGACGGCTACTGCGGGATCGGCGGCACCGGCGTTGTCTGTCCGGTCGGCGTCCTCGCCTGATTCGTCGTCAAACGCCCGCGTCGCGCTTCGCGGCTTCGGCGAGCGCGTTGGCGAGGTCGCGCACGCGCTCCTCGTTCGGCCCTTCGAGCATGATGCGCAGCTTCGGCTCGGTGCCGCTCCAGCGCACCAGAAGCCGCCCCTCGGAGCCAAGCTCGCGCTCGACTTTCTGCGAGAGCGCGGCGAGCTTCGTCATGGCTTCGAGCGGACGCCGCGCCTTGAGCGCGACGTTTACGAGCACCTGCGGAACGCGGGTCATCGCAGCGGCCGACAGCTCTGACAGCGGCTTGCCCGATCGCAGCATCAGCGCGAGCACCTGAAGCGCTGCGACGATCCCGTCGCCTGTCTGCGCGTGGTCGAGAAACACGAGGTGTCCGGACTGTTCGCCGCCGAGGTTGTAGCCGCCGCGCCTCATTGCCTCGACGACGTAGCGATCGCCCACCTGCGTGCGCACCAGCTTGCCGCCTGCCCCGTGCAGCGCGATCTCGAGCCCGAGGTTGCTCATGACCGTCGCCACGAGCGTCTTTTTCTTGAGGGTCTGGCGCGCGAGCATGCTGCGCGCACACATCGCCATCACTGCGTCGCCGTCGACCACCTGACCCTTTTCGTCGACCAAAATGAGGCGATCCGCGTCGCCGTCGAGCGCGACTCCCATCTGCGCGCCGCGCTTGACGACCTCGTCGCGCACGTGGTCCGGATGCAGCGCCCCGCAGTCCTTGTTGATGTTCACGCCGTTGGGACGCACGCCGATCGCCGTCGTGTGCGCGCCGAGCTCGGAGAACACCATCGGCGCCACGCGGTAGGCCGCGCCGTGCGCCGCGTCGATCACGATTCGCACGCCGTCGGCCGACAAATCACGCGGGAACGTGCTCTTGGCAAAGACGACATACCTTCCGCGCGAGTCTTCGAGCTTTTCGGCGCGTCCAATGCCGGGACCGGTTGGGCGCAGGCCCATCGAAGACGCGTCTTCCATGAGCGCTTCGATTTCGGCCTCGGCTTCGTCTGGAAGCTTGAAGCCGTCGGCGCCAAAGATCTTGATCCCGTTGTCGGGGTAGGGGTTGTGACTCGCGCTGATGACGATGCCGGCGTCGGCGCGCATTCCGACCGTGAGGTTCGCCACGGCGGGCGTGGGCACGGGACCACACAAGATCACCCTGCCGCCCATCGCACAAATGCCGGCGGCGAGCGAAGACTCAATCATGTAGCCCGACAGCCGCGTGTCTTTGCCGATCAGAATTCGCGGCGCGTGCGCCTTGCCCCGACCGGCGACGAACGAGATCGCGCGCCCGAGTTTGACGATGGTCTCGGGCGTCATCGGTGGCTCGTTGGCGACGCCGCGAATGCCGTCGGTTCCGAAGAGCTTGCGCGCCGCGACGGGGCTTGTTTTTCGGGTCGCCATGACTACTCGCGAAAATTGATGAACTGCAGCTCGAGGCTCATGCCGGCGCTTCGAATCACGGCGATCGCCTGCTGCAGGTCGTCGCGATTTTTGCCCGTCACGCGCACCTGTCCGTCCTGAATGGCCGCCTGCACCTTCAGCTTCGCGTCCTTGATGTGGCGCACGAGCTCGCGCGCGGCGTCGCCCTCGATGCCCTCTTTCACCTCGACGAGCATTTTTGCGCCGCCCTTGGGCGTCGGCTCGAACTTGCCGGCCTCGAACGATCTTAGGCTGACCTTTCGTCGGATGAGCTTCTCCTGCAACACGACCCAGGCGGCTTTCAGGCGGTCTTCGCTCGATGACCGCAACGCGAGGCCCTCGTCGGTTCGCTCGACCTCGGTGAGCGTGTCCTTGAAGTCAAAGCGCTGCGCGATCTCTTTTTGGGCTTGGTTGAGGGCGTTCTCAACCTCGTGCCACGCCACCTTGGAGACGATGTCGAAGCTGGGCATGGCGCTACCATAGCGAAAAAATCCGCGGGGCGATCCGCGAGCTTGCGCGGCGCGGAGCCGTTGGCCGTGGCCTCCACGGTACGTGGGATGCTAACCCACCGTCCCGCCTCCGCCGCTGGCACCTACTACCCGAGCTGTTCGGTTGAGCTCGCGCGCTCCGTCGACACGCTCCTGGCCTCAGTCGCACCGCGAAAATCGCGTCGCATGCCGAAGGCGCTGATCGTGCCCCACGCGGGCTACGCCTACTCGGGCCCGGTTGCGGCGCACGCCTACGCCACGCTCGTTCCGCACGGACGGCGCATTCGCCGCGCGGTGATCGTCGGCCCCGCCCATCGCGCTTACCTCGACGGGCTCGCCTCTGCCGACGCTTCAGTCTTCGCGACGCCGCTGGGCGATGTGCGCGTCGATGTCGAGGCTCTATCGCGCGCGATCGGAGTCGTCCCCGATGCGCGCGTCCACGCTCGCGAGCACTCGCTGGAGGTCCAGTTGCCATTTTTGCAGCGCATTGCTCCATCGGCAAAAATTGCCCCTATCGCCGTCGGGAGGGCGGCTCCCGAGTTCGTCGCGCGGGTGCTCGAGCGCCTGTGGGGCGGCGACGAGACGGTTGTGATCGTGAGCTCCGATCTTTCGCATCACCTGCCGTATCGGACCGGCCGCGCGACCGACGAGGCAACCGCCGCGCGCATCTCGCGGCTCGACGCGACGCTCGGGCCTGCCGAGGCGTGTGGGTGCGTCGGCATCAACGGGCTGCTGCGCGTCGCGCGCGCTCGGGGCATGCGGGCCGACCTGGTCGACTTGCGGAACTCCGGTGACACCGCGGGGACGCGAGATTCGGTCGTCGGCTATGCCGCGGTCGCGCTCTACGAGCCGGCTCCGCCCGAAGGTCACCGCACCTCGCCCGCAGACGCAGTGAGCATGAACGCCCCTTATTAGAGGGCGATCGGCGGATCGCGCGGCAAACCCAGCAGCGTCGCGCGCAGCTCGGCAATCAGAAAAATCGAGCCGCACGCGACGACCAGGCCGCGGGCGCCCACCGCCGCGCGCGCGCGAGCGTATCCTGCGATTACCGAGTCCGCGACCTGCCCGTCGTGCCGTGCGCGCAGCGAATCGACAGGGGTCGCCGCGCGCCCTCGCGGCTCGACATAAACGCGGTGCGCCGCCAGCGGGGCGAGCGCATCGAGCATGGGTGGCCACTCCTTGTCGGCGAGCGCGCCGAAGAGCAGCGCGCGCGGACCTTCGCCGAGGGCGCGCAAGTGCGCCGCCAGCGCTGCCGCTCCGTCCGGGTTGTGCGCGGCGTCGAGGAGCACGGGACCGCCATCCGACTCGATAGTCTCGAGTCGTCCCGGCCAGCGCACCCGCGCGAGGCCGTCGGCGCAGGCGGTCGCGCTCGCTCCGATGCTGCGCCCGAGCCTGTAGGCCACGCGTGCGTTGTCGCGTTGGTGCGCACCGGCGAGGCCAACTGTTGCATTATGCACGCATTGAGCAGCCTCGTCATCGAGCTCCGCGCGGCGCGTGCTGCCGCCAGCCGCTCGCGCGACCTGCGCGATCGCGGCGAAAATCTCGTCGGGCATCGCGCCGAGGACGAGCTCGAGCCCAGGCTTCGCGATGCCGGCCTTTTCGCGGGCCACGTCGATTAGCGTGGGCCCGAGCAGCTGCGTGTGGTCGAGCGCAATTCGGGTGATCGCAGCGGCCGCGGGGCGGGGAATCACGTTGGTCGCGTCAAGCCGTCCGCCGAGCCCCACTTCCAGCACGGCGATGTCCACGCGCGCATCGTGCAGCGCCAAAAAAGCTGCAAGTGTTGCGACCTCGAAGAACGACAAATCGGGGCCGATTTCCAGGGCGCGATTAAGCGCATCGCTCAGGGTGTCGTCGCCGATCGGCTCCCCGTCGAGTCGGATCCGTTCCGCGAACTTGGAGAGGTGCGGCGAAGTGTACAGTCCGGTCCGAAGACCGGCCGATCGCGCGATCGACTCGACCATCGCGCTCACCGAGCCTTTGCCGTTGGTGCCGGCCACGTGCACGACGCGAAGGTTGCTCTCGGGGTGACCGGCGCGCGCGCACGCATCGAGCATCGGCCCGAGGCCCAGTCGCATGCCCATCGGCGCGCGCTGGTAGAGTCGCTCGATCGGGCTAGGCACCCGCGTGCGGCGGCGACGCCGGGTCGCCTGCGTGCTTGCGCATCAGCAACCGCACGAGCGACGCAAGCTCCGCGCGCATGTCGAGGCGGCTTACGATGCGGTCGACCATGCCGTGCGCGAGCAAAAATTCGCTGCGCTGGAAGCCGTCGGGGAGCGTTTGCCGGATCGTCGTCTCGATGACCCGCGGACCCGCGAAGCCGATGAGCGCCTTGGGTTCTGCGATGTTGACGTCGCCGAGCAGAGCGAAGCTCGCGGCGACTCCGCCGGTGGTCGGATGCAGCAGCACGCTGAGAAACGGCAGGCCTGCCGCACGGACGCGCTCGAGCGCGGCGACGGTCTTGGCCATCTGCATCAGGCTCAAAATGCCCTCCTGCATGCGTGCGCCGCCGGAGGCCTGCAGCAGCACCACAGGCAGCCGCTCAACCGTGGCGCGCTCGAAGAGGCGCGTGATCTTCTCGCCTACGACCGAGCCCATCGAGCCGCCCATGAACGCGAAAACGAACGCGCCGTAGGCGACCGCTTCTCCTTCGATTTGCGCGCGGCCGATTTCGATCGCCTCCTTCGTTCCGGCGCTTCGCTGCGCGGACGCGACGCGGTCGCCGTAGGCCTTGCCATCGGAGAAGCCGAGCGGGTCCGTCGGCAAAAGATGCGCGTCCCACTCCTCAAAGCTTGCGTCATCGAGCAAAAGTTCGCGCCAGCGCCTGCCCGCCAGTTTGTGATGTTGACCGCACTCCGGGCAGACCTCAAAGTTGTGCGCCATGCGCTCGGCCGTGAGCGTCGCGCCGCAGCCGTCGCAGCGCCGAAAAACGCCTTTGCCGACGCTCTTTTTCTCGCTCGCGTCGGTCTCGGATTGCTTGCGGGTGGGCCAACTCATGGTCGTTGCCCAAGCTCTACGCCAAAGCTCTCCGGCCGCAAAGCCCAGAGCTGTTCGGCTCAGCTGATGCGCGTGTGCGCTTGACCGCGCCGCGGGCCGGGTGCGAGGATCCGTCAAGAAAGCAGGGTCATGGCCGAATCCCAGCAGCGATACCGCGTCGTCGAAAAACTCGAGAGCGGCGGCATGGCCGAAGTGTTCCGCGCCGAGAGCGAGGGCCTGCAGGGCTTTAAGAAGCAAGTCGCGATCAAGCGCGTTTTGCCTCACCTTTCCGAGAAGAAGAAGTTCATCTCGATGTTCCTCGACGAGGCGCGACTGTCGGCGCACTTGTCGCACTCCAACTGCGTTCAGGTCTTCGACATCGGCGTGGGCGACAACGCCTACTTCATCGTCATGGAGTTCGTCGACGGCGCCAACCTCAAGGCGATCGCCGATACGCTGAAAAACAGGGGGCAGACCTTCCCGGTGCCCGAGGCGGTCTACATCGCCATTCAAATTTGCAACGGCCTCGCCTACGCCCACGAGCTGCGCGATCCGCAGGGCAACGACCTGTTCATCGTTCACCGCGACATGTCTCCGCCCAACGTGCTCGTCACGAAGCACGGCGAGGTCAAAATCGTCGATTTCGGCCTCGCAAAGGCCAATTCGCAGCTCGAAAAGAGCGAGCCTGGAATTATCAAGGGCAAGTTCAGCTACCTCTCCCCCGAGGCGGCAATGGGGCAGGACGTCGACCCGCGCACCGACATCTTCGCCGTCGGAATCATTCTGTGGGAGCTGCTCGCCGGCGAGCGCCTGTTCATCGGCGACACTGACTTTCAGACGGTAAAAAAGGTGCAACAGGCCGTGGTTCCTTCGATCGCGAAGGTCAACCGCGCCGTGCCGCCCGAGCTTGAGGTGATCATCAATCGCTCGCTCGCCCGCGATCGCGAGTCGCGCTATCGCACGGCACGCGACCTGTCGCGCGATCTGACGAAGCTCCTTTTTTCGCTGGGCACGCCGGTCGGCAACTTCGACATCTCGCAGCTCGTCGCCAGCGCCATGAAGGACCGCCAGAAGGCGAAGCCGCAGCGTGGGTCGATCATCGACAAGCTGATCGAGGAGGCGCTCCTCGAGTTCACCTCGCTCACCGACGACAAGGGGGGCAGCGCCCCGGGAAGCGGCGGTCGGTCCAACCCTGACCTGTCGCAGTCGCAAGCGCCCCTGGACCTCGGTGAGTTTGGCGCGCCGCAAGCCTGGCGTGAGTCGGTTCGAATCAGCGAGATATCGCTGCCCGGCGCGGGGCCATCGCTGACGACGCCGTCGAAGGTTCAGGCCGGCAATCTCGCGGCCCTCGAAGATGACAACGCGCCGGCCGCCCCGGCGCCTCAGGCGAATCGCTCGGGCCCGTTTTCGGTCTATGCGCCGGGCCAGACGGGCTCGATGCCAGCGGTCACCGATCGCTCGGCGCTCCCGCCGACGGCCGGAATCGCAGCCGCAGCGCCGCCCGCGGCGCGCATCGCAGCGCAGGCGCCTGACGCGAAAGCAGGCGGCTCGGTGGCCCTCGTCGCGGGCATCGCGCTGGTCGTCGTCATCGTTGGCGGTGGTGCGGCGGCGTGGTTTCTCGGCCTCATCCCGCATTGACGAGCGTCAACTTCGATCCGATCGGCGTCATCCGCTCGCCCTTTTTCGAGAAGAAAGACGCTCCTCGGCAGCCAGCCGCGTCGCTCGCGGAGGGCAGCGTCGTGCTCCGCAGCGGGCGAGGCCTCGAAGACGCGCTCGAGGGCATCGCGTCGTGGTCGCACGTGTGGATCGTGTACGTGTTCGACCGCGCGGGAGGCTACCGCCCCAAGGTGCAGCCGCCTCGCGCCCACGCCAAAAAGGGCGTACTCGCCACGCGGTCCCCGCACCGCCCCAACCCGATCGGACTGTCGGTGGTGCGCCTGCTCGGCGTGCGTGGTCTCGAGCTCGACGTGGCGGGTCTCGACATGCTCGACGGCACGCCGGTGCTCGATATTAAACCATATGTATCGTACACTGATGTTGTCGACGGTGCGTCGGCCGGGTGGTTGGCGGACGACCCCGTCGCGCCCTTCGCGGTCACCTTCGCTCCCGCAGCGCAGGCCGCGCTCGAGTTGCTGCTCACGCACGGCGTGGCGCTTCAGGGCCCGATCGCCCAGGCCCTGTCGCTCGGCCCCGAGCCCCACGCCTACCGGCGGATCCGCCGCGACGGGGAAGGGGGCGTTCTGTCGATAAAAGACTGGCGTGCGCGCTTTGTCGTCGCCGCAACGCGCGCCATCGAGGTGCTCGAAATCGGCTCAGGATACAGCGACCGCCAGCTGCTCGAGCGCGCTGGCGACGTAAGCCTCAGCGCCCATCGCGCGCTTCGTCTCTCGAGATAAATCGTTAGCGATGAGCCGCGCACCCGCTGGAAGCGCTTTACGGCGGACCTGATTGTCCGTTCTACTGGCGCTATGCCCGACGCCTCGGATGCAGACCGCGATGCGCTTACAGGTCTTCATGGTCGCAAGCTGTTTCAGAGCTTGCTTGGGCAGGCGATCGACAGTGCGCGCCAGAGCCGCGAACCGGTCGCGCTCGTTCACATCGGGCTCGATCGCTTCAAAGTCATTAACGGCACCCTGGGTCACGACGCCGGCGATGAGCTTCTGCGCGCTGTCGCGGTGCGTTTGAACGCGGTTTTGCGGGTGGGCGCGCCGGTCGCGCGTCTCGGAGCCGACGAGTTCGTGGTGCTGCTCGAAGGGCAGGGTGACCACGCCGCCATCGTCGACTCGGTCGAGCGGCTTCGCGTCGCGCTGGGCGGCGCGTTCGTGGTGGCCGAGCAGGAAGTGTTCGTCACGGCCAGCCTCGGCGTCGCGGTATTTCCCGAAGACGCCGCCACCGCCAACGAGTTTTTCGCAAACGCCGACAAAGCGCTGCAGCGGGCCAAACACGCAGGCCGCGACAACACCCAGTTTTTCACCAAAGAGATGCGCGGGCTCGATTCGAGCCGCCTCGCCCTCGAGCGCGACCTTCGCCGCGCGATCGATCGCGAAGAGTTCGTCGTTTTCTATCAGCCCCAACTCGACGTGAAATCCGGAGACGTGCTCGGCGTCGAAGCGCTCATCCGCTGGCAGCGACCCGGTCTCGGAATGGTCCCGCCGATGGAGTTCATTCCGCTCCTCGAAGAAACAGGCCTGATCGTGCCCGTCGGCGCCTGGGTGCTAAAAACCGCCTGCGCGCAGGCTCAGCAGTGGCGGGCCGATGGCATTGTCCCGCTGCGAGTGGCCGTCAACATCTCGGCAAGCCAGCTGCGCCAAAACCGCATCGCCGACGTCGTTGAGAAGGTGCTGGCCGAGACGAACATCGCCCCCTCAGCCCTCGAACTCGAGCTGACCGAAGGGCTCCTCATCGAAAATACCCTCGCCAGCAGCCAGGTCCTGCATCGCCTTCGCGACATGGGCATTTCGATCTCGCTCGACGACTTCGGCACCGGATATTCTTCGCTCAGCTATCTCAAACGGCTTCCGATCGACCTGCTGAAGATCGACCGCTCGTTCGTGCGCGACGTACTGTCCGACTCGGCGGATCGCGCCATCGCGGCCGCCATCGTCGATCTCGCGCACGCCCTGGGCCTCCACGTCGTCGCCGAAGGCATCGAGACCCAGGAACAGCTCAATTTCATGCGCAGTCTCGGATGCGACGCAGCGCAGGGATACCTGATTGGCAGGCCCATGGCGGCCGACGCGTGCGCGGCGTGGATCAAGGCAGAACGCAGCAAAGCCGTCGTCCCGACCGATGATGGCCCAGCCGGCCCGCCTACGCTCACTGACGTGACTCCCGGCTTGCGCGTGCCGTGAGCTGCTGCGCGCGCCGCTGTTCTTGACGCGCGGTCACCGATTCCCTACAAGCCGCCTCGCCGTGCTCCAATCCCGCGAAGCCTTTTCGCCGTCCGCATCTACGATGTCGGTGTCGCTGCGCGACCTCGTCGCTTTGGCCAAGCCGCGCATCACCTCGATGGTGCTGTTTACGACCGCAGGCGGTCTGTGGCTTGCGCCTTCCCCGGTCACGCGATCGACCGCGTTATTGACGCTGCTCGGCACGATGCTCGTGGTGTCTGGTGCCAACGCGCTCAACATGGTGTGGGAGCGCGACATCGATCGCCTCATGAAGCGAACGAAAGACCGTCCGCTGCCCGCCGGTCGCATGTCGCCGAAGGTGGCGCTTTGGTTCGGCCTCATCACGAGCGTCGCCTCGATGCCGATTCTCGCGTTCGGCGTCAACGCCACTACGGCGGTGCTCGCAGCGCTCGCCAATCTGCTTTACGTGCTCGCCTACACTCCGCTCAAACAGCGCTCGCACTGGGCCCTGCAAGTGGGCGCGGTGCCTGGGGCAATTCCGCCGCTTCTTGGCTGGACGGCGGCCACCGGCAAAGTCGAGGC
>CANJCO010000075.1 GCA_947473045.1 Myxococcales bacterium | reverse complement strand
TGAAATCGACCTCTTCGCCGCTCTCGCGCGAGCCTCCGACGGCGAAGCTTCGCACCTCGCTGAAGGGCAGCGGCTCGCGCCTGCCCGAAGTATACGAAATGGTCGCCTCCGGCGTTTTTGCATAACGAATGTGGTGAATCGCGGCGGTGGTGGGCGTTACGCCCACGGGGAGCGCCGGCTCGCCGAGCAGCGCGTTCACGAACGACGACTTGCCGTGATTGAACTCGCCGACCACCACGAGGTGAAAGCGGTCTTCTTGCAGCTTGGTGACGAGGTCGTGGTCGACGCGATCGGCGAGCGATCGGGCGCCCACGCGGCGCGCCAGCGAAGAGAGCGCCTGCACCGCGGTGGTGAGGTCGAGCTTTTTCTCGCGAAATCCAGCGAGGCCGGGAATCGAGTCGGTCATCAGGCGTCTCCCTTCAACAGCGCGGCGACTCGGTCGTCGACCTCGCCCATCGACAACCCTGCGTCGCCACGGCCGGTGGCGCGCCGGTAGATTTCGCTCTCGCCAAACACCCGCATCGCCAGCACGCGCTTGGGCAGGTACGGGTGCGACGCAAAGGCTTCCAGGTGGCGTCCCATGCCTTCCTTGCCTTCCTGGTACTGCTCCAAAAAAGCCTCGAGGTTGAACTCCTCGTAGAGCTTGCGCGACCCAAGGGCGAGCTTGGTAAGCGCGCGCTCGCTGGCGCTGTCGCTTCCGCTGCAGAGCATGCCGGCGCGATCGCAGGTGATCTCAGCGCGACGCGACCACGCAAGCAGGGCCATCACCGCGGGCTGGGCGATCCACTGGGTAAACGCTCCGGCGACGCGCGTGAGGAAATGCAGCGCCGTCAGGTAGACGACATGGCTGTTGTGAATATGCCCGCATTCGTGGCCGATCACCGTGAGCAGCTCTTCGTCGGAGTAGTGGTCGACGAGCGCAGAATGCACCATGATGAACGACTCTTCGTTCGTGCCGTAGGTGGCCGCGTTGAGCGTTGGGCTGCTGACGACGAAGATTTGCGGAGTGGGAATGTGCAGGGTGTCGGCGCACCGCTGCGCGATGCTCTGAAGGCGCGGAAATTGGCGGTCGGACACCTTCACCGCGCTTCCGAGCAGCTCGTTGCGCCACACGTTCTTCCACATGCGCACGGTGCTCGCGACGGCCAGTTCGACCGGTTTTACCGTCTGAAACGCCCGCCGGGTGCTGTGGTCGAGGCGGTAGGCGTACGCGGGCCCGTCGCTCGCGGCGTCACCGCCGGCGCGCTCTGACTTTCGGCGGGCCACATAAGCGACAAAATCGAGTTCGGGAGCGTTCGCCATCAGGCATCTTTCCGGGGTTTTCGCGCTAGCAGGGGGCTCGAAGAACACCCTGACAGGACTTGGCGAAGCCAATTGCGTGGGGTGGGGACCCCGAAAAACCGCGTTTTTCGGGGCGGGGAGGGGCATACCTCCCCGAGATGAAAGGCTAGCAGGCCGCTGCTTCACGCGGCCTGCTGGCGTCGGCAGGCGCCCGCCGCACGCAGGCCGCGTGAAGTTAACTACCACCGACGTGCGTCGCAACGCGCTGCTGCTGATTTCCGCTTCGCGCGTTGTTACCCGCGACGGCTTCGAATCCTTCCCGGCCCTCACGCTTTGGCAAGCGCGTCACGCTCCGGTCCCGCGCTCAGGGCTTCGCGGATTTTTTCGGGGCCGCAGGCTTCGCGGCCACCGCGGCTCGCTTCGTTGCTGAAGGCTTCGACTCGGCTTTTGCCGCTGCCGTCTTTCGGGTCGGGCCTGGCGCGACTTCGCCGCCGCCAGTGACCGCCGCGAGCACTTGCGCCGCATGGCCGTCCACTTTCACGCCCTTCCACGCGCGCACGATGTCGCCGCCCGGTCCGATGAGGAACGTGCTGCGAATCACCCCCTCGACGCGCTTGCCGTACATGACCTTCTCGCCGAAGGCCCCGTAGGCGCGGTGCACGGTCAAATCGGGATCGGACAGCAGGGAGATTTCGAGGTTGTGCTTGCCGCGAAACTTCCCGTGGCTCGCGACGCTGTCCTTCGAGACTCCCACAACCTCGGCTCCCGCCTCCCGGAACGCCGAGAGCGCCTCCGTGAACGCAACGGCCTCGCGCGTGCAGCCGGGGGTGTCGTTTTTCGGATAGAAGTAAAGCACCAGGTACTTTGATCTAAAGTCTTTTAACGAAACAGATTTTCCAGAGTCAGAGGCAAGTGAGAAATCGGGAGCGGCGGCGGCGGTCGGCATGAAAATCCTGTCTCGTTGGGCGCTCGCGGCCCGGCCCCTTTACAATGGGGTGACGGCCAGCGCTTGTCGTCGATTTTTCCTCTATCGTCGTCTCAGGCTATCGTGTCGGGTTCGTGCTCCCAAGTTGATTCTGGCGCGCTGCCGGCGTCGGCGGCAGGCACACTGAGCGCAAGCGAGGAGGCTCTGTGCAGCTGAATTTTGCCGCCCGAGAAGTCACCCTGAAGCTGGTCTATTACGGCCCCGCGCTCAGCGGAAAAACGACGAACATGCACGCCCTCCATCGGCTGATGAACGAGGACTGCCGCGGGCGCCTGATGACGCTCGACACGCGCGATGACCGGACGCTGTTTTTCGACATGCTCCCGATCGTCGTTCGCCTCGACCCGACCGAGGCCGACGCCCCGCCTGACAGCTCTTCGGGCATGAGCGTTCGGGTGAAGGTCTTCACGGTGCCGGGCCAGGTGGTGCACGCAGCCACGCGAAAGCTCGTTCTGCAGGGCGCCGACGGCGTCGCGTTCATCGCCGACTCGCAAACTTCCGAGACCGCGAACAACGCGGCGAGCTTTCTCGATCTTCGCGCGAACCTCAAAGAGCTCGGCATCTCCACACGGGCCATGCCGCTCGTGATTCAGTTCAACAAGCGTGACTTGCCGAACGCGCGATCGGCCGCGGAGCTTGATGCGCTCGCGAAACGCGGTCGCGAGCCCGTCTACGCAGCCACGGCGCTGACCGGGCAGGGCGTGCTCGAGACGTTTTTTGGGCTCTTGCAGCTCGTGTGGACCAAGCTCGAGGCCGAGCACCAGCTCGCCCGATCGATCGGCATCGCGCCGGGCGCGTTCGTTCCCACGGCCGCGCGCAAGCTTGGCATCGCGTCCGACGTACGCCAGCTGATCGCGGCGAACATCGGCGGGGCGGGGGCCGGCGCGCGATGAGCGTCAGCAAGATCACACTGCCCACCATTCAGTTGGGTGTCCACGACGGCCCCGTTCGTCTCGAGGACCTCATCGACCGGGCCGCGCTCGTTGAGCTGTGCGAGAGCTTCCGCTCGCTGTTTGGCATCGCGGTGCGCGTCTTTTCAAGCGAAGGCACAGTCCTCGCGGACCTGTCATCTCAGCATGAGGTCTGCGCGTTCGTGGGCACCTCCGCCCGAGGCCGCGCGGCGTGCGGGCGGACGGTGGGGGCGGTCAAGGTCATCGAGCCGAAGGGAGACGCGATGGTCGTGCATCCCTGCTTTACCGGCAACGCGTACCGCGTCGCGCCGATCGATTACGACGGTCGCCGCATCGGTCGCATCGTGCTCGGGCCGTTTCTTCCGGCGGAGACCGACTGGGTTCCCTCCGCGCTGTCCGAAGTCGACCCGGCGCTCGACGCCGAGCACGCGCGCAGGCTGCTCGCCAAGGTGCCGCGGGCGAAGGGCGACACCATCACGCGGCTGGTGCGCCACCTCCGCGCCTCGCTCGACCTCATCCTCTTCAGCGGGCACAAGACGCTGCTCACGAGCCAAATGCACCTCGCGAGCGTGCGCGAAAGTTACCGGCAGCTCGAAGACAAAGGCGCGGCTTTGCAAGAGGCGTTCGACAAGCTCAAGGCGCTCGACCGGCTCAAGTCGAATTTCCTCGCGACCGTCAGCCACGAGCTCCGCACGCCGCTCACGAGCGTGATCGGATACAGCGAAATGCTCGCCGACGGCATCGCCGGCCCCATCACGCCGCAGCAGGCGGACTTTGTGGCGACCATCAGCGAAAAGAGCCAGCAGCTGCTGACCCTCATTCAAAGCCTGCTCGACCTCTCCAAGCTCGAGAGCGGAACGCTCACGTTTCGCAGCGAGCGCGTGCGCGTCGGCGAGGTCATCGACGACGTGCTCAAGACGATGATCCCGGCCGCGCGCAAGCGGCGCGTCGAGCTGATTTCGGAATGCGAGCCTGACTTGCCCGAGGTGGCGGGCGACGCCGAGCGCCTGCGCCAGGTGCTTACCAATCTGTGCGACAACGCGCTTAAGTTCACGCCCGACGGCGGAGCGATCACGCTCCGCTCGCGCGTCCTGCCCGCCGCCGTCACGGAAGACGACGACGACGACGGAGGGTTCGCGTTGCTCGCGCCGGTGCGCGCGCGCATCGAGGTGCGCGTGATCGATACCGGCCTCGGCATCGCCGCGTCCGAGCGCGAAAAGGTCTTCGACGCGTTCTACCAGGTCGATTCGTCGTCGACGCGCCAGTACGAGGGCGCCGGTCTCGGGCTGTCGATCGTCAAGCGCATCGTCGACGCGCACGGCGGCAACATCCGAATCGAGAGCAACACGCCGCGCGGCACTGCGTTCGTTCTGGAGCTTCCAGCGGCGCACGCATGAGCGAGCGCGCGCGCATCGAACGCCTGCAGAAAATATTTTCGAACGAACGTGCGCAGGGCGTCGCGCTTGGCATCGGAGATGACGCGGCGGTGCTCCACCCGCCGCCCGGACCGCTCGTGTGGACGGTCGACGAACAAGTTGAGGGCAGCCATTTTCGTCTCGATTGGCTGTCGTTCGAGGACGTGGGGTATCGCGCGACCATGGCGGCCGCGAGCGACCTCGCTGCGATGGGCGCCGTTCCGCTCTGGGCGCTCGCCTCGCTGGTGCTTCCGAAAATATTCTCAGAAGAATCGTTCGAGGCCATCGCTCGCGGACAGCGCGCCGCCGTCGACGCGCTCGGCGCGAGCCTCGTCGGCGGAAATCTCGCGAGCGGTCCGTGCGTGTCGCTCGCGACTTCGTGGATCGGGCGAGCGGAGCGTCCGCTCGGTCGGGCAGGCGCGCGCCCGGGCGACGGGGTCTACCTCTGCGGGGCGGTCGGTCTCGCAGCCGCTGGCCTTCGCTCACTGCAGCAAGGAATCGGCGTTGCTGACGAAGCGCTCCGCGCTTGGCGACGCCCGCGCGCCCTCATTGCAGAAGGCCTCCGCATGACGTCGGTCGCCTCCGCCTGCATCGACCTCTCAGACGGCCTCGCGGGCGACGCCTCGCACATCGCCCGCGCCAGCGGGGTAGGCCTCGTTCTGTTCGCGAGCGCGCTCGCCGCCGCCGCGCCGGGGGCGCTGTTCGACTCGGCGGCTGCTCTTGGATGCGACGCGATGCAGCTGGCGCTCCACGGCGGCGAGGACTACGCGCTGCTGTGCACGAGCGCGGTCCCGATCGACGGATTTTCCCTGGTCGGGGAGGTGATTGAAGGGCAGGGGGTTGTGCTCCGCGAAGGCGCGGAGCTCCGGCCGCTCGCGGGCGGCTTCGACCACTTCGCGTGAGCTTTACAGACCCTGACACACCGGCGGCAGTGTCTTGCCCTGCATCATCGCGCGAAGTTGCGCGAACTCCGGCGCCTGCGCTCCGACGGTCGGCCCCAGCGACATCGCGGCCTGATCGCACATCGCCGCCGCAGCCGACAGCTGCGCAGCTTCGGGCGCGGTGCCCATCGTCCTGGCCTGCTTGCGAATCGCGTCGCAGCACTGCCGCGCGTGCAGCTGCGTCGCCGACATTCCCGGGCCCTTCCACTTCGGCTTCGACGCGTCCGCGGCGTCGGCCTCATCACCGGCGTCGTCCTCGAGCGGCGCAAGGATGGTTTCGGCCTGGGTCGCTGTGGGCGCGGGCGCGGCGTCGGGAGTCGCGGCGACCTCTTTTTTCGGACACCCGGCGAGCGCGAGAGGCAGCAGGCTTGCGAGTGCGAGAGCGAGGAGCGTGCGCGGGATCTTCATGGGGCCGGGACGCTAGCGGATTTGCGTGCGCCGGTCACCCGGCCGCGATGGGCGGTGGTGAAGGGGTGATCCACCAAGTCGCCGCCGCCGTAGTCCGGTCGGGGCGCAAAAACGCTGATTTGCGCACATTCCCTTAGGCGCTTGTGGTGGCACGCTTTCTGTAATCTCATCGAACCATGAAGACTTCGCCCCACCGCTCCGCCGCCCGCCGCTTCGTTCGCGACAACCGCGGCGCCACCATGGTCGAGTACGGTCTGATGCTGACGCTGGTGCTGGTGCTGGGATACGTTGGCTACCTTCAGCTCGGCAAAAACGTACGAATGTCGGGCGACAAAGCTACCGTCGCGTTCGCTCACTGAGCGGCACGCGTTCTTCAACAGAAAACTGAGGCAAGATCATGGATCGCAAACTCCTCGCATTCGTGGGTTTCGCCGGAGCCGTCGCCCTGGCGTGCAGCAGCACGACGGACGGAGCGCCCGCCGCTCCGCAGGACGGCACTGCGGTGCTTGGCGACTACACGTTTATCGTTCCGACCGAGCTCTCTGACGTCGCGAACGTGCAGGCCGATCGCGTGGTGTTCCCGGCCTCGGCGTTCTCCGAAATTTCGGCGCGTCCCAAGGGCAGCGTCCTCGTCGGCGATCGAAGCTCGCTACCGAACAGCCAAAATCCGCAAGGCTTTCTGCGCAAGGTGAAGGCGGTCACGCAAGATGCGACGGGCACCGTCGTGACGACCGATCCGGCGACGCTGCTCGATGCCGCGCCGACCATTCAGTTCCAGGGCTCGTTTCAGACGCCTGCGCTCGGCAACTCCGGCCCGCAAGGCCTTGGCGGCGCGCACCTCACGGGCAACGGAAAGCCGATCAGCGTCATCGACTTCAGCGGCAAGAGCCTGTTCGACAAAACGCTCCAGATTCAAGTCGATGCGCAGCACACGGTCGGCGTGCAGGCGTTCGCGAAGGTGAACAAGGGCACGCTGAACTTTACGCCGAGCTGGGACGTCGGCGCCGACGTCAGCCTGCTGCAAATCAAGTCGCTCCACGCGAGCGCGACCGGCACGCTCGACGCCGAGCTCGAAGTCGACGCGGGCGTGAAGCTCCTCACGAACCTCGACAACGCGACCTTCACCAAGCTCATCGCGCAGAAGATCATCCAGGCTCAGGACGCGACGCTTGCAGACTACACGGTGAGCCTCGGCAAGATGCACCTGGGTCCCCTGCCGCTTCCGGTCAACGCCCACTTCACCGCGAAGCTCGCGTGTTCGCTCGAGTGGGGTGGCGGCGCCGAGGTGGTCATTGGCGGCAAGGCCAGCGCGAGCCTGACCGCGGGCATGAAGTACGAAAACGGCAAGGTCTCTCCGATCTTCGACAAGAGCGCACAGCTCACCCAGACCGGACCGAACTGGACGCTCGACGGCGTCACGCGCATGCAGTGCACCATCGAGCCGCGCTTCGAGCTCAACTTGTTCGACATGGCGATGGCCGAAGTCTGGGCCGACGGCTACGTCGACCTCGGCGGCGCGCTCAGCTGCGCTGGCAAGGACGCGAGCGGCAATCTGCAGGGCAAATTCGACGGCCTCGCAGAGGTTGGCGCGAGCGCTGGCGTGCATGCAAAGGTCGACGTCTTCGGGCTCTACAAATGGGAGAAGGCGTGCACGCTGTTCGACGTGAGCGCGAGCGCCCAGACGAGCCGGACGTTCACGCTGCCCACGGGCCCGAACTCCACCTGCACGCCCGATAACGGCTACGTCCTTTCGCCGAAGCAGCCGGCGAATCCGACGCTGTGCTTCGGCGATTCCGACGCCGGCAGCGGTCCCATCGCCGGCACCTGCACCCACGACGTCTGCCAGGCCGGCGATCGCCTCGGCCAGACTTGCGACGACTGCACGCAGAAGGTCTGCGCGAAAGACCCCTACTGCTGCGACACGTTCTGGGGGCCGAGCTGCTTCGAAGACGTCAAGACCGAGTGCGGAAAGACGTGCCCCTGACGGCGCGCCGCTTCGGCTGAGCGATGCAGGCCTCTCCCGCGAGTCGGGAGGGGCCTTCGTCGTTTTTGGGCTTCGATCGCAGGGCGCGAGGTGGGGTGTTCGTCACCCGGTTGGGCCGCGGAAGGTCCATCGCAGCGCACCAATACAGCGTGTTTTCGGCAACATTGATCGGCACATGACTTGCTGGTGCAGACTGCATGGTTCGATCGTTTCTCGCAGTCGTTGCTCCGGTTGTTCTCGTCGTGGCCTGCAGCGCGCCTGCGCCCTCGGTCGAAGCGCAGTCGTCCGACGCGCTCAAAGGCTGCTACGGACAGGCGTCTTCCAGCGTTCCTGCCGACGGGCGATATTACCTCACGACCTTCGGCGGACCGAGCGAGTCGCAGCCGCTGTCGTGCGGCGGTTCGAGCAACTCAGGCAGCTGGTACTACGCCGCCTCGAAGCAGCGCTACGGCTGCGGCGCGCATCTGCGCATCGAGGCGAACGGTCGTTGCGTCGTCGCGCAGGCCGCCGATTACGGCCCCGACGTCTGCGTCGAGAAGGCCTCCGGGAGGCCGGTGCTTGACGCGTCGCCGCTGGTAGGCAAGGTGCTCTTCGGCGAGCCGAATCTGGGCTGGAGCGATCGCGCAGCCGTCACGGTGACGCAGGTCGCGAACGCCACGCCGCTCGGCCCGTGCAAAGCGCCGTCACCGTCACCCTCACCGTCGCCCCCCGCGCACGACGCTGGCGCATCGCCGGCGAAGAGCTGCAGCTCGGACGGCGACTGCAACCCGGGCAACGACGGCGCGGGCAAAATCTGCGCTGCGCACGTGTGCGTCGCAGGCTGCCACAGCGACGCCCAGTGCCCCGGAAACACCAGCTGCCTCGGCGGCTTCTGCAAGTAAGCTCACGTTCAGGCGTGTGAGCATGGACGTTCAGGCGTGTGAACATGGACGTTCAGGCGTGTGAACATAGACGTTCAGGCGTGTGAACATGGACGTTCAGGCGTGTGAACACGCGCTGACTCGTTTTGGCTCACAAAACGGGAGCGGGGGAGACTCTTTCGAACCTCCCCCGCACGCCGACTATCGGGCGGTAACGATCAGCTGCAGCCCATCGAGTTGCCGCAGTTGAGGCACTTGTAACAGGCGCCGTTGCGGATCGTGATGTGACCGCAGACGTCGCACACCGGCGCGTCGCCCATCATCTCTTCGAGCTGGGCGTCGAGCGCCGAGCCCGTGTGCGTGGCGTTGCTCATCGTCGCCGACGCGCCGCCGTGCGTGACGGTTACGCCCTCAGTGAGCGAGCCGGTCGTGCGCGCCACCGCAGCGGTCGGACGAACAGAGGGCGGCTCGACGGGGATGAGCCCCTCGGAGCGCTCGTCGACTGCTTTGTCGTCGGCCTCGGGCTTCACATGCGCGAGGTCGTAGCGGCCGAGGTACTCGATGCCGAGCACGCGGAAGAGGTAGTCGACGATCGACGTGGCGATCTTGATGTTCGGGTGACCCTCGACCGTGCCCTGCGGCTCGAACCGGGTAAAGGTGAACTGCTCGACGTACGTTTGAAGCGGAACGCCGTATTGCAGGCCAACCGACACGCTCATCGCGAAGCAGTTCATCAGCGATCGGAAGGCCGCGCCTTCCTTGTGCATATCGATGAAGATCTCGCCGAGCGTCCCGTCGTCGTATTCGCCCGTGCGCAGGAAGATCTTGTGACCCCCGACGCGCGCTTCCTGGGTGAATCCGCGGCGCTTCTTGGGAAGCCGCACGCGCAGGCCATGCGGACGCGACAGCGGCAGCGTCAGCTGCATCGTCTCCTGCACCTCGCTCGAGCGCGGCATCGGCGAGAGCACTTCGGCGACAGCGGTCTTCGCCTCGACCTTCTCGTCGCTGTCTTTGCTCGAGGTGGAGAGCGGCTGTGAGGCCTTGCAGCCGTCGCGGTAGAGGGCGACAGCCTTGAGGCCAAGTCGCCAGCCTTCTTCGTAGACCTTCTGAACTTCTTCGACGGTTACGTCGTGCGTGAGGTTGACGGTCTTCGAGATCGCGCCCGACAGGAAGGGCTGCGCCGCCGCCATCATCTTCACGTGGCTCATCGCCGCGAGGTAACGCACGCCGGTCTTGCCGCAGCGGTTGGCGCAGTCGAACACCGGGTAATGCTCGGGGCGCAGGTGCGGCGCCCCCTCGATGGTCATGCGCCCGATGATGACGTCGCTCGCTTCGTCGATCTGCGCCTGCGTGAAGCCGAGGTGCTTGAGGAGCGAGGTCTTTCCGGTGACGCCGAGTCGCGCCATCGCTTCTTCGCCGAGGATCCAGCCTGCGAACGCGCTCGACAGATCGAACACGCCCGCGATCGCGCTCTCGACCTTGGCCATGTCGGCGTCGGTGAGTCCCTTTTCCTTGAGCGTTCGGCGATTGATGTGCGGCGCGCCGAGCAGCGTGTTGGTGCCGGTCACGAACGCGACCATTTCCTGAACCTGCGCCGGACCGTAGCCGAGCTTGGTAAGCGCCGCGGGCACCGACTGGTTGACGATCTTGAAGTAGCCGCCGCCGGCGAGCTTCTTGAACTTCACGAGCGCGAAATCGGGCTCGATTCCAGTGGTGTCGCAGTCCATCAGCAAGCCGATGGTTCCGGTGGGCGCGAGCACCGTCGCCTGCGCGTTGCGGTAGCCGTGACTGTCGCCGAGGCGAACGGCCGCGTCCCAGTCTTCGCAAGCAGCCTTGTACAGCTCCGGCGGGCACTGCTCGCGGTTGATCGCGTAGGCCGCGTCACGGTGCATGTTCATGACCCGGAGCATCGGCTCGCGATTTTTCGCGAAGCCGGCGAAGGGGCCCTTGGTCGCGGCCATTTCGGCGCTCGACTTGTAGGCGTGCCCGCACATGATGGCGGTCAGCGCGGCGGCGATGGCGCGCCCGTGATCGCTGTCGTAGGGCACGCCGAGCTGCATCAGCATGCTGCCGAGGTTGGCGTAGCCGAGGCCGAGCGGCCGGTAGTCGTGGCTGTTTTTGGCGATGTTCGCGGTCGGGTAGCTCGACAGGTCGACGAGAATTTCCTGGGCGATGAAGAACGTGCGGCACGCGTGGCGGTAGCCTTCGATATCGAACGAGCTGTCCGCGCGCAGGAATTTGGTCAGGTTGACGCTCGCAAGGTTGCACGCCGAGTCGTCGAGGAACATGTACTCGCTGCACGGGTTCGACGCGTTGATGCGCGCCGAGTTCGGGCAGGTGTGCCAGCGGTTGATGGTGCTGTCGTACTGCACGCCCGGATCGGCGCACGACCACGCGGCCTCGGCCACCTGACGCCACAGGTCCTTCGCGTCGAGGGTCTCGACCACGGCGCCGGTGGTGCGGGCGATCGTCTGCCATTTGCCGCCCGCGAGCGCGGCGCGCATGAAGTCGTCGCTGACGCGAACCGAGTTGTTCGAGTTCTGGCCGCTGATGGTGTGATAGGCCTCACCGTTGAAATCGCTCGAGTATCCAGCCGCGATCAGCGCGTGGGCCTTCTTCTCTTCGCGCTGCTTCCAGTTGATGAAGTCGACGATCTCGGGGTGGTCCATGTCGAGGCAAACCATTTTTGCCGCGCGGCGCGTGGTGCCGCCGCTCTTCGTGGCGCCCGCGGCGCGATCGAAGACTTCGAGAAAGCTCATCAGCCCGCTCGACGTTCCGCCGCCCGACAGCTTCTCCTGGCGACCGCGGATGGTGCTGAAGTTGGTGCCGGTACCCGAGCCGTACTTGAAGAGACGCGCCTCGTTTTTGACGAGCTCGTAGATGCCCATGAGATCGTCGTGGGCAGTCTGAATGAAGCACGCCGAGCATTGCGGGCGCTCGTAGGCATGCGCCGTTTCATAGACGCCGGGGACGTCGGCGCGACCTTCGGCCGCGTGCGTGCCGTCCATGTCCCAGGCCCAGTTTCCGCCCGAGCCTTCGATTCCGTACTCGTGAAAGAGTCCGCAATTGAACCAGACCGGCGAATTGAAAGCGCCGTACTGGTGCACGAGCAGCCACGACAGCTCCGACTCGAACGTGTCGGCATCCTCGCCGCTCGCGAAGTAGCCGCCGAAGTCTTCGCCGGCGCGCCGGATGGTGTGCGCGATGCGGTAGACGACCTCGCGAACGCTCTTCTCTCCGACGTTCTTGTCGCCGTGGAGACCGGCCTTACGGAAGTACTTCGAGATGACGATGTCGGTCGCGAGCTGGCTCCAGCCCGACGGAATCTCCGCGCCTTCCATCTTGAAGACGATCGAACCGTCCGGGTTGGTGATGATGCTGGACCGGCGCTCGTAGACGAGCGGCTTGCCGCCGGCGCCGGGAGCCCCGTTTTCGAGCGGGTTGATGCCGGGAACGGTGTTGAGGCGCGTCATGGTAACGCCGAGGCCGTGGCGCGAGGCGCCCGGACCCGCGCCTTTGGCGGGTGCGCCGGACTGCGTCGACGCGCGACGCTTGTCTTTGCCGCCCTTGAGCGCTGTGCCCTTCTTGCCCGCCGCCTGTGCCATCCCGTGCCCGCTCGATTGTGCCATCTTGAATGCTCCTCCAGCCCTTACACGCGCCGCGGATACCCGCTCCGCCGCGCAGACAAACGGACGCCCACCGCACGATGACCTCGCGTGTCACCTTGCGCCAAACCGCCCACCCTTATGCTGTGCCCGATGTTGTGCCTGCGGCGCCTGCTCGCCTCAACCCGGAGGACTCCGATGCTCAGGCACGCCGCCTGTTCAGTGAAGCCGCCGTTGCTGCTCGCGAACCAGTCTCCGCCTTCGAATCGGGCGCATCTGCGGACTGCCCGCCGAATCGAAGGAGCGCCATATAACCCCAAGATGTGGTGGTTATCAAGGGTGGCGCGGCACAAAGTGTTGTGGGTGCGAAGGCGCCGATGCACGCGTGACGACCACATCGCCCAAGTGCTCGAAACTACTGAACCACGACCTCGACTGAACGTCCGGCGCCCACAATTTGCCCCACGGGCTGTTCAGTGTTTGTCCACAGGTTGCCGTGGCCGCCGTTTACTGCAGGGGCGCGCTTTTGTCTTCGGCGAGCGTTTTAATCGTTTTGAAGTCCTGTTGGGGGTCGACCACGGTCACCTCACCAAAGCGCACCAGCTGAGGCGCCAAGACGTCAGCATCGCCCGACACGATGACGAGCGTTTTGTCGCTTGAAAACAGGGCTTTCGCGGCGGTTTCGGCGCGCGCCGCGTCGACGGAGCGTACGGCGCTGCGGTAGCCGTCCCAGTAGCCGTCGGGCAGACCGAGCGAAGTTTGTACCGTGATCAGATCGGCCACGGCGCCGACCGTCTCCATGCGCACCGCGAAGATGTCGCTCAAAAAACGGGTCGCGGACGCGATTTCGGCCGAGTCGATCGGTTGCGTCGCGATGCGGTCGTAGTTTTCGAGGATGCCCTGCGCGGCCTGCGCGGTCTTCTTCGTTTCGGTTCCGGCGTAGGCCATCAGGGGCTGGGCGCCGTGCGACAGCTCGACGATCTGCGAGCGCGTGCTGTAGGCGAGCGAGCGTTGCTCGCGCACGTCCATGAACAACCGGCTCGCGACGCCGCCGCCGAGCACTTGATTGGCGACGCGCAAGTCGGGCCATGCGCTCGTCCGGCGCTCGGGCGCGAGGCTCGCGACGAACACGTCGCTCTGCACGCTCCCCGGGCGCGCGGCGAGCACGACGCGGCGCCTCGGCGGAGCAAGCGGCGCGGCGAACTCGAGCTTCGGCGCGTCGCCACCTTTCATCGACCCGAAATGCCGGTCGACCAGCGAGGTCGCCTGAGCGACGTCGATGTCGCCCCCGACGATGACGGTCATGTTCTTCGGCACAAAGAACTTCTTGTGAAAGTCCCGCACGAGCGCGCTGCTCACCTTGGCGATTTCGCCCGCGGTGGCGTCGTACGTCGCATACGGACTCGTGGTCGGATACAGCTCGCGGAACATCAGCCGCATCGACGCCCACTGACCGCTGGCGCGCGCGTGCTCCGCGGCTTCGTCGGCCATCCGCGATTTGAGCTTCTTGAGCTCCGCGTCGTCGAACCGCGGCGCTCCGATGACCTCGCCAAGCAGGGCAAGCGCCTCGTCGAGGTGCGACTTCGTGACGGCGAGGCCGAGCACGGTGCGGTCGAAATCGGTGTCGACCGACAGGGTCGCGCCTAGAGACTCGACGCGCTCGGCCAGCTGTGACGCGGACATGCTCCGCGTGCCGCCGTCTTTGAGCATCGCAGCCGTGAGGGTGGCCACGCCGGGGCCGCCGTAGCTCATCCCGGCACCGATCAGCACGCGCACGTGCACCAGCGGAAGCGCGTGAGCTTCGACGACGGCGACGCCGATTCCGTTGGCCAGCGACTTTCGGGCGACCGCGGGGAACGGCGAAGGCTTGCTCGCGGCGGAGTCGGGGGGCGACTGACGTGCCGGCAGGGCGGTGCGCGCGGGCGCAGTCGCGACTCCGCGCACGGGAATTTCGACCTTGTCAGGGCCGTGGCTTGCCTGCGGCGCGCCGCCACAGGCGGCAGCGACGAAAGCGGTCGCCGTAAATGTGTACAGTGCACGAATTCGCATCGTGTGGCTCATTTGCTCGGGGCCTTCTGGGTTGCCTTCGCCGGCGCGACTTCGGCGGCCGCAGTCACTTGTTTTGGCTTGATTTCGATGCGCGAACGCCGCGCCGGCACGAGGTAGCGGGCGACCGCGCGCTTGATGTCGTCGCGGGAGACCGCCTGGTATCGCGCGAGCTCACCCTTGAGCAGCGTCGCGTCGCCCCAGTACAGCTCGAACTCGGCCAGCTTCTGCGCTCTGCCGATGTTGGTTTGGAGGCTCATGAGAAAATGCGTCTCGAGGCGCGTCTTGAGCTTCTGCATCTCGGCGTCGGTGGGGCCGCTCTGCGCGATTCGTGACAGCTCCGCGTCGATGGCTTTCTCGACGTCCGCCAACTTCGCTCCCGAGGACAGCTTGGCGCTGATCTCGAATGAATCGGGGCCGCGGTGATCGCTCGTCTCGGCGCTCACGTCGACGCACCAGGCGTGCTCGCGCACCAGCGATCGGTAAAGGCGCGAGCTGTCGCCGTCGGACAGCAGCATCGCAGCCAATTCGAGCGCGTAGTGGTCCTTTTCGCGGGCTGCAGGGATCGCCCACGCCTCGATCACCGCCTCGAGCTTCGCGTGCTCGTCGACATCGACCTTGTCGCGCGCTTTCGTTTGCTCGGGCATCGCGCCCGGCTCGTATTTCGGCAGGCTCGGCAGCGCTTTGGCGTCACCAAACAACCGCGTCACGAGCGCCATCGCGTCGGCTTCTTCGAAGTCTCCAGCGATCGAGACAACGGCATTGTTGGGCGCGTAGTAGGCGTCGTGAAACGCCTTGACCCACTCGAGCTGCGCGGCGTCGAGGTCGGCCATCGTGCCGATCGCGCTGTGCTCGTAGGGCCAATAGCCCTCGAACACCATTTCTTGAAGGCGGATCTCGCTGGGCACGTAAGGCTGGTTCGCCACGCGCATGCGGTATTCCTCCTGCACGACTTTCCGCTGATTTTCGAAGTTGAACTGGGTGATGTCGAGGCTCTTCATGCGATCGGCCTCGAGCCACAGGGCGAGGCCGAGCTCGGACTGCGGCAGCATTTCAAAGTAGTTGGTGCGATCTTCGCTCGTCGTCCCGTTGAGCGTGCCGCCGTGGCTGGTTACGAGCTTGAAGTGCTCACCCCGGGCCACGTTCGCCGACCCTTGAAACATCATGTGCTCGAACAGGTGCGCGAAGCCTGAGTGACCGCGCTCCTCGTTGCGACCGCCCACGTCGTAGACGACGTCGACGGCGATCGTCGGCGACACGTGGTCCGGCGCCAGCACCACGCGCAGACCATTTTCGAGCGTGATGCGCTTGATCTCGAGCTGGACGCCGAGCGTCTTCGCAGGCGCCGCGGGGGGGGCTGAGACGACTACGGGGGCCTTCGCAAGTTGAGGTGCCGCCGTCGGAGCGATCACGGCCGGCTTCGCCGCTTGAGGTGCCGCCGCCGGCGCGACGACGGGGGCCTTCGGCGCGGGTTTCGCGGCCGGGACGACGGGCGGCTTCGGCGCGGGTTTCGCCGTCGCTGTCGCCGCGGGCGTCGCGGCCGATTTCGGCGCGGGTTTTGCGGCCGGTTTTGGCGGTGGATTTTCGGCGAACGAGGCCGTTGGCAGCGAGAGCGCGAGCGCGATCAGCGTCGCGAGGCGAATGGAGCAGGCACGCATGGCCCGTGGTCTAGCACGCGGATCAAGCGAGGTGCGCGCCGAGGAACCGCGTGACGTGGCCGTACCATGCGGCGACGTTGCCGGGCTTGGCGATCCAGTGATTTTCGTCGGGAAAAACGACGAGCTCGCTTTCGACGGCCAGCTCCTGGAGGGCATCGAAGAGCAGGAGCGACTCGTGAATGGGAACGCGGTAGTCCTTCTCTCCGTGAAGGATGAGCGTCGGGCTCTTCCACGCGGAAACGAACCGATGGGGCGAATACCGGCCTAGCGCCTCGCGGTCGCCGCGTGGAGACGCGCTCATCTCCATTTGGAACCAGCCCGGGTAGTCGGTGGCTCCGGCGAAGGCCTCCATGTGAAAGACGCTCGCGTGCGTGACGAGCGCCCTGAAGCGCGCGGTGTGGCCTCCGATCCAGTTGGTCATGTAGCCGCCGAATGAACCGCCCATCGCGGCCATTCGCGTCCCGTCGAGGCGCGGATCGGCTGCGAGCGCGTCGGCGACCGCCATCAGATCTTCGAAGCACTGCGCGCCCCACTGATTGCACCAAATACCCTCCACGAAGGCCTGGCCGTAGCCGGTCGAGCCCCGCGGATTGGGCAGGGCGACGGCATAACCGGCGGCCGCCATTACGAGCGCGTTCCAGCGCCAGTGCCACAGGTCGCCGAACGCCGAAATCGGGCCGCCGTGAATCCACAGCAGCACGGGAGGCCGCGTGACGCCGACGGGCGCAACGATGAATGTATGGACCATCGCGCCGTCGGTCGAGCGCGTTCTGGTCTCGCGCACCTCGACCTGGATATCTTCTTTTGAAAAGCCCGAAAGCGCCGTGATCGGAGCGTGCTCGGCGTCACGCTCGCAGCGCGAACGGAACACCTCGGGCGGGTGCGAAAGATCGTGCGCAATGCTAAAAATGAAGCCGCTTTGCACTTCGACGGCGCCGAACGACTGCGTCGCCGCGCTGCCGCACAGGCGCTCGACTGCGTCGGTCAATAAATCTACTGAAAATATAAGGCAGCGCCCTTCTTCTTCGGCGGTCACCACGACACAGCTCGAGCCTGTGAAGGCCATCGGCGTAGGCCAACGATCCCACTGCTGGGCGTGGAGCACCAGCGCGCCGGTCTCCACATTCAAGGTGGCGAGTGAGGACTTCCCATGTGCCTCCCGCGAGTGCGCAGTGTGGGTGCAGGCCAGGCTGGCGCCCGTGGGAGAAAAGACAGGAGCTCCCAGGTTGACGCCGCTCGCGGCCCCGAGGAGCGTCGAATTGCCGCTCGCAGTATCAAACAGTCGAATCGCAGTGTCGGGCCGCCTGCCGGCGCCAAGCTTGCGCTCGGCGACCGCGGCGCGAGTCCCGTCGTGCGAGAGGTCCCACTCGAGGTCTCCGCGGTGCTCCTGATCGGCGCTGGGGGTCAGATCGCGCCTGCTCGATCCGCGTTCGTCGTAGGCGATGATGTGGGTCGCCGCTGCGCCGTACCAGTGGTCCCAGTGGCGCACGAGCGCGTTCGTGTATCGCAGCGAAGAGGGACCTTTGTCGGCCAGCTCCTTCGCGCGGGCGCGCTGATTGTCGTGCGCAACCCCCGGCAAAACCTCCGCAGCCACGAGCAGGCAGTCGCCGCCCGGCGCGAACTTGAACGCCTGAACACCGAGGGGTTCGTCGGTCACCGGCACCGGCTCGCCACCGCCGGCCGGCAGGAGCCAAACCTGATCGCGCGCGTCGGCTTCGGCCGCCGAGCGCTTGCGGTTCGAAACGAATCCCAGCGCGCCGTCACGGCGAAAGGCCGGAGCGCGGTCGTTTGACTCGCCGCGCGTCAGCGGGTGCGCCTCGCCCGAGCTGCCCGGATCGACCCGGTACAGCCACGAGACGAACTTGCCGGTGGCCTCGTTGACGCGCGAGACGGCTACGGCGATCCAGGTGCCATCGGGCGATACGGCGAAGGATGAAACGCGACCGAGACCAAGCAGACGCTGAACGTCGAACGGCATGGCGCATGATCGGTCATGCGGGGCCGCAAGGGAAGCGACAGAGCCGCCCTACTCGGCGGCTTGGTCCAGACACGCGGAGCTCCTCCTGGAAAGCGCAGCCTCCATGCGGGCCTCGTTTCCTACCGGCGTGGCGTCGAGCAGCCCCCGAAGACGCGTGCGCGCGCGGTGCAGGCGGGATCGGACAGCGCTCTCCGACAGCGCGAAGCGGTCTGCGATTTCCTGCAAGCCGAGGTCGAGATGGTAGTGGGCCACGACCACGTCGCGGTAGTCGTCGGGAAGCTCGGCGAGGGCGGTGCGCACCCGCGCGTCGCGCTCGTGGTTGGCGGCTCCGTTGTCGGCGCGCTCGACCGCGTCGTTTTCCGCAACCGAGGGCAGGGTCGCGAGGTCGTCGAACTCGAGACCTTGCACCACGCGGGACCGCGTTCGTCGCTGCGAGCGCATGAGCATGAGCGCTTCGTTTGCGGTGACGCGAAAGAGCCAGGTGGAAAAACTCGAGTCGCCTCGAAACGACCCGATCCGTCGCATGATCTGCATCAGCGTCGCTTGGAGCAGATCGCGACGGTCGTCGTCCGACACGGGATACCGGAGGAGCTGCCGTTCGACGTGCGGCGCGAGATCGCCCAGTAGCCGGCCCATCGCGGCGCGGTCACCGTTCGTCACCTTCTCAATAAGCTCGCGGTCGATGCTGAACGCCATGGTCGATTCTTTCCGGAAAGAAGTTCCGAATCGCTCATAGCGAAGCTCGTGCCAGTCGAATTATGAGCGCTTGTGAGCGAATTGGTCGTTTTTGGATGAACTGCGGGCGCAAGTTGCACCGGCTCGCGACGGGGCCGGTGTCGGAGTTGCGACAGCTGCGGCGAATCCCGACACTAGCAGGCCGTTGAAGCAGCGGCCTGCTAGCCTTTCATCTCGGGGAGGTATGCACCTCCCCGCCCCGAAAAACGCGGTTTTTCGGGGTCCCCACCCCACGCAATTGGCTTCGCCAATTACTATCAGGGTGTTTTTCAACACCCTGCTAGCAGGCCGTTGAAGCAGCGGCCTGCTAGCCTTTCATCTCGGGGAGGTATGCACGTCCCCG
>CANJCO010000074.1 GCA_947473045.1 Myxococcales bacterium | reverse complement strand
CGAAGAAGCTCTCGGCGACGGCATTGTCCCAGCAATCTCCCTTGCGGCTCATGCTCTGCACCATGCCGTGCCTGGTGACCGCCTTGCGGTAGTCGTCGCTGGCGTAGGGGCTGCCCCGGTCGGTGTGGTGCACCAAGCCGGGCAGCCGATTCCTGCGCGCCTTCTCGGCCATCAGCAAGGCATCGAGAGCGAGCGCGGTGTCGTTCGTCGCGCTCATGGCCCAACCGACCACGCGGCGCGAGTAGAGGTCGAGGAGCACGGCGAGATAGGACCAGCCCTCGTCGGTCGAGATGTACGTCACGTCGCCGGCCCAGACCTAGTTCGCGCCGCTGGGGGTGAACTGGCGCTGGACGAGGTTCGGCGCGATGGGGTTGTCGTGGTTCGAGTCGGTGGTGCGCCGAAAGGCCTTCTTGCGCAGGCCGACGAGGCCGTCCTCGCGCATCAGCCGTGCGACGCGCTTCTCGCTGACCTTGAAGCCTCGGCGCCGCAGAGCGCGGAACACGCGGGGGCTTCCGTATCGGCGCTTGCTGCGCTTGTGGACGCCGCCAATCTCGACGCGCAGCTCGGCGTCGGAGAGCGTGCGCGAACTCGGGGCGCGGTCCCTCCACGCGTAGTAGCCGCTCCTCGAGACCTCCAGCACCTCGCAGAGGACCTGCACTGGGAAGTTCGCCTTCTCCGCGTCAACGAGCTCGAACTTCACCCGTTCTCCTTCGCGAAGAAGGCGGCCGCTTTTTTTAAGATTTCGCGCTCCATCTCCAGGCGCTTCACCCGCTTTCGAAGCTCCTTCAACTCGTCGCGCTCGACCTCGCTCAGGGGCGCGGTGCTCGACTCCATCGGGGCCTCCTCCGCCCTCTTCACCCACTCACGCAGCGCGGTCTCGGTGAGGTCCATGTCCTCGGCCACCTGCGCGATCGTGCGGTCGCCGGCCTTGCACAGCTTGACCGCGTCGGCCTTGAACTCGGGGCTGAACGACCGCCGCTCGCGACGCTGCTTGGACCGGGTCTGCTTCTTCGCCATCGAACACTCCTGGCGCATACTCGCGCCTTCCGGGGTGTCCACGAAAGCGGGGGAAGATCAGGTCGTCGTGCTCGGCGTTGGCGTGTTCGGCGCCAGGCACTCACGCGCAGCGATTCGCGCCTCTTCGGCGGCACCGGCATAGAGTCCATAGTGACGGATCTTGTGGAAGCCGTCGGGCAACACGTGTTGCACGAAGCGCCGCAAGAATTCGACGGGCGTGACGGTGACGGTCTTGCCGTTCTTCGTGCGGAAGGTGACCGCGTCGTCGCGCACGTCGACGAGCCGACTGTTGGCGATCCCCACGCGATGCGTGTAGCGGCCGAGGTACTTGAGGACGTGGTCGATGCGCTTGAAGGGCTTCTTCGCGTAGACAATCCACCGCTTGGCCCGCGCGAGCTTGCGCATGAGCCGGTCGAAGCCTTCGGGATCGGCGAAGTCCTCGAAGCCGGAAAACGCGCCGCGCGCGTGGAGCGAGCGCAACGCCGCCATCATCTTGCCGCGCAACAGGGCGCCCATCACCTCGACAGGGAACAAGTACTTCGTGCTGCTCGGCAGCCAGCGCGAGCCATCCGTCGCGAGACCGCCGGCTGTGACGAGCGCGTGCACGTGCGGGTGAAAGCGCAGCTCGCGCGTCCACGTGTGCAGCACCATCGTGATGCCCAGGCGCGCATGAAGACGCGACTGCCCGAGTTCGAGCAGCGTCTCGCTTGCCGCCGAGAACAGCGCTCCGAAGAGCTCGCGCGGATAGCACTTGCCGAGCGCACGCAGCTCACTGGGCAACGTGAATACGACGTGAAAGTGGCGCGAGGGCAAGAGGCGCTCGGTGCGCGCAGCGATCCACTTCTCCTGCCGCAAGGCCTGACACTTGGGGCAGTGCCGGTTGCGGCAGGAGTTGTACGCGGGGCGTTCAAAGCCGCACGAGCGGCACGCATCGACATGCCCACCGAGCGCGGCGGTCCGGCACAGCGCCATGGCCGAGAGCACCCTCCGCTGCGCGAGCGTCAGGTGCACCTCGGCTTGCAACGCCGCGCGGTGCTGCCGCACGATATCGGCGATGTCGAAGCGTGGCCGCTCGGCGGGTGCCGAGCAGTGCTCCACGTGGGATCAGCCCGTCTTCAGGCGCTCGAGGGGGCTGGTCGTCTTGCCGAGCAGCTCCGTGGAGACGCGCGCATAACGCGTCGTGGTCTTGATGCTCCCGTGGCCGAGTAGCACCTGGATCACACGCAGGTCCGTGCCGCCTTCGAGAAGGTGCGTCGCGAAGCTGTGGCGCAGAACGTGAGGTGTGACCTTCTTCTCGACGCCGGCCTTCGCCGCCGCGAGCTTCAGTGCGCGGCGCGCCATATCGGCGTTGAGGTGGCGGCCGGTGCTCGATGCGAACAGCCACGGTGCCGGCGGTCGCGTGAGCGCCCAGTACTCGCGCAAGATCACGAGCAGCCGCGGGCTCAGCATCACGAAGCGCTCCTTCTTGCCCTTCGCGTTGGTGTGCCGAACGTGGATCACACCGCGGGCCGCGTCGAGGTCACGTGTCTCGAGCAGGCACGCCTCGCGCAAACGCAGCCCCGTCGCGTACACCGTCGTGAAGAACACACGATACAGCGGCTGCTCAAGCGCGCGCAGCAGCTTGTCGATTTCGTCCGCGGACAGTACGACCGGCAACCGTTGCGGATCCGACGGCCACGAAAGGAACGACACGTTCTCCGGCTTCCACAACGTTTTGGTGTACAGGAACTTCAGCGCCGCCAGGTGCTGGCGGATCCGCTGCGGCCCGATGCCCATCTCCTTCGTGAGCCGACCGACCCACGCCCGCACGTCGTCCCCGCCCATCTCCGCGGGCGAGCGCCGGAAATGCTTCGCAAAGTCGCGGATCGCGTTGAGGTAGATGAGCCGCGTTTTCGGCACGTAGCCGGCAAGCTCGAGATCGTGCACCATTGTGTCGCGTAGTTGTCCCACTGGAAACCTCCTTGGTTGGCGGTGCTGGAACACCGCAGGCCAAGGAGGTTGCCGCTTCTCTGGGCGCGACACTCGCCTCGCGCGAAGAGGCCGGACCGCTACTACGCCATCAGGCTCGCAACGCGGCTGCCGAGCGCGACCCCCGCCGCGTAGCGGCTTCGTTCAACTGGCCAGACGGGGCGCGGGCGCTGGCCGAGCGAGCGCCCACGTTGGCGCGAGGCGCGCACTCACGCCGAGTGCGCTCCCGTGGCCAGCCTTTCCCGTGCCCCCGCAAACGGGCACAGGGACGGCGCACACGCGGTGCAGGGCGCGCTCCGGCTGGCGCACGCGTCCCCGCGTGCGACGCGGTTCGACTTCGAGCAGAACGTGTAGAGCGCCTCCTGGACGAGCCGCGGCGAGTAGGCCGGGAGGTCGGCCTGGAACTCGCGGAGGTCGAGCTGGGCGGCCTGCTCGCGCACCCACCGCTCGCGCGCGTCGTAGGTCTTGGCTTCACCCGGCTCGCGGAGCGCGTCCACTGCACGCGCGACGTTCGTGTCGACCACGACCAGGTCGTTGCCGTCGATGTCCGGGAACCACGGCGTGAGCCCCGGAGCGAGCGCCGGCGTCGAGAGCGCGCTCACGAACATGCTCGCGAGCTTGCGGCCAACCCGGTGGACACGCGCGAAGCGCTCGACGAGCAACGCAGCCCTCCGCGCCGGCGACGGCTCGGTGCTGCAGACCTCGTCGAGCAGCGCGCGGAGGCCGCCCCCCTGCCAGTGTCGAAGCCAGGCGGACGTCGGGAGCTTGCCCATGTCCCCCATGCGGTTGAATACGCGCGTGGCGTCCTTCACGTGGCAGGCGACGCCCGGACATGTGCCGCAGTCAACAGCGCTGCCGTTCTTCGCGACGTCGCAGCCCCGCTCGAAGGCCTCGACGGAGCCCAGCGTCGAGCAGGCGTGCCGGCAGATCGACCGCTTCACCGTCGCGACGTCGGCGACGACGCGCATCGACCTGCGCGACAGCGACCGCTGCTGGCGCATGATCGTGACGTCGCGCAGCGCCTGATACATCGCGAGCGCGACGAAGAGCCGGAAGATTGGGGCGTCGGTGCCCACCGCGAGTTCGTCGGGCACGACGGCAAACGCGCCCACCTGGGCTACATCGCAGTAGAACGGCACTGCACTCACGCCATCACCGCGACGCGCGCAGTACCAGCGCAGCGGCGCGATCAGCGGTGACTCGGCAGGGTTCATGCTGCTGATTCAGCGACCGCTGTTGGGCGCCACGGGCTCCACACGACGTCGTCGTCGGCCGCCAATGCGACCAGAGTGGCGCCCTTCGGGCACTTGAAGTCCAAGGCGATCCCGATCCCGTTCGCGGCAGGGGCGCCGGCCTCGACGGCTTGAACGTCGGCATCGTCGACCTTGATGCTCTGGATGCGCCCCCAGCGCGTGCCAGTCGAGTCGACGATCACGAACACGGGTTGACCAACGAAGAGCCGGTGCGCGGACTTCTCGACCACCACGACCGTGCCGCTCTTGTATGGCCCGTCGCCTTCTCGCTGCTGAAGCTGGATGTCGGTCGCTGCGTGATGGTCCTGGAGGTACCGTGCAACGGCGAGCGAGAAGACGGACTTTGAAAACGCCTCAAGGAACCCGACCGCCTCGCCCATTTCGTCCGCGCCGAGTAGGTCGACGGGGTTCCCCCCGCGATGCGCGACCTGGTTTCTGCGCTCGACGATATCCTTGAGCCGCTCTTCGACGATTGCCGCTGGCACCCCATCCTGCGGGCGGGCATCGAGTTCCTTCACCGCGCAGTACCAGTCCAGCAGCGCGTCCGCCCGGCGAACACGGTCGCACACCTGTTCGATGCCGACTGCTGCGAAGAGCGTGTCGATCTCACCGGGCCGCAGGTTCAAATCGTGAGCGACAACAGCCGCCTCGTTGAGGGTGTACGGCGTGACGCCGTTCAGGCACTCGAACAGGTTCTTCACGACGTCAAGATCGCGCAGCCCGGTGTAGCGGCCCTCCCCGAGGCGGCCGCGCGCGAGGATCTCGGCCGTCCGCGAGAGGTGCTTCTTCACGAGCTTCGGCGGCAGCGCGGCGTACTGAACGCGACGAGCCTCGAGCCGTGCGAAGGCGGCGACGAGGTTCTCGATGAACTTCTCGAACGACGCGTAGATGGCGACCGCGAACGCCGCGTAGTCAAACCGGCGCCGGATCATTACATACTGCCGCACCAGTGAGTCCTGGTGCCCCGCCAGCGCCGAGTTCACTGGGGCGATCGATGCCACCAGGGCCCTCAACTCGCTCATCTCTTTCTCGAGTTCGTCGAACGTGGAACGCACAGGCAGTCTCCGTCGCGATCAGGACTTCTTGGTCTTCGTGATCGCGGCAGCGAACGCCTCGCTCACACAACGGTTCCTGTTCTGCGTGTCGGCGAAGTTCGTGCGACGGCCTGAGAAGAGCGCCTGGTTCCCGGTGTACATTGCCGCCAGTTCGGCCCGCAGGACGTCCTTCTTCGCGATGAGCTTCGCGCGGTGCGGGACCACTTCGCCGCTGTTCGCTACGTACATAAGCGGGTCGTACACGATCTTCGTTGGACGTTTCGACGAGCCGATCACGCAGAAGGACTCAGCGTCGAGAGCATCCCACAGGAACGCGACCGTCGACTCGAACATCGTGCGGTAGTCGTGAAGAACTGTGTCAGAGAAGCGGTTGCCTTCGATGATGAAGCCGTCGAGGAACTCGGAGATCTTGTTCAGGCCGGCCTTGAAGGAGTCGATCTGCCGATATGCGAAGAAGCGAAGCACAAGCTCGACGTCCTCCATCTTCTCGAACATGCGCTTGCCCGTCGTCGTGGACTCGTCGACGGGCTCCTCGGAGTCCTCGTCGAGGGCCTCCACCTGGGTCGGGTCGAGCGGGATGCCCCACATGCGTCGGAAGGTTTCGTTCTCCGAAAGCTTGAGGCACAACTTGTTGAGCGGGCCGTCGTAGACCGCGTTACGGGTCTCCTGGCTGCCAAGCTTCACGCCGCCCGAGTTGAGCCGTTCGAACACCATCTTCTTGAGCATCGCGGCCTGATCCTCGCTGGCCGCCGTCTCCTTCAAGAGGATGATCGAAGAGATGTAGCGCCGGTCGATGCCGTCGCGAACCTTCGGGGGAAGCTGCGAGTAGGTTCGACCATCGAGATCCGACCAGTACTGCAGACCCATCAGCGCGAACTTGTCGTCGTAGAAATCGCTGAGCGCCGTGAGGCGCTGCCGCCCGTCCATCACCTCGAACCGCGCCAGGTCCCTCTCGTAGAAGAAGACCGGCGGGACCGGAACGTTCATCAGGAACGACTCGATGAGCCGCGACTTCCGCTCGACGCTCCACCGGTGACGCCGCTGGTACTCGGGGTCGAGCTTGTACCGCAGCTCCCTGTTGCCATCGTGTCCATCGGCGGTCTCCTGCAGCATCGCGAGAATCCCCGCGAGCGGGTAGCGCGCCGACTCGGTGACGATGCGAATGTCGCCCTTCGCGTAGCGGCTGTTCAACTCTTCGTCCGTCGCCTTCGGCTTGGCTGCATCGTCGCCGAACGAAACCTTCTCCCCGGTGAGGAGATGGCTCGTGGCTGCCTGCTGGGTCTTCGTGCCTGCCGCCGGGCGTTTCTGATTTCCATTCGTCACGTTGCTCGCTCCTCGTCACGCACGGTGGCAGTAGACGTCGTACTCGGTGATGGCCTTCTTCGGTTCTGCCTGGAACTGGCGAACCTGCCGCCGACCGCTATCGGAGTCCGGGACGGCCTTCGCCGTCACCATCCTCCAACCTGAGTCAACCAGCGACGCCTTCAACACGTCCATCGGCTCGGCTTCGCGGTCGTGGATGCCGCCGTAGCGAATGATGAGGCGCGCGTTCTTCGTCGTCCGCCCCGCGACGTTCTTCCAGACGCGGTTCATCTCGTTGGAGAAGTGCGTCGCACCGGTGTGCGCCAGCTGTCCATGAGGCTGGCGATACTCGACGTAGTCGGGCCCGCCAAGAAACCAAAGCCGCAGCCACTGGTCCGGCAGGTACGTGCGCATGCCGTAATACGGCGGCGAGGTCACGACGAAGCGCGCCTCGGGAACGTCGTTGAAGGTGTCGGCTTCACGGCTGTCTGCGAGCTGCACCATGCCCTCGACGTTCGGCGGCGCATCGGTGAGGTAGCGCTCAGCCCTCGCCTTGATGATGGCGACGACGTCGACGTCCGTCGGGACCATCCTATGCTTCGTCCAAAACCTCACCGCGTAGGCAGGCTTCGGTGCGAACGTTCTCGGCGACTGGTTCGAGAAGTACGACGGCGTTCCCTTCGGGCGCGGACCATGGAGAGCGCCCAGGATAATGGCCCGCAGCAAGATGCGGGTCTGCGAAGAGCAATCGGTGAGCATCGCCTCGCGGAGCTGGGACAGCTGGACAAGCGTCCTGTCGTGGTACGCGAGCTCCCAGAACTCGCCAGTGGGCACCGATGACGGCTCCTTCGCGGCATTGAGGATCGCCCGTGCGCTCGCGATGACTCGGCCGGGTTCAGTAGAAGCGAGCTTCGCTTGGGCGAGCGCAGCCGCCACCGGGCTGCTGTCCACGCCCACCGAGGGCATCTCCAGCAAGCGAGCCGCGAAGTTCGTGGTGCCACGACCACAGAACGGATCGATCACCCAGTCGCCGCGCTTCCCGTACTCCTTCAGTACCCGCAGCGGGAAGTCGAGCGGGTACATTGTGTAGTACGGACAAATCGCGTTGAGGGCGTCCACGCTCATGGAATGGCTCCGGCGAACGGATAAAGCACCAGCGCAACCGTCGCGGGGGACGTGGGCGAGAGTGATTGGTTCATGGCGGGCTCACCTCAACCCAACCGATCAGCTTCGCGGCGTAGCTGCCGCCGTCGGGAACGATCTCCCTGTGCTGCAGCTCGCGCTCGAGCATCGGCTCGACCTTCTCGTGGAGCAGACTCTTCCGGGCAGCGGCCGTTGGCGCGCCGTTGAGATGCCCGGGACGCGCGAACAGCCCGGCGCCAAGCCGCTCGAGACGGGCGTTGCGCTTGCCGTCGTCGCTCACACCGAGCGGCAGCACGCACGCGCGATGTTCACCCGAGGGCCCTCGCGTCTCGACCAGCCACCAGGTGAGCACCCCAGGGCCATCGGGGCCCGCAACCGCGACGCCAATACGCTCGGGCGACGCCGCTTGCCAGCGCTTGAGGGCATCCTGAACGAGCGGGTGGTCGAGGCCGAGAAGGTCCAGGTCGGCACGTTCGCGAGCGGCCTCGCGGTTCAGCGTGAACCGACAGACAACCTCGCCGTTCGGTCCCTTCACGACGTACGTGCCGTCGTCCTTGGCTTCGACTCCACGACCATCGGCCGCAAGCGAAGCGCGGAGGAACTCGAGGACGCGATCGAGCCCGGGCTTCACATCCGCGAACGGCTTGTAGTCGTCGAGCGAGAAGCCATCGAGGTCCTGGAACAACTCGAAGACTACCTTGCGCGCCTCGGAGGCGTTCGAGAGGGCGGCCTCAAGTTCCTCCTTCGTCCGGCGCAGCTCGGGGTCACCAAGGGCTTCCCGATAGAGGCGATCGTACGTCAGCCGCTCCGAGAGCTGACCGAGCACCTGGCCACGCAGATCCTCGGCCACGTTGCCGTGCTCATCCACCTTGCCAAGCGCCTTGGCGATCTCCTTCAGCTTCTCGTCGAGCAGAAGGAAGATCTTCCCCTCGATCGTGTCGGAGAGGACAAGGTTGTAGACCTGCGCGGTGTGCCGCTGGCCGTACCGGTGAATGCGCCCGATGCGCTGCTCCATGTCCATCGGGTTCCAGGGCAGGTCAAAGTTGAACAAGATGCGCGCGAACTGGAGGTTGATACCCTCCCGTCCTGCCGCCGTGCAGACGAGTACTCGGGGGCCGTCGCTCTTCCTGAACTTCCGCTCGGCCGCGAGCTTCGCGCCGTGGTCGCCTCCTCGAAGGACCACGACACCTTGCCCCGGGTAGGCCTTCTCGATCTCGCGCGCGAGCAGGTCCACCGTCCCGAGGTACGTCGCGAAGATGACGACTTTCTCGGTCGAGTCCTGCTCCCACAGCGCTCCAAGCCCGCGGAGCAGCTTGTCGACCTTCGTCTCGCGGTGCTCCGGGAACACGCGGAGCAGTTCGCGGATCCGGAGGCGCTCCTCCGGTAGCGCGAGGCTCACCGCCATCATCGCTACTTCTTCGCCGCCAGCAGCGGCAAACTCACCCGCTCCGGCGTCCGATGCGAGTTCGAGTTCCTCTTCGTTCAGCTTCTTGAGCAGCTTCACGCGAAGGTCAGCGAGGACCGCATCGACCTGCCCGCGGCCGATTGGGTCGCGCGCAATCTCGTACTCGTCGTGGATGAGTTCCCGCGCTTCATCGAGCAGGCGCTGGCGCGCGTCGATGTCCAGCTCCTGGTCCTTGATGATCGCCTCGTGGAGGGTCAGCATCAGGTTGCGCCTTCGGAGAGTGCGCCGAACGGCAGCGAAGCTCGACGCAGCGATCTTCTGGAAGATCGTCATCACGAAGCCGAGCGCTCGCCCCTGGTTCCCTTGCCGCTGCGCCAGCGCGAACCCGTCCTCAAGGTACTCCTTGAGCGCCGTGTAGAACGTACGCTCCTCGTCCACCATCGTGAACGACTCGGTGTGGACCCAGCGTCGGGCGAAGAGCGGCGAACCATCGGGGCGACACGCATCCGCCTTGGTCCGCCGGTAGACGACGGAGTTCAGGCGGTGCCTGTTGTCGACCATGTCCTCGGGGCTCTTGAAGAGCGTCGGACTCAAGAGCTGGATGAGCATCCAGAAGCGAAAGTGGTCGCCCTGGTGCGGCGTCGCCGACAGCAGCACAAGGTCGCGAGCATGCGTCTTGAGCGCCTCCGCGAGCTTGTAGTTCTCCGTCTTGGTGACCTTCTTCCCGTTGCGAAAAGCGGTCAGGTGGTGCGCTTCGTCGAACACCACCAGGTCCCACGGCGGCGCGTCGAGGAGCCGCTTGATGCGCGCTGGGCGCTTCAGCGTGTCGATGCTGGCGATGAGCCGATCGTGTTTGGCGAAGGCGTTGGACTTGCGGTCGGTGACGTCGCCTTCGCTGCCGAAGACTTCAAAGTTGAGTCGGAAGACCTCATTCATCTCGCGATGCCAGTTGTTCACGAGGCCCGCAGGGACGACCATCAGCGCTCGGTTGAGTTCGCCGCGACTGGCCAGCTCTCGCAGAAGCAGCGCAGCCTCGATGGTCTTGCCGAGCCCCACCTCGTCGGCGACCAGGAAGCGTCGGGGCGACGCAGTCGCGATGCGGTGGGTGAGGACGACCTGATGCGGGAGGAGGTCGATCGGGGCTGCAGTCAGCGCGGCGGCACTCTCCATGAGCGGCAGCGCGTGCGCTTCGTACTCGAGCCACGCCTCGCGTCGCCGGTCATCGCCCGCGGCCACGGAGCTGATGACCCGCTCCGTTCGAGACAGGAACGGCTGCAGCGCGGTGACCGCCACGAGGCGCTCACCGCCCGCAAAGAAGGCGCGCACGTACCCGTTGCGCTCCGCGTCGACGACAACGCCCTCGCCGTGCTCAGCATGGCTGACGCGCTGCCCTGGGCTGAACGCGAGGGTGTCGCTCATGCGTTCCTCATGAGATCCGTGGGTGGTGGAGACCGACGTAGGCCTCGCCGTCGAAATCGGGATCCTTCTCCTCCGAGACGAGGATTCGAGCGACGTCGGCCTCGGCGCCGCCCCAGAGGCATCGCCCCAGAGGCAATCGCACCGCATCGCGCCCCGGCGACGTCTTCCAGAAGTACTCCTCGTCGGCGAGGTCCATTCCGACGCGCGTGCGACCTGAGGCGATCCACATAATGAGCGCCGCCTGCCCCTCGTAGTGCTCCTGAAAGCTGAGGACGGCGCCCTTCAGGTCGGTCTCGAGCCAGGCGAGGGCGTCGCTCTCGGACAACGAGTCGAGGCAGCCATCGAGGCCTGCCACCACGAGTGCGTCCCCTTCTGCCCCGGGAAGGTCGTCAGGCCATGCCTTTCGGACCTCGAAGAACTCCCGGATCGACAGCACAGCGCTCGGTGCCACGATTTCCGTCAGCACGCGGGGCTCCCACAGGAGCGAGAAGCCGCGACGCATCCAGCCACGCTGACGATGGGTTCTCATGCGGCACCCTGGTCGTCGAAGAAGAGGCTCATCTGCTGAACCTGCTTCTCGTGCTTCGAGCGCCACGAGCGCAGAATCGTCTGCGCCCGCGACGCGGCGTTGCGGGTTTCGGTCGTTGCCCCACGGACTGCAAACCACTCGAGCAGAGACCCGAGCGCGGGATGCGGTTTGAAGTTGTCGTTCGCGAGAGTGTCGGTGGCGTTGATGCCGCTGTTCTCGAAGCACGCCCCGATCAGGAACGCGGCCTGATCGTAATCACTCGTCATGCCGCGGCGATGCTTGCCTTGCCACGCGCGCGCAACCTCAAGAGGCGAGGTGAGCTGGTACACCTTCTTCTCCTCCGAGCACCAGCCGCGCGTTTCGAAGTCCGACGGTGCGATGCCGGTGCCACGCAGGAACTTCTGCATCTGGTCGCGGGCCAGCTCCTTCACGCCGTCGAAGAGGCGCAGGAATTGGCGCGTGAACGGCTCGGCGGTCACGGGCGGCGGGTCCTTGATTCCGCCGGTCTCCTCATCGAGAAGCTGGTTGATGCCGACGAGTGCTTCGAGCACCGTCATCGAGCGCCCGTCGTCGACCAGAACCTTGCCGTAGTGCCGCGAGTAGTACTCGAGGGCCTTCCCGCGACGGATGACCTGGATGTCCGCCTCGGGCAGACCAGCCTTCTGGTGGTGCTCGAGCATGTGCTTCAGGCTCCGAACGTCCTGCAGCACCTGTCGACGCATCTTCGCCCAGCTCACCGCCGTCGGCTCTTCGGTCCGCTTCCGACAGACGTGGACGATGTCGTACTCGATCTTGCGCGAGCCGAACTCCCCGTCGCCCTTCGTCTCGTCGCTGCGAATCGGGTACGTCGCCTCCAGGTAGTAGCCCGCATCGAAGAGGCTCTCGAGCACCGAGACCCAAGGCGCGTCCTCGCTGTGGTGGAACGTGAAGGCCAGCATGCCGCCCGGCTTGAGGATGCGGTGTGCCTCCTTCCAGCTCGCCGTGAGGAGACGCTGGTAGTAGGCGTCGGCGTCGTCGGGATGGCGTGCTCGGTTCGAGACCGCTTCGAGCGTCTTGGGCGTGTACTCGCCGCTGAACTGCTCGGGGTAGCGCCCCCTCAGCACCAGTCGAAGCCAGACGTAAAAGAAATCCGCCAGCTCGGAGTAGTGCAGAAGTCCACCGAAAGGCGGATCCGTGATCACCAAATCGTACGACGCCGTGGAGAGGGCCAGCTCGGTGGCCGAGCCACACGAGAGCGCGCTCACCGGTGCAACCGGATCGCCAGGGCTCGCCTTGGAACTCTTGCCGGAAAGGTCCGAACTGATGCTCGGAACATCCGACGCAAGCCGCTCGTTGCTGACCAACTCCCAAGGCGAGGCGCACCACTCGAGCGTTTCGAGAAGAGACGATGAGCACGTCTCCCAGTTGCCGCGGCCGAGGTTTGGGAAGACGCAGTTCTCTACCGTGTTGCTCTTCGGGTGGTAGTTGTTGTTGCTCATGTGGGGAACGAGTTTGTCGTACCCAACATCCCAGAAGCAGAACATGTTCTGGTTCCGCACGTACTGCTGGAAGCCCGCCAGAACGAACTCGCGCACCTCCCACCGATGCTTGTCGCCCCCGATCTCGTTGATGGCCTTGAGCAGCAGCGCGTTCACCAGCAACTGGCGCGGATTGAACATCGTCCACCAGTGCGTGAAGCCGTGGTTCGGGATGCCTCCGTTGAGGAGGTGCGTCATGAAGCCGTAGGGCAGCTCGCTGCGCGGCCAGTAGGCGGCGAGGTCGCTGTCCTTGCGCGCCTCCCACTCACGGTGCGCGGCGATGGTGGCGCGCGCATCATCGGCGGGCAGGAAGTAGCGACCGCCGTAGGCGACTCCGTCCCGGTCTCGCTTCGGGCTGTACGCCTGGATGGCGTAGGGCGCGACCGGACCGCTCTTGCCAGACGCCTTCACGGTCGTGAGGACGTCCTGCACTGTGCCGCATGCGCCGCAGGCGTAGTTCGACCTCGTCGGGATGGTTCCCGTCGACGTGCTGAACGTGATCCCGGTGTCGGGGCACGTGACTTCCTTCGGCAGTTCGCCGCGAATCTCGAGCAGTCGAAGCGTCTTCGCGCGTGCCTCGTACCAGCGCGCCGACGAGTCGGCGTCATCGGTGACGCTGCCGCCGTAGTGCCGCCCCTTCTTGTCCTTCGAGCCTTCGCCCGCAAGCCACTGCGGATGCACGAGCAGCGAGAGCGAGATCTTCTTCTTGTGGCTCTTGCGGGAGCCAACGTTGACCAGGTCTCTTTCACCGCAGGCCGGGCAGATGACCGCGCCATTCTTCGGGTTGACCGGCGCAAAAGGTGTCTCCCCGTCAGCGACGACGAGCGTGACGTCGGGCGCCATGCGAGCCTCCGACTCCTCGATGTCGAACGACGCCTCGCACTTTGGGCACTTGTGCGGCCACGCCTTAATCGACAGTTCCTTCACCGCGAGCACGGGCGAGGACATGACCGGCGTGCGGTGACCGCAGCCGGTCACCTGACACGGCCCATGCTTCGACCAGAACACGTAGATGATCTCGGGGCCGTCGTACTTGTAGGCCTTGCGCTCGTCCGGCTTGAGCGCGAGCGGGTCGAATTCGTCACCCATCACCTTGCCGTCGGCGATGCGCGTCCACGTTCCCCTCTCACCGTGCGGGCCGTTGCATGCGTAGAACGGCATGATCTGCGGCTTCACCTCGGCCTCGATGTCGGCGAGAAGAGCCTCGACTTCAGCCTTCTTCACGTCAGCCAGTTCGGTCTTCACGACGAACCACGCCACCGGGTTCAGGTCGTTACCGAACATCTGCATACCGAGTCGGCTGCCTTCGACGACGGTGGTGCCGCCGCCCATAAAGATGTCCGCGACCTTGAGGTGCGCGAAGGAGCGCTTCTTCTGGTGGTTCGCGTAGTAGACGTCCCACACGGCCTTCGCCGCCTGAGATGTATCTTCCGGCGCCTTCATCGACGCGGAGAGAAGTAGCGAGCGGAAGACGCTCGAACGACGGCGCGCCCACCACTTCGACATCTGGTAGATGGGCTTGCCCGCGTTGCCCTCGATGGCCGCGACCTGGTTCACGGGGAGGATGGGGAAGTCGACCTCGAGGCAGGTCTTCGGACGGTTCGGGTCACTGAAGTCGACCGTCTCGAGCTGCACCGCCTTGCCTGCGCCCACGGCGTCGGCAACCGCTCTCGCTACACGCTGGGCCTTCGTGGTTCCGCTGCTTGGTGCTCTAGCCATCTCTATGCTCCCCCCGGTCGCGAAAGTTCGATGAACGGCACCGCGACTTCGAGCAACGAGAGTCCACCGTGCGTGAGTGTTGGATAGCCGCCCTGGCTCTTCCACTTGCGTCGACCGAGCGCGAACGTAGCGTCGGCGTGGGCGGTCTTGAGATGCAGGTCGAGTGGGGGAACCCACGTACCCGCGCCGGCGGCATCGGTGGCGGTCTGCGGGCTCCACCGACCGCTCTTGAGACGGTCCTTGAGGTATTGGGACTGTGCGTGGTCAGCGGTGTCGGGAAAGTGTCCGCTAGCTGCGTAGCCATGGTCAGCCGTGATGACGAGGCGGCGCCCGGTCGTAAGGGTCTGAACGAGACCCCAGAATGCGTCGCTCGTGAGCTTATCGGCGGCTTCCTTCGCCAACTCTGCGAGGCCGTGCCCGTGGGCCCCGAGGTCGTGAAGGCGCCCGTCTGGCCAGTGGTGCCAAAGAAGCCAGTCCTGCGATGCGTTGACCTGCGCCGAACAGTCTTCCCACGGCAGGTCCGTCGAGTCCGTTGTCGCGCCGGCGAGGCGTCCTTTGCCAGCACCACCGTTGTTCTGAAGAACACTGCGGCTTGAGAAGCCAAGCGCCTCGGCAAACGGCGTTGTATCGGCGGGCAACTCAGCACCCGTCGCGCGCGCTTGGTGAACCGTGTAGCCGCGCTCTGTCGCGCCCCTCAGCAGCCACGGCACCTCGCGCAAAGACAGCGCGTCGAGGACCACCACGGCGCGTCCAGCACTGCGCGCGCTCCACCATGCGACGAGTTCATCCGCGGTGCGCGGAACGACGGTCTCGTAGGAACTCCAAAGATCCCAGCCCGCCGTTGCGAGGAACAGGTCCGCTGCCCCGAGCTCGGCGTCGCGCCGAGACACCTCGGACGACGCCTTCTCCTGAGCGATCCCTGGCGAGCACGTATTCCATGCATGTTCGAAAAGACTCGCCCACGCTTCCCTGGCGGATGCCGCTTGAAGTTGGCGCAGCAACGGCAGCGGCAGCGCCATCACTTCTCCTCCTTGTTCAGGGTCAGCTCGTAGGTGATGCCGTCGGGCAGCTTCTTGAGCAGTTCGTTCAACTGCGCGCCCGTGAGATTCGCCACCTTGAGCTGTACGTCTTGCACCTGCGTGCCGGTCGTGATGCCCCAGAGCTCAACCTTGCCGAGGAGGTTCAAGGCAGACGTCGCGCCTGTCGTACTCAATTGGCGTACAGCCGGGGTCGACCCGCCACCAAAGATGCTGCCCCCGGGCGGGGGGGCAATCGGCGTAGGATCGGTACCGTTCGTGGCGGAATCCCCTCTCGTAGGCTGCGGTGCCACCGGAACCTGCCCGATCCCACCGTTCGGAGTCGAGACAGGAACGGGCTGCGGCTGCGTGGGCACGACGCCCTCGGCGTGCGGGACGGCCTGCGGCAGCAGCACGTATGTCTCGTCGAGATGTTTGCCGGTTCCGAGCTTGCCGCGCATGCGCTTCCACGCGTTGTCCTCGTCCTCGCCCGCGCGCACCTGCAGGTACTCCATGCCGCGCAGGTTGATGGCGACCTCGCCGCGCGCGCAGATCCTGACGAGTTTCTCCTTCATCAGGGTCTCGCCAAGCCACGGGATGCAGTCCTCGCCACCTGGACGCGGCTCCTGGAGCTCGCGAAGCAGTTTGCCGACCGACTCGTTCTGTTCGCCGGCCGTAAGAACAAGCGCGTCGAAGTCCTCCGAGACGAACAGGTTTTTGGCGACGAGTTCGTCGACCTTCTCGGGGATCTTCGCGCCTTCTTCCCTGTGGCTCTCGATGTGGAAGGTGCATTGCGACGGGTTTTGGAAGTTCCAGGTCGCGAGGATTGCGAAGCGGTCAAAGCGACGCTTGAGGATGTCGCGCAGCTCGCGCTCGTACTTCGTGTGGAGCTTCTTGAACTCGGGGTTCTGCGTCTTCCACTTGTCGGCCAGCAGCACCGCACGCGCGAGCACGAGGAGGTCGCGATCGTAGAAGAGGTTCTCGCTGCCATCGCGCGGCAGCAGGAAGCGCACCGCGTTGCGGCGCGTCTGCAGACGCTCTTTGAGCCACGTACCGAGTTGAGCCTCTACCTTGTCCGGTGGCGCCGGAACCGCGAGGAGCGGGATTCGTTCGTCCCACTGCGCGGGCAGGTCGTTCTCTTCGACGCCTGCCCACGGATCGCTCGTCCAACTCGCGCCGAGGACGACCACGCGGAAGATCTTCGCAACGCTCTCGGTGCCGCCGATGACGTAGCGCACCTCGCGCGCGAGTTGCTGCTTGTCGGAGCCGTCTACGAAGAGCTTGTCGTTGCGAGCATTGGCGATGAGCTTCGCCTGCGGGTTTTCCTCCTCGCGGAACACAAGGCGCGAGCCCTCTTGGTGGATGTTGAAGCTGTTCTCGATGATGGTCGACAGCTCAGCCGAGAAGAAGTTGTCGTCGATCGCCCTCGTACGGGTGATGTCGACGTGCAGTTCGGCAGGCTCCGCGCCCGCGTTCTTGATCGCCAGCGAGCGAAGCCAAAGCGCGCCGACGATGTCGGCGAGGTGCGGCACGCTCAGCTTCGGGTCCTTCACCGCGTCGAGGACGGCGCTGAGGTTGCGTTGAGCCTTTTCGCGGAGGTTCGCGTGGTGCTGGTTCGACACAGAGTCGAGCAGCGCGGCGATGCCGCTCTTGTCGTCGTCAAGGCGAAAGTCGGCTGCCGTGATGATCGGCGAGTCGGCATTCCGGGACTTGAAGACGTCGGCGAGGATGCGAATAAGGTCGCGGGTCTCCTGCGCCTGAGTCGCGACGAGAACCTGGTCCTCGAGCAGCATCATGAGGTGCGGCGCGAACGGCCACGCCTCGACGAAATCGGTGCGGATGCGCTGGTGCTCTGCGGGCGCCACGTCCGCGAGGCGAAGATGCTCATCGACGTGGGCTTTAATGGCGGCCTCGATCTGCGGGGCCTGCACGTTCATCCGGTTGTCGAAAAGGCGGTGAAGCAGGAGGCGCAGGCGGTCACGTCGCGCGTTCGGCCCTTTGAAGTCGACCTGGCGCGGGTTGACGCGGTGAACCTGCTGGTATGCCTCGGTCTCGCCGTTGCGGACCGAGACGACGAGCACGAGCAGCTCGGGGTGTTCCTTGGCAATCTCGGACAGGAGCTGGATGAAGTTGAACGCCCATGTACGCCAAGGGAACTGCTTGGTGTTCGTGAGGCCGTCGTACCAGGTCTGAAACTCGTCGAGGACGAGCGCGGTCGGCGTGTGCTTGAACAGCTCGACGAGGAGCTTGTCGCCCGGGATGTCGGTACGCTTGTCGCCTTGGGCCTCCCACTTTCCCTTGATGTACGCGCCGTTTGGGTGGCGCTCGAACAGGAGGTCCCACAGGAACTTGTGGTTCTGGCGGTGGAGGCTCTCGCTGATGACGTGCGTCTTCGGTCGCAGCTTGATCTCGCCGAGCTTCGACTGGCCGAGGCGGATGCCCCACGCTTTGAGCCATTCCGCAGTGACCTCGGGGCTCGTGAACCCGTGGTACAGGGCGGCGAGCAAGTGCGACTTACCTTGACCGCGCTCGCCGATGAGCACGACGGGTTGGCCGTGCCCCGGGCCGATCGCCTCCATCGCCGAGACGACGTCGGCGGTCGGGTACGTGATGCCGAGGAACTCAGCGGCGCTGACCTGCGTGGCGCCGGTGTTGTTCTCGTTCGCGAGCTCGATCGCCGTCCCCTTGAGGCGGCGGCCCTGGAATTCTTCGCGTAGTGTTAGTCCCAGCATCGTTCGGCTCCGTTCGGCAGATGGCGCAGTCAATTCAGTCGTCCTCGCGGGGTGGCTCTGTGCCGCGCGACTGATCCGAGATCCATCGCTCAAGGTCCTCGCGACGGAACCGCCAAGAATTGCCGACCTTGAACGCCGGGAGCTTCCCCTATTGGACCAAGCGGTAGAGCGTCCGCTCGGTGACCTTCAAGTAGTCCGCGACCTCTCTGATCGTGAGGATGTCCTCGGGCATTGCTGGTCCTCGCGCTGGCATCTGGCCGCGCCATGATACGGCAAGGCTTTCGCTAGGACAACGCCGTTGGCGGAATTTTCAAAGCGGTTCAGGGCGCTGATCGGGCCCACGCTGCCCGCTGCTCGACCCACGTCCCCGCGTGCGCCACGGCGCGCAGGGCCCGCTCGCTCAACGGCTCGGCGCCGTCGACCGCTTCGAGGCCAAGGACCGCCTGCTGAAGGTCGGGCGCCAGAAGCAGCAGGTCGAGCAGCTGCGTCACCCGGGCCCGCGTGAGCCCGAGCTTGCGCGCCACGGCTGCCCGGTCGGCCACGAAGCCGCGGTCGATAGCGCCCTGCAGGTGGTGCGCGAGGGCGAGCATCCTGGCCACCTTGGCGGGCCGGCGCACGGGCTCGGGCTTCGGCAGCGGCGGCGTCTCGCTCAGCGTCACGCGCGAGCTGCGCCTGCGGAACAGCGTGCCAGTGAGGATGTGGCGGTCGCTCGGCGTCTCCGTCTTCGGCGCCGTTGCTGACTGCTCGAGGGTCATGCGGCCTCCTTGGCGCCCGGGTCGGCGGCGAAGTTCACCAGCTCGACCTCGACGACGCCGCTCTCTTCCTTCACGCGGACGGCGGCGACGAGCGCGCGTAGGAGGCGCCCCTGGTTCTCGGGCGTCATCGCGGTCCAGATGCGTGCAAAGTCACGCAGCGCGTCAGCGATCCACTTCGCCTCGGCGTCGGCGACCTCGAGGTCGAGGCGGTCGCGCTCCGTCTCCGCGAGCTGGCGCTCGGCGGCCACGAGCCGGTCGGTCTCGACGCGGAGCTTCGCCTCGACGAGCTCGCGCGCCCGGCCCTCGAACTTGCCCAGCTCCTCGGTGTACTTCGACGCGTTCACCGACGCAGCCGCGACCCTGCCCGGGAGGTCAGCGCGGATCTTCTCGATCGCCTTCCGCTTGCCGTCGATGCGCGCGTCGAGCGCGGCCTTCACGTGCACGGCGAGCGTGCCGTCAGCCGTCGCTGTGGTGATGCGCTGCGCGACGAAGTCCTCGAGCGCACCCGCCGGCAGTGCGCGTGCGCGGCACGCCTCCTTGCCGTGCTTGTCGCGCTT
>CANJCO010000073.1 GCA_947473045.1 Myxococcales bacterium | reverse complement strand
GGCCACAGGCGGCGGCGCGGCGGGCGCGGCCACAGGCGGCGGCGCGGCCACAGGCGGCGCTGCCGGAGCCGGCGCGGCAGCGGGCGCTGCGGCTACAGGCTGCGCGGGTTTCGCAGCGGGCTGCGCCGGCTTCGCCGCGGGCTTTGCCGCCGGTTTCGCAGCGGGCTGCGCGACCGCGAGGGTCGAAACGAGGAGTGCGGGCAGGGCCAGAAAAGAAGCGCGGGAGGCAAGACGCATGAGCCCCAGAATAGGCCAGATAGGGGCACCGAACGCAAGCGCGCGCGTGATGAAAGCGGGGCTTTGTGGGGCCTCAGGTCATTCGGGCGGCCGTGCGCTCCCAGATTCGTGCCTCTCGAAAGATGCGAACGAGCTCGCCGTCGAGATGTTGGTCTTTGACGCCGTATTCGAGAATGTCGAGCGCGCGCCCCAGCGGAACCGCCTTTTTATAGGGACGGTCGCTCGCCGTGAGGGCGTCGTAGACATCGGAGATGCTCATGATTTTCGACTGCACGGGGATCTCCTCGGCGCGCAGTCGGTTCGGGTAGCCCGTGCCGTTGAGCCGCTCGTGGTGCGCGCCGGCGATCGAGGGCACGCGTCGCAGGGCCTTGCCCCAGGGTATTTTCGACAGAAACCGGAACGTGTGTGAAACGTGGCTGCGGATCTCGTCGAATTCCTGCGGCGTCAGCGAGCCGCGCGTGACCGACAACGCGATGACTTCGTCGTCGCCGAGCAACCTTCGCACCTCGCCGCGACGGTCGACATAGGTCTCCTTCGCGAGCGCTTCGATCTTCGCGAAGTCGCCGGCGGCCAGCACGGTGGGCTCGTTGGCGGCGACGATGGCTTCGAAGGACGCGTCGAGCTCGAGCAGGCGGCTCGCGAGCTCGACGTCGAGCGCGTCGAGCACCGAGCGCGGCGCGCGCGCCTCGAGCGCGTGGACCTTCCGCGACAGCACGTCGGCCTCGATCGATCGCGCGACGAAATCGAAGCGCTCCCGGATCTGCGCCAGCGACTCATCGTAGAGCTTCTTCGCCTTCGTGAGCACGCGCTCGCGGACGCCGATTTTTCCGAAATCGTGCAGCAGGCTGGCGTACTCGAGCTCGCGCAAATCTTCGGTCGAAAACAGCGCGTCTTTGTAGGCGCCGGTGGTTTCGCGGTCGACCACGCGGGCCAGCTCGACGGTGAGGTCGGCCACTCTGCGTGAGTGACCGCTGGTGGTCGGGTCGCGCGACTCGATGGCTTCGACGCTCGCCTTGACGAAGCCCTCGAACAGCTTGCGGATCTCGTCGTAGAGCATCGCATTTTCGAGCGAGACTCCCGCCTGCGCGGCTACCATTCCGAGCAGCTCTTCGCTGCGCTCGTCGAACTCGATCACCTGCCGGTCGACGTCGGACTGTCCGAGCAGCTTCTTCTCGGGCTCGCGCTTTTTGTTGATGAGCTGAATGACGCCGATCACCTCGTCGCGCTGCGAGATGAGCGGAACGACGATCATGCTCCTGGTGCGATAGCCGATGCGCTCGTCGAAGCTGCGATCGAACGCAAACGAGCTCCCCGCGGGCAGCTCGTAGACGTCGGCGATCGCGATGGCCTTCTTCGACAGCACGACGCTTCCGGCGATCGAGCGGTTGGAGATCGGCATCGTGAACTCGCGCGAGTCGAACGAAATCGAGTCATTTTGCGTGAGCTTGAACCGCAGGCGCGCGTCGCCATCGTCGCCCTCGACGACGTAGATGCTTCCGGCGTCGGCGCCCGTGACATACCGGCTCTTTTCAAGAATGACCGAAAAGAGCTTGTCGACCGAGCGCTCGGTGGTCATGGCCCGCGCGATGTTGATCAGCTCGCCGAGCTCGTAGCGGTAGCGTTTGAGCCAGTGACCGCGTCGCTCTGCGCGCGTCTTGGTCTCCTGCATTTCGAGCGATCGCTGCACCGCCACGAACAGCTCGTCCGAGCCGGGCATGTCGGAGAGCAGGCTCGCGAGTCCGAGGTTCATGGCCTGGCTGAGATCACGCTCGTTGGGCGTACCGAGGAGCACCAGCCCCGCTGCGCCCGACGCGAACCGGTGCGCGAACGGGGCGAGCAGATCACGCCCGAGGTCCCACACTGCCGCCGGCGCGATGACCACGGCGAGCTCTCCGCGCCGCACGACGAGCAGCAGCGGGTGGGGGCGCGTGATGACGTCGACCGTGAGTCGGCTGTCAGCGCCGAGTTGGTGGGCTACCCGATCAATCTGTTCGATGGGCGTCGCGCCCAACGTGGGCGGCCCCGCGAGGCTTCCGAAGTCGGCTTCATCGCTCATCGCATCATTTTCCGAAGCGTCTCCGATGATCGCACGATCGACAACACTAGCACACGCGCGCGCCGACGATGCCGCGTGCCCGCATGATGGCTTCGATCGCATCGCGCCGCGCCGCCAGCTCTGCGTTGTCTTTGACGGGCTCGAACCGCGACGCGGCGCCCTGACGCGACACTTTGAGGTAGCTCGCGTCGAGGTGCGCGGTGAGCTCCTGCAGCAGGCGTTCGAACTGAATGGCAGGGCGACCGTCGACCGTCTTTTCGACCTCGAAATAGGTCGACGGGTACCGCGTCGTGAGCAGCGCCTTGGCGGATACGAGAAATGTGTTCGTGTTGAAGACGCGGACGGCGCCGGCGTCGAAGCCCTCGGGCAGCCTGAACTCCTCGAGAATCTGCAGCTTCTCCTCGGCGTGAACGGGGATACCTCCCTTGTCGCCGGGCGCCTTTGGGCAGACCTCGACCATCAGCGGTTTGCCGCTGCGAAGGAAGGCTCCGACGATCGCGGGATCGACGGTCGCTCCGAGGTTGTCGACGTTGGTGATCCACACAACGTCGCCGCCTTGCGCGACGAATGCCTCGAGGAGCCCGCTTCTGCGCAGGGCCGCCGGCAGATCGCCGTGCCCGGGCGCGTAGGTGCTCGGCTGGCCGCCCGCGTCCCCGAACAGCGCCGCTTCGGGAGTCAGACGAAGGCTGAGGTTTTGGGTAAACGTCGCGATGTGAGGCCGCGCGTTGGCGGCTTCGAGGGCAGTTCGAAGGCGAGCGTCGGTTGCGTCGCTCGTCATGAGCCACAGCGGCACGGGGCGCCCCGCGCGTTCGCCGAGCGCACTGTTTTCGAGCAAGCGCAAGTCGAGGAACGTGGCGTCTCCCAGCACCGGTACGAGCGCCTTCACGACGCCGCCCATGCGCGTCGCCATGCCTCCGGCCATCACACAAAACGCCAGCCCGCCGCGGGCGATCAGGCTCATTCCGAGGCGCGCCAGCTCCTGTGCGTCATCGCCGGAGGGCGCCTCCACGAGCTCACCCGAGGTGGGGACCCGAACTTCGCCGCGCACGCGGTTTCGGAGCGATCGCCGCGTGAGCGGATCGCCCTCCGTGAGCGAGCGGGCCTGCGCACAGAACAACGCGGGATCGAAGCCGGCGGCTTCGAGGCGTGCGCGAAGCCCGGGGTCGAGCGCGGCGACCTGGGCGAGCAGGGCGGGTTGGTCGAACGACATGAACCAATGGTACGCTAGGGCCGGTCAGCGAACGAGGTCGACGAACAGTATGCGCGCACGCGACGCTATGCTCCTGGGCTGGTTGCTAACTGCGGCGGCTGCGTGCACAGCGACTGCGACCAGCGTCCCTGCGCGCGGCGCGATCGACCGCGGCCCTCCGCCACCTCCGGGCGCAGAGGGTCCCCGACCGCCCGCGCCTTCCCCTGCTGCCGCGTGGTCGCCCGGGGCGTGGCGCTGGAACGGTGTACAATACACGTGGCAGCCCGGGCGCTGGGACACTCCGCCGCCGGCTCCGCGCTACGGCGACGACGGCGTGACATCCGTCAAGTAGTTCGCGCGCAATTGTGCGTTGAGCCCCGCGCGCGACCCTTGTAGAGCCATCCCAACCATGGCCGTCCTCGAGCTCACCCACGAAATTCGCGACGCGATCGATCGCTGGGACGGCCGTCTTGGCCCGCCCGCCGCCGAAAACCGCAAGACCAACCGGCTGCGCGTGTTTGTGAGCGCGTTCGTCGAGCGCGTCTTCGCCACCTCGCACCCGCTGCTGCCGGGTGTCTGGTTTGGCGGCATCATCGCCTACGGCGCGGTCGTGCCTTTCATCAACGCGAGCGTCGGCGTGGCTCGGGGCGTCGGGCTCTACGCGCTCGGGCTGCTCGTGTGGACGCTCACGGAATACGTGCTGCACCGGTTCGTGTTTCACCTGCGCCCGGGCCCGACCGACAGCAGCAAGGTTCGCCAGTTCATGATGCACGGCTACCACCACGAATTTCCGAACGACCGGATGCGACTCGTCGCGCCGCCGCTCATGAGCTGGCCCCTCGCCGCCGTATTCGCCCTGCTTTATCGCGGACTGCTTGGCCCGGGGCTGTGGTGGCCGGCGTTTGGGGGAACCGTGGCCGGCTACCTCGCCTACGACTGGATTCACTACTACACGCACCACTTCACGCCGACGACCGCGATGGGCAAGGCGCTTCGGCGCAACCACATGGTGCATCACTACAGCAACTCGGAAGCGAACCACGGCATCTCGAGCCCGCTGTGGGACTTCATCTTTCGTTCGTATCAAGGTCCCACGCGCGGCGCGCGCGGAGCGGCCGAAACGCGCGACGCAGGCCCTTCCTGAGCGGGTCGCTGCGCGTCTGCTAACGTAATCGGCGATGCGTTCCCGCCTCGCGCTGCTGCTGCCGGTCGCGCTGCTCGCCGGCGTCGCGTTGCCGGCGCGCGGAGCCGGGGAGTGGGTGATTCACGAGCGCATCCCGCCCGACGCACGGGACGACCTCGCCATGGGCGTTTCTCTGCAGGGCGAAATTGCGGCCGCGATCGAGAGCGGCGGCGGCGTTGTCAGCGCGCCGGATCCTGCGCGCCCGCCGACCGACGCCGAAGTCAGGCGCCCCCGCGCGTCCCGCAGCGACGTCTTCGCGCCCGATCGCGACACCTCGCGCCCAAATATCGAGGCGTCGGCCGATCCGTTCACGCCGGGGGTTTCGCCGTTTGTTCGGGTCGCGGCCTACGACGCCGTCGACGATCGATTTCAGCTGCGCGTCTCGCGCCCGGCGCGCGCGAAGGTGGCTCCAGGGGCCGCGGTGTTGCGCACGGATGACCGTTTCTACGGCGATTTCGTGCTGGATGTGGCGCCCGGCAGGCCCGTTCCGATCCCCACGGTGGGGCCCGAGACGCGACTGGTGCACGCGAGGCTCGGCGTCGGCGGGCGAGACCTCGATTTTCAAATTTCGAGCGACCCGGCGGGCAACTGGTTTCTCACCGCCGATGCGCCGGCCCGCGCGCGTCTGGTCGTCGAGCTGGCAGTCGCACGCGCGGCGTTCGGTGGCGTGCCTGGCGATCCGTCCTGGACGCAGCTGCCGGCGCCAGAGCGTCTGCCAGCCAACGTCGCGCTCGCAGCCGCAGCGGTCAGTCGCGCGATCGGCGTCTCGCGGCAGCAGCGGCCGCGCGAAGTTCTCTCGCTGCTGGTGGCCTATTTCAGGGCGTTCGTCGACTCAGACGTGCATCCGCCGTCGCGCGTCGACATTTACACCGACCTCGCGCTCTCCCAGAAAGGCGTGTGTCGCCATCGCGCGTACGCCTTCACGATCACGGCCCTTTCGCTGGGCTTGCCTACGCGAATGGTCACGAGCGACACGCACGCGTGGGTGGAAGTCCACGACGGCGCTCTTTTTCGTCGCATCGATCTCGGCGGCGCGGGGCGCGTCCTCGGTGACGAGGGGCTTGCCAACGCGGAGCCGTACGTTGCTCCAGCGGATCCGTTTGCGTGGCCCGCGAACTCCGAGCGGGGAGCCGATTCGGCCCGCGGGGGCTCGGCGGCCGTGGCAGCGGCCGCGTCACCGGCGACTCGAAGTAGCGCTCCCGCTGCCCCGACGCTGCCCGACCTCGAGCCGCCGCGCGAAGCGGGCGACGATCGCCCTCCCACGACGTTGACCGTGCAAATCGCGCAGGGATCGGCGCTGCGGGGGGGCGAGCTGTCGCTCGGTGGGGTCGCCGAGTCGGACGGCGAGCGGTGTCCGCACCTCGCGGTCGATGTGCTCGTACGCTTCGCGGGCGCTGCGCCCGACGTCCTCGTTGGATCGGTCGCGACTGACGGATCCGGCGCGTTCGAGGCGAAGCTCAGCCTGCCGGCTCGCCTGAACCTCGGCGATCACCTCGTGTTCGCGCGGACCCGCGGTGACGGACGCTGCGGCCCCGGCGCTTCGCGTTGATGCTCCGGGCCGCGACCGCGCTGGTCGCCGTCGCCCGCTGCGCCTAGGCTACGCGCTGTGAGCGCAGCGTTCGTCCCGTTTCTGTTCGAGCTGCGGGCCCGCAAGCTCAAAGTCGGAGGGCAGGAGGCCATGTCGCTCGCCCGCGCCCTCGCCATGGGCCTGCACGACAGCTCGCTCGACGGATTTTATCACGTCGCCCGCGCGCTGTGCGTGCACCGTGAGGCCGACCTTGACGCGTTCGATCAGGCTTTTTCGAGCCACTTTCGAGGCATCACCACCGCCTCGCTCGCGCAGCTCGACGCGCTGTCAGACTGGCTCTCGGATCCCAGGAACAAGCTCGGGCTCTCGCCGGAAGAGGCGGAGCTGCTCAAGGCCATCGATCTCGACGAGCTGCGCGCGCTGTTTGAGCAGCGGCTCGCCGAACAGCGCGAACGGCACGACGGCGGCAACCGGTGGATCGGCACGGGCGGCACGAGTCCGTTTGGCGCGGGTGGTCAGCATCCGAGCGGCGTGCGGGTGGGGCCCAAAGGCGGCGGTCGCAGCGCCATGGCGGTGGCCGACGCGCGGCGCTATCAGGGCTACCGCAGCGACCTCGTGCTCGACGTGCGGCAAGTCGAGGTCGCGCTGCGCAAGCTCCGGGCGTTCCAGCGCGAGGGCGCACCCTTCGAGCTCGACGTCGACGGCACGGTCGACAAGACCGCGAAGAGCGGCGGCGAGCTCGAGATCGTCATGCGCGCGCCGCGCAAATCGAACGTGCGCGTGCTGCTGCTCATGGACGTCGGCGGGTCGATGGACCCCTACGCTCACGCCGTTTCGCTCCTGTTTTCAGCCGCAAAGCGCGCCTCGAACCTGCGCGAGCTGAAGACGAGCTACTTCCACAACTGCATCTACGGGCGCCTGTTTGCGACCGAGCGCTTCACGGAGCCCGAGAACGTGCGCGACGTGATGGCGCAGTGCGGCCCTGACTGGAAGCTCGTGATTGTGGGGGACGCCGCGATGCACCCGGCCGAACTCCTCGGCGCCGGCGACTGGGAGTTTTATTCGCGCGGCAAAAGAGGCGAAGTCCGCGCCGGACTCGAGTGGTTGCGGCTGCTCGGGGAGCACTTTCACCGAAGCGTGTGGCTCAACCCCGACCCTCCCAACTACTGGAAGGGCGGCACCGCCGAGGAGATCGCGCGGGTGTTTCCGATGTTTCCGCTCACGCTCGATGGCCTCCACGACGCCGTGCGCACCCTGTCGAAGGGGGAAGTTACCAAGCGCCGCTGAGCTCAGCGCAGCACGTCGTACTCCACCCAGAGCGCCCGCGTTTCGCCCGGCGCGATCCACAGCAGCCCGCGGCCTGTGTTCAGCGCGTCGCCCGCACACGTCCAGGGCTCGACGCAGACGAAGTCCTTGTCCGGCAGCGTCCACACGACCCAGCGCGACATCTCGGGCGAGCCGCGCAGCGCGATCGCGCCGCCCGGCCAGCGCAGGGTGCAGGGGTCGGTGCCGTGGTCTTCGAGGTGCAGGTCGACCTCGCCGTCAGCGAGCGCGATCGTCGTCAGCGGGCGCTGCTCGCGCGCAACGTTGTCGTAGGCCCGCGTGGCGCGGGTGCCGATCGCGGCCGCGGCTTTGTCGGCGCAGGCGAGCTGAAAATACGGGTGAAATCCTGCGCCGAACGGCATCGGCGATTCCGAGCCGTTGGTGAACCGCAGGTCGATTCGGAGGGTCGAGGCGCGCAGCGTATACGTGTAAACTGCATGAAAGTCCCACGGGTACGCGGCCAGCGTCTCCGGCGTCGCGCGCAGGCTGAGCGAGACCGATGCGCCCGCGTCGACTGAAGTGCCCGTGACCTCCCAGGGCAGCAGGCGCGCCAGCCCGTGCTGCTTCAGCGCTCCGCTGCGGCCGCCCTGCGACCACGCGTCGCGTTCGAGCTTTCCCGGTGACGGAAACAGCACCGGATTGCCGCCGCGCACGCTCTTGCCCGGGTCGCGCAGCGTGCCCTCATCGAGGTACAGGACGTCACGTCCGCGCGCGAACATGCGGGTGACCATCCCGCCGCGAGCGGGCGCGAGGGTCACGCGGCTGCCGGCCTCATCGTCGCGCAGCTCGATCGCTTCCAGGGCGCCGGCTTCGTTCGTTACGTGAAACATGGCGACCGAGCGTAGCTACTTCTTCGCGGCCTGCGGAGGCTCATGAATCACCACGCGCGTGCCCTGCGCCGCGGCGCTCTGAAACACGCCGTGCCAGCCCGTTGGCAATCGCGGCTCGGTCCAAAAAAACAGCTCCCGCGCATCGATGGGCGACAAATTCACGCAGCCGTGGCTTCGCGGCGTGCCGAACAAGTCGTGCCAAAAGGCGCCGTGAAGCGCGTAGCTCCCCTGAAAGTACATCACCCAGGGAACGTCTTCGATCGAGTACGGCCCGTCGGCGGCGACGTCGCCGTCCATCGTCGCCGTCACGTGCTTTTCGTAGATGCGGTAGGTGCCAGTCGGCGTTGGGTGATCGTGCTGCAAATCCCAGGGCGAACGCCTGCCCGAGGAGATAAGTGTACCATACACGGGATGCTCGCCCTCGAACGCGATCAGCATTTGCTCGGCCAGATCGACGTCGATCCACTTCTCGGTCGGCGCGAGATCGGCAGGCCGCTGCGGAGCCGCGAGCTTCACTTCCGTGAGTCGCACGAAGAAGCCCGAGGTGGTCTCCTGAAACTGCACGCCCTCACTCGTCACGGGCTGACCGACCAACTCGAGCGCAGTCCATTTTGGAATCGGCTTTCCGAACTTGAACTGGCCCTTTTCGTTTTTCGCCCAGCGCGCCGCGTACTCGCTCCGCACGAGGGCCGCCGCGCCGTTGCCTTCGGCGATCGCGCCGCCGTCTTCGGCAGCTGCCCGCGTGACCCACGAGCCGTGAAACCGGGGCGACCAGCTCTGCAGCGCGATGCGCTCGAACGGCACCGCGAAGCCCTCCGACGTGCGCCACCAGCGCGCCTTGGCCGCGCTGAAATCACGGTCGAGCGCGACGTAAAAGCCGCGCATCATTTTGCGCGCGAGCACGCCTCGGCCCTTCAGCTCCCCGAGCTTGACCACCCCCGAGTCGCGCGCCCCGGCGTCCCTGGCTCCGCGCTTTGCGGGCTTTTCGGGCGGCGGATCTGCGGCGGTGTCGTAGGGGTTTTCGCCGGCATCATCGCCTCCGGGCTGCGCCAAGAGCGCGCCGGCGTCAGGCTGCGCCGCCCCAGTCGCCGCGGAGGGTGCCAGCCACGGTTCGAATTTGCGTCGCTCGGTCAGCGGCAGCACGCGCCGGTAGACGGGCGTGTTGCTGGCGGTCGCGAAGCCGTAGCGATACGGCATCGCGGCGGCGAGATTGGGCGGGTTCGCCGCGAACTTCACGGCCGGGGCTCTGGCGTCGAGGCATGCGTATTTGCCGCAAACGAAGCCGCCTTCGAGCAGCTCGTACCATCCATCGGGGCACGCGTCGTTGCGCACCGGATCGCCCAGCGCCGGCACGTGCGATCCGTGGCGGAGGTAGCCAAGCTTGTACAGCCCAGGCGGTGCCGGGGCACTGGCGCCGCCGTCGCCGTCCTCGGGCCACGCCGGCGCGCTCATCACCGACGTGCGCACCGCGGCCGCGTACAGCTCGGTCTTCCACGCTCCCGCGTCGAGCGTCGCTCGCGCCGCCGCGAGCGCTTCTGCGCGCTGCTGTTGGGCTTCCGCGTCGGGATCGCGCGCGTCGGCCTCAGCGTCCTCGGGCGACGTCGAGGCTTCCGGTGCTCGCGGCGGGGGCGGCGCATCACGCTCCGCGCAGGCTGCGAGCGCCGAAACGAGCAGCGCAACCTTCAGACGAGCCACCGCCAAGCGTCTACGCCCGAGCGCCCGCGCCCGCAAGGGTGGCGCGATTTGCGTGTAGACTTCACGTTTTCGGTTGCGGCTCGCGGTAGCTGCCCACGGGGTTCGAGGCGTCGACGTCGTAGCCGAACTCCTCGGCTGCCGTCGTAGTTACGAACGGGCCACCAACCTCCTCGGTCACGAACTGGTCGGCGACGTCTTCGCCCGGGTCTTCCCCGCTTGTCGCGGCGCTGATGACCGACTCCCCGAGCTGTTCGGCGAGATCATCGAACGATTGCGCAGACGCCAGAAAGGCGTGCGGCAGCGCGCTGTCGTTGTCGGGGGCTCCGCTCTTTTCGTGCAGCTCGCGCGCGTAGGCTTCGGCGATGTGTCCGGGCCGATCGCGCCGAACGAGCTTCCTGGGTCGGCGCGGCGCGTGCGTCGCCTGCGTGGTGTGCCCGCCCGCCGAGGGGGCTGCCGGGACGGACGCGTGGGGGGTTGTGGTCGAGGTCGATTGAGCCTTGCGAGGTGCCATCAAGGATCAGAAGTAAGTCGTGCGCCGCTCGCCGTAAGTGCGAGCGAGGCTAAAAATAGGCGCAAAATGCGCGCGTTAGCCTAGCAGGGCGGTCGAAAAACACCCTGTTAGTAATTGGCGAAGCCAATTGCGTGGGGTGGGGACCGGCGAAAAATCGCGTTTTTCGGGGCGGGGAGGTGCATGCCTCCCCGAGATGAAAGGCTGGCAGGCCGCTGCTTCAACGGCCTGCTAGAGACGAACGTCGAGGAACGCGCCGCGCCGAAGCTCATCGAGCCAAAGCTTGCGCTGGTGTTCGACCGCTTCGCCGGTGGCGCGCTCCATCATCTGGTCTTTGATCTGACTGTAGCTCGGGATGGGCTGGCGCTTGTTGAGCCTGAAGATGACGATCGCCTGATCGCCGATTTGGATCGGGTCGGAGACCGCGCCCACTTCCATCTTGCTGAGCCGCTCGCGCACGACGGGAAATAGCGCCTTCATCGGCTGAAGGCCGCGCGAACCGCACGTGTCGCGGGTTTGCACGTCGTCGGAATATTTCTTCACGAGCTCGCAGAAGTCCGCGCCGGCCCGGGCCTGCTCGACCACCTGCCGTGCCAGCGCCTGACGCGCCAGCGCGGCCTGCGGCGTGGCGCCGAGCTGGAGCGCCACCGCTTGCAGCTCGACCGGAGACTCCTCGCCCAGCTCACCGACAAAACGCGTGTAAGATGCACGTGCATCGGCTTCGGTGATGCGCACCCGACCCTGCACGCGCAGCTGAATCATCTTGCCTTCGAGCAGCTGCCTGCGGATCTCGTCGCGGTAGTCCTGCTCGCTGAAGCCCTCGCGCCCGGCCTCGGCCATGAGCGCAGCCAGCGTCATGTGCAGGCTGTCGGCTTTCTGCTTCATGGCGCGATCGATCTCTTCGCTCGATACGCCGATGTGCGCTTTGTCGGCCGCTTGCTCGATGAGGCGCTCGTTGATCATGTCGTCGAGCGTGTCTTTGAACGCCTGCGTCTCGCCGGCGGCGGACCGCGCGGGATCGGGCTGTTGCATCGCGACCATGATGAGCCGGGGACGGGCGCGGCGGCGCAAGTCGCTCAGCAGCACGGGCTTGTCGCCCACGACTGCGACGATCTTCTCGATGATGATCGCGCCGGCGGGCGTGGCCGTCGCCATCAGGGCGCTGGCGAGCGACAGCCCGACGATGCCGTGGCGAAGGAGGCGCGCGAGCTTCACGAGGCCCTAACTAGCCCAGCGGGGCCGCTTGGCAAGAGCGCAGTCACCGGACCTCGAAGGTGGCGACGAGCACCCGACTCTCGTCGACGACGCGCGTTCCGGTCCCCACGACGTTTACGCGCGCGCCCGTGCCTTTGAGAATCCACAGCCCTGCCCATACCTTCCAGCGCTTGCCGGCGGCGTCTTCGGGCACGCTCAGCTCGACGATGTCGCGCACGATCTTCCCCGCAGGTACGTGGTCCGGATCGATGACGCCGGAGAACGTGGGGTGATCGCCGTTCAGGTGATCTTCTTTGAGGCCGCTCGCCGGATCGATCGGCGCGCCGTCGATGTGCATGAACACGCCGATGCCCTTGCGAACCGGCGGGTGCGCGCGCCAGTCGAGCTCGATGGTCATCTTGCTGCCCGCGCGGGGCGTCAGCGTGCTCGCGCGAACCGCGACGAGCTCGAGCCCACCTTCGAACACCACCCCAGCAGGCTCGGCGCCCTCCGGCGGCCGGTCGACCACGACCTCGTCGCCCGCGGTGGTGCGAAGCTGCGCGGCGGCTGCCGGCTCGTTCCAGGCGAGCGCGACGAGCCCGACGGCGACCAGCGGCGTCATGGCCAGCGCGAGCATCTTCCAGGCCGTTCGACTGTCGCGCACTGGCCCGCGCGCGCGCTCGCGGCGCAGCAGCCAGGCGATGACGGCGAGCGCCGCCACGGAGCCGAGCGCGCCGCCGACCGCGCTTCGTGGCACAAAACGCAGGGTGACGCGCTGCTGGCCCGCGGGCAGGTCGACCGCCAAAAGACCGTGATCGCTCGTGACGGTTCCGGCGGACGCGTGCCATCCCCGGTGCGCGTTTTGGTTGACAAAGACCCGCGCGGGCGAGGGCAAATCGACGTTTAGATCGATGACATTGGGCGACCAACGCGCAGTGCGGACCGAGCCGCCTCCGTCGCGGGTGATCGGGCTTACGTAGGCTTCGTCGGTAAGATCGCCCCGAAGCAGCGGCGACTGCGGTACGGGATACGCGTCCCAGCACGACAGCGAGCCCCGGCTCATCATGGGGTAGTAAGCGGCGGCCCATCGGTTGCCGCGTGCCTGGTGGAAGTCGCGCGTGGCCGGCGATGGAGCGGCCGCCAGCAGGCGTCCTGACATCGCGAGGTGGTGGGCCTGCACCGCGAAGAACAGGCCGCCTACGAGGGCAGCACACGCAAGGCCGAGGGCAGGCGCGAAAACGGAAGGGCGCCGCCGCGCGAGCGCCTGCAGGCGTCCGACGCCGACTGCCGCGAGCACGGCGGCGTAGAGCGCAAACGGAATGAGAAACCGCTCAGGATACCGCAGCGAGTCGTAGACCGGAAGCGTGCGCAGCGCGCCAAAAAGCGAGGGCTTGAGCGCGTAGCCTGCGGCCAGCCACGAGGCGAGATAAGCGGCCACGGCGAGGCTGAGCGAGCGCCTCCGCGTCAGCCCCGCGACGAGCGCAAAGACGACCCCGCCGCCAACGTAATACGTGCCGTTTGGGCTTAGAAAATCGCCATTTTCCCCGCCGACCATCGGCCGGAGCAGCGAGGCCACGATCGTTCGGACCGACGTGCTGGGCGTGCCGCCAATGAGCCTCGGCGCCTGCGCGAGCGTCTCGGCGATGGGCCAAATTCGAAAGCAGCAGGCGCCGATCGAAAGCACGCCCGCCGCGACCGCGACGATCGCGCCAGCGGCGAGACGGTTGCGACGGCGGAGCTCGAAATGGGCGGCGAGCGCGCTGGCGACCTCGATGGCCACGAGCGGCACCGCCATCGGCGCGGCGTAGGTGCCGCCGAACCCGACGATCCACGCCAGCGCGAGCGCAGCGATGGCGGCTCCGCGAACTTCGCCGCGCGCCGCGCGACAAAAGCCCAGCAGCACCCACGGCAGCAGCTCGAAGCCGAGAAAATTGGTCCATCCGAGCGCCGCCGAAAACGCGAAGTGACCGGAGAGGGCGAACGCCGGCGCGGCAAGCCAGGCTCCGAGGGTTGTCGCGCCGCGCGCGCGGGCGTAGCGAAACGTGCCCTCCAGCCCGACTACGAGCATGAGCATCACGATCAGAGGCTCGGCGGCCAGGGTGCCCAGCAGCAGCGTCAGCAAAAACGTAGGCGAGGCGAACCGGCTCTGCGGGCTGCCGATCCCGCTCATCCCGCCGCAATAATAGGGGTTCCACGACGGCAGTTGCCCAAACTCGATCACCGATTTTCGGGCGCTCTCCTCGTAGGCGAGCAGCACTTGCCCGTCGCGGTAGAGGTTCATCTGGCCCGCGTGACGTAGCCCCACCCAGCACGTCACGAGCGCGAGGAGGATGAACGTAAACAGGCGCAGCGGGGTGCTTCTGCCCGCCCGCTCCAGGCGCTTGCGCGCGCGACCGATGCGTGCGCCTGCCGGCATCAGTAAATGGGCCTCGGGCGGCACGGGGGCACCGTCTCGTCGAGCACAGATCCCGGCGCCTGTGGCCACCGCTCACGTGCGCCGTCGTCGATCGCGCGCAGCATCGAGGTGACGCTCACGTGGTCGCTGGTGGCGAGCGCCTGAAGGCGACGAAATTCGCGGTTGTGGAAGTCGTCGTCTTGCGACCACGGGTCGGTCGGAAAGCTCTTCGCAGCGCCTTTACGCATGAAAGCCTCCTCGGACGCGAGCATGTAAAATGCATGCTTTTTAGCGTCGGAGGAGGCTTCGGGTGCGGCCTCGATGCGGGGAGCGGAGAGGTCGACGGTTACCGCTGCGACGCACAGTGCGCCACAACCAATCCAGCCGACGAGCTCCGCCCGCATGGGCGCGATCAGCGCTTGGAGTACTGGAAGCGCTTACGGGCTCCGGGCTGACCGTACTTCTTGCGCTCTTTCTTTCGTGCGTCGCGGGTCAGGAAGCCGGCACGCTTGAGGACGGTACGCTTCTCGGGGTCGAGAATGCACAGGGCGCGCGAGATGCCGTGGCGCATGGCCTCGGCCTGCGCCGAGTGACCGCCGCCGCGGACGGTCGCCCGCACGTCGAACTGCTCAACGGCTTCGATAAGCTCGAGGGCCTGACGCATGATCATGCGGGAGGTCTCGCGCTCGAAGTACGAGTCGGCGGGTTTGTCGTTGACGATGACCTGACCCGTGCCGGCCGTGAGCCAGATACGAGCGATGGCGGTCTTGCGCTTGCCGGTGGCGTAGGTGCGATTGTCGGTGGTGCTCATGGTGCTCTCAGAGATTGACGGTGAGCGGCTGCGGCTGCTGCGCGGCGTGAGGGTGGTCGGGGGTCGCGTAGACCTTCAGCTTGGTGAACATCTCACGGCCGAGGACGTTCTTCGGGAGCATGCCCTTGACCGCCTTTTCGAGCGGGAAGGTGGGCTTGGTCTCGAGGAGCTGGCGGTAGCTGTTTTCTTTGAAACCGCCCGGAATGCCCGAGTGGCGCTGCCAGTGCTTCTGGTCGAGCTTGTTGCCGGTCAGCACGACTTTGCCCGCGTTAACAACAACGACGAAGTCACCGGTGTCGACGTGCGGCGTGAACGTCGGCTTGTGCTTGCCGCGCAGGACGCGCGCGATTTCGCTGGCAAGACGGCCGAGGGGCTTGCCGGTCGCGTCGACGACGAACCAGGTACGGCTCGCTTCGGCGGAGACGTTGTTCGCGGTGAAGGTGCTCTGAGACGACATGACCAAAGGGCCTTTCGGAAGGATTCGATGGGGGCCCGGGCGCGAAAGACGCACGACCCCGGAAAGGGCGCGGAAAAGTACGCGCCTCGGTTGCCAGTGTCAAGAGAGAGTGACGACGCCGCCCGCGAGAGCCACGCTGCGCTTGCGAATCAAGCTGCAAAAGGGCATCGCGGGCGGCGGATAGAAGTGGCTGCTCGGGCCTATTGAGCGTTGATTTTGATGAACGTCGGAGGGCTCGAATAGGTGCCGTCGGAGACCACCAGCTGGACGACCCACGAGCCTGCGAGGTTGTTGTTAAAGTTGTTGTTGAAGTTGCGATCGAGCCGCAGCGTCGGGTTCGACAGGTTGCTCACGAGCACCTGACTGACGCTGTTGTTGTTGTTGTTGTTGTTGCTCGAGTAAAAGCTCGGCTGGGTGCTGATCGGCGCAGAGAGCACCGTCCACGTGTAGCTCAGCGTCTGGCCGAGGTTGCAGGTGTTGCCGTTGTCGGGGTCCGAGCTGAGCGAGCCGTCGAGCTGCACGTCGTTGTATTGCGACGACGCGATCGTGTAGTTCGGATTCGACGGTGAATAGGCGCCCACCGAAGTGTTGTTGAGCGAGCAGTTCTGCTGCTGCTGGTTGTTGAACGCCTGGCAGTTGCCAAACTTCACCTTCGTCGTGTCGACGCGGGCGATGGGGGCCTGCGTGCCGCACACCGACGCGGTCACCTTGACGGTGCCGCGCGGGCTCTGGTGGCCGGCTGCGTCGGTGGCGTAGACGCCCACGGTGTAGTCGCCGGAGACGTCGGCCCTGAACCAGGGCGAGCTCTGCGTCGGGTCGCTGATCGTGGCGTGGCTGCCCGCCGGGACGCTGTCCATCGCCCAATGCAGAGCGAGCGGGTCGGTGAGGCTGCAGGGAGCGCCCTGATCGGCGTCGGTGGCCGTGGTGGTGACCGTGATCGCGTCGCCGGGCTTCGGCGTGGCGTTGCTGGCCGTGACGGCGCCCAGCGCGGGTGAATTGGTGCCGCACGCGCCGACAGTGACGGTGGCGCTCTTGGTGGCCTTGCTGCCCTCCAGGTCGGTGACCGTGAGCGTCACGACGTAGGCGCCCGGTACGTCGGCGATGAACGAGGGGTTCGTCGCTGCGGCGTCGTTGAGGCTGGCCTTGCTGCCCGCGGGGAGCGCGTCGATCGACCACGCGTAGGTCAGCCGATCGCCGCCGGTGCACGCGGCGTCGGTGTCGGCGTCTTTCGGATCGGCGGAGAGCTGTACGGCGCTTCCGACGCCGGGCGTCGCGGGCGTCGAGGACACGGTCGTGATGGTCGGCGCGTTGGCGCCGCAGGGGCCTGCGTGAACGGTCGCGAGGGCCGCAGCGCTGCTGAGCACGCCATCGGAGACCACGAGCTTCACGGTGTAGTCACCGGGCAGGTCGGCGGTGAACCAGGGGAACGCGCCCGCGGTTTGCATCAACTCGGCGTGGCTGCCAGCGGGGGCGGCGGCGATCGTCCACTGGTACGAAAGCGCGAGGCTGTTGGGGTCTTTCGACGCCGAGCCATCGAGGGCGACGTGGGCGCCCACGGCGACCGAGGCGCTCACCGCCGTGAGGGTCGCGGTGGGCGGCTGCAAATCGGAGCTGCAGGCGGCCGCGGCTGCCAGCGAGGCGCCGGCGAGGGAAAGGACAAGGAAATTGCGGACGAGAAATGATTTCATTCGGGTACCTCGGGAAATTAAAAGCGGGCGGAAATGCCGGCGTAAACTTGGTGAATTGCGATTTCGCTGTGTTCGAGCGAGGTGATGTTGCCCTCGTATCCGAACGTGATCCAAAGCGGCCGCGCGGCGCGGTAGGAGAGCTCGCCGCCGAAGCGCAGCTCACCGATGGGCGCGCCGTAGACGGTGCGGGGCGTGTCTGTCGCAACGACCGCGCCGTGGTAGGCGATCAGGCCCGACAGCTCGAGCGACTTGTGCACCGTGATGCCCGCCCGTGCGCCGCCGCCGAGCTCGATGGCCCACTGGGGAGCCAGCGGGTCGACTATCATCAGCGCGCGCGGAGACACGAACGGCAGCAGCCAGGGCACCACCGCTGTTTGCATCAGCTCGAGCCGGTATCCGACGCCGAGCTCGGCGGTGTGCCGGAGCGACGTCTCGGCCACGTCGAGCGTGCTGCCTCCCGCGGGCTGCGCGATGCGGTCGACGATGGTCGACTGGGCCACCGTGTAACGAGCAAATACCGGGACCTTGCCGTTCGCCGTCCAGTACGTGGCGCCCGCGTAACCACCGCCGCCGCGGGTGCTTGCGCTGGTGGCGTCGATGCCTTGCGTCCAAAGGCCTCCGAGCTCGAGGGCCACTTTCTGCGGCGCGTGTTCTTTGTCGACTTCCGGCTGCCCAGCAGGCTCCGCCATCGCGCTGGTCGCGAAAAGCAAGGCACCACAGCAGGCCGTACACGTAAGCATCAAGCGAATCCGCATGCGTCTCCTCCGGGAGCAGTAGTGCCCCTCACCCACGGAGAATCAGGCAGGCAAACGCAGTGACTGCGCGGTTTACACGAAGAAATCGGGCAGAAGCTCCGCGCCGGGCGTTACGGCGTACTGCTCGAGGTCGGTTACTCCCTCGGCGCGCAGCACCTCTTCGTCGATGGCGAAGTTGCCGGTGTAGCTCCTGGGACGGTTGAAGATTGCGTAGGCCGCGTCGGCCATGATTTCAGGGGTGCGGCCCTGCCCGGCGACGCCTTCGCCTCCGAGGAGGTTGCGCACCGCCGAGGTGTCGATGACCGTGCGCGGCCAAAGCGCGTTGACCGCGACGCGCCCGCGGAATTCGCCCGCCATGCCGAGCACGCACAGGCTCATGCCGAACTTGGCCATCGTGTAGGCCACGTGCGGCGCAAACCAGCGCTCTTCCATGTTGAGAGGCGGGGAGATGTTGAGGATGTGACCGTTCGCCGACTTGAGAAGGTGCGGCAGGCACAGCTGCGAGCAGAGGAACGTGCCGCGCGTGTTGATGTGGTGCATCAAGTCGTAGCGCTTCATCGAGGTGCCGAGCGTGTCGGTCAGGCTGATGGCGCTGGCGTTGTTGACGAGAATGTCGATGCCGCCGAACTTCTCGACCGCTTGTTTCACGGCGAGCGCAACCTGCGCCTCGTCTCGGATGTCGACCACGCATGCGAGCGCCTTGCCGCCGGCCTTTTCGATCTCGTCGGCGGCCGTGTAGATCGTGCCGGGAAGCTTCGGATGCGGCTCGGTGGTCTTGGCCGCGATGACGACGTTCGCGCCGTCGCGGGCAGCGCGCAAACCGATGGCGAGGCCGATGCCGCGGCTCGCGCCGCTGATGAAGAGGGTCTTTCCTGCGAGCGACATGGAGCGCAGCGTAACACGGGTCGCGATGGCGGGGGCGCACGCGCGCGCTTTGTCGGGTGTTCGACCGCCGTTCGGAGGCCGATGCCGGACCATCCTGTGGATAGCGCTGTGGATAACTTGTGAACACTTGGCGGAAGGTCAAAACAGGGCCGCCAGCCCTTGTTTTTGCTGACTTGCGAGGGTACACGCTTCGACCTTCGCGCGGCCGTTTCGCCGCCGAAAATCTCCTGATGATGGCCGAGCAAGGCGAGCAGTTCGAGGCGGGTAAGACCGCCTACAAGGTCAGCCTCCCTTCGTTCGAAGGGCCGCTCGATCTGCTGCTGCATCTTTGTCAAAAACACGAGCTCGACATTCTCGAGATCCCCATCGGTTTCGTGACCGAAAAGTATCTCGAGTACCTGTCCGTGATGCAGCTCATGGACCTCGACGTGGCGGCCGAGTACCTCGTGATGGCCGCTACTTTGGCGCACATCAAGTCGAAGATGCTCCTGCCGGCGCCGCCTCCCGGCCAGGAAGATGACGTCGTCGCCGAAGAGGAAGAAGACCCGCGCGAGGCCCTCATTCGGCGCCTGCTCGAGTATCAGAAGTACAAGCAGGCCGGCGCTGAGCTGGTGGCTCGCGGGGTGCAGGGGGCCGACGTGTTTTCGCGCGGCAGCGTCATCGAGGACGCCGTTCAGACGGGGCTTCCGCCGCTCGCGGAGGTGCCACTGTACTCGCTCGTCGAGGCGTTCCAGCGCGTGCTCGCGAAGAGCAAGATCACCCTCACCCACGATATCGTCGCCGATCGCATCAGCCTGAGCGATCGCATCCTTCAGCTCGTGGACCTCTTGCGCCAGAAAAAGCGCGTGCTCTTCGAAGAGCTGTTCGACGGGGTCACGTCCCGCTTCGATCTTGTGATCACCTTTCTCGCGCTGCTCGAGATGACCAAGCTCAGAATGACCCGCCTCTATCAAAATGAGCCGATGTCCGCGCTGTATGTCGAGGCCGTGCTCGACGGCGCCAAGAGCCTCGAAGATGCTCATATGGGAGACGGCCAGCCGTGACCACCCCCACTACATCGACGCGTGATTTGCCGCTCGAGGGCGCCGCCGATCCTGAGCTCGCGCCGCGCGTCTCCGAAGACGTGGACGGGTCGCAACCGTTGGCCGACGGCGGGCCGATCGAGCCCGGGGCGGAAGCTGCTCTCGCGTTGGACGCCGCCGAGCCCGATGCCGAGCCCGGGGCGGAAGCTGCGCTCGCGCTGGACGCCGCCGAGCCCGATGCCGAGCCCGGGGCGGAAGCTGCTCTCGCGTTGGACGCCGCCGAGCCCGATGCCGAGCCCGGGGCGGAAGCTGCTCTCGCG
>CANJCO010000072.1 GCA_947473045.1 Myxococcales bacterium | reverse complement strand
GTCTTGATGCTGGAAACGTCAACCATCGACACCCTCGCTGCTGTTTTCGAGATTTTCGCGACCTGTAGCACGACTGGGTCGCAGGTGACCGGCGTCGCACATCGGGTAAGCTTGGCCTCGTGGCTACACCCCTCGATGAACTCGACGAGCTCTTCCGCGAGCTCGACGCCCTCCTCAAAAACCCCGAAGTCGGCGCTGCGCTCGCCGATCGCGGCGTCAATCAGAGCCTCGCGCTCGTCGCAAAAGACGGCCTGCGCGCCTACCTTCAGGGCAGGAAGGCGGAGGCCGCGGAGGACTTCGCGACCTTCGCCGAAGAGGTGTTTTCGCGCCTGCCGGGCCCGCCCTCGGGCCGCCCTTCGTGAGCGCGTCGCCGCTACCGCATCCCGAACCCATCAGCGGCGCGAGCTATTCGGCCGCGGAGTTGATGCCGGGCGATGCGCAGGTCGTCTTGCTCGACCAGCGCAGGCTTCCGGCCGTCGAAGTCTACGAGTCGCTCGCGGCGAGCGCGGACGTGGCGCGCGCCATCCGCGTGATGGTCGTTCGGGGGGCCCCCGCGATCGGCGTGGCGGCGGCCTACGCGATGGTGCTCGCGGCCGGAGAAGCGCGCGGAGCGTCTGATTTCATGGGCGCGATGCGATCGTCGGGCGCCCAACTGATGGCGGCGCGACCGACGGCCGTGAACCTCGCGCATGCCGTGACCGCGATGCTTGGCGCAGCCGAGCGGGTCGCCGGGCGTGACGCGCTCGATCGGGTCTCGGAGCTCGCGTCGGCCGCGCGTGACTACCATCGGGCGGACGTCGAGGCCTGTCGTCGCATCGGCGCGATCGGCGCGCTGCGCATGCCGGACGAAGGCGTGATTGTGACGCATTGCAACGCGGGGGCGCTGGCGACCGGAGGCTTCGGTACGGCGCTCGGCGTGATTCGCGCGGCCCGCGCAGCCGGAAAGCGGATTCGTGTCGTTGCGTGCGAGACCCGGCCGCTGCTGCAGGGGGCGCGGCTCACGGCCTGGGAGCTTGTGAAAGACGGATTCGACGTAACGCTCATCACCGACTCGATGGTCGCCCAGCTCATGCGCCGCGGCGGCATCGACGGGTGCGTGGTAGGGGCCGATCGCATCGCCCGCAATGGCGACGTCGCGAACAAGATCGGCACCTACGGGCTCGCTTGCCTCGCGCGCGCGCACGGCGTCGCGTTCGACGTCGCCGCGCCGACGAGCACGATCGACTTCGCCTGCGCGGACGGCGAAGGCATTCCGATCGAGGAGCGGGGCGCCGCTGAAGTCACCCATCCGTCGGTAGGCGAGGCGCGGATAGCGATCGCGCCCGACGGGGTCCGGGTGATGAATCCGTCGTTCGACGTGACTCCGGCGGGGCTGATTCGTGCAATCTACACAGAAATGGGCGAGGTCGTTCCTGTGGGCCCCGAAGCGATCGCGAGGCTCGTATGACGCCTCGCGTGGTGGACCCTCGCGCGATGAAGCATTAGCGTTGCGCGCGTGACGACATCCCGATTCGCCCCCAAGCCGTCGTGGCTGAAGGTTCGCGCCCCCGGCGGCGAGAGCTACACCCACCTCAAAGACACGTTTCGCAAGCTCGACATCAACACGGTCTGCGAAGAAGCGCGCTGCCCGAACGTCGGTGAGTGCTGGGGCGAGGGCACGGCGACCGTGATGCTGCTCGGGGACACGTGCACGCGGGGTTGCCGCTTTTGCGCGGTAACGACGGGCAATCCGAGGGGCGCTGTCGATGTGCGCGAGCCGGAGCACGTGGCGCGCGCGCTTTCGAAGCTCGGTCTGCAATATGTCGTCATCACGATGGTCGACCGTGACGATTTGCTCGACGGTGGCGCAGAGCACGTCGGCAAGACCGTGATGCGCCTCAAAGAGCTGCGACCCGACATGCTCATCGAGACGTTGCTCGGCGATTTTCAGGGTCACATGAGCTACGTCGACACGACGGTCGATGCGCGGCCGGACGTGTGGGCGCACAACATCGAAGTCGTGCGGAGGCTGCAGCGCACGATTCGCGATGTGCGGTGCAGCTACGAGCAGTCGCTCGCGGTTCTTGCCCGCGTCAAGCAGCGCGATCCATCGCGGATCACCAAGAGCTCGATCATGGTCGGCATTGGCGAGACCGACGACGAGGTGGTCGAGACCCTGCGCGATTTGCGCGCGGTCGGCGTCGACCTCGTGACGTTGGGGCAGTACCTGCGCCCTACGCCGAAGCACGCTGAGGTCGATCGGTACGTGACTCCCGAGACGTTCGACCGCTTCGCCGCCGAGGCGCGCGCGATGGGCTTTTCATTCGCGGCGAGCGGGCCGCTCGTGCGCAGCTCGTACAAGGCGGCGGAAGTATTCGTGCAGAGCGTGCTGCGCCCCGGCGATCCCGTGGCCGCGCGCGCGCTGCTCGACGCGCGCCTCGCCGAGGCGAGAGCCGCCGCGGAGGCCGCCGGGGGCGACCCGATGACGATGAGCCAGCTCGCGGCCCGCAGCGCTTCGGCGCTCGTGCCCGCGGCGTCGCTCGTGCGCAGAGAGAGAGAGGCCGAATGAACGTGCGCTGTCTGTTGATCATCCCGCTGCTGGCCATCGCCTGCAATCACGAACGCACCGACGTGGCTGTCGGGCCGCCGCTCACCATCGCGCCGCCTGCCGCTTCGGCGTCGTCGGTTCCGACTGCGCCCGCGGTCGCTGCGCCGACCGAAGCGCCGCCTTCGTTCGACGATCGCGCTCCGCCGGTCAAAGCGCAGTTCGTTCATCTTTCGGCGCAGCCGTTCGCGATTGAGCACGTCGCCTGCGAGGAGCGCATCGTCGCCATCGCGAAGGGGACTGCGAACGTCGCAGGAGAGACCCTCGCAGCGGGAGACGTGCTGATTACCCAGGGCAAGGGGAGCTACGCGCTCACCGGAGCCGGCCTCGCCGTAGTCGCGATGGCGAGGGGCGTGAATTGCGAGCCGCCGATCCCGGCGATGACGAAGAAGGTCGTTCGCGGTGCCGCAGCGCCTGAGCTCACCTGGTCCGAAGGTAAGATGCACGCGCATCTCGACGTTGAGGCGGCGGTGTCGCCGTTCGCGTACGTGGGCAGGCTCGAGGGCGATGCGCCGGTCGCCGAACATCAGCACGACGGCGTCTGGGAAGTGCTCGCTGCGGTCGAGGGCGAGGGCACGTTCTCCCTCGGCGGCAAGCCTTATTGGCTGAAAAACGAGCAGATCGTCGTGGTTCCTCCGGGAGTGAAGCACGCTTTTTCGCCCGCGCCGGGGAGCCACCTTCGCGCCGTGCAGCTCTACTCACCGCCGGGGCCCGAGCAGCGGTTTCGCGTGATGGCGGGCGGCGGCGCTAAGTAAGGGCCGCGCGCAAATCGCGTCCGGCGAAGGGATCCATTGCGCGGCGCGTGCGTAGGGCTACCACTGCGGGACGCGGCGGCTCGCGCCCCCGTAAGGAGTCGCATGCGCAACGTGCTGTCGGTTGTGGTGGTGGTCTCCGGCGCGCTTCTGTGGCCGGCGCTCGCGCGCGCGCAGCTTGACGACCGCGTCGCCGGAGAAATTCTCGTCGACGTGCGCGACGACGCCAGCCCCGCCGATCTCGCTGACTTGTCGCGCATCGCCGGAGCGGCGCTTCGGCCCAACAGCGCCCTCTCCGAGCCGATTAAGCTCGAAGTGGTCGACGTCGCGCCGGCCGACGAAGCCGCCGCGCTGCTGCGCCTCGCGGCCGACCCGCGCGTAGAGCACGCCGAGCCGATGGGCCTCTACCGGGCGAGCTTCGTCCCCAACGATCCGCTCTACCGCACCAAGCAGTGGCACCTCACCCGCGTAGGGGCTGAGCGGGCCTGGGACGCAGCGTGCGGCATGGGCGTTACCGTGGCCGTCATCGACACGGGCGTTGCCTGCTTCGACGACGGAGTGTTTTCGCGCGGCACCGATCTGAGCGGCACAAAGTGCGTCGCCGGGTACAACTTCGTCGACAAGGGCGCGCGGCCCTCCGATGACCAAAGCCACGGCACGCACGTCGCCGGCACGATCGCGCAGACGACCGGCAACGGCAAGGGCGGCGCCGGACTCGCCTACTGCGCGACGCTCATGCCCGTGAAGGTGCTCTCGAAGCAGGGTTGGGGCACGACAGCCAACATCGCCGAGGGCGTGCGCTTCGCCGCCGATCACGGCGCGCAGATCATCAATCTCTCGCTCGGGGGGCCGCTTCGCAGCGCGGTGCTCGAAGACGCCGTGGCGCACGCCCGAAGCAAAGGCGTTACGCTCGTTGCGGCGGCGGGAAACAGCGGTGGAACCGTCGGTTATCCCGCGGCGTACCGCGGCGTCATCGCCGTGAGCGCGACCGACTCAAGCGACGCGGTCCCGCGCTTTTCGTCGCGCGGGCCCCAAATCGCGATCGCTGCTCCCGGCGTCGATGTCACCCAGCAGACCGTGTGCAACGCAGGGCGCGACAGATGCGAGCTGTTTGGCACCTTGAGCGGGACGAGCATGGCTTCGCCGCACGTGGCGGCGGCCGCCGCGCTGCTCGTCGGATCGGGCGTGACCGATCCCGATGCGATCGCGGCGGCGCTCGCCCGAAGCGCGGACGCGCGCCCAGATGAGAATTTGTATGGTGCAGGTATTCTGCGCGCCGATTCGGCCGTGTCGTCGATGCTTGTTCGTCATTTGATTCTGCGCGCGGCGCTGCTGCTGGGGCTCGCGGCGCTGATTGCGCGCCGCATTGTGCGCCGGTCCGGCAAGCTCCGTGCGCGAAAATTGGCCATTTTTGGCGCGCTTATGGGCGGCTTCGGGCTGCTGCCGGTCTTGCCGTTTACGGGATCGCTGCCCGCGCTCGGCGCGTATCGATGGGCTGGCGAACTCGTCGGGCGCCCGCTGGCCGAGTGGGACCTCGTCGTCGACGCAGACCTTCACCGCACGCTTGTTCTGGCAACCGCGGCGCCAGCCTTCGTCGCGACCATGCTGCTCTTCGGAGCCGTGCGCGCGCGTCCGCTGGTCGGCGGGCTCGCGCTCGGCACCGCCGCGCTGGCGGGGCAAATCGCGCTTTCGGGTGACGTCTCGTGCACCGTAGGACCCGTCGGACTGCGCGCGGCGATGGTCGTCTCCGTGGCGCTCTGCGCCTGGATCGCGCGCCTGTCGCTCGACGAGCGCGCCTGACGCGTCCGCGGTGCGTGCGGGCGCGCGTCTGTTAGACTTGAGGCATTCGATGTCGCTCAAGATCGATCAAGACCACTCCAGGTTCCGCCAGATCGTGCGCGGCAAGATCCGCGACAACCTTCGCAAATACATTTCGCAGGGCGAAATGATTGGGCGAAAGGGCAAAGATCAGGTCTCGATCCCGATTCCCCACATCGACATTCCGCATTTTCGCTTCGCCGACAAGCAGCAAGGCGGCGCGGGGCAGGGCGCCGGCGACGTCGGCGAGTCGGTGGGCGGCGAAGAGGGGGAGGGCGAGGCGAGCGGCAAAAAGGCCGGTGAGGGCGCCGGAGAGCACGCGCTCGAAGTGGACGTCACCCTCGACGAACTTGCCGCCATTTTGGGTGAAGAGCTCGAGCTTCCCGATATTCAAAATAAGGGCAAGAGCAAGCTCGTAAACGAAAAAGACCGCTATACCGGCATTCGCCGTGTCGGCCCCGAGTCGCTGCGCCATTTTCGGCGCACCTACCGCGAGGCGCTCAAGCGCACGATCTCGCTCGGCGGCTATTCGGCTGACCGGCCGATGATCGTGCCCATTCGCGACGACAAGCGGTACCGGGCCTGGCGCACACAGCCCGAGCCCATCGCCAACGCCGTGATTATCTACATGATGGACGTGTCAGGCTCGATGGGCGATGAGCAGAAGGAGATCGTGCGAATCGAGAGTTTCTGGCTCGATGCGTGGCTGCAGCGCCAGTACAAGGGCCTCGAGAGCCGCTTCATCGTTCACGACGCGACCGCGCGAGAAGTCGACCGCGACACCTTCTTTCGCACGCGCGAGAGCGGCGGAACCATGATCTCGAGCGCTTACAAACTCTGCGCTCAGCTGATCGACCAGAATTACCCCTCGGGCGAGTGGAACATCTACCCGTTTCACTTCTCCGACGGCGACAACTGGTCGATGGACGACACGCTGTCGTGCATCGATATTCTCAAGCAGCGCATTTTGCCGCACGCCAACATGTTCGCGTATGGCCAGGTGGAGAGCCCTTACGGCTCGGGGCAGTTCATCAAAGACCTTCGCGACCATTTTCCGAAGGACGATCGGGTCGTGGTGAGCGAAATCAAGGACAAGGACGCGATCACGGGCAGCATCAAGGAGTTTCTCGGCAAGGGGCGGTAGGCGTGCGTCCTATTTCGACAGGTGAATTTCAATGAGCGAGTTCGCGCTAAAAACTTCACTGCCCGAGTATCTCCGTGTCGAGCAGGCGCGCATTCAGCGTTTCGCGGCCGAAGCCGGACTCGACTTCTTTCCCATTGTATTCGAGATTCTTTCGTACGACCAAATGAACGAGATCGCTGCCTATGGTGGCTTTCCAAACCGGTATCCGCACTGGCGATTTGGCATGGAGTACGAGCGGCTCGCGAAGAGCTACGAATATGGCCTGTCGAAGATCTACGAGATGGTCATCAACAACAATCCCTCGTATGCCTATCTGCTCGAGGGAAACTCGCTCGTCGACCAGAAGCTCGTGATGTCGCACGTCTGCGCGCACGTCGATTTTTTCAAGAACAACTTCTGCTTTCGCTCGACCGACCTCGACGCTGGCGGTCACACGACCAGCCCCGCTGTGCGCCCCGCGGGCTACGATCCGAATCGCCGCTGGATCGACAAAATGGCCAATCACGGCTCGCGCATTCGCCGGCACGTGGGTCGCATCGGCATCGGCAAGGTTGAGGAGTTCATCGATCATTGCCTGTCGCTCGAGAATCTCATCGATCCGCATGCGCCGTTTGGCGGCCGCCGCGCTCAGCCCGGACCCGATTCCGACGCCGTCGCCACCGAAGTGCCGAGACTGCGCTCCAAAGACTATATGGAGAGCTACATCAACCCTGCTGAGTTCCTCGACCAGCAGCGGCGCAAGATGGAGGCGGAGCGCGACAAAGAGCGCAAGTTTCCAGCTCGATCCGAGCGCGATGTGCTCGGCTTTCTGCTTGAGCACGCGCCGCTCGAGCGGTGGGAACACGAAGTGCTCGAGGTGATCCGGGACGAGGCGATGTACTTCGTGCCGCAGATGCAGACCAAGATCATGAACGAGGGGTGGGCGACGTACTGGCACTCGAAGTTGATGACGGAGAAGGTGCTCGATGCGTCTGAAATCATCGACTACGCCGACAACGCGGCTGGTGTTTTGGCCAGCAGCGGCGGGAGGATCAATCCCTACAAACTGGGCGTCGAGCTTTATCGCAACATCGAAGAGCGCTGGGATCGCGGGCAGTTCGGAAAACAGTGGGAAGACTGCGACAGCGCGGCCGAAAAGCACCACTGGAATCAGCGCCTCGGGCTCGGAAAACAAAAGATTTTCGAGGTGCGTGCACTCTACAACGATGTCACCTTCATCGACGAGTTTTTGACGCCCGAGTTCGCGGCTGAGCAAAAGCTCTTTTCGTTCGACTGGTCGAAGCGCAATGAGCGCTATGAAATCGCTACGCGCGAGTTTCGGGCGGTTAAAGAAAAGCTGCTCGCGCAGCTGACGAACGCAGGAAACCCGCTGATTTATGTCGAGGATGCGAATTTCGACAATCGCGGCGAGCTGATGCTGCGGCACGACCATCAGGGCGTCGACTTGCGCGCCGATTACGCCAAAGAGGTCATGCGCAGCCTCGCGAGGGTGTGGAAGCGGCCGGTCTGCCTCGCGACGGTGGTCGAGACGAAGCCTGCGCTCACGCGATTTGATGGCAAAGAGCACTCATCGAAGGCATACAAGGCCGGGTGATGCCGTTCGAACGCGATCCCGCCCACTGGCTGTTTCAGCATTCGGCGGACGAGTGGATTTCTGCGGCGCTCGCCGAAATTGGCAGGGCTTCGCGCGCGTACGAGAGCCGCGACGCGCGGGGCGGGCTCGCCTGTGCGCGGCGCGCTGCGGGGATGGCGCTCAACGGCGCGCTCATCGCCGAGCCGAACGCGGCCTGGGGTCGATCGTACGTCGACCACGTGCGCGCGCTTGCCCGAGAAGCGTCGGCGCCCGAGGCGGTGCGCAAGGCGTGCGAACTGCTCCTCGAAGCCCGCGCTCCGGCCCCGGGGCTGCTCTTGCTTCGATCGCCCGGAGGCGATCACGCGGTGCTCGAGGCCGCGCGTGACGTGATGGCGCACGCGTATGCGAAGGTGAAGAGGCATGAAGTTTAGCGCGATCGCAGGGGTTTTGGTCGTCGTCGTCGGGTGCGCGGGCGCGCAGCCGCAAACGCGCGCGGCGTCCGGACCGGCGGAGGCGCGGGCTTCGGCTCCTGCCGCGGCTGCGCCGACGCCGCCTCCCGCTCCAGCGGCTCCGCTCGCGCCGCCTGCTGCCGGCGTGGCCGCTGCTCCGTCCGCGTCGCCTGCGGCCCCGCCGCCGTTGCCACCGCCGCGGCCGACGACCCTCTCGCTCGCGCATACGGGCATCGCGACAGCCGACGCCGAGCTGTCCGCGGGCGATGCGGCGTTCGGAAAAGGCGATTTCGTCGAGGCTGCGAAGCGCTATGCCGCCGCGCGATCGCTGGCGCCGAAGTCGGTTGCGCCGGCCGTTGGAGCGAGCCGCGTGCGCGTCGCGAAGACGGTCGCGCCCCTTGATTTTGGTGCGGCGCAGGGCAACGGCGAGATCAAGGCTGCTGTTCGTGAGCTCGAGCGCGCGGTCGCTCAGGACGGCGCGATGGGGGCGGCGTGGAGCGAGCTCGGGGCCGCGATGTTGATGCTCGGCGACGCCGAGGCGTCGAAGCGCGCGCTGCGGCGTGCCGTCGAGCTGCTGCCCGGGGAGCCCGAAGCGCACTCGATGCTCGGCGTCGCGCTCTTCGCGACGGGCGATCGCGACGGCGCCGCGGGTGCGTTGCAAAAGGCTGCCGATCTCGATCCCGGTCGGGCCGAGCGACATGGCAACCTCGGCACGGTCTATCTCTCGATGGGGCGCGTTTCCGAGGCGCTGCGCGAATATGAGCTGCAGGCGATCATCGCTGGATCAGACGCGAGGGCTCACGCCGATCTCGGCGCCGCGTTGCTGGCGGCCAACGACGTGCCGCGCGCCACGGCCGAGCTGCTCCGCGCGACCGATCTCGATCCGTCTCGCGCCTCGTATCATTCGAATCTCGGCTACGCCTACCAGCGCGCGGGCGCGCTTCCGCTCGCGATCGCCGCCTATCGCAAGGCGCTTTCGCTCGACGACAAACTCTCCGGTGCGTGGATCAACCTCGCGACGGCGCTGGCGCGTGATCCGCGCTCGCGCGGGGAGGCCCGGGCTGCGCTCGGCAGGGCGCTCGCGCTCGACGCCACCGATCCGAACGCGAAGGCGAACCTCGAAGAGCTCGACGCGCTCGAGCGCGATCCGCTCCGAACTTCGCCGCGCCCGTAGCTCGCCGTTCGGCGCTTGACCGCGCCGATGTGCTTCCCCTAGGGTGGCGCGCCTCGGGTTCCCTTGCCTCTCCGCGAGCCTTTTTTTAGGCAGTTGCCGCGTGGTGGAGCCCGATACGAGTTCGCGCGCAGTCGCAGTATGCAACAAGTGGAAGTGGAGGCACTCCGATGGCAGTTGGTAAGGTCAAGTGGTTCAACGACGAGAAGGGCTGGGGATTCATCAAGCAGGACGAAGGTCCCGATGTTTTCGTGCACTACTCGCAGATCAGCGGTGACGGCCGCCGTCGCCTCTTCGAGGACGAGACCGTGGAGTTCGAAATCAAGGAAGGCCCCAAGGGTCTCCAGGCCGTGAACGTTCTTCGTTCGCAGGCCGAGCCCGAAGTCGCCGCCACGGCCTGACGCGCGTTTCCTGAATCACCCGCAAGGGGCGCCCGGTTTCGTTCCAGGCGCCCTTTTCGCTTTTTGTGCGTCACGCCTCGGGGATGCGCTCGACGTGGAAGCCCCTGCCGCCCGCTCCGAGCACGTGAGCTTCGATGGTGCCGATGGCCCCGGTCGCGTCGTCGATCTCGTAGAGATTAAAGCCGCTCATGCGTGTTGCCTGCTCATGCGACAGCGATGCGCTCGTCGCGCCGATCGCGAGCACGTGTCCGTGCGTGGTCGTGAGCTTGCGCGAGATTCTGCGGTGCAAGTGACCGTGAAGTACGAGGCCCTTGTCGAGCCGCGACAGCAGCGCCGCGAGCGCGTCCGCGTCGGTCAGTCCTTCGACGAGCGTCTTGAGCTTCGACGGCGGGTTGTGCAGCGGATGGTGGACGAGCAGCACGGGGGTGCGTTTGCGCACTTCAGGGTGCTCGAGCGCGCGCGCGAGCGCTTCGAGCTGAGGGCGCCCGAGCTTGCCCGAGGCGACGAGCGGCAGGCGCGGCACCGCGCTCGACAGGCCGATGATGGCCACAGGGCCGCGAAGCTTCACGTACGGAAAGTGCCCGGCGCCGATGTCGACCGCGACATCGAGATCGCAGCGCGTATATTCTGAAAAGAACTCTGTGAAGCGCCGGCTCTTGAGCGCGCCGCGCGTATACAAATCGTGGTTGCCCGGCACGATGCTGATGTCGCGGGGCGACAAGTGCAGCTCGCGTTCGAGGATTTCTTTTGCGAGGCTGACTTCAGCCTCGAGCGCCCAGTTGGTGATGTCGCCCGTGATGACGACCTGATCGACCCGTTGCTCCGCGATTTCGCGCGCGACCTCGAGCACGTGCGCGCTGTGGTGTGCGTGGTTTCTCTTGAAACGAAGATTTGCGTAGCCGGTGAGCCGCTTGCCGAGGAAGCGGTGCCAGCCGACGCCGGCCAGCGACAGCACGTGCAAGTCGGAGAAGTGGGCGATGCGCATGGGCGAACGAAATAGCACACGGCGCGGCGTGCGCCGCCTGGCCTCAATGGTCGTAGGCGCAGCGGAAGCCGATGTAGTCGCCCTGCGTCGTCGAAATGAGCGGCGCCCTCGCGGCGGCGCGCATCGTGTGGCTGCCCGTGCGGTAACTGCCTCCGCGCGCGTAGTGCCCGACGCCGGAGGTCGACACAGGGTTGGTGACCGGTGCGGCGGAGTATCCGGTGATCACGCCTCCAGAAGGCAGCACGCGCGCCTCGATGCGATCCTGCACCCACTCCTGCACGTTGCCCGCGAGATCGAGCAGCCCCGTCGGGGTGGCGCCGTCGGGGAACGATCCAACGGGGGCGAGGCCTGTGAAGCCGTCGGAGCCGTCGGTTGAATCTTCAGCGAGCGAGCCGTGGTTGCAGAGGTGCCCGTTGTAGACCTCACCCCACGGAAACGTTCGCGCCTCGATGCCCCGCGCTGCAAACTCCCACTCCGCCTCGGTAGGCAGCCTGCCTCCCGCCCATTCACAGAACGCCGACGCGTCTTCCCAGGTCACCATCGTCACCGGAAAATTCGCGCGGTCGAAGCGGGCGTCGCCGCGAGGGTACCCGGGGGCGCCGCACGCTCCGGAGCTGACGCAGCGGTCGTAATCGCCGACGGTGACTTCGGTGCGATCGAGGAAATAGGGGGACAAGGTCACCGCGTGTCGGGGCAGCTCACTTTGGAGCTCGCGGGGATCGCAATACGCTTCGTTTTGCGCGTCGTGCTGCTCGCCGAAGGGCTCGCGCCTGCACATGGCGAAGCCGCGCAGCAGCTCGAGCTCGGTGGAGCCCATCGCAAATGTCGCGGCTCCGATGCGTGCGCGGCCACCGCGCGGCGGGCGCAACACCACGATGCCGCGTGCCTCGGCGGCTTCGGTCGCCGGCGGGAGCCCCGCAGCCATTCGCGGACGCACCGGCTCGCGCGCGGTCGCGGCCGAGGTCGCCAGGGCCACGAGCGCCAGCGCGGCAGGGCCGCGCGCCGAGGCTGCAAGAAAGCGGACTCGGCGCGTCGCTCGGGCCATGCGCGAAGTTTACTTTGCGGGGTGAAGCGTGAGGGCGCCGAAGAGATCGCGCTTGCCCAGATCGACGCCGTTGTGGCGCAGAATCGCGTAGGCCGTGGTCACGTGAAAATAGAAGTTCGGAGCGGCCTGCTCGCGCATGTAGTCGGCGCCCAGACAGTACAGGCCCGGCAAGTACGGCACGACGACCTCGCGCGTGTCGGAACCATCGAACGATGCTGCGGGGATGGCGTCGAGGAACGCGATCGTCTTCGCGCAGCGCTCGCGCAGCTCGGTCATCGTCGTCTCGGTGTCGGGATGCGCAGGAGCTTGCGACCCCGTCAGGCGCGCCGCAACGAACTTCGCCGCGTCGCATGCGCTCTGCACCTGCCTCGAAAATGAATACATGTCCGGAGCGAGGCGCGCGCCGGCCAGCACGTTCGCGTCGAACTTCTTCGACTCAGCGTGCGCGATCGCCTTTTCGATCCACAGATCGAGGTTGGCGAGCATCTTCTTCATTTGCATCACGTCGGCGTGGAGGCTCATGGGCAAGGCCACTAACCTACAGCCGGCTGCGTAGCAACACCGCTCGTTTCACCCGGACAGGATGCTCATTGGGCGCTCGATCAGGGCGCGCAATTCGGCGAGAAACGAGGCGCCGACGGCGCCGTCGACCACGCGGTGATCGCACGAAAGGGTCATCGCGAGCCGCTTGCCGGCGACGACCTGCCCGGCCTTCACGACCGGCTCGTCGCGCACCTGACCGACCGCCAGGATGGCGCCTTCGGGAGGATTGATGACGGCGCTGAACGAGTCGATGCCGAACATTCCGAGGTTCGAGATGGAGAACGTGCCGTCCTGCATCTCTTCGGCCTTGAGCTTCTTCTGTTTGGCGCGCGCCGCCAGCTCGCGCACTTCGCGCGCAATCGCGGCGACGCTCTTCTGGTCGGCGTTGCGCACGACCGGCGTGACGAGGCCATCGGGGATGGCGACCGCCACCGAGATGTCGACGCGGTTGTGCACGAGAATCGCTTCAGGCGAAAAAGAGGCGTTGCACTCGGGCACCCGCGCGAGGGCGATCGCGCACGCCTTCACGAGAAAATCGTTGAGGCTCACCTTCGTGGCGCGGCCTTCACCGAGCGCTGCGAGCTCGGCGTTCACCTTCTGGCGAAGCGACGAGAGCGGCTCGGCGTCGACGTCGATCGTAAGGTAAAAATGGGGAACGGTCTGCTTCGACTCGGTGAGCCGGCGCGCGATCGTCTTGCGCATCATCGACAGCGGACGCGCCTCGGGGGCCGCGAGGCGAGGAGCAGAAGGGGCCCCCTCGAGCGCGCCCGGCGAGACGCGGACCAGCGCCCGCGAGAGCCCTTCGAGGTCTTTTGAAACGATGCGGCCGTGCGGACCCGAGCCCTGGGCGCCCCGCAGGTCGACGCCGAGCTCGCGCGCCTGCTTGCGCACGAACGGCGACGCGAACACGCGACCGTCGCCGGCAGGTGTCTCGTCGTCGTCGCCTTCGTATTCTGTGCGGTCGAGTGCGCTGCCTCTTCGTGCCGCCGGCGCCGGGCCGGCCTCCGGCGCGGAGGCAAGGGCTGCGGCGGGGGCGACGGCTGCTGCGGGCGGCGGGAGCTGCGGGGCAGGGGCCACAACTGCGGCGGTGGGGGCTGCGCCTCCCAGTTTGCCGACGAGCGCGGAGATGTCGTCGCCGGCGGCGCCGATAATCGCTACGGCCTGACCGAGCTTCACTTGCGCGCCAGCCGGAACGAGGAGCTTTAGGATCGTCGCCTTGTCGAACGACCGGAACTCCATCGTGGCCTTGTCGGTCTCGACTTCGGCGAGCAGATCGTCGACGCCGATCGAGTCGCCCTCTTTTTTATGCCACACCGAGAGCACGCCCTCTTCCATCGTGGGCGACAGCTTGGGCATTTCGAGAATCTTCGCCATCATGCGCTCCTGTGCACCGCGCGCCTGACGGCGGCGATCACGCGATCGACCTGGGGCATGCAGTACTGCTCGAGTTTCGCGTTGTAAGGCATCGGCACGTCGCGTGTGGTGACGCGAAGCACGGGGGCGTCGAGCCAGTCGAAGGCAAGACGCTGAACGCGGTCGCTGATCTCGGCGCCGACGCCGCCATAGGGCCAGCCTTCGTGCACGACGACGCAGCGGTGCGTCTTCTTCACGCTCGCGACGATGGTGTCTTCGTCGAGCGGGCGAAGGCTCCGCAAGTCGAGGACCTCCACCGAAATGCCCTCCTTTTCGAGGGCCGCGGCCGCGTCGAGGGCGACATGCGTCATGCGCGAATAGGCCACGATCGTGGCCTGAGATCCGGGGCGGACGATCTGGGCGCGCCCGAACGGCACGACGTCGAGGTCGTCGGGCACCTCGCCCTTAATCGAATAAAGCGTCTCGGACTCCATCACGAGCACCGGGTTGTCGTCGCGGATGGCGGCCTTCATGAGGCCTTTGGCGTCGGCCGGGAACGCGGGCGCGACCACCTTGAGGCCGGGCACCTGCGCGTAGAAGTGCTCCATGGCGTGCGAGTGCTGACTGCCCACTTGCTTCGCGCTCGCGTTGGGGCCGCGAAACACGATTGGGCAGTTGTATTGTCCGCCCGACATCTGGCGGATCTTCGCCGCGTTATTGAGGATCTGGTCGAACGCGATCGCGCTGAAGTTCCAGGTCATAAACTCGATAATCGGACGAAGACCGACCATCGCGGCGCCCACGCCCAATCCCGCAAAGCCGCCTTCGGCGATCGGCGCGTCGACCACGCGCTCGGGCCCGAACTTCTCGAGCATTCCCTCGCTGACCTTGTAGGCGCCGTTGTAGTAGCCGACCTCTTCGCCCATGAGAAAGACGGTGCGGTCTCTCTCCATCTCTTCAATCATGGCCTCGCGCAGGGCCTCGCGGTATCGGAGCGTTCGCATGATGTCCTCGTTCAGCTCGCGAAGGGGCCGTCGTAGGTGGTGGGTTCGAGCACCGATGCATCGGGCTCGGGGCTGTCTTCGGCGAACTTCACCGCGGCTTCGACCTCGGCCTCGACGGAGGCTTCGAGGGCGGCGAGCTTGGCCGCATCCCACCCGAGCTCGAGCTTTAAACGCGCTTGAATCAGCGGGTCTTTCTGCTTCTGCTCTTCGAGCTCCGCGGCCGTTCGGTACTTGCCCGGATCGCTCATCGAGTGCCCGCGGAAGCGGTAGGTGCGCACTTCGACCAAGGTGGGCATCGACTCGTTGCGGGCCCGCTCGACAGCCTGTCCGATTCGCTGCTCGACCTCGAGCACGTCGGTGGCGAAGAAGCGGTCATGCGGGATGCCGTAGCCGACGGCCTTGAGGCTTACGTCGGTCTGCGACAGGGTGCGCGAGAGCGGCGTCCCCATCGAGTATTCGTTGTTTTCGCAGATGAAGACGATAGGCAACTTCCACAGCGCGGCGAGCGATACGCCCTCGTGAAAACCCTGAATGCTGACCGCCCCGTCTCCAAAAAAGCAGAGCGTGACGCGACCGTCTTTGTTGTATTTCGAAGCGAACGCAGCGCCGACCCCCAGCGGGATATGACCGCCGATAATGCCGTGTCCGCCGAGCATATTGTTGGGCTTGTCGAACATGTGCATCGAGCCGCCGAGCCCGCCCGAGCAACCCGTCGCCTTGCCGTAGAGCTCGGCCATCATCGCGCCCGGAGCCATGCCCTTGGCGATGGCGATTCCGTGGTCGCGGTAGGTCGTGACGACGTAATCGTCTCGTGTGAGCGTCGCGCAGGCGCCGACGCCGACGGCTTCCTGACCGATGTAAAGGTGGAGGAATCCGCCGATTTTTCCCATCGCGTAGGCGCGTGCGGCCTCCTCTTCGAGGCGGCGGATGAGCAGCATCTGGCGGTACAGCGAGGCTAAGTGCTCGTGGTCCATCGTTTGGCGGCCGAGCATAGGCGGGCGCGCGGTTCAAACCAAGCACTGTCGCGCGGCGAAGCTTGTTTAAAGGCTATTTTGCCGCAGTGCGGCGCGCGTCAACGGGACCGCAGCTGTCCGAGATTGGTGCACCCGGCAGCGTTGTCGGCGTCGCACGCTTTCTTGAACAACGCGCGCGCCTTTGCGGTGTCTTTCGCGACGCCGCGCCCGTCGCGGTAGAGCGTTCCGGCGCTGTTGCAGCCGCCCACGTCTCCGAGCCTGCAGGACTTGTCGTAGAGGGTCGCTGCTTTAGAAAAGCTCTGCGCCACGCCGTTGCCGTCTTCGTAAAGCAGGCCGAGGTTGAGGCACGCGACCTCGTCGTCGCCGTCGCAGCCTTTGCGGTAGTAGGTTGCCGCGAGGGCCTGATTTTTCGGCGCGCCGAGGCCACGGTCGTAGATGTAACCGAGGCCGGAGCAGCCGTTCGGGTCGCCACCGGAGCAACCGCGTTGGTAGAGGCTCAGGCTCCTGACGAGATCGAGCGGGACGCCGTAGCCGTGCCGGAACATGTAGCCGTCGTTGCTGCAGCCGTAGGCGTCGCCCCCCTTGCAGGCTTTGTCGAACAGGGCGGCGGCCCGGGCGTTGTCCTGCGTCCGCCCGGCCTTGCCGTAGAGGTAGTGCACGCCGAGGAGATTGCAGCCGCGCATGGACCCGGCCGCGCACGACTGGTCGTAGATGCTGCTGGCGCGCGCTTTGTCGGCCGTGACACCTTTTCCGTCTTCGTAGAGGCTGGCCATGTTGGAGCAGCCGGCGGCGAGCTTGAGGTCACAGGCTTTCTTGTAAAATACAAGCGATTGGGCGTAGTCGCGGGTGACGCCGCGGCCCTCTTCAAAGTCGACTGCGAGCGAGTTGCAGTCTTCCGGTACCGGCGGCGTCTTGTTGCAGCCTGCAAAGTGAAGCGCGTGACCCTTGGCGGCGGCTGCGATCTTCTCGGAGTCGGGGGCCTCGAATTCGGCCTCGCCCGCGTCGGCTTCGGCAGACTCGGCGCCGAGGCTCGTCGGTGCAGGCAGCGCGGCGCCCGCGTCGAAGCCTCCGCGCTTCTTCAGCAATTTGCATCCGGGGAAGAACGACAGCGCCGCAATGGTCGCGATCAGCGCGGGAAGCGCGGGGCGGAAGTCTTTTTGCACGGCGCGAAGGTTATCAGCGCTGGCGCAGATTCCAAGGCCTCACGGCGCCGGTGCTGCGGCGGCGTCGGGCGCTGCGTCGGAGACTCCCGCTTCCGACTCGAAGGCCGCGCCGCGGGACGATTGGGAGCCCGCCGGCCGAGGGGCTTGCGGCTTCGCGCGTGGCGGAGCGGCGCTTGGCGCCGGTCGCGAGGGGGGCGAGACCGCGTGGGCTGCCAGCGCGAAGTTGAGCTCCTGCTGCACCTTCGCGAGGCTCGCTCCGCTGCTGCCCGGACGCCCCGCGACTGCGAGGCCGACGATGACGAGCAGCGCGCCTGCCGCCACCAGGTTCTGCCATCGCCGCGTCGTCCGGGGGTCACCGGCGGCCGCGTCGAACGGCGGAAGCGTTGCGTAGGCGCCGCTCGCCCGGACATCGATCGCCGCAGCGAGCGCATCGCCGAAGGCCTGACAGCTCGCATAGCGCTGCCGCGGATCGGAGGAAAACGCGCGGGCGAGCACGCCGTCGACCCGGCGGAGCACGAGGCGCTTCTGGAGGTCTTCCTCGCCGTCGGCCAGTCGCGGGCGCTCGCCGCTTGCGATGCGGCCGGCGACAGCGAGTGCATCATCGCCGTCGAACGCGCGCCGCCCTGAGAGCGCCTCGAACAGCGTGGCCGCCAGCGAAAACTGGTCGGACTCGGGAGAGAACTCGCCCTTCGCCAGCGCCTCCGGCGCGCTGTAGGCAGGGGTCCCCATGGTAACGCCGGCGCGGGTGAGTGTGGAGTCCGGAATGCGCGCGATTCCGAAATCGGTGAGACGTGCGCCGCCGACCGAAACAATGATGTTTTCGGGCTTCACGTCACGATGAACCACTCCGGCCGCGTGCGCGAGTGACAGTGCGCTTCCCAGCTCGCGCGCGAGCCTCGCGACCTCGAGCGGGGGGAGCGCGCCGTCTCCGATTCGGTCGCGCAGCGTGGGACCCTCTACATACTCGAACACCAAAAAAAGGCCGTGGTCCGGGTCTTGTCCCATGTCGTGAAGCACGACAATGTTGGGATGGCTCAGCGTGGCCGCAGCGCGCGCTTCGTTGCGCATGCGCTCGAACAAAGACGTGCGATGTTCGGGCGTCAGACCGAGATCGTCGCGCAGGGTCTTGAGGGCCACGAAGCGCCCGAGCACGGTGTCGCGCGCGAGCACCACGCGCCCCATGCCGCCCTGGCCGAGGAGGCGCACCACGTCGTAGCGGCCGATGCGCTCAGGGAGATCCACACGCGGATCGATAGCAGAATTCGGGGCGCTGGCGGGCGCCGATTGGCTATTGCGTGTGCGGTGACCAGCACGCCACGCGGTGCCCCGGGGCCGCGTCGATGAGCGGGGGCGCCTCGGTGTCGCAGCGCCCCTTGATGGCCCGGGGACAGCGCGGGTGGAACGCGCAGCCGGTCGGCGGGTCGATCGGCGAAGGAACGTCGCCCTCTAGCAGCACGCGGAGGCGCTTTTTCGCCGGATCGGCCACCGGCACTGCCGACAGCAGCGCGCGCGTGTAGGGGTGCATCGACCCGCGGTAGAGCTCGTCGGCCGTGGCGACCTCGACCACCTTGCCGAGGTACATCACGGCCACGCGGTGGCTCATGTGTTCGACGATCTTCAGATCGTGGGAGATGAACAGGTAGGACAGTCCCAGTTGCTCCTGGAGATCAACCAGGAGATTGACGATCTGCGCCTGAATCGAGACGTCGAGCGCGCTGATGGGCTCGTCGCAGACGATGAAGTCGGGCTGGACGGCGAGGGCCCTCGCGATACCGATGCGCTGCCGCTGACCGCCCGAAAATTCGTGGGGGTAGCGGTTCATGTGCTCCGGTCGGAGCCCGACCTTTTTGAGCAGCTCGGCGACCATCGCTTCGGCGTCGGCTCGGGTCGGGGCGAGATCGTGGATATCGATGGCCTCGCCCACGATTTGACGCACCGTCATGCGCGGATTGAGGCTCGAATAGGGGTCTTGAAAGATGATTTGCATGCGCCGACGAACGGGTCGAAGGGCGCGCTGTGACAGAGGAAGCAGGTCGCGGCCGTCGAAGACCACCCTGCCCGACGTCGGCTCGATCAGGCGCAGGATGCAGCGGCCGAGCGTGCTCTTGCCGCAGCCGCTCTCTCCCACGAGGCCCAAAGTCTCGCCCCGCCGCACGCGCAGGCTCACGCCGTCGACGGCGCGCAGCAGCTTCGTAGGCCGGCCCAGCCATCCCTCGCTCACCGGAAAATATTTCGTGAGGTTTTCTGTCGCGACGAGGGTGCGACGAGGCTGGTCGTCGACGGCTTCCGCGGTCGCAATTTCGGGGAGCTTCATCGGGCGCGGCTCACGAAAGTTCCTCGGCGCGCAGGCAGCGCGAGGCGTGCCCGGGTTCAATCTCACGCAGGCCTGGCGGGGACTCGGTGCACTGCGACTGGCGCAGCGCGCAGCGATCGGCGAAGCGGCATCCGGGCGGAAGCGACGCGAGGTCCGGCACCATTCCCTCGATGGTCGGCAGCCTGCGCCGCGGCTGGCCCGGCGCGTTGCGCTGCGGACCCGGGATGCTCGCCAGAAGGCCGCGCGTGTAAGGGTGCAGCGGGCGCGCGAAGATGTCGGCCACGGCGCCGCGCTCGACCACCTGGCCCGCGTACATCACCACGACGTCACGCGCGGTCTCGGCGATCACGCCAAGGTCGTGCGTGATGAAGATGACGCTCATTCCGAGCTTGTCCTGAAGTTGGCGCAGCAGCTCGAGGATCTGCGCCTGAATCGTGACGTCGAGGGCCGTTGTCGGCTCATCTGCGATGAGGAGCGCGGGCTCGCACGCGAGGGCCATCGCGATCATCACGCGCTGACGCATTCCGCCCGACAGCTGGTGCGGATACGCATCGACGTTGCGCTCCGGCGTCGCGATGCCGACAGTCTGCAGCATCTCGATGGCGCGGACGCGCGCTTCGCTGCGCGACTTGTCCTGATGAAGGCGGATCGCCTCCATAATCTGAGCGCCCACGGTGTAGACCGGGTTGAGGCTCGTCATCGGCTCTTGAAAGATCATCGAGATCTCGTTGCCGCGGACTTTCCGCATTTCGGAGTCGGGCAGGGCGAGCAGACTCTTTCCCTTGAAACGAATCTCTCCCGCCTCGATCAGGCCGGGCGGAGACGGAATGAGGCGCATGATCGACAGCGACGCGACGCTCTTGCCGCAGCCGCTCTCGCCGACGATCCCGAGCGTTGCTCCGGGGTCCACTTCAAACGTGGCGCCGTCGACCGCGCGGACGTAGCCCGCGTCGGTGCGAAAGCTCACGACGAGATCTTTCACAGCGAGGAGCGGTTCGGTCACGCGGCTCGCAGTCAACCACGATCTCCCTTTGAAACGAAGCGTTTGGTTTTCGCCCGCGCACGCTTCGGGCTGCGGTAGTGTCGGGCGGCGTGCGAAGGCTCGGCTGGCTCATTGTAGGCGCGATCGGCGCGTCGCCATGGCTTGCC
>CANJCO010000071.1 GCA_947473045.1 Myxococcales bacterium | reverse complement strand
GCACAGCTTGACCGCGTCGGCCTTGAACTCGGGGCTGAACGACCGCCGCTCGCGACGCTGCTTGGACCGGGTCTGCTTCTTCGCCATCGAACACTCCTGGCGCATACTCGCGCCTTCCGGGGTGTCCACGAAAGCGGGGGAAGATCAGATGGCGGGCCGGCAGCTTCGCATGCGTCGGGTCACCATCGAGCCGGGTGGCGTCTTTGGTCCGATTCACGGGCACAAAGGCAGGCCGGGCACCGTTTGTATCCTACAAGGAACGATCACCGACCACCGGGATGGTGTCTCGACTGACTATGGTCCGGGACCGGGCTGGCCCGAGGACCGAGACACCGTTCACTGGCTCGAGAACAGAGGCGCGATACCAGCAGTTGAGATCTCGGTAGATATCGTCAGGCGAGCGGAAGCTCAGGCCCCCTCCACGCAGCCGCCCGACAGCGATCGAAACTGGGAGGTCACACCGGCATGACACAGGGGGGGCGCAGGTCTCCCTGCCGAGGGGCGCGGTCGAACAAAACTCGACGATCGAAACACGATAGCTCGAAAAATCGCCGACCCGCGCAGGCGTCTTCGTGACGCGCACCCGCGCCCGCTCGGGCTCGCGCCGAGACAGCTCGCCCAATTTGTGACAGGTTGGCGGGGCCCATGATTATGCCTAAGTTTCCCTTGTTATCGACGGTTGCTTCGGTTGGCCTCGCCTGTTTCGCGGGCCTCGTCGGCGCGGGCTGCAAAGGCGCCGCTGCAACGCGCGCCGAGCCGTCGGCCAGTGCGCCCGTGCAGTCGGCATCGACCGCTCCGGCGCCGAGTGCGTCGGGGTCTCCGTCCGCGAGCGAGACCGATGCCGCGCTCTCCGCGGCGCCGAGCGCTCCTGCCGCGGGCGACTCGACTGCCGCCGCCCGCCGCGGGAGCGACGCGTTCGCAGTGCGCGTGCTGCGCGGCATGCCGCCGTCGTCGAACCTCTTTTTTTCACCCGAGAGCATCCGCATCGCGCTCGCGATGGCCTACGCCGGGGCGCGCGGCGAGACTGCGAAGGAGATGGCGCAAGTGCTGGGCGAGAGCGGCCCGCCGGGCGCCCTCCACGCATCGATCGCCAGCGAGCTCGCCGCGTTCGCCGCGCAGGAGTCGCCGCGCGCGCCCGCGGGGAGCGACAGCTGGGTCGTCGACGCGTATGCCCGCCGCGCGCAGACCCTTCGCGTGGTGAGCCGCCTGTGGGGGCAACAAGGGAAGGTGTTTGTCCCCGAGTTCTTGTCGGTTTTGGACAGGAGCTACGCCGCGCCGCTCGAGCAGCTCGACTTCGCCGGCGATCTCGAGGGGAGCCGCGGCGCTATCAATCGCTGGGTCGACGGCAAGACGGAGCACAAGATCCCCGAGCTCATCGCCAGGGGCGCCTTGTCTGGCGCCTCGCGGCTCGTGCTCACCAACGCTGTCTACTTCAAGGCCGCGTGGAGCGCCCCGTTCGTCGCGGGCAATACGACCGACGCTCCTTTCGCGGTGACTCCCACCCGCAGCGTCACCACGAAGATGATGCGGCAGGTCGGTCACTTCAAATACGCGCGCGTCGATCAAGCCGACGTGATCGAGCTCCCCTACGCGTCGGGCACCACCTCGATGCTCGTCGTCGTGCCGATCGCCAGCAGCGGGCTCGCCGCGATCGAAGCGAAGATCGACGACAGGAGCCTCGGGCGCTGGGCGGGCGCCGTGTCGCACAAGAAGGTCGATTTCTCGCTCCCGCGCTTCAAGATGTCGTCGGGCTTTTCGCTGCGCGATCAGCTTGTCGCGCTCGGCATGAAATCGGCGTTCGAGTTCCCGAAGGCCGACTTCTCCGGCATGGACGGCACGCGCGAGCTCTTCATCAGCGATGTCATTCACAAGGCCTTCATCGCGACCGACGAGGCGGGCACCGAGGCCGCCGCGGCGACTGCCGTGCTCATGGCAGCAGGGGCGGCGCCGATGCGTGAGGATCCGGTCGTGGTGCGCGCGGACCACCCGTTTCTTATCGTGATCCGGGAGATCAGCACCGGGGCGCCGCTCTTCGTCGGGCGCGTCGCCGATCCGACGCCGCGCTGAGCGCGACTGGCCGCGAGCGGGTACCGCGTAGCGCGCGTACAGAACAAGAAAGGAAGACGTGTCCTCGAAGATGCAGCGGAGCCGGAACCCGGGTTGGATTGGGCTCTTATGGGACAGTGCCTTGAGAGGCTGCCCGCCAACCGAGGTGTGGCGCTCGTAGGCGACGGCGTTCACGCTCGGGTGTGGACAGCACCCGATCGCCTGACGCGACTCGAGGGCACCGTGCGCCCTCCTTGCCTCGATGACGACGAAGCGGGCGACCGCGCTCGTGAGGTGCGTAGGAGCCTGATCTGCACGGGCGCCTCGGCCTCGCCGGGGTAGTGCACTGCGCAATGTGCCCATCGCGTAGCACGAAAGCCCCGCGAATGGCGCGGACACGCACGAACGAGCGGGACAAAAATTACGGGAGCCCAGACGTCTACTCCACATGTGCGGCTCACCCGTTCTGGCGCCGGAACGCTGGCTTGAAGGAGGCACGACCGGATCGCCGCGAGGCCCTCCGGTCGTGCCCGTCGTCCCCGCGCGCGGCATCGTGATCGCCGCGCGCGGCGGGCACCACGAGCGGCCAACAGGCGAGGGCTGCGCCCGATAAATGCGGAGATCCGAATTTTCACGTCGCGCGCGAAATCGCGGCGCAATTTCGGGCGCGGTTCATCAGGGCGCGGGTTCGCTGGAGGGCTGCTGCGTCGACGTCTTGCCGATCGATGAGGATCGGCCCGGCGCCTACATCGTGCAGTGCGCGGCGCAGTTGAGCTGCAGGCAGCTGGCGTAGTTGGCGCCGGCCGAGACTGTGCCGCCCGGCTTGGTCGCGTTGCATCGCGAGAGGCAGCTGCCCGTCTCGCCCGAGGCGTCTGCCTGCGCGCCCGCATCGAGCGTGCAGGCGCGATAGCACGTGAGCAGATCAAGGCACGCCTTGTCGCCAAGGCACGCGTTGGCATAGGCGCAGCAGCTCGCCGTCAGGCACGCCGAGCAGCCCGGTGAATCGCGCGGCACGGCCAGAGCGCACCGGGCGGCGTGAGCGAGCGCCGCTCCGCCAGCGGCAGCCTGCGTGGCCGCGTCGGGAGCCGTGCTCCCGCTTGACGTGGCGCCGCCCGAAGCGGCGACGAGCGATGACTTCTCGGGCGGGGCTTGTTGGCACGCCGCGAACGCCGTCGCTGCGCACATGGCCAGGAGGATGGATAGGAGCTTCATAGGGAGTCGACGCAATCGAAGGTCTGCTGCCACGCCATGAGCGTCGGAGCGAGGCTCTTGTCGGGGGTTGGGTTGAGGGTCATGTTGACTTGAAGCATGGGGTGCGGGAGCTGGTTGGCGCCCACGAGCGCGTTCGCGACCGAAGTGAGGATCCAGTTGGGATGCGACACGGTCGAGATCGCGAGCGGGATTACGGCTCCGAGCGACTGCGCGTTGTCTCCGGTCTGTACGGTGAACGTGACGTTCGCCGTGCCGCTGCCGTTGCTCGGGATCGCGTCCTGCCAAACGAAGTCGCGCCACTCGACGTACTTGCCCGCGGGGCAGACTGCCGTGAACTGACGGGTGAACGTGGTCGGCGCGAAGCCCGGGGCCGGCGGGGGCAGCGGAGTGATGCACCCACCGAGGTTGAAGAGCAGGAACTCTGCGGCATCTTCTTGCGCAGTGAGCGGGCTGAGCGGGCACTCCTGCGGGAAGGTGAACGACAGACCGCCCTGCGCGAGGTGCATGTCGGTGTACATGCCGCGTCCGAACTGCTGGGAGAGAGGCACGTTGAGCGGCGCGTCGAACGTGAAGTCGGCCGGAACGTTCCCCGTTTTGTAGGTCACGACCTGCTTGGCGAGGCCGGTGGTCGAGAAGGTGTCGTACCGGGTAGGCGTAATGATGAACTGACCCGGGCCCGAAGCTGCGCCGATGTTGCTCATCCACTGAGCGAAGTTGACGCCGCTCGGCAGCGCTTGATTGATGATCCCGACGTTCGGATCGCCAAAGAAGAGAGAGCCGTCAGGAGCCCAGCTGGCGACTCCCGGGAAGGGATTTTCGATCCAGTGCCGGCCGTAGTGAGAAGCGAAGAGGCGGCCGCCGCCTCCGAGGTACTGGCTGAGCGCTGAGTATGTCGGCGCTCCGACGAAGCTCCACGGACCCAGGTTGAAGAACTCGGTTCCGCAGTCACACGGGAGCATGACGAGGTCGTAAGGCCTCAGGGTGCTTACGCTCTGCATGAACGTGCTCGGCGGCGGGTTGCTGCCGCCTGAGAGCGGAATGCCGTCTCCCAGGTAGTAGTCGACCGCGCCGCCGGCGCCGGGGCTCTTGAATTCGGCCGCGTCGATGCCGATGCGGGTCAGCAGGCATTCCATCGGATCGCATCCGTTGGCGGTGATCGCGATGTGCGGCATGTTGCCTTCGCCATGATTCTTCGGCAGGCGCGTGCTCGCTGGTGGCACTGCCGCGCTGACGCACGATGTGACGTTGATCGTGGTTTGACGGCGCCATTTGCCGACCTGCACCACGAGCGGAATCGACCCGCTCGGCACGCCGGTCAGGGTGAACTTTCCGTCGGCGCCAGTGAGGGCATACGTGACCGCTGGGGGCAGGTTTCCGCCGCCGCCGCAGGCGTCAGGCTGCGCGCCGGCCGGAATGACGGGGAGCGGCAGCGTAGCCGGCACGTAGACGTACGCGTTGTAGATCGGGTTTTTTCCCGCCGGGTCGAGGACGACTCCGGTCAGCGTGGTGGGAGCGTTCACGGGACACTGCGCGACCTGGCACTGGAAGCCCACGCAGCTCTGCGCGCAGCCTGCGGCGGGAGCGCCGGCCCCGCCATCCGGCTTGCAGTTGTTGGGGCAGACGGTGGTCGCTTCGAAGACTTGCCACTCAAATACGATGGGGTTGCTTTGCTGACCAAGCGTGTTGGTGGCGTACATGTCGAAGAGCCGCACCTGCGTGGTCGTGACCGGCACAGTGAACGTGTAGTCCCAGTCGTCGAGCTTGCCGCTTACGGTGCCGTCGGTAATCCACTTGGTACCGTCCCACCACTGCACTTGCGCGGCGCCCGCGGTACGACCGATGACGCCGCACGGACTTGGGACCGTCGCGCTCGCCGTGTCCATGTGCATCTTGGCGATCGTCTTCGAGCTCGGCCAGGTGTACGCGAGCCACTGGCCACCTCCCGGCGCGTTTCCGGCTGAAATCCAGGCCCAAACGGAGCAGTTGTTCGCCTCGAGAACCAGGTCGTTCGAGTCGGTGACCTGGTACGGCGAGAGGGCGCCGCCCGCGCTCAGCGTCGGCGTCGCAGCGGGCGCCACGTTCGTGTAAGTCGTGGCGCAAACGCACGCGCCCGAGTCGGCGGCCGCGCCGGCGCCGCAGTCGTTGCCCAGGAGCGAAATGCCGCCCGCGTCGTTGACGAAGAGCCCGGGGCCCGCGTCGAGGCCGAGGCCGTTGTCGATTATCGAAATGCAGTCAGGATCGCAGGGGTTGTTCGCGCACGGACCAGGCTGACCGAGGCCTTCGACGCGTGACTCCGCGCGCGTGACCGGAGCCTCGCTCTTGAACATCGTCTTGTCGCCGACGCACGTGCCCCACGCGGCACCGTCGCAAGTGCGCTTGCCGACGGTGCAGGTGACGACGCCGCCGGACTTCGACAGAACTTCGCCGCACTCGGCTGTGAGACCAACGCTGTCGCATGGGCAGCCCTCGTCGGGCGTGCTGCAGTGGGCCGCGGTCGACCCGCTGCCGCCGGGATCGACGCCGTCCGAAGGCGCGCTCGAACACGCAAGAAAAAGACTCGTCGACAGCAGGCTCGAAGAGAGGGCAAATGCCCAGACGCGGGATCGGTCGCGGAGGACCGATCGAATCCATTGGCTCATGGGGGCTCCGTATGCAGGGCGCCGCGCGCCGGGGGCGGCAAGTCCGCATCGGACAAGGCCTTTCGCAATGTTCATGCCTCGTACCGTTGCCCAGCGAACTGGCGAGCTTCTGCTTGAATTTGGTGTTCCGCAGCCTGCATCCGACGACCGTGAATCAAACTTTAGTGCGCGACTACGCAATTAGGTCTGCGCCGAAGGCTACGTGGCCGGGAACGAAGACGCGCCGACGGGGTTCACTCCCGCTCTCTGATTGCCGCAAGCTGCGTCGTGCTTGCTGTGGCTGTTGGCTGCGGCTCCGCGCCGGAGGCCGTGCCGGCCTCGTCTGCGTGGGCGGCGCTACCAAATGCGGCGACGCGTGCGCGAACGACAGTGGCGACGCGGTGAGCGTGCTGCTCGGGAGCGGCAACGGCACCTTCGCGTCGAAAGTCGACGACGCCGCTGGAAGCGTCCCTTCTGGCCTCGCGGTGGGTGACTTCAACGGCGACAAAGCGCCTGACGTCGCCCTCGCGAACGGTAGCAGCAGCACAGCGAGCATCCTGCTTAGCCAGTGCAAATGACGCGCGGGTAGAAGGGGCGGGGCACCAATCGCGGCGTCGTTGCTCCCGCTCGAAGCGCGTAGGCTTCATCGGCCAGTCCCGCAGCGAAACAGTGAGCCGACTTGCCTGCTTCGCGCTGCGGCCCAGAGCACGAAGTATCGGTTACCGCTCCGCGAGAAACACTACGGCTGTGCCGGCGACTGCCAAGACCACGAACGCTACCAACGTGCCAATCACGATCCGCATGTTCTTCGCATATTCGGCGCGCTCGTACTCGGCGTTCGCGAGTCTTGTCTCGGCTTGTGCAGCGAGGCCGCTATCCATCACCTTGCGCATCTTTGCAGCGTCGGCTGCTTTCACCATGGCTGCGCGACCCTGCTTCGCGGGCTTCGGTAGCGACGACGCGTCAAACGACAGCTGGCCCTCGGCGTTGAACGTGCGGAAAGCTCCCCGATCGCCGATGACCGCGATCCCGTGGCCAAAACCGATCGCGACGAAGCTCCTCGGCCGGTTGCCAGCCAGACGCACGCTTTGAATGCGCTGAAATTGCAATTGCCCATCCACGGCAACGCCGCGATAAACCGCGCGGTCAATATGTAGCCAGACCGACGCTCCGAAGGTGCCGGCGAGCAAGGCGGCGGCGGGCGTGTCGTCTGCGAGCGATACGTGCATATTCCCCTGATCGCGATCGTCGTCGCGCGGCAGGGGAACCTGACCGCGCAAGCGCGGCTCGCCCGCCGCAGTGGCAAGGCACGCCCACGCTTGCAACGTGTCGTTATCGAAGTAGCCCGCTGCGAGCAGCGTCGAATGCTCTGCCGCTGCCAGCGTGGTCGCGGCACGCAGAGCCTTGAGGGAGGGGGAGGGCCTCGGCTTCGTGTCTTCGTGAGCGAGCGGGCTGTTGGGCGGCCTCGATACGAGTCGCGTTTCGTGGCCGCGTATGCCCATGACTTCATCGTTCGACAACGCCAGCGACTGGGTCTCGAAATAGGCGGCTTCATGGCAATCGACTGGCAGAACGCGCACAGTGTCACCCGTCAGGGAATCGAGAATTACGATTCCCCTGTCGGTTCGAACGAAGATTCGTTGGGCGCCCGCGACGACGACGTGCGGCCTGCGTTCACTGCCGGTCGCGATCGACAGATCGCGCCGTTGCCAAAGCAGCTGCGGTTCGAGGGTGCCTGCACGCGCACCCAGCGCCACGAGCGCGCGCGTCTCGGTGTTTTTGATATCGAAGTCGGCGGTCTGCTCAAATCCTTCGTAAGTTGCGCTGATCAGCAATTTACCGGGACCGAGCGATGCCACGTACGGCAGCGTGGTCTCCGCGCCCGCCCAGTCGAAAATTGCGCTGAGCTCGGCAGTCTTCGCCGGCAGCGGCGCGCTGAACAGGACCCCCCACGGCTGCGGGAGATCGCGATGCCCGCGGTAGAGAAAGCTGAGCGGGACGTGACTCGGCCTGTGGCAATACGTGCACACCACACGTTGTGCGTTGCCTTCGACTGGAAGCGCCGCGCCGCAGCTCGCGCACGGAAACTGCGCGATCGCCCCTGGCTCGGTGGCCGCTCCTTTTTGCGGCTCCTCGCCATAGATATGCGAAATTTCGCCGAGAAACGCAGCATAGTGAGTGGACGCTACGGGCCGAAGACAGAGAGCGGCGCCACAGCCGTCGCAGCGGTCTTCGTCTCTGCCGAGCGCGTCTTTCGACGCGAGGACTCTGCCGCAAGTCAAGCAGCTGAACGCGACGCGCTTGTACGACAGCGTAAGCTCGCGCTCGGCTACGCTTTGGGTCTCGCCTGTCGCAAGCCCGGCCGCGCGAACCACGGCTTCGCGAAGCATGGTCGACCACGTGGCCTCCGCGATTGGTATCTCGTGACCGCACGCGCCGCAGTAGCCCGCGTCCGCGAGACGGTTGACCGGAAACATTGCGCGGCAGTTTGGGCATGCGCCGGTCATCACGAGGCGAAGAGCGTCCATCGGGCGGAGCGTACGAGGAAGCCGCGGCGCTTTGGAAGGGGCGTCTTGCGGGGTCGGTCGCGGGAGCTGATCGATGACGCCTGCGCGTCGATCCGAGCGCGGACTGCCGGAACACTGAGACAGGCGTCTTCGCGTCACCCAAGTTCGTGCGCGAGACGAGCGATAACCATACTAAAATTGCGGTCGTGGGTCGCAACGGTCGCACCCCACACCGTCTCCCCGCCGGCTCGCCAAATCAGGGGTGCTGCCATCAGCCGCGCGCGAGGGCGGCGATCGCCTCGACGCGCGACGCGGGTACCCAGTCAGGCGCGCCGGTCCACCACACCATGTGCACGCCGTCGGGCGCTGCGCGCACGCGGGTCGCGACGGCCTCGGCCGACAACCCCTGCACAGTGTCGATGCCGTTGCTGTAGACGTAGACGCGCGCCATGACGAGCGGCGGCGGACCGCCCGCGAACGTGGCTCCCGACGAAGGGGCTTCGGCAGGGGGGAGCGCGTGCGCTGCCGTGCATCCCAGCGCGACTGCGCGGGTGAGGACATACTCGCTCGCAGCAGCGTCTCCCGTGGCGAGGCCCGCGCCGCACGCGAGCGCGATGAGAAGCGCGAGCTCGTCGGGTGTGATCACCTTGTCGAGGGCCGCGACGCGCAGGGCGTTTTCGAAGGCCTCGGACGGCGTCGGCCCCGAGCGCACCGAGGCCGCCGGGGCCCCTGCAGCGTGCGCGGCTGTCGCGCTTCGTCGCTCAATCTCGCTGGCAATTTCGGGCACGTCGAGGGCTGTAACCCACTCGTTTTGACCGGGTTGCCGCACGAAGACGCTCTCTGCGCCGAGGCGCAGCGACACTGCGCGGAGCGCCACCTGGCGGGGCGGATAAGGGCCTTCGACGCCGCCTGGACCGCGGAGATAGTACTTCGCGCCTCCGCCACCCGCGAGCCTCGGGGCGGGCGCCGTAGCCGGCATGTACTGGTCGCGCGAGGCTGACGGAACCGATGCGCCCATGAGCGCAGCGCCTCCGATGCCGATACCTCCCAGTCCGCCTCCGGTGATGGGTAGTCCGTGTGTTGCCGCGCCCGCAGCGACGCCGCGCATGAGGTCGACCTGGCCTTTCACGAGGTTGTAGGCCGCAAACCCGGGCTGGGAGGCGACGTCGGCCTGCTCGCGCTGCACGCTCAGATCGGCCATGCGGCCTCCGAAGGCGCGAAGCTCGGTCTCCGAGGCTTCGTCGAGCTTGAGCTCGAGCGACAAAAAGCGCGTCAGCTCGACGCCATCACCTGTGAACTCGGCGCGGGTGCGCTCGATTACGGCCTGCCCAAGCTGCTCGCTGTACTGATTGGAGACCACCTGAAGCACAGGCTCCGACGCCAGCAGGCGCCCGACGGCCTCGGACAGCATTGATTTGACCCGCGCGTCGAGCAGGCCCCCGAGGGCAGTCGCGCCGTCGGATCGAAGGCCGATGAGGCGCGAGACGAGGCGCACCGGATCGGTCACGCGCACTGAGAAGTTCGCGGCGTACAGCACCTTCACCAGCAGGCGCGTGCCGATATCCTGAAAGCTGCCGAGCGGAGCGGGGCCGAGATAATACGGAGTCTCCGTGTTGTGCACGAAGAACAGCTCAGTCAGAAAGTGGTTGTCGCCCGTCAGCGGCGATACAAAAATATCTCCCAGAAAGGGCAGGTTCGTGGTGTCGAGCGAGTAGGTTCCGGGCCCCAGGTGGCCGGCGAGAACGCCCTGCTTGAAGAACAGCACGCTCTCGTCGGCGCGCACCGTGAGCTTGGCGCCGCGCGGAATGCTCTGATCCGGCCACCGGAAAATGAGGGACGGAACTTCTGCGGACGGGCGCGCGATGAACTGGTCCGAGACAGCTTTTTTCAAGAATCCGAACATCGAAGGCTCCGTCGGGTGACAGTCACGGGTCTCGCTCGCAGCAGTAGCCTCGTCGCTCGGGGCGATCTCCGCCGCCGCCGATCAAGTCGAACTTGACGACTTTTCGAGTGCGTCGAGATCGCCAATCGGTCGCCACTCGGTTTTGCCAGTCGGCCGGATGCGCGATGCGCTGTTGAGCTTGCCCGCTGCGACTGCGCCGCGGATCTGCGTGGCCGATGCGGGCCCTGCGACCGTGACGCCGTCGTTGGTGACTTCATAAGTTCGCGCCGAAGGCGTCGGGGACGCCGATGCAGGCGCGGCCGGGCGCGGAGGCCCCTGGGGCGCAACGGCGCCCCGCGCGATGTGGGAAGTCTCTGCAGCTGGCAGGGCCGGCGGCCGGGTCATTGCGGGCCTCGGCGCGGGCGGCGCGAGCTGCTCACGCGACGTCGCCCACCGGAGCAGTTGCCGCTCCTCGGCAGTGCAGCGGGCCGTCCACGCTTGATGCGTCGCTTCTTGAACCGGCGGGCTGTAGTGCTCGAACTCGAGGGCGGTGCGCAGCATGAACGTGGCGTGTTCGAGCGACGGAACGATGGACGAGAAGTCGAGCGCGCGGCCCGCCACCGACAGCACGTAGCGCTCAGCGGGGACCGTGGCCTCTTCGATTTTGCCGTCGCGAACCTTGCGCACGCGGCTCTCGACGTCGGCCCGCACCCAGTCGACGGCATGGAGCATGGCGCCGGATACCTGGTTGGGTGCTGTCTCCGTTGCTGTTGGCAGCCAGCGCGCGGGAGCCCACGAAGTGCCGGGCGCGGGGGCCGGCCGGTAGACGAGCGAGCGCGAGCCGAACGCGCGCAGTACGGGGAGAAAGGCGATCTCACAGCGGAGCTCAGTGCCGAGGTCGTCGGTCGCCGGCGCGAAGACCGGAACCCCAACGCTCGTGCCCGCAGGAAAGACAATGGCGCACGGTCCCTCGAAGCGCACTTCGCCAGCCTCATAGGAAACGAGCGTTGATGCATGAAACACAGCCGATTCGCGCGCGACGACCTGCCCCAAAACGATACAGCGCGACAGCTTCACGCGGCGCGCGCGCACGTTGCCGAAGACGACCGCGTCGGAGAGTGAGACCTGCTCGGCGATCACGTCGCCGCGCACCACCATCGAGGCTTGCTCGATCGACGCGAGCAGCGAGCCTCCGAACCCGCCCCTTCGGGGCGTTGAGACGATGTTTCCGCTCGCGTGCAGACCTCCCAGAAATCGGGCTGGCCCGCGGCCTTCGGCCGGCTCGATCGTCACGTCGCCCCGCCCGAGAAGCGGACCGCACACGACTCCTGCCCCGCGGAATCGGACGTCCCGTCCGTAGACCGAGCCCTCGATCAGAAATGGGCCCTCCGCACCGCCGCCGTTCGCCTCGAAGCGCTGCTGGATCTCGGCCTGCTTGCGCGGGAAGTGGCTCCCGGCCGAGCTGCCCGTCACGACGACGCGGTCGCCCTCGACGCGCGCGCTCATCGGCCCCTCACGTCTTGGTCGACCAGCACAGACAGCCCGAACTGATCGAGATAGGCGATGTAGCCGGGGAGCAGCAGCGAGTCGATTCGGTGTTCTGCCGCGAGTCGCGTGAGCGTGTCTTTCAAGGTCTGCAAGCGCTCGCCCGAGAGCGGAGCCGACTGAAGCTGCGGCCCGATGCGGGCAGCGTTGACCGTCGCCCGGTCGATCACGGCGCCTTCGCGCTGCACCAGCTCGAGCCGCTCGCCCAATCTCGCCATTTTCACGATGCCGAGCACTTCGAGGGCGCCACCCGACCGCAGACAAGCGGCGAGCGGTATGGCGACTTCCTCACCAGAAGCCGCGTCGACCTTGCAGGCGAATCGCGACGCGAGCATGTGCTCCAGATCGCGGTGCGCCGACAGAATCGGCTCGATCAGCTCGTCGCCGAGAGTCTCGAATCGCGCTTCGAGCGCTTCGGTGCGGTGAGCCACGCGCTGCTCGTCCATGGCCATCGCCAGTTCGACGATGCGCCCGCTGGGCTCCGAAAGGGGCACTTCGGCCCACTCCCTGAAATCGTCCTCGTAGACCCGGTAGATGTGCTCCCCAATCACCCGCAGCTTGCGCTCGTATTCGGTCATCGCCGTCGCGAGCAGTTGATCGTGCTGTGCGCGAACGAAATACACGCTCTCGATCGTCTTCGCGAACCGCTGCTCGATCTCCTCGGCGAACGAGTTGACGCGTTCCGTCGGCTCCTTCGCTTCGTGCAAAAGCCGAATGACCTCAGTCTGAACAATGGCCTGGGCCATGCGATCGACGCCGGCGCTCACGGTATTGAATCCAGCGATGCTGGTGTTGTTCAGCTCGCCCAGGTTCGAGTTGGCCATACCGAGCTGCACGTTGGCGGCAGTAAACTGCGCGAGGGTCATGTGCTGGGTGCTCTCCTGCACACGAATCAGCTCTTTGTTCCCGTCGCGCAGCCGCTCGAGCTCGCCCGCCAGCCCGCGGTGCATGTCTTTGACGGCGCCCTCTATATTTGCCATTTCCTGCTCCAATTTTTCGAGGCGATGATCAACTCGGTCGAGGCGACGGTCGAGCTGATTGACCTCGCGCTGAATAGGGGCCACGTGCTGCTCAACAATGTTGACAACCTGCCCGTAACTGACGCCGCCTTCGCTCACGGGACCTCCTCAAAGCCCGAAGCCAGCTGCGGCCGCTCGGAGCTCGAGCTCTGCTCGCGAAACAGCTGCTCGGGTGTCATCAGCACCGATATCGGATCAATGGCCATTACGCGCCGGCTCAGCTGCGATTGAGGTTCGGTGTTGAGCAGGGTCTCCTTCGCTTCGGCGCGCTTCTTCAGGTTGTCGAGGTCGCCGCCGGTCATCGTGCCGAGCCGCGCGAGCGTTTCACTGGCGCGCTTTCCGTCGATGACGCCGAGGGCAGTCAGACTGCCGACAGCGGACTCGAGCTGGCTCCGGGCCGATATCGCCTCGGTCGTGGCGAGAATAAGGTTTTCGCGTACCGGGCGCATGTCGGCGCGGTATTGCTCAGCGACGTCGCGCAATGCCGCGACTTCTTTCTCGACGAGCCGCTGAATCTGCTCGTTGGTGCGGAACAACTCCGACTTGCGAAAGTCGTCTTTCTCGACCCATAGCGCGTTCCACATCGGCATCAGCAGCTCGTCTTTGATCTTGAGCAGCCGCCCCATGCGGGCGATTTCGGGATCGTCGATGTCGAGCTCGCAGAGCGGGCAGTGCCAGCTGCCCGTTTCAGGGTCGAGGTGCAGTCGCGCCTGCCGCGAGAGCTCGAGGATTGGCCTCGGATTCCCAGTTACGATTTTTCTGAGCAGTGATCGGAACTGCTCGAGCAGCTGGAGCTCCTGGGAGCGCAGCGCCTTGAGGCGAGCCTCTCGCGCCTGACCCGCGCGCATGTCGACCCCGACCTTCGCCGAGTCGCTCTCGTGCTGCGCGTGCCAGCCGCCGATGGCATTGTGAAGCTCGTCGAGGGCCGTAAAAAGCTGGGCCAGCTCAGACAGCAGGCCCTCGTCGCTCACCAGTCGCTGCCTCGCCTCGTCGTTCTCCTGAAGCGCGCGCAGCAGCTCGTTTGGATGCATGGTGTGCGCCTGATCGAGGTCGATGCCGAGGCGCATGAACATGTACTGCGGCACGCGGTTGCACTTTGGGCAGTAATGCGTGACGTACGCGAGATCGCTTCGTGCGAGCACCGAATGCAAGCTCGCGTGCGCCTGTTCAACGGCCTCGGAGCGTAACGCGCCGTAGCGCGTGAGCACGTCGCGCATGTCGTCGCGCACCGCGCGCAGCGTTGACTCGATGCCCTTGCCGAGCCCGCGCATCGTTTGGGTGTACTTGCGCACTGAAGCGAGGGCGCGATTGGTGGCATCGACGTCACCGCGAACCACGGGGCCAGCGAGGGTTTTCTGGCCAATCGGGCCGCGCAACGCCGAGAGCACGGGGGCATCCGCCCGCACGAGCGGCGTCTGTGCCGACACTACGGGCACGGACTCCAGCATCTCGCCAAAGTCGGTGATCGCAGACGCGAGATCGGACTCCTCTCCGTGAATGGCGTCCGGCGCGCTGGGCTGATCGCCTGCCGCGCGGAGGAGTATGGGCGGATTGCGCGCGGCGTTCAGAATGCCCTTTACGCGCGCCATTGTGTCGGTGTTGGTGGCGAGATCCGGCAGACGCAGCTCCGTGTTCGCCGTTGTGCCCGTACCGTCTACCACCACGGAATAGCCCGCTACGTCGAGCGGGACAAAGGGAAGGTAGAGTCGCCCCAGCGCCATGACGCGGCGATGGACGCCGCTGGCCGCGCGTTGCTGCGCGAGCGCGGCGTGCTGCGCGGTGAGCAGGCCGAGGACGTTTTTCCAATGCGCGAGATGACCATCGACCGTCTGGCCCTCCTGCTGCATCCACTGGAGCGCATTCGCTCGGGCCGTGGCCTCGGCTTTGACGCGATTGCCGCTGACGACGTGCCACGCGACTCCGCCGATGATCAGTAGCAGTCCGAGTCCGTAAACGAGGATCAGCGGTATTCCGGTGACTATACAAATTAAGGTAATTGCGAGGTTCCTTCCCGCGCCCTCCGCGAAAGGGCCGGGGGATGAGCGAGAAAGCGCTTCGTACTCCTGGCGGCGAGAGACCGCAGCCGCGCCGTACCCGGCCACGTGCCCGGACGCCTCGGCGAGGGGAGTCTCCAGCGCCGCGAGCGATTCGCTGACGGAATGGAGTGTCATCAGCTTTCGCGCTTCGTCCTGAGTCTCCGAGGCGAACATGATCGCGAGGTCTTCCCAAGCGTCTCGCGCTCCCTCTACGGCAGTACCGGCGATTTTCATGGACTGTGCCCCTCCTGCGATGGGAGCCCGACGACTCCCGCAAGTTACAATTATGCCGACCCATTTTACGCAGCGTCAAGCGCTGAATCATGGAGGTCACAAATAGGATACGGGCACGCACGTTGCGCAGGAGTTGCACACGGCGAGTGTGCGAACGCCGCAAACGCGCTCGACAGAGTTCGCCGATAAGCAGCTTCGGCGCACCGAATCGGGGCGCGCTCGCTGCGGCGCGGTCGGCGCCGCCCCTGTTGTGCGCTGAAACGCAGGCGTCATGCAGTCGCGACTGAAATGCGCAGCATGGCCCCGAGCAGGAATGATGACGTCACGGGTGCAGCCGCGCCTGCGTGGAAGCTCGCGGGGGAGATACCCGAAAACTTATTTACAATATCCGTACCAAGACGGCAGAACTGTGAGTTTCAGACATTTCTGCGGTGCCGGGCAGCCGCCCCTTCCGGGGGTTGATACGTCCACATTCGTCAAAGAGAACGGGGGCGTGTCGCTGATGTCTCCAATTCAAACGGGAGGCACGCGAGCCGCGTATCGCAAACACGAAAAAGTTGTGCGATCGCTGGAGGGCTCGACAAAGGTTACCTCGCACAAAAAGATGAGCCCGTATGGCTGCGGACACTGCGAATCATCACAGCAGACCGGCTCGCAACGCGACTCCCCCAAGTACGATACACGACCGGGTCGTTGCTAACTTCGCGTCCGGTAAGATTGCGCAGCGCAGACCGTCGGCGCAATCCTGTTTGAACACGTCGCATGGTCCATTCAGCGCCTTTTCGTCGCCGGCGCCGTATCAAAGATGCCTCAATCGTCGGCTAAGCCGGATTCGTCGTTCAGGGCAGGCAGACACCATACCAAGAGGGACCAGGTGTGACTCCGTGGCAGGTTTGGTTTGGTGGGCAGCCGCCTTTTCCAACAGTCGTTAGGTCTAATGCCGTCGTAACAAGGCCCGGCGGCGTGTCGAAAATATCTTTGGTGTAGCATGCCCAGCGGCAGACCCCATTTACCCCGACCAGGCCATCGCCGCAATCGAGGAAGGATGAATATGTGGCGCCCTCCCCGAGCGGCGGACTCGCAGAAGGTAGATAGCAGCTGAAACCAGTAAACGTTTCTGTTCTAGCCGCGCCGCGTCCTAGAAACGGACGGCAGCTGCGCCCGGATAAACACGGAGATGCACGAAATGGAAGGCACGCAGGGAATGTGGCGCACACGCGAAAAAGCGGTTGTTTGCTGATGTCCCTAATAATGAATGCACACCCTGATACGAGATTTGCTGCTAGCGGGCACTGCGAATCGTCACAGCAGACGGGCTCGCAACGGGACTCCCCATACGCTGACTGGCACAGTGTCGCTGGGGGGCATTCCCGGTCATCCTTGCATGATTCGCCGGACTTCACAGCGCCTGGATTCGGCGCCACACAAGCAGATATCTGACCTAGCTTGGAGTCCGGAACAACGGCGCAGCGCTGCCCGGCTGGGCAGTCCTGCTTGAACACGTCGCACGTGCCGGTCAGCGTATAGTCGCCAACCTCGCAGGACGCGGGCCGTGAGGGCGCTACTGCGTCTGGTGAGACCGCACCATCTGCGGCGTCACCTGCGTCGCCGGTGTTGGCGAGTGGCGGCAGGTCCTCGATTCCGACGACCGCGGTGCACGCGAGAAGGGCGGACGCCACGAGAGCCGCAGCTGCTCTTCGCTTGAGTGTTGCTTGCGTGGTCAGGATCGTTTGCATGGGACTAGAACCTGCCCGATACGAATGCGGAGCCGGGCGCGAGTGTGAGGCCGACATCGGGTTTTCCTGCGGTCTTGGGCGCTGTCAGCACGAGCGTGAGGCCAGTGGCGACGAGGACGCCGCCTGCGATGAAGCCAGCCGTCGACAAATTGCCGAAAAGCTCAGCGGACGATTTTTCGGCCTGGGCTGGCCCTGTTGCGCTGCAGCCAGCGCCGCAGTCTGATTTGGCAGCGGCCCAACGCGAGAACGAGAGCGCGCCGAAGACTCCTCCTGCCGCGAGGGCTGCGACTCCGGCGCCTGTGGCGACTATGCCAACCGTGCGCAGGCCGTTCGCCCCGTCTGGCTGGACCTGCCCGCGGGTATCGTCAGTCAGGGGGCGCGGTGCAGGGGTGGGCGCGTTCGCCGCGTTGGTCGGCGCAGGAGAGATCGCCGCGGCAGACGGGAAGGTGAGTTCCTCGCGGCGCCCCTTTTGTCCTTCGATGACGAGAATCGAGCGCGTGATCGTTGGCTCTCCGTTTGCGGTGAAGCCGAGCACGTGTTGCCCCGGATCGATCGCGAGCGCCGCGCCTGTCAGCGAGTCGGCCAGCGGCTTTCCGTCAATGGTCACTGTGACGTCGATTCGATCGGTTCCCGATGCGGTCTTCGCCGTAAACACGATGGTCGGCTGCGCCGCCTCCAGTTCATCGCGGCGCTTGGTGCAGTCGCCTCGTATGATTGCGGGACACGCGGCGTCGGAGCATATGGCGAGTTGATCACGCGCGGCAGTGAGTCGCCCGTCGCGCCGAAAGTCCTGAGCCTTGGCGTTTGCGTCAATGCAGGCGTCGGTGGTCGGTGCGGCAAAAGCGAGGCTGTGAACGAGCATCGCAGGCAGTGCGAGTGCGTACCGAAACGTTCTACCAGTCATAGGCATTCTCTCTTGAAGACTCGCGTCCCGTTTGCTGCGAAATAGTAGGGAGGGTCACAGCTGACCTTCGCCGCCGCTGGGGGAGCCGCAACGGTCGCAGCGGGTGCCGGCGGCGCGGGTGCGACTGCGACCTTCGGAGTCGCGCGCGGCGCTGCGGCAAACGGTGTTCGCGCGGGGGCCGCAGCGGTGGGCGCGACAGGCGGCGGCACGACTTCTGCTCGTGGCAGCTCGTCGACGGAGATGCTCCCCGCTGACGGCAGCGTGACAAGTGATTCAGGCTTCAATCCGGCGGCGTCGGCGCTGGCCCCTGGCTGCGCTGCCGTCACAAGCGTCGATGGCGGGGACGCCGCCACAAAACGGTCACTTCTCAGCGATCTCCACGCCCAAAACGCACCTAACCCGACGATGAGCGCGACCGCGGCATACGCGCGCCAACGGGAGTGATGCTGCGAGCCGCCGGTGCGAGCCCAAACGTCTCCGGTCTTGCCGCGCGCCGCAGGGAGCGAGCCACTGTCGATCCCCTGTGTCGGCACCGCAGCGTCGACGCCGTTTACCGCCGCGACGGCGTTCGCGTCAGGAATTGACAGTGCCCGACTGCGGCGTTGCAGTGTGGCGTCGATCTTGTCGGCAGACGCCAGAGCCTTGGCCGATCCCCCCGCCGCGAGGGCCGCTGCCAACTCCCCCACGTCCCGAAAACGAAGCTCGCGGTCCTTCTCAAGGCATTTCGCGATCGCACTCTCGATCTCCAATGTTGCCCCGGGATAGACCTCTCGCAGACGGGGAGCCGGATAGCTCGCGATCCGAATCGACAGCTCTGAAATCGACTCCGCCGCAAACGGTGCACGCCCTGTGAGCAACTCAAAGAGAATCACTCCGAGCGCCCAGAGGTCGGCCCGCGCGTCGACGTTCTTCGACGACATCAACTGCTCAGGCGACATGTATTGAGGCGAGCCAAATATTGATGATGTTCGCGTCATGTCGTGGGCGGGCGCGTCGCCGCCGGTAAGCTTCGAAATCCCGAAATCGAGAACTTTTACGGCGAGGGCGCCGTCAGGAGTTCGCACGCAGAAGAGGTTCGCAGGCTTCAGATCGCGATGCACGATACCGAGACCGTGGGCCTGCGCGAGCGCCTCGCACGCCTGGAGTATGAACTCGACTGCTTGCGCGACGGGGAGCACCCCGTTCGACTCGAGCCACTGGGCCAGATCCTGCCCCTCCAGATACTCCATGACAATGTAGGGAGCTCCGCTCGCGAGCTCGCCCACGTCGATGACCCGCGCGACATGCTCGCTCTTTATTTTTACGGCAGCCCGAGCCTCGCGCCCGAATCGCTCGACCGCATCCTTGTTCGCGAGCGCGTCGGGGAGCAGGAACTTGATCGCTACTTTCTCGTCGAGCTGCATGTGGTGTGCGCACACGACTACGCCCATACCCCCCGCACCGAGTATCTTCTCTACGCGATACTTGCCTGCAAGCACGTCTCCCGGTTTTACCGGGCTTTGCTGCAAATCGACGTTAGTCAAGATGGGATCTCCGCTGCTGGTAGAACTCGGGGGGTATCGATCCTGCCGCGGAATCGTTCCCATGGCGCGCAGGTACCACAGGACCATCGTCACACGACGGCGCTCCGATCAAAATCGATTTCTGGATGCGATGTAATTGCCGCGCAACTGCGCGCCGAAGCAAGTAGTTGTGCAATATGTGCACAACGCGCTTTGTTTCATCAGCGCCAAACTGCGCCAGCGCGATGCACTTTCCGGGTGGGCTCGAAAAAGCTTGTCGGACACTGGGTTACGTCGCCCGCAAAGGCTGCGTCTAAAGGCGCGGCGGTAGCGGCGAACATGTGCGCGATTGCCAAAATCGCTGACGCGCCGAATCGAGACCACGCAGCAGGGCACATTATGGCGCGCGAAACCGGGACGCGACGACTTTGCAAGAGTGTAGTTTGCCTGCGTCCTTTATGGCATATATCGCTTCTCGGTCATGCCCGGCGACTCAGCCAGCGCGGCGTCGTCGCCGTTCGCGGCGCCGCGGTTGACAGGGAGCTTGGTAACGTCGGCATTCGCCACGCAGGTTGCCCTCGGCGATGCGATAGAGGCCGGTGTGAGCCAGACGCGATAGTCGCTGAACGTCAGCGGATTCGAGGCGGAGCGGTGCGCGAGCAGATCGCTGAAGCTCGCGGAGAGCGCGGGTGATATGCCGAGATGCTCGGCTCCGCGCGCGAGGGCGGCGATCGCCTCGACGCGCGACGGGAGTCACACGACTCGCGGAAGATACCCTCATGCCGGCCGCAAGTCCCCCGATTCGGTGCAGCAAACGCGCTGCGCGCAATGGGCTATTTGCACTGACTCAGCAGTATGCTGACGGTGTTGCTGCTGTAGTTCGCGACGACGAGGTCGGGCTTCTGGTCGCCGTTGAAGTCTCCCACTGCGACGTCAATAGGGTCGAAGCCGGTGGTGTAGTCGACCTTGGCCGCGAAGGTGCCGTTGCCGTTGCCGAGCAGCACGCTCACGGTTTTGCTGATGCCGTTCGCGACGGCGAGGTCGGGCTTGTTGTCGCCGTTGAAGTCTCCCACCGCGACGCGTACGGGAAGGCTGCCGGTGGTGTAGTCGACCCTTGCCGCGAAGGTGCCGTTGCCATTACCGAGCAGCACACTCACGGTGCTGCTGCTGCCGTTCGCGACGGCGAGGTCGGACTTCTTGTCGCCGTTGAAGTCCCCGATCGCGACGTCGCGAGGGCCGGCGCCAGTGGCATAGTCGACCTTTGCCGCGAAGGTGCCGTTGCCATTACCGAGCAGCACACTCACGGTGCTGCTGCTGCCGTTCGCGACGGCGAGGTCGGGCTTCTGGTCGCCGTTGAAGTC
>CANJCO010000070.1 GCA_947473045.1 Myxococcales bacterium | reverse complement strand
CTTCGGATTGCGTCGACTTGCGTCGATCGAACCCTCGCGTGCTCGGAGTTCGCTCGCTTTGCAGCGAACGACTCTGAAGCCCACTATCTGATGCCTTGCGGCTTCACACAGTGAACGTACGATTCAGTTTTCAAGGACCGAGGGAGAGATTGCTCTCTCGCACTTGGGAGGGCGAACCTTAGTCTGCGACTTTTGATTCGTCCAGTTTGTTTGCGCTTTTTTTGCGCAGACTGGGACGTTTTTTTCGTTACCGCTTTGCGGTGACGACTTTGCGTCTCAGTCGGAGTCAGCGTCTTACCGGCATCGGTTTTTACTCGCAAGGAGTAATTCACGCTGCTGTAACGATTCTGACTCGCTAGAGTTATCCACAGGGGTCACTGCACAAGTGTGCAGAATCTTACGGATAATCGTCGGTCGGAGGAACTCCCTCTCGACGTCGGGGGGCGCAAACTACTCCCGGCCGGACTTTTGTCCATGATTTTGTTTCGCTGGCGCGTCGATTTTTGCGTCGAGGCAGGTTCTTGCTGGCTTTTGCGGCTTCACCTAGTCGGCGTCTTCGGCGTACCAGTGGTCGCCGGGTTCGCAGATGAGGTTTATTTCTGCGCCAGCCGAGAGTCGCACGCGGTAACCGCGCTCACCCGCACGGAGGCCACGGACCGTGCCGAGGACGATTGCGGATTGCGCGACACCTGCCATCGCGAGCGACGTCGGGCGGCCGGCTGCGTCGATGTCGGGGCTCGCGTAGATCCATCGGGCGGAGGCAGGTTGACGCCACGCGGCCTCGTCCGCGAGCTCCCGGACGCACACGTCGACGGCGCGGTGCGTTCCGTCGAATCCGGCGTCTACGTCGAGGACGACAACGAGCACGTGGTCGTTGGGCAGGGCTCGCACCAGGTAGCTTCTCTTGGTCGCGAGCGCGACGATTTGGCGGACGCCTGCCAGGTGCGCCAGCACGATTTGCCAGTGCGCTCCGGCGAGCTGAATTGAAAATGGCTCGGCATCTCCCGAGTGGTCGACCGCTTCACCTTCGCCATCGACCAAGACGGCGTATCGAGCGCCCGGGACGCGGCACACGAGTCGGTCGAGGATGTAGGAGAACGGCGTTCGGAGCAGGTGACGCTCGCTGGTGGTGGGGACGTTCGTTCCCCCGCCCGCGGTCATTTCGTCGAGACCCGGGCCATCAGCTCGTCGGCCCCCGTGTCGATGGACACGGGAGCTCGGGCGCGCGCACGCTCGAGCAGCGCGGCATATTCGGCGCGAACGCGACGCTGGTAGACCTCGGCCGCGAGGGCCACCCTACGCTCGGCAAGCGGAACCGAAAACGGCGCGTACCGCTCGAGCAGGAGGATCACGTGGAGGCCGAACGGTGTGTCGACGAGCTGCGAAACGGCGCCGACGGAGAGCGCGAAGGCGCCGGCCGTAAACGCAGGATCGAGGGCTCCTTCCTGCTCGAACAGGCGACCATCCAAGGTGAACGTCGGAAGGTCCTCGACGCGGACGTCGAGGCCCTGCTTGTCGATGGCGCCCGCGGCGGACCGAAAGGTCGCGGCGTCGGTCGACCTGCTCACAGCCGCCCTGAGGACTTCAGCTACGCGCCGCACGAGCGCGGGATCGCGCACGTCTTTGCGCAAGACCACTGCGTGCACGACGCGCGCGCGCTCGGGCACGTCGTAGTCGCGCCAGCGTTTGTCGGTGACCTCGGTGATCTCCGCGTCGGTCGCAGGGCCTCGCGCGTGAGCGTCGGCGAAGAGGCGGTCGGTGACGATTCGGGCACGCGCAGCCGTCAGCGCCCAGGCGACTTCGGGCCGCTCGGGAAGGCGCTGCGCGCGAGCGGCCTCGGCAGCGACCGCGTCGCTCACCAGCTCGCCGATCACGGCCCGGGGCAGCACGCCCTGACGCTGCGCCACCGCCGAGAGCAGCTCGCGCTGAATGGTGACGTCGCCGACGCGCGCGACGGACTCACCACCCAGTTGGGCATGCGAGCCGTTGTTTTCGCCCCGACACGCGACGACAAGCGCAGCGATGAGCGCGCAGGCCCGCGGCGTCACGAAGCGGACTCCGCCGAGGTAGACACGACGCGGTTCGCGGCCCCGATGCTGGCTGCTCCAAGCGCGAGCCAGTAAGCCGATGCCACGTCGGCGGCGCGCGTAAGAAAAGTCATCGACGCGACGAACGAGCCGGCCGCAAAGAGGATCAACGCAAACGACAGACCGATGCGCATCTGGCGCCAATTATAAGTCGAATTTTCGGGGCGCGCGAGACTTACGGACTGCCGATCGCGGCGGACTGCCGGAGCACGGCGAGGGCGACACCGCAACCGATGAGAGCCAGAACGAGGACGAGCGAAGCGTACGGAACGGGCCCGCCGGAAGAGGCGCGGCGCTGGCGCTGCAGGGCTACCGCCAGGCGCGCCGCGGACCCAACGAGCGCGACGCCGCACGCCGTCGCGACGACCTTGATGAGGACCGCGCGCTCAGCCACTTCGACCTCGGAGCCCGCCGCCAGCAGCCCGAGCGCACAGAGCGCGGCGCACAGGATGATCGCTTCGCCACCGCGGGCCTGACGAAGTTGTTCGCGTGCGGCGCCGGGCTCGATCCGCACGGCCTCGGTCGGCGCGAGGGCCGGCGCGGCGCAGGCGTGCGCAAACATCGCCCAACCGAGGATCGAAGCCGCTGACCGCGCGTTTGAAAAGTGCCGCGGCGAGAGCGCGTCGGGCGCAAGCACCCAGGTGACCGCGCACAGCAAGGCGAAGCCCCACACGATCGCCGGGTGCACGCGACCGGCAGCGGCACCTCGGGTCGACAGGCGCTCGAGCGCGAGGCCCGCAGCCAGCACGCCGATGGCGAGGACCGAGGTTACCTGGGCGAAAATCGATGGCGGCCTCGCCCACGCGCAGGGGGCCACGGAGACAGCCCACGCGAACGCGGCGGCTACGGACGCCTGACCGGTCGCGCCGACCTCGCCAACAATCGCCGCGCTCCATGCAGAGCGCCGGCGCGGGGCATGCGCGCTCGCGTCGGGCGGCCCGCGTCCCGCCGTCACGCGCTACTCCGTTTCTGAGACGCTGAGGCCGCGCGGACGCACAAGGCGCGAGGGCGCAATCACCCCGCCGTCATCGTCGCGCTCCTGCGCAGCCGCGAGGCCGAGCGAGCGCCAGAGCCCCTTGTCGATCAGCTGGCTGGGGCGAACATTTTGAAGCGCCGCGAGCATGATGTTCTTGGTGCCCGGTCGCGCGGCCTCGAGCGCGTCGAGGGCGCGGCCAACGACCTTGCGTTGCAGATTGTCCTGGGAGCCGCACAGATCGCAGGGCAAAATCGGAAACTGATGCTCGTCGGAAAACGACTGGATGTCATCTTCGGCGCAGTAAACGAGCGGCCTGATGACGACGTTTCTGCCGTCGTTCGCGATGAGCTTCGGCGGCATCGCCGCGAGCTGGCCGGCGAATTGAAGGTTGAGCATGAACGTCTGCAAAATGTCGTCGCGATGGTGGCCCAGGGCGATTTTGGTGCAGCCCATCTCCTGGGCGACGCGGTAGAGAATGCCGCGACGAAGACGCGAACACAGGGAGCAGAACGTCTTGCCGGCGGGGATTCTCTCGGTGACGATCGCGTAGGTGTTTTCTTCGACCATCGTAAAGTCGAACGCCTCGCGCGCCATGAAATCACGCAGCACGTGGGCCGGATAGCCAGGGTGGCCCTGATCGACGTTGACGACCTTGAGCGTGAAGTCGACCGGTGCGCGCCGCTGCAGGTCGCGCAGCAGGTGCAGCATCACGTAGCTGTCTTTGCCGCCGCTGACCGCGACGAGGATGCGGTCGCCGTCCTGAATCATGTCGAAGTCGGAGATCGCGCGCGCGATGCCCTTTTTGAGGCGAAAAGCAGCGGTCGACATCGACGGCAACGCTAGCACGGCCAGCGGACGCGTTGACGCGCGCCCCGGCTGAAATGTGCGACTGCCTGGCTATTTGGCGCTGCGCTCGATGAGCGACAGGAAGGTCAACACTCCGTGGCCGGTAGCGCCTTTGACGTTCCACCCGGACGGGCGGTCCGCGGCGGACGGGCCGGCGATATCGCAGTGAACCCAGTTCTTCGTCTTGCCGATGAACTCCCGCAGAAACAGGCCCGCGGTGATGGATCCGCCCCAGCGCTCGCCCGTGTGCTTGAGGTCGGCGCAGTCGCTCTTGAGCTGGTCCTTGTATTCGTCGACGAGCGGCATGTGCCACATCTGCTCGCCGGACTCCTTCAGGGCCGACGCGAACTTGGCGCGGGTGTCTTCGTTGGTCACGTAGAACGCGGACCACGTCATTCCGAGCGCGACCACGCACGCGCCCGTGAGCGTTGCGTTGTCGACCAACAGGTCGGGTTCGAGACCGGCGGCGTAGGTGAGCGCATCGGCGAGCACGAGGCGACCCTCGGCGTCGGTGTTGATAATCTCGACCGTCTTGCCGTCGAGCGAGCCCCAAATGTCTCCCGGGCGGTAGGCGTTGCCGTCGGGCATGTTTTCGGCGCACGCCATGATGGCGTGAACTTCGACGTCGGGCTTGACGGCGGCCACGGCAACCATGAGGCCGACCATGTTGGCGGCACCGCTCATGTCGTGCTTCATCTCGCCCATGCCCTGAGCGGGCTTAATCGACAAACCGCCCGAGTCGAACGTGATGCCTTTGCCGACGAAAACGAGGCGCTTTTTGGCCTTGCCCGAGGGCACGTAGGACATGTGCACCAGGCGCGGACCGTGCGAGCTGCCGCGGCCGACGGCGTGCAGCAGGAGCATCCCGCGCTTTTCGATCTCTTTGTCGTCGAAAACGGTGACCTTGAAGCCGTGCTTTTTGCCCTCATGCGTCGCGAGGTCGGCGATGGACTTGGGGAAAATGACGTTGGGGGGCTCGTTGGACAGATCGCGGGCCATGTTGACGCCGCGACCCACGCCCTGCCCTTGCTCGATTTGCTTTTTCGCATCGGCGGCGAACTTGTGCTCGCTCGCAAACACGACCTCGGCGAGCTCAGCCTTGGGCTTGCGGTCTCCCGTGAAATGGCGCGTGAAGCGGTAGGCGCCGAGCTCGACGCCCTCTGCGAGCGGCCGAAGTTTGGATTCGAAGCCCTCGGGGAGCACGATCACGGCCGACGTGGCGCGCTCGGCGTTTGCGGCGCGACCCGCGCGGGCCGCGAACGTGCGCAAATGCGCGGCATCGGAGGCGTCTTTCGAGCCGAGACCGAGGACGACGATTTTGCTGGCGGCGATGCGTCCGGCAGTGTGGACGGCTACCTGCTGCTCGGCCTTGCCCGCGAACTCTTCACGCTCGAGCACCTTCGAGAGCGCTCCGCCCATCGCTGCGTCGAGGGTGGCCAGCGCGCCTTTGGCGGACTTTTTCGCTGGCGAGGAAGGAGCCCACACTCCCACGACGAGGAGATCGACGGCGATCTCGTGCGGCTTGTCGGTCGAGCGAGCGGTGATCTTGATGGACATGCGCTGAGACTCCTGAGGGGGCGCGGGGGCTGGGAGCAAACGCGAGCGCCGCCAGCAAACCGGGCGCGACTATGGCAGACCGCCCGGCCACGGTACAAGTACGCGCGGCGACCATCTGCGCTTTTTGGGGCCACTCAAGCAGGCTCAGCCGAAGCCTTTGAAGCCCTCGTGCTCGAGAATTTTCTCAAGGGCGGGCCTTAGAAACTGCAGCGCGAAGAGCCCGAAGAGGTCGATCGCCGCGTGCGCTAAGATCGACGGCCAGAGGCTGCGGCGCACGGCCGCGAGAACGCCCAGGCACGCGCCGGCCGCGAACGTCTGCACCAGCCCGAGCTTGCCCTGATAGGCATGACCGCTGGCAAACAGGAGCGACGAGACGAAGACGGCCGCAGCCAGCCCGCGCCGGGATTCGCCAAAGACGATGCGAAGGCGGCCGAGCAAAAATCCGCGGAATACGACCTCTTCGTAAAACCCCGCGAACAGGGCGATGGGGGCGATCGTCCAGATCGGAATGTCGCCCAGGACGGCCAGCGCTCGCGCCTTGGCCTCGACGTCTTTCATGCCCCCCATGGCAAACATCGCGGCGCCGGAGACCACCGCCGAGACGATGTAGGTTGCGCCGGCACCCAGCATCGCCGCGAGGACGGTTGGAAGCCACGCGGGGCGCGAGAGGCCAAGCGACGCCACGCGGTCGGCGTCGCCGAGCGTGGCGATGAACACCAGGGCGAGCGCGATGAGCCCCGTCAGACCCGCGTGCACGATGAGCGCGAGGTGGCCCTGGCCGAGCGGGCCGAGGCCAAACGTCTCGGAAAGCAGCACCCAGGCGAGCAGGGCGACGACGACGACCGCCGCATGGAGAGCAGCCCGCGGGCGGGTGATCGGGGCGAAGGGGAGGCTCATCTCGGGGGACTGGACGATATTGGCAATTGCCCCGCGATGGGTCGCGGAATAGCTTCAGCGGCACGTTTGTAGCAAAAAGCTGCGACCCCCCGTCATCGCGATGATCCCCCGAGAGCTGCTCGCCGCCCTGCGCACGATCGAAATTCACACGGCGCGCTTCGCCAACGAGAGCCTTTCGGGGAGCTACACCTCGAGCTTCAAGGGCCAGGGGCTCGCGTTCCGTGAAGTGCGCCCGTATCAACCCGGCGACGACGTGCGCACCATTGACTGGAACGTCTCGGCGCGCATGAACGAAACGTTCGTGAAGGTGTTCGTCGAAGAGCGCGAGATGACCGTCAACCTCGTGGTCGACCTGTCGCCGAGCGAGCGCTTCGGCACGCGGCGGGCCCCGAAATCACGCGTGGCGAGCGAGATCGCAGCGCTGCTGGCGTTTAGCGCGATTCGCAACAACGACCGCGTCGGTCTCATCATTTCCACGAGCCAGGTCGAGCGCATGGTGGCGCCCAAAAAGGGCGAAAAACACGTGATGCGCGTGGTGCGCGAGATTCTCGGCTTCGAGCCGAAGGCCGCAAAACCGCGCGAACGCCGACCGGGCGCGGCTGCCGAGTTGGGCGCCCAGACCGACCTGCGGGGCGCGATGGAGACCCTCGTCGGCGTGGCCAAGCGGCGGAGCGTCGCGTTCGTCATCAGCGATTTTTTCGCGCAGGGCTACGAGCGCGCGCTGGCGCTCGCCGCGGCGCGGCATGACGTGATCCCCGTGATTCTGACCGACCCGCGCGACCTCGAGCTGCCCGACGTGGGGCTCGCCACCTTCGAAGATCTCGAAAGTGGCGAGACGATCGTGGTCGACACGAGCGATCCGCGGGTGCGCGCTCATCATTCCCACGCCGTTCGCGCCCTCGCCGCGTCGCGCAAGCAGCTGTTTTCGAAGCTCGGAATGGATTCGGTCGAGATTCGCACCGACGGCTCGTTCGTCAAGCCACTGCGCGACCTGTTCGCGCGACGGGGCAAGAGGATTCACGCGCGATGAAACGACCGCTTTGCGCCGTATCGATGGCGATCGCGCTGACGTCGGCGCCCGCGCGCGCGGACGCTCCCGATGCGTCGGCGGAGAGCGTTCGCGGGTGCGTCGAGACCATCCCGCCAGGGGCGAGCAGGCCCGTGCTGACCGACGCGCTGCCCTCGCGCGGACTGTCCGGCTACGCGACCACGCTCGTGATCACGGTGCACCACGGCAAGGGCGAGCGCGTGTTGCCGGGCGGGCTGGAGCTGCAGCAGTCATCGGATGCCGCGAAGGCCCTGAAAGAAGAGGGCTGGGTCATTCCCGACCAGGACGGCGGAGCCGCCGCGCGGTTGACGACGAAGAGCTCGCCGGCCGAGACCGAGACCACGATCGAGCTGCCGCTGCTCGCGCTGCCGAAAACGCCGGGTCGCCATGAGCTGCGCGTGCCTCCCCTGCCCATAGCGGTCGCGCGGGCCAACGGCGATCTTGCTGTAGTCTGCACGCATACGCACTTCGTGACGGTCGAGGATCCGATTGCCTCCGCCGACGAGCCGAAGCCGATGGCCAATCCGCCCCCGCGGCAGCAGCGCGAAGAGTGGACTGCGCTACGGAATACGCTGATCGCAGTGGCCGCCGGAGCGCTCATCGGTGCGATCGCGGTGTGGCTGCTAAGGCGCTGGAGCCGCCGGCCCAAACCCGCGGCGCCGCCCGCTCCGCCGAGGCCGCCGTGGGACGTGGCCCTGGAGCGCCTGCACGAGGTCAAGCACGCGGGGCTTCTCGAGACGGCGCGTTTGGGAGAGTTCGTCGACCGCGTCAGCGATGCCCTCCGCGCCTACCTCGGCGCGCGCTACGGCTTCGACGGGCTGGAGTCGACGACCGACGAGATCGTGGCCCTGCTCGGGCGCGCCCCGCTCGGAAGCGCAAACATGGTCGAAATTGCCGAGTTTTTGCAGGTTTGCGATCTGGTGAAGTTCGCCAACATGACGCCATCGGCCGAGGAATGCGCTGCTGTGCTCGCTTCGGCCGAGCACATCGTGCGCGCGACGATGCCGGCGCCGCAGGCCCCCGACGATGCCCGGCCTGCAAGTGAGCGCGCGCAGGTGCGCCCATGAAACCGCGGAGACTTCTTTCATTTTTGGCGATGCTGGCGGGCGCCTACGCGCTCGCCGTGGCGGGCGTGCTCGTCGCGGCGATCGCCAACGGAGCGGCCTGGACATCGGCGAAGTGGCAAAATCCGTGGTGGCTGTTGGGCGCCCTTTTCGCTCCGCCGGTCGTCGTGTGGGCGATGGGCGTTCGAGCCGAACAGCGCGTTCCTGCGCTAAAAATGTCGACCATAGCGCCGCTGATCGTCGGCCCGCGCGGGCTGCGCGCCCGGCTGCGATGGATCCCCGGCGTGCTTCGGGGGGCGGCGCTCGCGTTGTCGTTCGCGGCGCTCGCGCGACCCGAAAATTTGGTGAAGCCTCAGGAGGCCTCCGAGCGCGGAATCGACATCGTGATCGTGCTCGATCTGTCGGGATCGATGCGCGCGGTGATGGAGCAGGGAGCCTCGACGCCGACGACGCCGTCGACGCATCGACCCACGCGGCTCGATACTGCGAAAGAGGTCATCCTCGACTTCGTCGCGCGCCGGAAGACAGACCGAATCGGAGTCGTGGTGTTTGGGCGATCGGCGTACGTGCTGTCGCCGCCGACGCTCGACTACCAGCTGCTCGCGACCCTCGTCGGCAAGATGGAGCTCGACCTCATCGACGGCAACGGCACCGCGATCGGCGACGCTGTCGGAACGGCGGTCGCGAGGCTTCGCAAGAGCGACGCGCGCTCGAAGGCGATCATCCTGCTCACCGACGGCGACTCGAACGCCGGATCGGTGTCGCCCGACTACGCCACGCACCTCGCCGAAGCGCAGGGGGTGCGCGTTTACACCGTACAGATCGGCAACGGCGACGAGGTCGATGTCCAGGAGGGCGTCGACATTTTTGGGCAGCCGAGGTTTGTGCGCGCGCACTTCCCGGTCAATCCGGAATTGCTAAAGACAATCGCAAGCAAGAGCGGCGGCGAGGCGTTCGTCGCCACCGACCGGGCCGCCCTCGAGAGCAGCATGCACGCGATCTTGAATCGCCTTGAGCGATCGAAGCTGCAGGCTCAGGCCGCGACGTTCGAAGAGCTGTTTCCGTGGCTGCTGTCGCCGGCGGTGCTGCTCGTGCTGCTCGAGGCGCTCTTGCGGGTGCTCGTGCTCCGGAGGTTTCCGTAGATGCGCTTTGGCTACGATCTGCTCGCATGGCCCGGCGCCCTGGCCCTCGCGTTCGCGGTGGCGCTGACGCTTGGGCTGACGATCGCCCTGATCGCAGGCTCGTTCGCGCGCAGTCGCGCCGAGGCGCGGTTCGGCGACCCCGCGATGGTGCGCGGCCTGCTCACGTTCGATGCGACGCTGCGACGAACGATCAAGGGTAGCCTCCTCGTGGTGGCCGTCGCGTGCGCGCTGGTCGCGCTGGCCCGACCGCAATACGGCACCGGTCACCGACTCGTGCCGGCGACGAACATCGATGTCGTGATCGTGCTCGACTACTCGAAGAGCATGTATGCGCGCGACGTGGTGCCCAGCCGAACTGCGCGCGCAAAAGCAGAAGTGGCGCGCCTGATCAGCGGGCTGCCCGGCGCACGGTTCGCGGCGGTGGCGTTCGCCGGCGAGCCGATGAGCTTCCCGCTCACGAGCGATGGAGCCGCGATTTCGCAGTTCTTCCGGCAGCTCGAACCGAACGACATGCCGGTGGGGGGCACCGCGACCGCGAGGGCGCTCGAGCGCGCGAGAGAGCTGCTCGGGCGCGATCCGAGGTCGAAAGATCACGTCCGCGTGATTCTTCTGGTGACCGATGGCGAGGATCTCGAGGGCGATCCGGTCGCCGTCGCGCAGAAATGCGCCGCTGAAGGCACCATCGTCGACGTGGTTCAAATCGGCGGGCGCGCTCCGGAAATCATCCCGGACGTCGGAGCCGACGGGCGCGTCATCGGCGTTCGCAAGGACGACCGCGGCAAGCCGATGACGACCGAGCTGTCTGCCGACGGAGAGAAGCAGCTCGCCTCGATTGCGAGCGCCACGGGAGGAATGATCGTGCGCTCGGAGCAGGGCGAGACGGGCATCGACAAAGTGGCGGCGCGCCTTACGAAGATGATGCGCGAAGAGCTCAGCGAGCGGGTCGAGTCGGTTTTCGACGACGTATTTTACGCGCCGCTCGGGCTCGCCGCACTGCTGCTGATCGTCGAGGCGCTCGTGTTCGAGGCCCCTCGCAAACGGAGGTCGCATGCGTAGATCACGGGCGCTGTTTTTGTCGCTGGCGCCGCTCGCGATCGTGGCGGCCTGCGGGTGGAACCCGTCGCGACCGTTCGAGCGCGACGCTCCGCCGGTAAGGCAGGCGCTCGCAGCGCTCGATGCCGGCGACGCCAACGCAGCGGCCGACCTGCTGCAGCGCTACCTCGCGACCGGCGAGTGCAAAGAGGGCAGCATCGGCACGCCCGAAGCCGTCAAAGACAAGCCGAGCGGCTCATTCGATCTTGGACTCGCGCTGTTCGCGCTGGGCGAGAGCTTCGGCGGCCGGCTCGGCGACGAGCTGCTCGACGCGGGACGCTCGGCGGAGGCGACGGCTGCGCGATCGGCGCAAATCGACTGCGCGCTGAAGCTGATGACGAGCATCGGCGACGACGGCCGAGTTCCGATCGATCTGCGCGCGAGAGCTCGGTATTTGAGCGGAAACCTGCATTTTCTGGCCGGCGCCTACGAAGACGCGGTGACGGCCTACGATCACGCGTTGGCCCTCGCCCCAGGAATGCACGACGCCGGCGACCCTGTAGGCCGTGACGCTGCGTGGAACCGCGCGATCGCGATGCGGCGCATCGAAGATCAGAAAGACGCGGGACAGGACGCGGCGAACGAAGGCGGCAGCGACGGGGGCGGTGACGGGGCGAGCGACGGAGGCGGCGGAAGCGACGCCGCGAGCGAAGGAGGCGGGGGCGCAGACAGCGGCAACGACTCGGGACGGTCGCCGGACGCCGGAGCGGACAGCGCGAGTCCGCCCCAGAATCAGCCGGATGCGAGCGCGCCACCTCCCCCGCCGCCGGGCAAAAGCCAGGACGATCGCATCCTCGATCAGCTCGAAAACGCGCCAACCGTGCAGGAGGAAGCCGCGAAGCGACAGGCGTCCCAGCGACGCGCCGTCAAGGGCATGGCCGACAAATGACCCGGGCCGTCGGCGCGCTCGCCGCGCTGCTCGCGACGTGGCTGATTTGCGCCCTTGCGTCGGCCGCCCCGCCCGAGCTGCGACTCAGCGCGAGCACGACGACCGTCGAGGTCGGCAGCACGGTCGACGTCACGCTGCAGGTCATGTCAACCGAGGGGGCGCCGACGCAGGCCACGTTGAGCCCGACTCCCGGCTTCAGCATCGCCTCGAGCCGCGCGTCGCCCTCGCAGCAGGTCACCATCATCAACGGCGTACGCGCCGACCGCCGCGGCATGACCGCGACGTGGACGCTGCGCGCCGATCGCATCGGGACCTTCACCGTCGGTCCGGCGACGGTAGACATCGGCGCCGTCCATCACCGGGGCCCTGGCGTGAAGCTCACCGTTGTCGCGGCCGGCACGCGGCCGCAGGCCCAGCCGCCCCCCTCCAGCCTGTTTGGAGGCCCGCTCGACCCTCTCGGTTTCTTCGACCAGGGGCCGGCTATGCCCGAGCCCGCAATGCCGCAGGTGCCGCTCGACCCGAAGCTCGCGCTCGACCGCCCGCGCGAGGCGATCGCCTTTTTGCACGCAGTCGTCGACAAGCCGTCGGTGGTCGTCGGCGAGCAAATCATGCTCACGATCTACCTTTACATCGACGTCAATGTTCGCGAGCCCGAGTTCGGCGATGCCCACGAAGCGAGCACCGACGACTTTCTTCGCAAGTCGCTGATGAAAGACGAGACCACGAGCGAAGACGCTGGCTTCGGCGCCGCGGGGGGGCGGGTCTACGCGGTGAAAGTGCTTCGCCGCATGGCGCTCTTTCCTCTCAAGAGCGGCGCGCTCGCGATCGGTCCGATGAGGCTCGCGGTACTGCCAAGAGGTGGGCCAAGAGAGAGCGAACGGCTCAGTGTGCGCGTTTCGGAGCCGCCGATCGCGGGTCGACCCGCGGGCTACGAAGCCGGGACGGTTGGCTCATTTTTGCTGACCGCGGACGTCGCTCCGCGCACGACGCCAAAGGGCGGCGCAGTCGCGGTGACGGTGTCGCTGTCGGGCAGCGGGAACCTCCCGACCGAGCTGCCCCTGCCGCTTCAGGCCGGCGTGCAGTGGCTGCAGCCGGACGTGCACGAAAAGCTCGGCCCCATGCCGGGCTCGCTGTTTGGCGGGGCGCGAACGTTCTCGTATGTCGTTCAGCTCGATCGCGAAGGAGACATCGATTTGGGCGAGCTCGCCCTGCCCTATTTCAACCCGGCGACGCGCAAGTTCGCCGTCACCCGCGCGGCCCTGGGCGTCATTCGCGTTACGAAGAGCACGGCCGAGGCGCCGAGCGTGGAAGTGGCGCGCCTGCCGGAGCTGCCGCCGACCCGAAAAACGCTCGGCGCAACGAGGACTCCGACCGCGCGGATCTCGGATCGGCGGTGGGGGTGGTCGCTGCTCTACGGGCCTCCAGCCACGTTCGTTTTGGCGGCGATTGGCGCTGCGGCGGCGCGAAGGTCGCGCACGCGGGCGGCCGAACGACGCAACTCGCCTGCCTCCGCGCTCAAGCAGCGCGAGCGACTGCTGGACGCGGCGCTCAAGGGCGACGACGGCGGAGCGGTCGACGCGGCGAGCGTTCGCCTCATAGAGGCCGCGGCGATAGCGAGTCTGGGCGCCAACCTGCGCGCATCCACGGGCGCCGCGCTCGTGCGGGAGCTGACCGAGGCGGGCGCGCCCGAGCCGGTGGCGAGCGAAGTGCGCGAGCTGCTCGCGGCGTGCGAAGCGGCGCGGTTTGCTCCCGACGGCAACTCGACTTCGCAGGCCCGCGAGCGAGCGGCGAGCGCACGCAAGCTGGCGCAGCAACTCGCAGGACTCAAGCGATGAGGCTGCTACCGGCCGCCATTTTTCTGGGCGCGCTCGCGGCCTCTGGAGAGGCCGGGGCGAGCGAGGAGTCGGACGCGCTGTTTGCGCACGGCGTAGCGGCGCTCGAGAGCGGGCATCCCGCCGCCGCGATCGCGGATTTCGAGGCTCTCGCCGATCGGGGCGTGATCGACGCAAACGCGAGCTACGATCGCGGCGCCGCGTACGCGATGCGCGTGCGCGTTGGAGGCGAGCAGGCCGGCGACCTGGGGCGTGCAGCGCAGGGCTTCGAAGAGGCGCGCGCGCTCACTGGCGACGCTTTGCTCGATCGCGACGCGAGCCTCGCGCTCGACGTGGTGCGCGCCGAGGTGGCACGTCGTCGCGCCCGAGCCGGAGAGCCGGTCGAAATCGACCCGGGCGTGCCGACACTCCGGGCGATCGCCGGGTGGCTCGACGAAGACACCTGGCTCATGCTCGGCGCGGCCGCCTCGCTCCTGCTGGCTGCGGGTCTGTTCGCACGACGGGCCGCGCGATCGAGCAGGCTGCGCGTTTCGAGCGCGATCGTCGTGATTGGGTCCGCGCTGCTGCTGACGGGCGCACTTGTCTTCAAGACGCGGGCGCGAAGCGACCGGCTCGGCCTGCGGGAAGCAGTGATCGTGGCCTCCGGCGCGCGCCCGTGTGACGAACACGGCATCGCGATCACGGGAGCCGCACCGCTTCCCGAGGCCGCGCGCGTCGAGCTTCTCGACGCAGAGAGCGGAGCCTTGAGCCACGTGCGCTTCGGCGCGATTCAGACGCGCATCCCGAGCGGCACCCTGCGCGGGATCGCGCGACCGGAATAGCTGGGCTTACTGCGAGACCGGCAGGCGGCGTTTGCCCTGGCCGCCGCTGCGATCGATCACAGGTACCGCGTCATCGTTGCCGCCAGCGGCAAGCAGCTCGACCAGTCGCTCGGCGATGCGCATGAAGGCCTTCGAGACTTCGCTGTCGGGAGCGGCCTGAACCACCGGCGTGCCCTTGTCGCCCCACTCGCGCGCCAGTTGCTCGATCGGAACCTGCCCGAGTAGCGGAGCCTTCGCGAAATCGGCGACCGCCTGGCCGCCGCCAGCGCCGAAAAGCTCGTGACGAACTCCGGCCGAGTCGAGGAAGAAGCTCATGTTTTCGACGACACCGAGCACCGGGATCGCGACTTTTTCGCACATGCTGATCGACTTGAAGACGTCGTCAGTCGCGACCGGTTGCGGCGTGGTGACGATGACCGCGCCGTTCGACTTCACGCGTTGCGACAGCGTGAGCGCCACGTCACCGGTGCCGGGAGGCAGGTCGAGGATGAGAAAGTCGAGCTCGCCCCAGTTCACGTCCTTGAGAAACTGAAGCAGCGCACCGTGCAACATCGGACCGCGCCAGACTACCGCCGCCTTCGGGTCTTCGAGCATGAAGCCGATGCTCATCAGCTTCACGCCGAAGCGCGTCAGCGGCTCGATGCTCTTGCCGTCGAGCGACACGGGGCGACCGCTCACGCCGAACATGGTCGGCACCGATGGGCCGTAAATGTCAGCGTCGAGCAGACCGACGCGAAAACCCTGTTTGTGCAGCGCCATCGTGAGGTTGCTCGCGGTCGTGCTCTTACCGACGCCGCCCTTGCCGCTCATCACGAGGACGACGTTTTTGACGAAGGGAACGGGATCGTCAGCGGCGATCGTGCGACCCGGCAGGGCTGTTTCGTTCGACATGGGAGTCTTCTCTAGCGTCAAACCGCGCGCCCGACCATGAGCTTGCGACCGGTGATTTCTTCAATGGCGTAACGCGTCGCCGCGCGGCCTCGCTCGCTCGGACACCCGCACAAAATTGAAGAGGCCCGAAGCGCACGGTGCGCCTGCGGGCCTCTCGCTTCCTGCGCGCCGAAACGCGCGAGGCGCTTCAGCTCACTGAACGGTGCCGAGCACGCTGCCCGACGCGGTGTAGGCCGCGCCGAAGTTGTCGATGCCGCCCTGAACCGACACGCCAATGAGGTTGGCGCAGCCGAGCGCGTGCGCATCGAGCTTGCCCGAGGCGACGAGGTCGCCGCCGACCTGCACGAGGCCCGAGACCGAGTCGCTCAGGTTCTTGCCGCGAGCTTCGAGGACAACGAGGAGCTTGGGCAGGTTGGCCTGCAGGCTGTTGCGAAGAATGTTGAACTGACCTTCGGTTCCGACCTTAACCGAACCGGAGAACACGAGCGCGAGCTTGGGCTCGGTGCACTTGGCCTTGGCCTGAACGCTCGCGTTGCAGCTCGCCTGGCACTGCGCCTGAACCTGGCAGCCGCCTTCGAGCTTGCCGCCCTTGCACTCGAGCGGTTGGTATTCGGCGTCGCACTTGCCCGAGCACTGCACGGAGAGCTGCCCCGGCGTCGCCGAGCACTTCGCGTCGCAGTGGCCTGAGCACGTGCCCTTGCAGGTGAGCTTCGGAGCCTGCGCGCTGATGTTGCATTTGCCGGTGCAGGTGCCCTTGCACGAGCCGTCGCCCTGCACGCCGCTCCCGCCGGTCGATCCGCCTGCCGCGCAGGTTCCCTCGCACTGACCGACGCAGTCGACCGAAACGCCGCCCTGCGCTTCGCACGAGCCGGTGCAGCTACCCGAGCAGCTACCGGTGCACTCGATGTTCGGCGCGGACACCTCGCCGGTGCAGCCGCCGCGACAGTCGATTTCGAGCGTACCGCCCGTGCACTTCGGCGGCGTGGCCTTGATGTCGCACTTGCCGCTCACGTCACACGTGCCCTGACAATCGGCCTGCGCCTGCAGGCTCATCGAGCACTGGGGCGGCTGGTATTCGAGCTTCAGCTGGCCCTTGGCAACGCCCGTGGCCGTAAACGTGGCGCCGATAGCGGACGTAGCCTTTGCGCACCAAAAGTTCATCAGGTCGCGGCCGGTGAGGCCGTCTGCTCCCGGATCGACCGGCGAGGCTCCGAGGTCGGTCGCGATGGTCATGCACGACGACGTCACGTCGTTGACCGCCTGCCCGCCCACGGTAGCGATGTCGCCGGAGGCCTGCGCGAACGCGGTAAACTCGCCCTTGATCGACGCGTCGACCTTGAAATCAGCCTTCAGCATGTCGGCGCCGGGCTGGTATTCGGTGCAGCACACCGCGCTCTGAACGGCGGCGACTTGACTGCAGCCGTTGGTGAGCACGGGAACGGCGAGGACGGCCGGGATGAGAAACGCGTAACGAAAGCTCTTGAACATAGAAAGCTCCTTGAGGAGATGAAGCCGCGGCGGCTCGCGGTGAGCGAAGCGCCGGCGTGGTTAGCCAATAGACGAAAGAGACCCCTGATACAGTGCACGAAACAAGAGAAATTCTGGCGGCGCGTCAGGGCCTGGTGGCCCCCGCGATGGCGCGACGAAGCGATGCCGCGCCGCCGCGGATGCGATCTTCGCCGGTTGCGTAGCTGAATCGCACGTAGCCGGGCATGCCGAAGGCGGAGCCCGGAACACTGGCTACGTGGGCGCTCTCGAGGAAAAAGCGCGAGACGTCGGCGTCGCCAACGAGGGGCCCACCCCCGGTGACGAGCCCAAGGAGCCCGCGCACGTCGGCGAACGCGTAAAATGCGCCGTCGGGCACGCGGCAGCGAATGCCAGGTACGGCGTTGAGCTCTTCGAGCATGACGTTCCGACGACGCTCGAACGCGTCGCGCATCGCGCGGACTTCGTCCTGGGGGCCGGTGAGCGCGGCGACCGCGGCGTGCTGCGCGACAGCGGTCGCGTTGGTGGTGCTTTGCCCCTGCACAAGATCGAGCGCCTTGATGAGATGGGTCGGGCCGACGGCCCAGCCGATTCTCCAGCCGGTCATGGCGTACGATTTCGCGAGGCCGTCGACGAGAACGACGCGATCGGCGAGATCGGGTGCGAGCGCCAGCGGCGAGGCGTGGCGGCGGTTGTCGTAGAGCAGATCGGCGTAGATTTCGTCGGCGATGAACCACGCGTCGCTGTCGCGGACGACCTCGAGAAGACCGCGGAGCTCGGCTTCGCTGTAGGCGATGCCAGTGGGGTTGCAAGGCGAGCAGAGGATGATCGCCTTGGTTTTTGCTGTGATCGCGCTGCGCAGGGCCTCTGGCGACATGCGCCAGGCTTCGTCCTCGCGCGTGCTTACGATGACCGGCGTCGCGCCCATCATACGCACCTGTTCGGGGTAACTGACCCAGTACGGCGCGGGAATGATGACCTCGTCGCCCGGCTCGTAGAGCGCAAGCGCGAGGTTGAACAGGGCGTGCTTGGCGCCTACCGAAACGCAGACCTGATCGGGCGTCGGCGCGTAGCCGCGTAGCCGCTCAGTGCGCTCGCAGATGGCCTTTCGCAGCGGAAGAATGCCGGTGACCGCGGTGTACTTCGAGGCCCCTTCGTCGATCGCGCGCTTGGCGGCTTCGAGGACGAATCGCGGAGGCTCGAAATCAGGCTCACCCACGCCAAACGCAAAAATATCAACGCCAGAAGCACGAAGCTGAGCCGCGCGCGCGTTAATGGCGAGCGTAATGCTCGGAGCGATGACCGAGAGTCGACGGGCAAGTTCGCGCGGCACGAGCACGTTGTAGCGCCGAGTCAATCGGCGCGCGACGCCTTAATTCCCTGAGCGCTGCTCCGGCGGGAGGGGCGGTCGCTCGCAAAAACAGAGAAAGTCAGCTCTTTTTCTTGGCGGGAACTTCGTCGTCAGCGTCGTCGCCCGCTTCGGTGGTCTCTACGACGACCCGCTTCTTTTTGGCGCCAGGGTCTTTTGCGTCCGCCTTCGCAGCGGGCTCGTCTTCGGCTTTGTCGCCTTCGCCGTCTTTGAGACCCTGCTTGAAGTTCTTGATGCCCTGCCCGAGGCCCTTGCCGATGTCAGCAATGCGCCCGGCGCCAAAGATGAGCAGCGCGATCAGCGCGATGATGAGGAGCTCGCCCGGACCGATATTGCCCATATCCGACCTAGGTAGCAGCGAGGATGGACGCCAGCAAGTTGCAATCACGCCCGAAGCATGGCGCCTGCGAGCTGTTTCAAGCGAAACCGGCTGCGTTTTGGCAGGGCGCGGCAAGATCGGCGTCGCGCGGGGCGCAAGTCGATGCGCGCTTGGCGGGGCGCTGGAAAAACACCCTGGTGGAAAGCGGCGAAGCCAATCGCGTGGGGTGGGGACCCACGAAAAACGGCGTTTTTCGGGGCGGGGAGGTGCATGCCTCCCCGAGATGAACGGCTGGCAGGCGCTGTTCGACGTCCTGTTAGTGAGCGCCGGATCGGCGCGACAACCCGAGGCGGGAGACGACCGCGGCGGCCAGCAGTGTGATCGCGCACGCAACGACAGGAGCCACGAAAAAGGTCGGAGTCGTGGCGGACGCACGCTCAAGCGCACGCAGGGTACCGAGCGCCGACAGGGGCCCTGCGGCGCCGACCGCGATCGCCGCGATGGGCCAGCGCGAAGCTCTGCGCAGGCACGACCACGACGCGATGAGCGCGCTGGTGAGCCCGCTGGCCGCAGTGATCAGGGCGCGCGACCACGGCGGCAGTGTTGACGCAGAGGCCCATGGCGCGAGTCCGCGCAGAACCAATTTGCGAACGCGCACCTGCCGGGGCGCGTCGGGCGTTCCGAGAAGCAGCCGCGCGTCATCGAGGTCGATGCCCCGGAGATCGCCGGAGACGCGAGCTTGCGCGGCGCTGAAGACGACGCCGCTCATCGCGCCCGGCGCATGACCGTAGAGCCGCGGAGCTTGATCGGGGCCGCACAACCACGTCGCGCCTACGAGCGGCACGGCATACGTGACCGGCGCCGCAGCGCGCGCGCAGGCTACCCGACCTTGCGCGAGGAGCTCGTTCGCCACGGCTCCCGGCGCGCTCGCATCGAGCCCGCTCGCCACCGACGCGGCCGCCACGAGCGCCGCAAAAACAAGGGATTGCGGCACCAAACGCAGCGCTGTGCGCGATGCGCGCTCCCCGAGCAGCGACAGGACGCGCGCCTCACCCCGATCGGCCGCGGCGTGACACGCGAGCGCGGCGCCGACAGGCCAACCGACCAGCACCGCGGCCTCGATGGCGATCGCGAGGAGGCTGCGCGCGAACGGAAGCGCCACCCGCCATGGCACCTCCGGGTCGAGCACCCAGGGCAGGACGCGGACGAGCCCGGCGACAGCGGCCACCAGAACTGCCCCGAGCGACCACGCCGCGGATCGCAGCAAGGCCGAGCGGACGAGCGGGAGCGTCATTGGGTGCCAGCATAGAAGAGTCGCAGTCCGGCGCTATGCTCGGTTGCATGGGCGTCGCGGCAGTAACAGGAGCGTCGGGGTTCCTGGGGAGCGCGGTCGTTCGCGCGCTCGTGGCAGACGGGCGGCGCGTGCGTGCGCTCGTTGAACCGGGCGCCGACCCGCGGAACCTCGACCAACTCGACATCGAGCGCGTCACCTGCGACGTCACCGATGCGCGGGCCACCCGCGAGGCGGTGGGCGGCTGCGACACCGTCTTTCACCTCGCCGCGATCTACAAGCTCTGGACGCCCGATCCCGCTCCGCTTTGGCGCGTGAACGTCGAGGGCACGACCAACGTCATGCTCGCCGCGCAGGCCGCGGGCGTACGCCGCGTGGTGCACACCAGCTCGATCATGGCGATGGGGCTCGCGGCCGAGGGGCCAACGGACGAGTCGGTGCGCTTCGGCAGCTTCGACGTGGCGGGTGTATACTCGATGACCAAGCACGTCAGCGAGCGCGTCGTTATGCGCTTCGCCGAAGCCGGGTTGCCGGTCGTCGTGGTGAACCCGAGCATGCCGTTCGGGCCCGGAGATCGCGCGCCCACCCCGACCGGCCGCACGCTGCTGACAATCCTCGAAGGGCGCGTCCCGGCCGTGGGCCACGGCAACCTGTCGCTCATCGACGTAGACGATTGCGCGCGCGGGCACGTGCTCGCCGCCGAGCGGGGAGTCGTCGGAGAGCGTTACATTCTCAGCGCGCACGACGTGTCGATCCGCACCTTCGTCGAGAGCGTTTGCAGGCTCGCCGGATTGCGCGCGCCGCGCGTTCATGCTCCGCGCTGGGTCGGCGCGGCCGTCGCCCTCGGTCTCGAAAAATGGAGCGACTGGGTGTCGCACGAGGAGCCTCGCCTCACCGTGCGCGAAGCGCGCTTCACCCAGCGCTGTCCAACCTTCTCGAACCGCAAGGCCGTCACCGACCTCGGCCTGCGGGTTCGCCCCCTCGACGAGACGCTGCAGCGCGCGATCGACTGGTTTCGCGCCGAGGGAATGGCGCCCTAGCGCTTCTTCTTCGCGGGGGCCTTCTTCGCGACGGCCTTCTTCGCGGGAGCCTTCTTCGCGACGGCCTTCTTCGCGACGGACTTCTTCGCGACGGCCTTCTTCGCGACGGACTTCTTCGCGACGGCCTTCTTCGCGACGGACTTCTTCGCGACGGACTTCTT
>CANJCO010000069.1 GCA_947473045.1 Myxococcales bacterium | reverse complement strand
TAGCAGGGTGTTGAAAAACACCCTGATAGTAATTGGCGAAGCCAATTGCGTGGGGTGGGGACCCCGAAAAACCGCGTTTTTCGGGGCGGGGAGGTGCATACCTCCCCGAGATGAAAGGCTAGCAGGCCGTTCTTCAACGGCCTGCTAGTCGCGAAGGCGCGCCGCGACCGGCGACCACGCGAGCACGCGCTCTGTCCCCGAGGAGAGCGAGAGGAGTTCGGAATCGAGGTCGAGGACGCCCAGCAGCGCGCGAACCCACGCGGCCTGTCGTGGAGCGCCCGCAGGCAGCGGAAGCGGCGGCAGGTGCGCGTGCCCGGGTCGGTGCGCGATGACGTCGAGGCCGCTCACGGGCGTCGACAATCGCTTGCAGACTGCATCGATGGCCGCGTCGAGCCCGCCGAGCGTATCGACGAGCCCGCGAGCGTGGGCGTCGCTGCCGGTCCACACCCGCCCCTGTGCCACCGCTTCAATCTCCGTCCGCGGCTTGTTTCGGCCGGTCGCCACCGCGTCGACGAAGCCGTCGTAGACGTCGCCGATCTCCCGATCGAGGGCGGCGTGCTCGGGGATCGACAGCTCCTTGCCTGCCGCGAAGAGGCCCGCGTTGGCGCCTCGCTGAAGGGTCTCGGTGGCGATGCCCAGGCGTTTGAGCAGCGGTTCGAACACGGGTCTCGCCGCGACGACCCCGATCGAGCCGGTGACCGTCGTGGGCTGCGCGACGATCGCGTGCGCGGCAGCAGCGACGTAATATCCGCCGCTCGCCGCGACGTTGCTCATGCACGCGACCAGCGGCTTTTCGCGGGCCAGCTGCACCAGTTCGTGAAACATCCGATCGCTCGCGAGCGCGCTGCCGCCGGGCGAGTCGATGTGCAGCACCACCCCGCGCACCCTTCGCGCGGAGCGAAGCGCGCGCACCTGTGCGATCACCGGCTCGGCCGCGGCGACGCGACCGCCGAGAATTCCAGGAGCGCCGTCGACGATGGCGCCGTGCAGCCGCAGCACCGCGATGACGCCGCGCCGGCGCACACGCGGCATCAGCCTCGCGCGACGCCGCGAAAGGTAGTCGCCCGCGCCGATGAGCGTGGCGGGCCGATCCCGTGACCCGAGCAGCGCCGGCACCTCGTCTTCATAGGCCGCGCCGTCGATGAGCCCTGCGGCGATGGCGGCGTTCGCGCGCATCGGAGCTGCGTCGATCAGGGCCTTCGCCTGTTCCTCGCTTATCTTGCGCCCGGCAGCGATCGAGCGCGTGAGCGCTCCGTAGAGCGCGTCGAGGAGCGCCCCGAGCTGCTCGCGCTGGGGCTCGCTCATCGACTCGCGCGAAAAGGTCTCGCCTGCAGACTTGTAAGCGCCGCGCGAGAGCACATCGGCCCTCACGCCGAGCTTGTCGAGCGCGCCCTTCAGGTAATGTGTATTATACACAAATCCGACCGGCGCGAGGGTCGACTGCGGGCCGATAAGCAGGCGCGAGGCCGCCGCCGCAACGTACAGCTCCTTGTTGCCGCCCCCGGTCGGCAAGTGCACGACGACTTCTTTGCCGGCCGCGACGAGGAGCGCGATCGCCTCGCGCATCGCCGCGGCGCTCGCCATGCCGCCGCCGAACGATTTCATGGTGATGAGCAGCCCGCGCGGCCTCGTATCTGCGGCGATCGCGGCGGTCAGCGCGCCGAACGTGTGGAGGCACAGCGGTCGCTTTCCGCGCATTTCCCACAGGCGCGGGCGCGGCGCGATGTCGACAACGGGCCCGGCGACCTCGAGGTGAATGAACGCGCCCGGCGCAACGCGCCTACGGCTTGCGCGAATCGGCGCCCACAGGGGCAAAACGACGAGGCGAAGCAGCCAGTAGAGCGCGCGCACCAACATCAACGCACTATAGCGGCGCGCCCAGCCCTTGGTACCATTGACCCATGAAGCTCTACATCATGCGTCACGGACCCGCGGAAGACTTCGCGGACTCGGGCCGTGACTTCGATCGCGCGCTCACCGACGCAGGGCGCGAGCGCGTGCGCTTCGTGGCCCGGGCTTTGCGCGACGCCGGCGAGCTTCCGCGCGCGGTGCTGTCGAGCCCGCTCGTGCGCGCGAGGCAGACGGCCGCCATCGTGGCGCCCCTCGCGATCGACGCGCAGGACGTAACGCTCGAAGAGGCGCTGTCACCCGGGGGAGCCTCGGGCGCGCTCGTGCGGTCGCTGTGCGCGGCAGGTCGTCGCCGCGTGATGATCGTAGGTCACGAGCCCGATCTCGGCGAGCTCGTCAGCGAGCTGCTCGGTGCCCCGTTCGGTCGCGACATGCTCAAGGCGATGGTCGTCGGACTCAGCGTGCGCGCGCCGGATGCCCCCGCGGCGCTGCGTTTCGTGCTCGATCCGAAGTCGCTCGAGCTGTCGCGCGCGTAAATTGCGGGTGGTCGCGGACTACCCCTGCGCGGCCTGCATCGTCGCGATCGCTGCGGTCGCGCCGCCGTCGCAGCGCACATTGGCGCAGCCGGTCGTGAGCAGCGTGGCGCCGCCCGGCACGGTCGTCATCGCGGCTTCCGATGAGACGGAGATCGCGCCGCCAATCGCGTGCACAACCACCACATCGCCCGTCACGTCGGTCGCGCCTGTCGCCAGCATTTGCAGCGCGCCGCGCCAGATCCCGCGCCGCACCATCAGATTCACGTCGCGCACGCCGTCTCCCACCGGCTCGCCGATGACCCGCGCCTCGCCGCGAAAGGCGACCGCGTGACCTTCGCGCGGAGCTCGGCAGCGCGCGCCGTCGATCTCGAGCCACAGCCCTTCGCCTTCGAGGAGCGACAGCTGCCGATCGACGTCGGGATAGGGCGAAAACGCGGCGCGCGAGGGCACATCGGCGATGGCGAGCCGCCACGACCAGACGTCGGCGTCGGTGGCGAGCACGGTCGTGAAGCCGGCACCGTTTTTCCAGGGCATGCGCCGCGCAGCGGTCGCCGGTAGCAGGAGCATGATGCCGTCACACTACCGCGCCTGCGCTGGTGTTGCGTCTGCCGTGCGAATACTCTCTTGCGATCGCGGCTCAATTCGCCTCCCCGAAACGCCGATCGGCCATGACCACGAAGCCCGTCAAAATTGTCGCTGGGCTTGGTCTGCTCCTCGCGCCGCTGCTCGCGACCCGGCCTGCAAGAGCGACCCGGCCGCTCTTTGAGCCGACCGACGTCGCGCTGCAGGAGGCCGGCTCGTTGCAGGTCGACACCCAGCTGGGGCTGCTTCGTACTTCGTCGCGCACGTACAAAAATGTGCTGCCCGATCTCGAGATCGATCTGGGGCTCATGCCCGGGGTTGAGCTCGACGTCGACTTTACGTACGCGGTCGATGGCCCCGAAAGCGGCAAGCTCGGCTGGTCTTCGGCGGCGCCCGACAACGTGTGGAGCGCCCTCAAACTGAGACTGTACAGCGCGCACGACGAACGAGCCGACACGTCATGGAGCCTCGTCGGACAGCTCGGACCGCGCATCCCAACGGCTCCTGACAGTCACGGTCTGGGAGGTGAGGCCCTGCTCGTGTTCGGTCGGGCATGGCCCACGCAGCACGCCGTGCTCAATCTGGGTGCGGCGGTCGACCCCGCGGCCGACGCGAGCAACGCGCGCTCGGCGGGCTTCGAGACGGGCCTGGATGTCGACTTCGACCTCGACCCGGCGCACCACTTCTCTTTTCTCGGCGAGATCGGCGGCTGGTATGGCGTCACCGACCGCGCCCGGCAGCTTCACACCACGATGGGCATCGGCTGGCAGGTCACCGACGCCCTCACGCTCTCGGCGTCGTGGCTTGTGGGCTTTCTGCCTGACGGTGATCGCTACGGGCTGCTTATCGGATTTTCGCCGAGCTGGAAGCTCTGGCAAAAGCCTGCAGTGCCCCCCCTGCGGTGAAGCTGGTAGGCTATCGCGAAGCCATGCGTCGCACCGCCATTTTAGCGTTCGTGTCGGGTCTTGGGTTCGCGTGCTCCGGCGCGGAGGGCGACTTTCACGGGCCCGAGCCCGTCGGCAGCGCGTCGGCTGCGTTGTCGCCGACCGATCCGGTTTCGCTCGCGGTGTCGGGCAGCTGCACCACTGCGGTGCTCGCGGGGCTGTCGAAGCAGCTCGTCGACGCGCTCGACTGTCTCGCGCCGGGCACCATGAGCGACCTCGCGGGCATCAAAGGCGTTTCGCTGGGCGCGGCGGCGTTTCCGTATCTGCAGACACCTGCGCAAAAAGCGCTCGCCGCAGTGGTGGCCGCGCGCGGCACGACGCTCACCATCAACTCTGCGCTTCGAACCCTGCCGCAGCAGTACCTGCTCTATCAATGGTACCAAAAAGGCACCTGCGGAATCGGTCTCGCAGCGTCGCCGGGAAACAGCAACCACGAGTCGGGCATCGCGGTCGATGTCGTCGACGAAGCGGGCTGGAAACCCTATTTTCAAGCGCACGGCTGGCAGTGGCTCGGCGCGAACGATCCGGTGCACTTCGACTACGTCGCGGGGGGCAAAGACATCCGCAGCGCCTCGGTGCTCGCCTTCCAAAAACTGTGGAATGCCAATCACCCCGCTGACGCCATCGCCGAAGACGGCGCTTACGGTCCGAACACCGAGGCGCGCCTCGCGAAATCTCCCATTGGGGGGTTTCCGAAGGGGCTGGTGTGTGCGCCGCCCACGGTCGATGCTGGAGCGCGCGACTCGGGCGCCCCCCTCCCCGACGCAGCGTCCCCGGTTTACGACGCCGGGCCGTCGGTGTTGGGAGACGCCGCGGCTGAAATGACGCCGTCGGGTGAGGGCGGCTGCGCGACTTCGCCGGCTTCGCGCCCGGGTGCCGCGTGGCTGCTCGTGGGCGTCGGGCTGGCGGCGGCGCTCGCGCGACGGCGCGCCGCTCAGGGTTCGAGGGGCAGCGCCACGAAGTGAGCCTCGGTGCCCGGGCCGCCGTCGCTCGCGTCGTCGCCGACGAACAGCAGCGCGAACGACGGTGTGCTGCTCAGCAGCGCCCCGGGCGTCTTCGTGGAGTCCGTGGCCGCGGCAATTTGTGCGAGCGAATAGCTGCGGTCGAGCGGCGCGGTCACGCGCACGTTGTACGCCTCGAACGGCGTCAACACGCCCTGGGTCACCGGATCGGAGAACTTTCCGAACAAGGCGACCGCGGGGACTGGCGGGGCGCCGTTCGGCCCCCCGAGCGACGCGGTCATTGTGCCCGGCGCGGCCGCGGAAAAATTGCCTACGATCCAACTGTTGTTCGTCGCCGGCACGCTCACGCGCAGCTTGTTTGGGCTTACGCCGTCCACCACGATTAGGTTGATCGCTCCGGGCTCGATGGCGATCGTTCCAACTTCGAAGCGGTGCAGAAAGTCAGTCTTGAATTTCTGCATCCACGCGCTGCAGTCAGCTTGCACAAAATCGGCTGGATTGTTCGCGATGTCCCGCGCGGACAGGGCGGTGATTTTTCGCACAAGTCCCGCATCGCCGCCGTCGCCGTCGAGAAACTCCTTGCCGTCGAGAAACGCCTGAAGGTCGCTGTCGCCTTCGGCCGCCGTGAGCATGGCGACGCCGCCGACCGGGACGCCTGGGTAGTTCGCCTGAGGCATGGGCGCGTCCGCGGGGAAGGCCCGCTTGACCCCCTCGATGCACAGGCGAAACGGCCAAGGCGTGTTAGAGCCGGTGTTCAGCACGGCGACGCGGGTGGTTTGCAGGTGCTTCGGAGCCGCGGCGTCTTGGTCGGCCCCTGTTGTGACTGCGTCCCCCGCGTCCCCCGCGTCCCCCGCGCCCGCGCCGAACGATGCGCCGTCCGGCGCACTGAGGCTCGCCACGTCCATCGAGCAAGCGACGCCGCATGCCGCCACGATTGCCACTGCCGCGCCCGCTAAGCTTCGCATCATAACGCTCTATATTAGCGCGATCGGCCCGCCGCGCACTTGCCTGTATGCGGCGTGGGCATCGGGCCTATAATCGCGGGTTTGCAAGGTACGCCGGGCGTGACGCAGCCGATCGAAGGGCAAATGGTCACGCCGAACGTTCGGCTCGTGCGGCCGCTCGGCGCCGGCGGAATGGGAGCGGTGTGGCTCGCCGATCACCTCGCGCTGCGCACGCAGGTGGTCGTGAAGTTCATGGCCGCCGAGCTTGCCAGCCATCCGGAAGCGATGGGGCGCTTTTCGCGGGAAGCGGCGGCCGCGGCCCAGGTGAAGAGCCCTCACGTGGTGCAGACGTTCGACCACGGCGTCACAGGCGCGGGGTTGCCGTTCATCGTGATGGAGCTGCTCGAGGGACGTGACCTCGAGCAGGAGCTCGCCGCGACTGGCCCGCTTCCGCCCGCGCGGGTGGCGAACATCGTCACGCAGCTGGCGCGCGCGCTGGGTCGGGCCCACGAGCGCGCCATCGTTCACCGCGACCTCAAGCCCGCCAACGTCTTCGTGAGCGACGCCGGCGGCGGGGAAATTTTCATCAAGTTGCTCGATTTTGGCATCGCTCGCGGCGGCGTGCTCGACGGCCTCGCGCCGACTACGCGCACCGGCAACATGATCGGCACGCCGCACTACATGAGCCCCGAGCAGATCGTGGGCGCAAAGGATGTAGGATACAAAAGCGATCTCTGGTCGCTCGGCGTCCTCGCGTACGAGGCGCTCACCGGCTGCAAGCCGTTCGACGCCGAGACCATCGGCGCGCTCGCAGTGAAGCTGCACAATGAGCCGCCGCCCAGACCTTCGCTCAAGAACGCGGCGCTGCCGCCGGAGGTCGACGCGTGGTTTCTGCGGGCGTGCGCGCGCGATGCGAACGATCGCTTCGCGGGGGCGGCCGAGCAGGCTGCGGCGCTCTCCGCCGCGCTGCTGATCGACGGCCCCGCTTCCCGGCGCGAAATCGAGCTTGGCGCCACGGCAGCCAGCGCCCGGGTCAGCTTTCCGCCGCCGGCGGCGCGCCCGACGCTGCCCGCAGAGCCCAACGCGTTCCTTGGCCGCGACGAGGCGATCCGCGACCTCGGCTCGCGCTTCGACGCAGGCGCGCGGCTCGTGACCCTGCTCGGCATCGGCGGCACCGGCAAGACGCGCCTCGCGACCCGCTACGGCTGGAGTTCACTCTCCCGCTGGCCCGGCGGCGTCTGGTTCTGTGATCTTTCGGACGCGCGCTCCCGCGATGGCGTCGCGTTCGTCGTCGCGTCGTCGCTCGATGTGCCCCTCGGCGGCGAGGATCCGATCGCCCAGCTCGGCCACGCGATCGCGGGGCGCGGACGCTGCCTGCTCATCCTCGACAATTTCGAGCAGGTCACGCGTGAGGCGCGCGCGACGGTGGGCGCGTGGCTCGAGCGGGCGCCGGAGGCCCGGTGGCTGGTCACGTCGCGCGAGCCGCTCGGACTCGCCGCAGAGCAGCCGCAGCCGCTCGATCCCCTGACGCCCGCCGAAGCCGCGTTGCTTTTTGTCGCGCGCGCCGCGTCCGTGAAGCCGGGATTTGCGCTCGCGCCGGGGGAAGACGCGATCGTCGCCGATCTCGTGCGGCTGCTCGACAACCTGCCGCTCGCGATCGAGCTCGCCGCGGCGCGCGTTCGGCTCATGACCCCCGCCGTGCTGCTCGCCCGAATGAGCGAGCGCTTCAAGCTCCTCGCCGGCACAGGCGATCGCCGCGCGCGCCAGGCCACGCTGCGCGGTGCGCTCGACTGGTCGTGGGATCTCCTGTCGGACGACGAACGCGCAGCGTTGCAACAGGTGTCGGTGTTCGAGGGCGGCTTCACGCTCGAAGCCGCGGAGGCCGTGCTCAGCGTCGGCGCGCTCTGGCCGATGGACGCCGTTCAGGCGCTGGTCGACAAGTCGCTCGTTCGGCGCGTCGGCCCCGAGCGCTTCGGACTGCTCGTGAGCGTGCAGGCGTACGCGGCCGAGAAGCTCGACGCCTCGGGCGGTCGCGCGGACGCCGAGGCGCGCCACGGCGTGTATTATGCAACCTTCGGTCAGCCCGCAGCCGTCAGCGCGCTCGACGCGAGAGACGGCACCGCGCGGCTTGCAGCGCTGGCCGTGGACCTCGAAAATCTTCGTTGCGCGAGCCGCCGCGCGCTCTTGCGGGACGACGCCGACGTTGCCGCCGACGTCGCGCTCGCGGCCTGGGCGGCGGTCGAAACGCGCGGGCCGTTTCAGGCCGGCATCGCGATGCTCGACGCCGCGCTCGCAGTGGCCGCCGTTACTGGCGCGCGGCAGGCTTCGCTCCGGGCGGCGCGCGCGGAGGCGAACCGGTGGCTCGGGGCGCTCGGCGCCGCGATCGTTGACTACGAGGCCGCGCTCGTCGGCTTTCGGGCGATGGGCGACGTCCGCGCAGAGGCGCGCGTGCTCGTCAATTACGCTACTGCCGAGCGGGTTCAGGGGCGCTATGCCGAGGCGCTCGAACGCACCAGCGGCGCCCTGACCCTCGCGCGCGGCTCGGGCGACACGGTGAGCCTGTGCAGGGGCCTTGCGAACCGGGGCGTGCTTCATCAGGAGCAGGGAAGGTTCGTCGAAGCTCGGGCCGATCTCGAGGCCGCGCTCGAAATCGTGCGATCGCTCGGCCTGCGCGGCTTCGAAGGCAACGTGCTGAGCGGCCTCGGAGTCGTATGTGTTCTGCAAGGAAACTTCGACGAAGCCCGCGCGCGCTGGGAGTCAGGGCTCGCGATCTGCCGCGAGCTGGGCAACCGGCGCGGCGAGGGTGGCGCCCTCATCAACCTGGGTGAGCTCGAACGCTTGCAGGGCAACGCGGCCTCGTCGCTCGAACGGTTTTCGGCCGCGCTCGCGATCAACCGCCAAATTGGCTACCGAAACAACGAAGCCGTCGCGCAGGCCGAGCTCGGAGCCCTGCATCACGAGGCGGGCCGGCGCGACGCTTCGCTCGCATGCTTCGCGGCCGGAGAGGCGCTGCTGCGCGCCATCGGCGATCGCAATCAGCTCTGCCTGATGCTCGCGAGCCGCGCGAAGTACGAATCCGCGGCCGATCCCGAGCGCGCCCTCGCCGACCTCGCGGAGGCCGAGGCGCTGGCCGCGCAGCAGGGAGGCGCGGCTGACAACGAGGCCAATCGCCGCATCGCAACGGCGCGCGCCGCGATGGTCGGAGGCTGAGCGGCTCGCGCCCGATTGTCTGTACGCACTGCGCCGCGTGGGCCTATGCTTATAGGGTTGAGAGACGAACGATCCGTGATGCAGCCCACCGCAGGTCAACTGGTGACTCCGAGCATTCAGCTCGTGCGACCGCTTGGCGCGGGCGGCATGGGAGCGGTGTGGCTCGCCGATCACCTCGCGCTTCGCACGCAAGTCGTCGTGAAGTTTATCGCCGAGGCCCTCGCGAGCAGTCCCGAAGCGCTGGGGCGCTTCACGCGCGAGGCCGCCGCGGCGTCGCAGGTGAAGAGCCCTCACGTGGTGCAGACGCTCGACCACGGCGTCACGGCCGCGGGGCTGCCTTTCATCGTGATGGAGCTGCTCGAAGGCCACGACCTGTCGCAGGAGCTCGAGACGCGCGGCAAGCTCGCGCCCGCGCAAGTCGCCGTCGTCGTCACCCAGCTGTCGCGTGCGCTGTCACGCGCCCACGAGCGCGGCATCGTGCATCGCGACCTCAAGCCCGCCAATGTGTTCTTGAGCGACGCTGGCGGCGGTGAGCTGTTCGTGAAGCTGCTCGACTTCGGCATCGCCAAGGGCGGAGCGATCCCTGAGCTCGGCTCCGGCACGCGCACAGGCAGCATGGTCGGCTCGCCCTATTACATGAGCCCCGAGCAGATCGTCGGCGACAAGGGTGTAGACTACAAGAGCGATCTCTGGTCGCTCGGCGTGCTGGCCTACGAGGCGCTCACCGGCGTCAAGCCGTTCGACGCCGACACCGTGGGCGGCCTCGCGCTCAAGATTCACAACGAGCCGCTGCCACGGCCCACGGCGCTGAACCCGGAGCTTCCGCCGGCGATTGACGCGTGGTTTGACCGCGCGTGCGCTCGCGATCCGAAGGGGCGTTTTTCGGGCGCCAAAGAGATGGCCGACGCGTTCACGGCTGCGCTGTCGGGCCAGGCGCCTTCGCCGAGCCTCGTGCCCGCGTCCATTCCCCAACCGTCGCCGTCGAAGCGCGAGATTGAGTTCGCGGCCACCGAAGTGGGCGCGGCTTCGGCGCTCACTGGCGACGGGATCGCTTCGACGTCGCCCGGAAGGCGCTCGGGAGGCGCCACGCTGTTCATCGTGGGCGCTGTCGCCGCGGTCACGATCGTCGGCGTCGCCGCGTACGCCCTCGGCTCGCGCCCCGCGGCCAACGCGGTCGCGCCTGCGACCTCTTCATCGGTCGACCACGTCGTGCGCGATCTGCCCGCCGCAGCTCGCGACGCCTCGGCGCTGCCTTCGATCGTCGCGCTTCCGATCGTCGCTGCTCCCGAGGCGGGCGTCGTGCTCGCGCCCTTGCCATCCGCCAATCGCGTGAAACCTACCGCGAGGCCCGCGGCTACGAACGCGGGAACCGACGATGACATCAAGTAGGCGTTTCGCGCTGGCGTCGCTGCTCGCCGTGCTGACCGTGGGGTCGGTCGCGGCTGCGCAACAGCAGCCCTCGGCTGCCGACCTCGAAACCGCGCGCGGCCTCTACAAACAGGGCAAATCGCTTGAAGCGAAGGGCGACGACAAAGGCGCCCTCGACAAGCTCACGGCCGCTCATGCGCTTGGCCGAACGCCTCTCACGGGCATCGAGCTCGCCCGCCTTCAGGCGCGCCTCGGCATGATCGTAGAAGCGCGAGAAGTGTGTCTGAGCATCGGGCGCACGCAGGTTGCCGCCGATGAAACGCAGCGCTCGGCCGACGCGCGCACCGAGGCCGCGAAGCTCGCCGAAGCGCTCAAGGCGAAAGTGGCCACGCTCGTCGTCAAGATCACGCCCCCCGGCACCGGCGCGCACGTTACCCTCACCATCGACGAGCAGCCCGTTCCCGATGTCGCGCTGAACGAGCCGCACAAAGTAAACCCCGGCAAGCACGTGGTGTCGGCGCGCGCCTACGGCGGTCAGCCGGTTGGTGCGCAGGTCGAGCTGGGAACAGCTGAAACCAAGGAGATCTCGCTCTCGCCTCCTGCCGCGCCCGTAACCGCGGCGCCCCCGCCGCCAGTCGAGCCGCCGGCAGCGGTCGTCGTCGTTGCGCCGCCTGCGTCGGGCGGCGCGTCGACGGGCCTGATGATCGCAGGGTTTTCGGCCGTCGGGGTGTTTGGACTCGCCGGCGCGGTGCTGGGCGCCAACGCGATGAGCGCGACGAGCCAACTCACCGCCAACTGTCCCGACTCACGCTGCGCACCCGCGCAGCACGACACCCTCACCCAGGCGCGGACCTCCGCCACGCTCTCGACCGTCTCGTTTGCGGTCGCGGGCCTGGGAGCGGCGGTCGGCATCGTGGGAGTCGCGTTGCGACCCGGCGCTGGGCCGAGAGACGCGCGCGCGCGAATCACTCCTGAATTCGGCCTCGGCACGGTGGGGGTGAGCGGTGCTTTCTAAGCTTCGGTTCGGCTTGTTGCTCGCAGTCGCCACCATCTCGGCCACGCTTGCGTGCAACGTGCTCATCGGCCTCGACAAATTTAGCGAGTTCCCCGACTCGGCCGACGGAGCGTCCGACGCCGCCGACGCAGGCGATGCAGGCGACGCGAACGTTGCCGACGCGGGTCACTTCGACGCAGGTCCGTCGCTCGCGAGCCTGTGGGCGACGGGTCCGATGCCCAACCCGGCGTTCGACGCAGGCGTCGACAGCTCGACCCTCCACACTGTCTCGTACTCGTACGCGCAGAACGGGGACATCCAGGATTCAGTCACCGGCCTCTTCTGGGCTAAACCTGCCGTCGTGACCGACGTGCAGAGTGCCAAGGCTCAGTGCGCGGACTCAGGTTCGCTGTACCGCGTTCCTACGCGCATCGAACTGGTCACGACCCTCGATTTCACCCGGGACGCGGGACCGTACATCGACCCCCTGTTCCAAGAGGCTGGCGTAAAAATAAATGCGGTTTTTCTCTCGTCTTCGCCCGCCCTCGATGCGCAAGGCCAAGCGAAGCCCGATCTGTACTGGGCAGTCGATTTGGGTTCGGGTGAGGTCGCACCAATCGATCTGAAGAAAACGCAGGTGACCCTCATTTGCGTCTCGGGAACTTGGCAATGAGCGCGCGCGTTCAAATCGCTTCAACCGCCGCGTTCGCGCTCACCTGCGCCGTGGCGTCGCTCGCCGACGCGCCGGCAGGTCAGTACAAAGCGTTCGACGCGAGCTCGACCGAGATCGTCGACAACCACACTGGTCTGGTTTGGAAACGCGATCATACGGAGCCGAAGCAGCTGAGCCGTGCGGGTATCGCGGCCGCGTGCACCGGTGACTTCAGAGCTCCCACGGTCAAGGAGCTCCTCACCCTGGTCGACGAGCGGCCCCATAAGTTCTTCAGCGCGGGCGCCGAGGCTGATCGCTACATCGATCCCCGCGCTTTTCCGACCACGCCGGTCGATGCCGCGTTCGCGTCGCTGAGCCCAAACGACTTCTGGACGGTCGACTTCAAAACCGGACAGGCATCGCGTGCGACAATCGCGCCATTGAAGCTCTACGTGCGCTGCGTGAAGCGATAGTCGGCGTCACGGTGAGACCGCCCTCGCGCCTCGCCCTGGGATTGCCGCATCTGCGCTTGGGCGTGAGCGAGGCCGCGGCTGCGCTCGCGTCGATGAAGATGTATCTTACATATGTCTCCGCGAGTGCTTCGATCACGTAGGCGCGCTCGGTCCGGTGGTGCCGATGCACCTTTCGGTCGACGCCAGCAGCGCGCCCGTTACGCCGGCGCAAAACCTGTCCGCCCGCGCCGACGCGAAAGCCTATTTCATCGAGCTCCGCGATCGCGGACTCCCGAAATGGCGATCGACACCCGAAGTCGCACAAAAAAAGGCATTTCAGGAGTCACGTCGGGTGGAATCGTCCTGCCGGCGTATCCCGATCGGGCCGCCCTTCGCGCGGCCTCGGCGAGCGGCTGGGTGGTGTCGGGCGTCGACGTGACGGTGCGGCTCGTGGGCACGTCCGCGGCGCGCGTCGAGTAGCCCGAGCCGAAATGCTCGCGCCGCTTTCAATGTTGGCGTGCGCAAGTACACTGGTCGTTCGCTGATGGATCTTTCCCCCGGAACACTGCTCGGCGGTCGCTACCGCGTCGAGGCTCTGCTTGGCAGCGGCGGGATGGGTTCGATCTACAGCGCGGTGCAGGAGGGACTCAACCGCCGCGTCGCGCTCAAGGTGCTCCATCAGCACCTGGCGAGTGAGAGCGATCTGCTCGAGCGCTTCAAGCGTGAGGCGCGCTCGATCGCGGCGCTCGGGCACCCCAACGTGGTGCAGGTAAACGACTTTCAGACCAACCCGGGCGAGCCGCCGTTCATCGTCATGGAGCTGCTGCAGGGCGAGAGCCTCAGCGCCGCCATCGCTCGCGAAGGGCAGCTCACGGGAGAGCGCGTGGCGTTCATCGCGATGCAGGTGCTCTCCGCGCTCGCGGCCGCGCACAACGCCGACATCGTTCATCGCGACATCAAGCCCGACAACATCTTTCTCAGCGCGACCAGCGTGCAGTCCGATCTCGTGAAGGTGCTCGATTTCGGGGTCGCGAAGGTGCTGCGCGACGAAAAGGATCCGAAGCTCACCCGCTCCGGTCACTTCCTCGGTACCCTCTCGTACACTGCGCCCGAGCAGGCGAGGGGAGCGCCCATCGATGCGCGCGTCGACCTCTACGCGCTCGGCGCATGCATGTATGTTGCACTCGCCGGTCGCAAGCCTTTCGACGCACCGAACATGCCGCAGCTCGTCGGGCAAATCTTGAACGATCGCCCTGTGCCACTCGCGGCGATCCGCACTGATCTCGACCGGGACCTGTGCGCGATCGTGCTCCGGGCACTCGAGAAGAAGCCGGCCGATCGCTTCGCCAGCGCCGAAGAGATGGCCGCGGCGCTCGAGCGCTTCGCGGCGCCGACTCCCGCAGCCGCGCGCTCGTCCCGCCCCCTCGAGCCGCCGTCATCGCGGGGATCGCTCGTGCCCACCGCGCGCGAGCACGCTCCGCCGCCTGCTCCGTCCACGCGGCGCGATGGGCCTCGCAGCGTTCGGGCGCTCGACCTTCCCGCGTCGACGCCGCTGCCCTTGCTTCAGCAGTCGGGGGCCACAGAGCCCCCCGCCGGAGTGCGCTCGGCCGCATTGCCCAGCCCCGCACCGCCCGAACCATCGCGTCCGGCTCTGGCTCGCGCCGGGACCGTGCGCATGATGGCGGGCGCCCCGGCGGTGACCCCGAAGGCGACGCTCGTCTCGGGCCAGGCTACGTTTCGCGTGCCCTCGCTCCCGCCGATGGAGCCTACGATTCTGCCGAGGTCGCCGCTCCCGAGCGCTTCGCTCGACGGCGAGCTCGACCCGCCAACGTCGCCGCGGGCGTCCCGGTCCCGCCCGCGCGCGATGTCGCCGCTCGTGCTGACCCTCGCCGTCGTCTCTGCGATCGGCCTGCTGCTCCTCGGCGCGGTCACCGTGCTGGTGGGCCGCAAGGTCGCCGATTCGCTCGGCGCCGCCCAGCAGCAGGACGCGGGCGCCGTCCGCACGAAGTGACGCCTTATTCGGGCGGGACCAACGCGAAAAACAGGCGTTTCCACAGCGCGACGAGCGCATCGCGATCGGGCTTGTGGTGCTCCAGCCACTCGATCGCCGTCGTCTCGACGAACGCGATCCATCCCCGCAACCGCAGCCGCAGCTCGCCGTGGGCCGCGGGCGCATCGCTCAGCACGCGCCCAAGCAGCTCTTCGCGCGTCTCGTCCAGCACGCGCGAAATATCGCGGTCCGCGCCGCCGCCCCCGCGCATGAGCGCGAGATACGCCGCTCCGTGGCGCTCGGCGAACGCGAGGTACGCGTGCAGTCCGCGATCGAGGCGCTCTAGCGGGGGCACGGAATCGGGCGCCATCGTCTCGCGTCGCAGCACGCGCGCGGCCTCCCGCACGGTCGCGACGTAGTAGTCCCGCTTGGTCGGAAAGTAGTGATACAGCAGCCCCTTCGAGATGCCGGCCGCCTGGGCCAGCGCATCGATCGAAAGCGCGTCGTACGGCTGCGAAGCGAACGCCTTGAGTCCGAGCGCAATCAACTGCTCGCGCCGGTCTTCCTTGTCCATCCGCGTGCGCGCGGCGGGCGCAGGCGCGGGCAGGGATGGCGAGGATTTTCGCCCGGTCGTTCGCGCGGTCTTTCGCGCCGGCTTTCGGGGATGGGTCGACGGCTTGGCCATGGCTTATTGACTAAAGTTCAATAGACATTATATCAAGTCGCTCGGAGGCTCTTCCATGGCTGATGGTTCTTTTTCGCCCGCGCCGCGAGACATCCACGCTCGGAGCGTATCGTTCGATTTCAGCAAGGTGCCGCGGCACTGGCTCGGCGGCAGCGTCGTGGCCACGCACGTCGCCAACGGCGTAAACCTGCTGTTTCCTGCCGGGGAGCGCTTCTTCGTTCGCAGCGTGCACCGCTACATGAACCGCGTGACCGATCCGGGGCTGCGCGCGCAGATCAAGGGCTTCTTCGGGCAGGAGGGCCGCCACGCGAAAGAGCACGAGCGCTTCTTCGAGATCCTCACCGCGCAGGGATACGACATCGCGCGCTTCGGGCGGCTCTACGAGAAGGTCGCGTTCGGCTTCATCGAACGCGTGGCGCCGCCGGAGCTGTCTCTCGCGACCACGGCGGCCTGCGAACACTTCACCGCGCTGCTCGCCGAAAACGCGCTGCGTCTGCGCATTCTCGACGAAATCGCCGACCCGTCGATGCGCGCCTTGCTGCTCTGGCATTCGGCCGAGGAGATCGAACACCGCGCCGTCGCGTTCGACGTGCTGCAACAGGTCAACGCGAGCTACGGCTTGCGGGTGGCAGGTCTGGCGATGGCCGCCTCGCTCCTGTCGGGATTCTGGGTGCTTGGCACGCTGTCGCTGCTCGCGCAGGAAGACGCGAGCGCGCGCGAGCTTTACGCCGACTGGCGGAAAGCAAAACGCTTCAGCGAGTCCCGAGGCGAGCGCGCGGTGTTTCTGCGCGGCATGCAGCAGTACCTGGGCCGTGATTTTCACCCCCTGCAAGATGCCTCGCTCGACGCGCTCGCCCGAGATTACCTCGCGGGCGAGGGCCTCGCGTAGCGGGCCCGCCAAACGGCACGAAGGCTCGAGCCTCTCCGCGCTCCAGGGCAGGGCAGCGCCAATCGCGGGCTGTTCGAGCGCGGCGCGATTTTGCTGCGCCGCGCTGATCACGTGCGCCGAGAGGCCGATGCGAGCGCCCTCTGCGAGCCCCGCGCGGAGCGTCAAAACCGCCTCTTCGCTCGCGCCCAGCATGAGCAGCGCGTAGCCGGTGTCGACGCGACAGGTCGCGGCCGCTGGCGACTACAACAACGCGGGCGACCCGAGGACGGCCTCCGTCACGCCGTCGGCCACGTGCCGGCGGATGCCGCTATGCGACAGCTCCCGAAGCGCGCTTGGCTCCCGCGCGAACCTGACGGTGTCGTCGTCGCCCGCGCCGAGCATGAACTTGAGCGCGACGTCCTGGTCTTCGTTCCGGTCGCGCGCGCGCCACACCGCGCCCATGTCGCCTGCTCCGGCCGTCGCGAGCACCTCGAAGCGTTCCGCGATGACAGCTCCGGCGCGCATGGCTCACCGCGACACTACGCCCACAGGTGGCGAGCGCGTGGGGTCAACTGCGCGTCGCTCTCGCCGTACGTCATGCGAGGGTGCGCGCTGCGACTCAGGTCGAGGCGTCTACGACGACCGCGCCTGCGTCGCCCTCGGCCGCGCCACGGGCGAACGTCTCATCGGCTCCCCATGATCCGCGCGTTGTCCGGCTCGCCGGTCAGGAACGTGACGCGGTAGTGTGCGCTCCTGATCCGGGCCGCGCGTTCCGACAGCCACGATCGCGCCTCGTCGCGGGCGATCCGCGCCTCATCGACCAATCCGCTGGCCTCGAGCGCGTCGATGTAAACGCGACGGACAAACGTCAGCTCCGATGCGATCCCGGTCTCGCCGGCGAGCTGCGCGTAGGCGGCTCGCGCAATCACGAGCGCCTCGGCGCACGAGCGCCCGTCGCCTTTTGCGATCAGCACGTCGGCGAGCGCTACTGACGAAAGCTTGTGGAGGGGATCGCCTGAAGGCAGCGACGCGTCCGTCCGGAGCGCCTCGGCCTCGGCGTCTACGATTCGCCCGGCACCGAGGAGAATGCGCGTCAGGTAAATTCGCGAGATCGCAGCGCCGCGCACGTCGCCGCCCGCCGCAAAATCGTCGACCGCGGCGCGCGCGAACTGCTCTGCCTCAGCGAACGCGCCGAGCCGCCCGAGCGCGAGCCCGAGATTCTGCCGTGCGGTGCTCACCGGGCCCGACAGCGACATGCGCGTGACCGTCGCCAGCGCCGATCGGAGCGTCGCGATCGACTCCTCGTTTGCGCCAAGAAGGAGCAACCCGTACCCCGTGTTGATTCGTGCGTTGGCCGCGTTGCGCGGATCGCCGGCTTCGTCGAACGCGTCGCCCACGTCGCGCTGGGCGAGGAAGGCGGGTTCCAGATCTCCCGCAAGCGCCATCCGGTACGCGCGGAGTTGGATGATGCGCGCCCGGGTATGCGCGCTGCGTCCTTCGTCGCCAGTCGCGAGCCGATCGAGCCGCTCCGCGAGCGGGCTGCCGATGCCCGCGCTCGCGGCGAAAAAGCAAAGTGCGCAGATGCTTGCACAAGCGCCGACCATCTCGTCGCTGGACGACTCCGACGTGAGCGCCGCCAGCGCACGCTCGGCGCACGTCGCCAGAAGCGCGTTGTCCCCGAGCTTCGACGCTGCAATGGCCACAAATCGCGTCGCGGTCATGCGGAGCTGTGCGGCGGACGCATCCGACGCCTGCGCAGTCTCCGCGGCGCGCAAGCTGGCGACCGTTTCACCGCGCCACGTGTGGGCCTGCGCCTTCGCGATCATCGCCCGCGCGAGGTCATCGCCCCGTGCCCCGCACCGCTCCGCCCGTTCGGCGTGATCGATGGCCTCGGCGAACCCGTCACCCTCGATCGATGACTCGGCTGCGGACGCCCACCAGGTCGCCGCGAGCGGCAGCTCTCCGCCGCGCTCGAAGTGCGTCGCAATCGTTGCGCCGTCGCAGCTGCCTGCTCTCGCGAGCCACGCGCCGGCGCGGGCGTGCCCGAGGCGGCGGTCCTCGTCGACGAGCTGGGCATATGCAGCCTCGCGCTCGATGGCGTGCCGAAATTCGTACCCGCCCGAACGCAGCGGCGCGATCAGCTCGCTGCGCACGAGCTCCTCGAGCGACTCGCCCACGAGGCCTTCACCAAGGACGGCGGCGAGCCCCCGCGCGTCGAAACGTGCACCATACACGCTCGCGCCCCGCAGCACGCGGCGCGACTCGGGAGCGAGTCGCAGCAACTTCGCCTCCGCGATCGCGATGACGGTCTCGGGCGGGGCGCCGCCTCGGCCGTCGGCTTCGGCGCGAATCAACTCTTCAAGAAAATAGGCATTACCCGCAGCGATCTCAATCATCTCCGCGACGCGCGCGGAGTCGACGTCTGCCGGGAGCGCGGCGCGCAGGAGCTTCTCCGCTGCGCGTGCGCCAAGCGGGCCCACCTGCAGCTCGCGCGCGCCCCGCTTTGACCACAATTTCGCGAAGCGCTCGCGGTGCTCCGGTCGGCCTACGCCGAGAAACATGCAGGGCAGCCGACCAAAGTTGCGCAGCGCGCGCTCAACGAGCTCAACGCTCGAGCGGTCCGCCCACTGCAGGTCGTCGACCACAAGCACGACCGGACGGCGCGCGCATTCGGCGACGAGAAAGTCCTCCCACGCAGCGCGCATCTGATCGCCAAGGGCGATCGGATCTCTGGGGCCGGAATCGGGCGCCGCGTCGACGTCATCGGTCCACGCGGCGCCGGCCATCTCGCAGAGCCGCGAGGCCACGCGACGCTGCTCGCTGGGCTCAATGCAGCGCGCGACGCGCTCTTCGATCCTCCGGCGCACCTCGTCTCGCGTGGCGCCCATGCCAAGCCCGCACGCGTCGCACACGAGCGCAACCGCCACCCCCAGGCTGACGCCCTCTCCCATGATGTCGCCGCGCGCGGACCAGATCTGGGCGTCTGGGCGCGCTACGCTGAGCGACTGCAACCACTCCCGGCGCAGCCGCGATTTGCCGACGCCCAGGTCGCCGGTCACCAACACAGCGCTCGCGGTCGAGTCTTCTACACTCTCCGAAAATGCCGCGTGGAGCGTCGCGATCTCCACGTCGCGCCCTACGCAAGGCGTGAGCTTGCCGAGCAGCATGCGCGAGCTTCGCGCCACCCGCCGTTCGCTGACGAGGGAGGCGACGCCGCCGAGTCGGCGAACCTCGAATGAATCTTCCAACAATCGCGCGAGACCGTCATCGAGCACGATCTGGCCGCTCGAAAGCTTGATGCCAGCCGCGGCTCGCTCGAACGCGTCACCCACCGGTAAGGCGGCGTCCACGGAAGCCCGACCGCTCGCGAGCGCCAACGGCACGCCAGGCATCGCGTCGCGAATCACGAGCGCCGCCCTCGCGGCGCGCGTGGCAGCGTCGAACGGCGCTCCGGTCGACTCCCAAAGCAGGATGTGCGTTCCTCCGACGATCGCCTCGCGTCTCGCGCCGCTCTCTGCGGCCGCGTGCGCCAGCGAAAAGTCGCGATGCAGCACGGTCTTCGCGTCGGTTGGTGCGTCCTCCGCGCTCTCGGCGCCGCCTGCGACGACCAGCGCGCAGAGCCAGCGCTGCTCACGCCCCATCAGCGCGGAAGGCACCCCAGCGCGCGAGCCGACCGTCACGTCCCCGAGCGCACGAAGCGCGTGCGCCACGTCGGCTGCGTTCGCCGGGCGCCGCGCGGGTGCCTTGTCCAACATGCGCGCCACGAGCTCATCGAGCTCCTCCGGCACGCGGGCGACCGACGACAACCGCGGCGCCTCCTCGAGCAGCACCTTCGCGAGCACGGTGATCAGTCGCTCCCCGACGAAGACCGCCCTGCCGGTCAGGCACTTGAAGAGCAGACAACCGAGCGCGAACACATCCGCGCGCGCGTCGACTCCGCGCTCGCCGGCCACCTGCTCCGGAGCCATGTACCCGGGCGACCCGAGCGTCGTGCCGACGACCGTGAGCACCGTCGTCGCGCCGCCATCGATCCGCCGCACGACTCCGAAGTCGAGAAGCTTTACGTCTAAACGACTGCCTCTAACGAGGAACACGTTGTTCGGTTTGAGGTCACGGTGCACCAACCCTCTCGCATGCGCGAACCCAAGGGCGTCCGCGACCGCAATGCAAATCCCCATCGCGTCCCTCGTCGCCATGGGCCCGCGTCGAAGCGTGGCGGCGAGATCCTCACCTTCGAGCCACTCCATAGCGATCCACGGCTCGCCCGCGGGCGTAGTCCCGTCGGCAAAGTGGCGCACAATTCCCGGATGCCGCAGCTCGCGCATCGCGCGCGCCTCGCGTGCAAAGCGCACCGCTCCGTCACCGTCAGCGGCGAGCATCACCTTCAAACCAACAGCGACGCCCTCCAAGCGATCGTGCGCCCGCCAGACGGCGCCCATTCCTCCGACCCCGGCAAGCGCCACCAGCTCAAACCGATCCGCGATGATGTCTCCGGCCTGCATTGGAGTCGACGGTACACCCTCGCCATCTGCGCGTGCAGCGGCACCAACCCGCTCGGCGCAAGCGCCGCCGCTCGGGCGACGAACCGCAAATACTCCACGGCACCCTCGAAAAATCGCCGGCCGCTACCGAGCCCGCGGCGCCCCGCGCAGCCGCACGGATGAAGCCATCCAAAAAGCCGCGCGCACCCAGGCTCAAAAAAAACGCGAGATGCGAAAAAAGGAATTGACGATCCCGGCATCGACGTCTACATTCCGCCCTCCCAAGTGCGAGAGCGAAGTCTCTCCCTCGGTCCTTGAAAACTGAATCGTACGTTCACTGTGTGAAGCCGCAAGGCATCAGATAGTGGGCTTCAGAGTCGTTCGCTGCAAAGCGAGCGAACTCCGAGCACGCGAGGGTTCGATCGACGCAAGTCGACGCAATCCGAAG
>CANJCO010000068.1 GCA_947473045.1 Myxococcales bacterium | reverse complement strand
TAGCAGGCCGTTGAAGAACGGCCTGCTAGCCTTTCATCTCGGGGAGGTATGCACCTCCCCGCCCCGAAAAACGCGGTTTTTCGGGGTCCCCACCCCACGCAATTGGCTTCGCCAATTACTATCAGGGTGTTTTTCAACACCCTGTTAGCCTCCGCCGCTCAGCCGAACAGAGGCAGCGCGTCGCCCTTGAGGGGGAAGCGCTGCACCAGCGCCTCGCCGTCGATCTTCGCGTAGCGCCGAAGCGCGAGGTGAATCGACGAGGTGAGCACGCGCACGCCCGAGGGATCGACCGCGAGGGACGTCGGATTGACGTTGAGCGGCTTGAAGCCCTCATCGGTCGCGCCAACGACGCGGCCGCCGGTGATTCCAGGGCCCGAAAAGAGCATGCTGGTGATGTTCCAGTGATCTTTGCCGTTGCCGGAATTGTAGTACGGCGTGCGCCCGAAATCGGAGCCGACCACGATAACGATCTTGTCGGAGAGCCCCATCGCCTTCGCCTGCGTGAGCAGGTAGTCGAGGCCACGTAGCAGCACCATCAGCGCGCGCGTCTGCGCGTAGTCGTGGTTGGAGTGCGTATCGAAACCACCCACGCTCAGGTTCGCCGTCACCGCGACGCCAGTCTGAAACGCGGTCAGTGCGATCTGTGCCTGCTGCATCAGACCGGTGAGATCTCCCAGTTGGTCCCCCACCGAGGCGAGGTCGGGTACGTCGTGGGTGTCGATGAGCTTGGTGGCTGAGAGCGCATCGGCGAGACGCGAAAGCCCGGCGTCGCTGCCGCGCGCCATAAACAGCGCGCTCATGGCCGCCTGCGTGTACGGCAGGGTTTGCGACTGCATCGCCGAGACGCGGTCCTGCTGGGCGGCGCGGATCCGAGCCATCGTCTCGGTTGTGTGAAACGTCGGCGAGTCGGCTTTGCTCGCGTCCATGCGGTTGGGATACGCGAGGCGCTGAAGCGAACCAACGCTCCCGGCGCGCGTGAGCGGGGCGACCCCGAACGTGGCGTCGTAGCCCCCGTAGCTGAGAAACGGCATCGGCAGGCTCTGGCCGGAGCGGTCGTTCATCACGCCTGCGATCAGCGCGGCGAGCGACGGACAGCCCTCCTGCGTCTGCCCGCAGAACGTGGTGCGGCTGCCCGAGTCGTGGTTGTTCGTGGTCGTGTCGACGCCGTTGAGCACCGTGAACGCCGGGCCGTGATCGTCGAAGAAGCGCTTGTTCGAGTAGACCTCGACGGGCCCGCTCTTGCCGGTGATCGTGAGCGAAAGCGGCGCGTACTTGATGGCGCCCGCCGAGCCGATCGCCGACGGATCGAACGACTGGTTGACGGTCGTGCGATCGCCCGCCTTGCCGCCCTTCGGATCGCAGAGCGAGGTGGGATCCCAACCGCCGCCTGCGTTCAGGAAGACGTAATACGGCCCGCCGTAAGTCTTGCTGTCGGCGCGCGCCTTGCGCTCAGAGCCAGGCAACATCAGGGCGAGTCCCGCTGCCGCGGCCCCCTGCAGGAACAATCGTCGTTTCATGGTCTTCGTGCTCCCTGGTCGCCGATCAGTGGTGCGTGAATTTCCAGTCCGAGAGGAGGTACGTAAAGACGGCCCCCCAAGCGCGAACTGTGAAGTTTTTGTCGTCGTGAATGGCGCTCGCGTCGGGGAGCGCGACGCCGGTCTGCGGATCGCTGCGACCCCAGCAGCCGTAGTCGAGACCCGTCTCGGGCTTCGCGGCGCCCGACAGCTCCTTCCAGGTGCCGAGGAACACCTGATAGGTGCGCTCGATCTCCGGATCGGTCACGGGGAGGTCTTCCCCGAGAAGCAGCTCGTGGAGGTAGCGGATGTTTTCCTTGATCGCGGCGATGCTGCCCGGAACCTCGGCGCCCGCCGAAATCGGGACCTGATCGAGCTTCACGTTCTTGAAGAAGCGACGCTCGGCCTGGGGCCGCGTAAAATCGAAGGCGGTCAGGCGGCACGACTGCTCGTTGGCCATACGCGACACGACCGAAGCCATGATGCTGTTCGGAACGCGCGTTCGCTCGACAACGGAGTCCGAATCGATACCGCCGAACAGAATGGGGTAATCCTCGACGAGATAATCGTGCTGGCTCGCGTAATCGTAGTCTTTGCGCCAGTGCGCTCCCGTCACAGCCACGATCTTGCGGTTGAGCGCCTCGGGCGACAGCAGCTCGCCGATGCCGAGATCCGCGAGCGCGGCGGCCGCGTTTGCCGGCAAGGCGCCATTATAGCCGGTGCCTCGGTAATACGGACTCAGCACAATCAGCTTCACGAGCGACTTGAAATTGAACTTCGAGGCCGTGAACTTCGCTGCCACGTCGCGGAAGAAGGCGTCCTGCGTCTCCCAGCCTTGGATCTTCGAGGCGTAATCGGGCGACGCGGAGTCAGTGGGATACGAAATCGGCTTTCGACCGGTCAGGCCCTGATAGGCAACATACGCAGCGCCGAGCGAAAACCGGGGATCGGCCGCGACCTTGGGCCCCGCCCACTGGAGCGCCTTGGAGTAGTAAGTCGGGTCCATCTTCTCGCCGCCGAAGCCGGGAGCCTCCATGTCGGAGTGCCACTGGTCCTGCGTGTTGAAGCGCTCGTAGTCGTTTTCGTCCCAGCCGCGAAACGCGCCTGCGAGCGGGTCGAGGGTCTTGTGACAGACGTTGCAGTACTCCGAGTTCATCGTCGGATTCTGAATCGCCGTCAGCTTGCTCGCATCGACCGGGCGATCGGCGATTTTGAGCACGTCGGTCGCGAGGAAGAACTGGTAGATGCGCCGGGCTCGCGCGCGGCTGCGGTTGGTCGGTGTGGTCTGCCAGCGGTTGACGAAAGCCGGAGTCGACAGCACGCCCGCGTGGGGCACGGGACCTGGGGTTTTGCCCTGATAGGTGACCTGAACCTCTTTCCAGTCATTGTAATTGGTCGGGTCCGCGAACGACGAGACGTCGACTCCGTAGGCCAGCGCGCTGTACGGATTGACGACCGCGTAGGGCGCCGTGAGCACCTCGGTAAACGGGCGATCTTTGCGCACAACATAGGCGATGAGGTCGAGCGGCTCGCGCGCGATGGCGCGGTTGACGAGCGGGCGCCTGGGGTCGGAGTAGTAATTGGGGTCGTTGAAAATCGCGAGTCCCGGGTACAGCTCGGCGCTCGTGAAGTTGATCGCGGCGCCGGAATACTGCATTCCGCGATCGGTCAGCATAAGGTCGTTGTACATCTCGCGAACGCGCTCAAAAAAGACGTCTTCTTTCATGAGGCCATCGAGGGCGCCGTCGAGCGAGGCCTCTCCGCCGGCGCGGACGGCTTCGATTTCTTGCTGATTGGGCAGGCGACCGGCGAGGTCAATCGACGCCTTGCGAAGCGTCGCGAGCGGAGAGAGCGTCTGAACGTTCGCGAGCGGGCTCACCTGCTCGCCGCACGACGGGTCGCTGGTCTGACCCAGACGCGCGACGAGCGTGGCGAGACGATTGTAATCATCGCTGCCCTCGTCGAGCACCTTGCCGCCGCCGTGGTTCATCTTGCCGAGCGGCTTCTGCAGCAGCTCGCTGCGACCCTCATAGGAGATCTTGCTGATCTCGGTCAGCGTCGCCAGGTTCTGGTCGACGAACCCGGGATAAGCGGCGTTTTGCAGCAGCAGCTTCGAGCCCTGATCGACCGCGATCCCGCCCGGAGTATGGCACTTCGCGCAATTGGCCTGCATGAAGCGGCCCCATATCTCGCGCTCGAAATACTGCCGGTTGTCGAGACACCCGGTGGACGCGTCGCCGTCGGTCGACGAAAAGCACCCGTTGAGGCCGGCGGCGGCCGCCGAGGCCGCGACGATGATGCTGATGAAACTTGCAGTACGGAGCGCCATGCGCAGCCTCCAGAGTGTTCGGTCCGCGATCAGACCGCGCGAATCCGAGCAGGCCAGCAGTCGTGAGCGTTGTCAACACGCCGCGAAATGCCTACTTGGTAGTTTGGTGTCGCATGCGTCGCCGCGCTGGCTCGCGTGCCCAGCGGCAGGCTAGGCTTGCGCGCCATGCGCTCCTTCGTCGCCGTGCTCGTCGCCTCCCTCGCGCTCACCGTCTTTTCGTGCGCGAGCGATGACGCTGCCAGCACCGGTGCGGACGGCGGACGCGCAAGCGGTCGCTGTTGCCCAGCGGACCTGACGCCCGGCTGCTGCATGGCATTCGGCGGATGGTCGGCTGGCGGCGACTGCAGCATCGCGTGCGACGGAATGCCACTGCCGACCGATCCGGGCTGGGCGAAGAGCAAAGACAGCCACGGCTGCGACTTGTGGGCGAACGCGAGCGGCGCGAGCGGCGCCGGGGCGTCGAAGGTCCCCGTGTGCGGCGGCGCCGTCCGAGACTCGAGCGTGCCCGACACCTACCAACCGCCGCCGCCCCCTCCCAAAGACTCGTCCGTGCCCGACACGAGCGTGCCCGACTCCGCTTCGCCGTCCGACGCCTCCGCGGGCGGCTGACGCGTCAGTTGCGCGGGCGGGTGGTGATCGAAGGCGACAGCGGCACGCCCGGCCAACCTGAGACGTCCCAGGTTACGCGGTCGACCATGGTGTGACGTCCGCAGCCGAACTTGTTGACGCAGCCTGGCTCCCACGCATGGTAGATCATCACAGTTTCGCCCGCCGGGGTGTCGAGCACGGAGCAGTGTCCAGGGCCCGTCCAGGCCGCGTTGCTCGTGAGAATGGGGCCGGCCGGCTTGGTCATAGGCCCCAGCGGCGACGAGCCGCGCGCGACGCCAACTGCATAAGATGCGTTTGCGTACGAAGCGCCGCTGTAAAATAAATAAAATAAGCCGTTTCGCTCGGTCATCCAAGGCCCCTCGACGACGTTTCCCTCCCAGTTTCTGTCGTTCGTAATCAGCGTGGAGGGGGCGCCGGCGAGCGACAATCCATCGGCCGCGAGCGGCTGAATGTGAATGGGCGTCGGCTTGTTCTGAGCGTTTCCGTCTTCTTTCCACAGCACGTAGGCGACATTCGACGACGACGTAAACTCGCTGACATCGATGAGGCCCATCGCCGGTTCGGCGATCAGCGGCTTGCCGATGTCGGTGAACGGCCCCGTCGCGGTTGGACCAAACGCCGCGCCGATGGCAAGGCGTCCGCCCGCGTTTTGCGCTGAAAAGTAGGCGACGTACTGCTTGCCGACTTTGTGAATTTCCGGCGCCCAGAAAAGCCCGGTGGCCCACGTTGGGTGCTTGCCCGCGGGGAAGATGTGGCCGGCGGGCTTCCACGATATGAGGTCGGAGGAAGTGTAAATGGGATAGGCGTCGCTGCTGGCGTCTCCGCCAGTGCACGTCAAAACGTACGCGCTTCCGTCGCGCATAACGCCCGGGTCGGGGCAGTCGCCGGGAATGACCGGGTTCGCGTAGAGGCCGCCGCACTGCTCATATCGAAACGACAAAGGGCACGCCGCGCCTGAAAAATGCGGCTGCCAGCCGTTCGAGAGGTTGGCGTAGGCCCCCGGATGGCAGACCCCGTCGGAGTAGAGGCGGCCCGCCACGTCATCGTAGGCGGCAGGATGATTGGGAGGTGGCGCCCATGCGGCTCCGTACGTCACGCGCGTCGCGCAGCTCGCAGGCCCGCCGCAGTAGGGCGCGCTGTCGAGGCCGAGAACGCAGGCGCTGCGGCCGCTGAAATAAGGTTTGAAGCCGTTCGACAAAAGCGCATACGAGTTGCTCGCGTCGTCGACGCAGACGCCGTCCCACGTGACGAGGCCCTGCACGTCGTCGAACGCGTCCGCGTGGTTTTGCGGCCGGATCCACGTGGCGCCGTAGCTGATGCGCGTGGCGCATGGCAGCGCGGCATCGGGCCCCGGCGGCGCGCTGGCGTCAACGTGAGCAGGTCCTGCATCGGCGGGCGTGAGGGGTGCGTCGGGCGCAGCGTCGCGTGGGAGACCGCCGTCGTTTTGCGGTGTAACCGCGTCGTCGGAGCAGCCCGCGACAATCGCCAGAGTCGTCAGCAGCGCCCGCGCGCAGTTCGGTACAGGACGCATGGCGCGACGATAGCGCCAGCCCGCGCTCGCTGTATACGCGCCCCCGCTACAGCAAGTCGGAGCGGCCGCGCGCCTTGAGCGCATCGACGATGGCGCGCACGTCCTGCGCGCGCTCGCGCGGGATCAGCAGCACGGCGTCGTCGGTCTCGACGAGCACCAGATCGCTGACTCCCGCGAGTGAATACAGACGCTTGTGCGCGCCGGTGGTGGTGAGGTCGACCACGAGATTGCCGCGCGCGTCGACGGCAACGCTGCCCTCGGGCAGCGCGTTGCCGTCACCGTCCCTGGCCGCGAGCTCCCAGGCGCTCTCCCAGCTCCCCACGTCGTTCCAGCCAAAATCGCCGGGGGCCACTGCGAGGCGATCGTGCTTTTCCATCACACCGTGGTCAATCGATACCGCCGCCAGTGCGCTGAAGTCCCGGGCCACCAGCGCGGCCTCGTCTCCGCGCAGCGCCGCCTCGTCCGCGCGGCGCAAAAAGGCGCCTATTTCGGGCAGATGGGCCTCGATCGCCGCGCGCATCACGCGGCCCTCGTAGAAGAACATACCTGCATTCCACAAGTAATTTCCGGCGGCGACGTACCCCTCAGCGCGCGCGCGATCCGGCTTCTCGACGAAGCGCGCGACCTGTCGCAAGCCGGGAGCGAGGAGCGCGCCGGACTCGATGTACCCGTAGCCCGTCTCAGGACGGGTAGGTACGATTCCGATGGTCGCGAGGCATCCCTGCGCGGCGCCCTCCAGCGCGCGGTCGATCGCAGCAAGGAACGCGGGCTCGTCGGCGATGAAGTGGTCGCTCGGGAAGACGGCGATCAGCGCTTCAGGGTCGCGGCGCAAGATGGTCGCGGTGGCCCACGCGATGCAAGGCGCGGTGTTGCGCGGCGCGGGCTCGGCGAGGAGCTGCTCGCGAGGCACGGAGGGCACCGTTTGGGCCGTCGCCTCGAGCAGATGAGCGCCGGTTGCAATATACACGCGTTCGGCGGGCACACGCGGGGCGATGCGGTCGACCGTCGCGGCGAGGAGCGGGCGATCGCCTCCCAGCGGCAGCAGCTGCTTGGGGCGCAGGGATCGCGACGCAGGCCAAAAGCGCGTGCCGGCGCCGCCGGCCATGATGATCGCATGCAAGTGTGGGTTCATGACGTATGAAGCTTACGCCAAACGACGCCGAAAACTCGGCCCAAGCGCGCCCGCGCGCCTAGACAGGGAGCATGTTCCGATGGCTGAGGCTCGCGTTCGTGCTCATGGCGTTGTCCGGCTGCGAGCGCGCGACTTCGGCGCCCCTGCTGGAGCTCTCGGGCGTCAGCCCGAAGCGGGTCGAAGACGGCGACAAGCTCGAGATCGAGGGCGCCAGCCTCCCTGAAGGTCGCGACGCGCGCGTGGTCTTCCGCGGCGCGCTCCACCGGCCCGGCGAGGCTGCGGAGACGCTCGAGTTCGAGACCACAGGGCACGTCGTCGCGCGCGATCGCATCGAGATCGCCATCACCCGCGCGTGGATCGCTGCGATGTCAGGCGAACGCAGGGTGCACACGACGTTCGAGGGCTCGGTCGAGGTCGTGTTCGCGGCGCAGGCACAGGGCGCGCCTCCGGTCTCAGGCGCGATCGAGCGCGCGGAGATCGACGTGCTGCCGGACGGTCGCCTCGGCAGGGATTTCGAGGCCGGCGCTCGCACCCTCGCGACCCTCGGCGTGCATTACCGAGCGCAGGGCGAAGGTGACGCTCCGGTCATCGGCGTCGAAGTTTCGTCGGTCGATCCAGGCTCGCGTGCAGAGCGCGCGGGACTCGCAGCAGGCGACCGACTCGTGAGCTTCGCAGGCGTGCGCGTGATGTCCACAGCCGACATCGCCTTGCAGCCGGGTGCGGGCGCCATCGACGTGAAGGTCTCGCACGGCGCCAGCTCAAACGAGGAGAGCGTCGTGCTCGACACGGGGGGCCTCGCCCCTGCGCCGAAGGCCCGCGTCGCCCTCGGGCTGCTGCTCGCAGCGCTCGCGATCGCCGCGCTCGCGGCGCACAAGGGCCCTTCGGCACGGACAGTCTCGTGGCTCGAGCGACGCCTCGGCGCGCAGCATCCCGCAGCGCGGGGGGGCGGCGTCAACGTCGGAGTCGCCGCCGCGCTCATCGCTGCGACCCTCGCTTTGCCCCTCGCGCGCCCGGTGTTTGGCGCGCGGGTCGAGCTGCCGCTGGTGGTCGCCACGATCCTCATCGCCAGCGCCGCGCTCGCGGCAAGCCGCGCCACGGGCCCACGGCAGCTCGCCCAGGCGTGGGCGACCGAGGCGCTGCGCGCGCTGCCACTGATCGCCGCTCTGGCCACCATAGGGCTGAGGCACGGATCGCTCACCGCGCAAGATGCCATTCGCGCGCAGGGAGCGTGGCCGTGGGAGTGGACCGCCGCGAAGACGCCCATGGGCGCGGCGCTCCTGACGCTCATGCTCGCTTCATGGGTCTTGCCGTCGCCCGGAGACGCCGATCACCGATCGCGACGCGACGCCGCAGCCGTGTTCGCGTGCGCCGTGGCGTCGACCGCGCTTCTGGGAGGATGGTCGAACGGCACCTCCCACATTTCCTTCGTCGGCGTCGCCGCGTTTGTGTGCAAGACGCTGACGCTATTTGTGCTTGCGCGCCGGGTGCGCCACGCCCTGCCCGCGATCACGATGCGAACGTGGGGCTCACGCGTCCTTCCGCTGTCGCTCGCGGCGATCGCAGGCGAGCTCGCCTGTCAGCGACTCGACGTCTCGGCCGCCGCGGGCTCGATTACGGGCGCGGTCGCCGTCGCCCTTGCCCTGGCGATCGCCGTGCGCGCGCGACGGATCTCCCGCGGACAGGCCCCGCGCACGCACGCCAGCGCCGTGCTCTGACCCCCCAAAAGCCAAAAGCGACGACATCCCCGAAAGGACGCCGTCGCTCACGGGTAGCGGGCGGCCGCTACGTTCAGTCGACGGGATAGTCGCAGTAGCCCTTCTCGCCCGGCGTGTAGAACGTCGAGAAATCAGGGGCGCGCAGCTCGGCGCCCGAGGCCAGGAGCGACGGGAGCCGCGGGTTGGCGATGAACGGACGCCCAAACGCGACGAGCTCGCCCTTGTTCGCGACGAGGTCGGCCTCGGCCTTCGCCCCGTCGTACCCGCCCGACAGAATGTACGTCCCGCCGAAGCCCTCGCGAATCGACTGCTTGACCGACGCCTTCACCTCGGGGGCGCCCATCGAAGAGTGGTCAACCACGTGCACGTAGACCACGCCGATGCGAGCAAGCTCTTTTGCCAAATACGCATAAAGGGCGTCCGTGTCGGCGTCCGGAGTCATGTCGTTGAAAGCGCCATAGGGCGACAGGCGAACTCCGACCCGATCGGCCCCGACGCGGGCGGCGGCGCGCTCGGCCACAGCAACGGCGAATCGCGCGCGGTTTTCGACGCTCCCGCCCCAGCGGTCGTCGCGCGCGTTGGAGGCCGTATTGAGAAATTGCTCAATGAGATAACCGTTGGCCCCGTGCAGCTCGACGCCGTCGAATCCGGCTTCGATGGCCATCGCGCTGGCGTGCGCAAACTGCTCAATCGCCGCCTCGATGTCGGCCTCGGTCATGGTCTCGGGCATCGTCGCGGGAACCTGACCGTCAGCGTCGACGAAAACAGGCTGCGACAGCGCGATCGCCGAAGGCCCGAGCACCCGGGCTCCGGCGGGGAGGTTCGCCTGCGCCGACGCGCGCCCGGTGTGCATCAGCTGCACGAAGATGTGACCACCCTTGGCGTGCACGGCCGCCGTGACCTTCTTCCAGGCAGCGACTTGCTCGGCGCTGAAGACGCCCGGAATGCGGGCATACCCGAGTCCGTCGGGCGCTGGCGACGTGCCCTCGGTGATGATGAGTCCGGCCTCGGCGCGCTGCTCGTAGTAGCGCACGACGATGTCGCCCGGCACGTTGCCGATCGATCGATTTCGCGTCATGGGGGCCATGACAACGCGATTGCGCAGGGTGATGCGGCCGAGCTGAAACGAGGAAAACAGAACTTGCTCTGACATGGCGCTCTCTCGGAAGTGGTCACGCGGCAAAGGCGCCGCGAGGGGCACAGGGTCGCACGGGTCCGAAGGGGTCGCCAGCGCGTGAGCGAATGCGAGCGACCTTCCCTATCGCGCCCCTGCGTCGGACGCGCACGCCGCGGCCGTCCCGCACGGGTACGTCAGCTCCAGAGTCTGACCGAGCGCGAACGACCCCTGCGCGAGCGCGAGCTTTTCTCCGTTCGGCCAGCGCACTTCGAGGGCGACTTGCGACTGCGTCCCTACGCAGCCGGCCTCACCGAGCCCGAACAGGAGCGCCCGTCCGTCGGCGGAGCTGTAGGTGCCGCGGCTCGATTTCACCTCGCGAACCATGGGCTTGCCACCGACGGAGAGCGTCACGCGCGCTCCGATGGCGTCGCGGTTGACGGCCACTCCGTCGCCGCGGAGGCGCACGCGCACCCACCCATTTTTGTCTCCGACCGTGTTTTCGAACAAGTAGTTGGCGCGCCCTCCGCCGCCGTTGTCGCGGCCTCCGACGAGCAGGTCGAGATCGCCGTCGGCGTCGATGTCGGCCCACGACAAATTCTGGCCCGCCTTAACGCGATCGGTCGCTGCGGTCGGATCGTTGATGCCGCTGACCTTGCCCAAGCTGGTGAACTGACCGCCCGGCTCCTGATGGAACAGGCCCAGCCACGCGCGCTGATCGTAGGCGAAGTAATTGGGCTCGTACTTCTTGTCGCGCGTGACGGACAAATCGATGAGGCCATCATTGTCGAAATCGACGGCGGCCGCGTCGATGTCACCCTCGTTGAAGGGCAGGCCGCGCTGCTGAAACTCGTTCTTGAAGCCGTACCCTCCGGCCTCTCCCTGATTGATGAGCAGCTGGGACGGATCGCTCCATTTCCGCGAGAAATCGCTGTCGACAGGGTGCGATATCGCCGCGAGCCAGATATCCATCTGGCCGTCGCCGTCGACGTCCTGACAATCAATTCCGAATCCGTTCGACCCAACGTAGGCCGCCGGATCTCCCGGCTGCGGATCTTTGCCATTGCCGGTCGTCGCCAAATCATAATTGCCAGTCGGCTGCGCGTGGAATCCGCGGGCTACGGCTACGTTGGTAAACACCCCGGCGCCGTCGTTCTCCCAAAGCACGTTCCAACCGAGCTTGATCGACACGCCGTAGGTCGAGACGAACAGATCCTGATCGCCGTCGTTGTCGTAGTCGCAGGCCACCACGCCGTTGGTCGGCTGCGCGGGGTTTCCGAGCAGGTTCTTCGACATGTTGGTGAACGTGCCGTCGCCGCCCCCGAAAAAGAGCTGGTCCGGCACGCCGGCGATGCTGCTGCCGTTGCCGGAATACAGGTCGAGCACGCCGTCGTTGTTCACATCGGCGAACACGGCGTTTGCCGACTGCGCGGCGGCCTCGAGCCCCGAGCCGATCTTACGCGTGAAATGCCCTTTGCCGTCGTTGAGCCACAGCGACGACGTCTCGCCGGTGAGCGCCACGTCGAGCCCCGCGAAGCAGTCCTGATCGCCGTCGTTGTCGACGTCGCCAAACGTAAAAAACGCCGCCTGCACGTGCTGCAGCCCGGACTCGCCCGAGAAGTCGGCAAACGTCTTGTCGTGCTGATTGCGAAAAATCAGGTGCTCGAACGGCACTCCCGCCTGCGGATTGGGAAACAGGCTGTGCGCCACGATGTCGTCGAAGCCGTCGCCGTCGATATCGACGAAGGCCAGGCGGCTGTGATCGTTGATCGGGATGGGCGGCGTCGGAGTCGGGGTGAAGTTGTTCTTCTGAATGCCCGAAGACGCGGAGATGTCGTTGAAGAACCCTGTGCCCGGCGGCGTGAGCGCGACGGGCGTGCACGCGATCGGCGCGGGCGCCGGCGGCTTCAGAGTCGTCGCGGGCGGGGCGGTGGTGCTGTCGCACGCGGCGGCGCAGAGCAGAGCGATTACAGCCGCCACGGTCGCCGGCAGGGCGACGCGGGCGGGGCTGGAGCGAACGAAGCGGGGGACCATTGCGCGATGGTCGCACTGGCCGCGCGCGCCAACAAGCCCCCGCGCGGCGCGCATTGGAAACGGGCCCGAGGCGGAGAGGTCGCGCTCAGACCGGCGGGACCATGTGCTTGCGGCGGGGGCGCACCGAGACCTTTTGCTCGAGACGCTCGTAGCGGCGCGCGAGCTCGTCGCGGAGGCGCTCGCCCGGAATGACGGCGTCGAGCACCATCTCGCTGGCGAGCTTCATGAGGTCCACACCTTCCCGGTATTCCTGCCGCAGATTGGCGACGAACGCGTCGCGCTCGGGCCCAGCCGGGACTTCCTGGATTTTGTTGTAGTATACAGCGTTCACGGCGGCCTGCGGCCCCATGACGGCGATCGAGGCGCTCGGCAGCGCGATGCAGGCGTCGGGCTCGAAGGCGGGGCCGCACATCGCGTAGAGGCCCGCGCCGTAGGCCTTTCGGATCACCACGCTCAGCTTCGGCACCGTGGCCTCGCTGACCGCGGCGATCATCTTGGCGCCGGCACGGATGATCCCCTGCTTTTCGACCTTGGTGCCGATCATGAAGCCCGGTACGTCGGCCAGGTACAGGAGCGGAATGTTGAACGCGTCGCAGAGCCAGATGAAACGCGCCGCTTTGTCAGCCGAGTCGACGAACAGGACTCCGCCGAGCCACTTGGGCTGATTGGCGACGATTCCGACCACGCGCCCGTCGATTCGCGCCAGTCCGGTGAGCATTTCTCTGGCGAAGAGCGCCTTGATTTCGCACCAGCTGCCCTCGTCGATGAGCTCATGAACAATCGACATCATGTCGAAGAACTTGTTCTCGTCGGCAGGGATGATCTCTTCGAAACGTTTGCCGCTCTTCTTTGGCGGGACTGAAGCTGCGCGCGGAGGAAGTTGGGATTCGTTTTCGGGGAAATACGACAAATAGCGTTGGCAAAAGGCGATGGCCTCCTGCTCGGTCTTGACGAGCACGTCGCCGCAGCCCGACACCGAGCAGTGCATCTTCGCGCCGCCCATCTCTTCGAGGGTGACCTTCTCGCCGATGACCATCTCGGCCATGCGCGGCGAGCCCAGATACATGCTGGCGTTCTTGTCGACCATGACGACGATGTCGCAGAACGCGGGGATATACGCGCCGCCGGCTGCGCTCGGCCCGAACAGCAGGCACACTTGCGGCACCTGCCCGGAGAGCTGAACCTGGTTGTAGAAAATCCGACCAGCGCCGCGACGGCCCGGAAACATCTCGATCTGATCGGTGATCCGCGCGCCGGCTGAGTCGACAAGGTAGAGCATCGGGCAGCGAAGCCGCGTGGCGACCTCCTGCACGCGAAGAATCTTTTCGACGGTGCGCTTGCCCCACGAGCCCGCCTTGATGGTCGAGTCGTTCGCCATGAGCGCCACCAGCCGGCCTGCGACCTTCGCCGTGCCGGTGACCACGCCGTCGGCGGGAAGGTCTGCGTCGAGCGCGTTTGCGAGCGCGTCGTCCTCGACGAACGATCCGGCATCGACCAGCAGCGCGATGCGGTCACGCGCGAAGAGCTTGCCGGCCTCGGCGTTCTTCTGGTGGTACTTGGGCTGGCCGCCTCTTTCGACGCGCTGCAGAGTTTCTTCGAGTTTCTTTTCGAGCGACATGGGACCGTGACGCTTAGGCCACGGCCGCCCGGGATGGAAGCCACGCCGCGCCCGCTGGGGTCGCGCGCAGAAGCGCTCAGCGCTTGCGTAGCGGGCCGATAGACGCAATCGTGAGGGCAAGTGTCTTCGCCCCTCTTTAAGCTCACAACGCCCTTCGAACCGCGCGGCGACCAGCCCACGGCGATTCGCGAGCTCGTCGCCGGGCTCGAGCAAAACCTGCCGCATCAGGTGCTGCTCGGCATCACGGGGTCAGGCAAGACGTTCACGATCGCCAACGTCATCGAAAAGACGCAGCGGCCTGCGCTCATCCTCGCTCCGAACAAGACGCTCGCAGCGCAGCTCTACGGCGAGATGCGCGAGCTGTTCGGGGAGAACGCGGTCGAGTATTTCGTCAGTTACTACGACTACTATCAGCCTGAAGCGTACGTGCCGGCGAGCGACACCTTCATCGACAAAGACTCGATTATCAACGACGCGATTGACCGAATGCGCCACTCGGCGACGCACGCCCTGCTGTCACGCCGTGACGTCATCATCGTGGCCTCCGTATCGTGCATTTACGGAATGGGCACTGCCGAGAGCTACCACGGCCTGCTCATCGACTTGAAGGTCGGAGAGGAGATGCCCCGCGACGCCCTGCTGCGCCGGCTCGTCGACATTCAATACGAGCGAAACGATACCGACTTTCACCGCAGTACGTTTCGCGTACGCGGCGACATCGTTGAGGTCTTTCCGGCCTATGAGCAGGAGACCGCGATCCGCGTCGAGTTCTTCGGCGATACCATCGAGGCCATCAAGGAGGTGGACCCGCTTCGGGGTCGCGTAAAGGGCACGCTCGACCGGTACGCCATATATCCGAGCTCGCACTACGTGACGCCGCAGGAGCAAATGCGGCGCGCCATCGGCTCGATTCGCGAAGAGCTGCGCGAGCGGCTCGAATTCTACGACAAAGCCGGGCGATTTCTCGAAAAGCAGCGGCTCGAGCAGCGCACGCTCTACGATATTGAGATGATGGAGCAGATGGGGTTCTGCAACGGCATCGAGAACTACTCGCGCCACCTGTCAGGCCGCAAGGCCGGGGAGCCGCCTCCCACCCTGCTCGACTATTTTCCCAGCGATTTTTTGATGATTCTCGATGAGTCGCACCAGACCGTTCCTCAAGTTTCGGCGATGTATCGCGGAGACCGCGCGCGCAAGGAGACGCTCGTCGAATACGGGTTTCGCCTTCCCTCGGCGCTCGACAACCGGCCGCTTCAGTTCGCCGAGTTCGAGGCGCGCATGAAGAACACCATTTACGTATCGGCGACGCCCGGCGACTACGAGCTCGAGCAGACCAAAGGCGTATTCGTCGAGCAGGTGATTCGCCCCACCGGCCTCATCGATCCGGTCATCGAAATGCGACCTGCGGGCGGACAGGTCGACGACCTCCTCGCCGAGATCCGCGAGCGCGCCAAGCGCGATGAGCGCGTGCTGTGCACCACGCTAACCAAGCGTATGGCGGAGGATCTCACCGACTACTACCGCGAGCTTGGGGTGCGCATTCGGTATTTGCACTCCGATGTCGACACCCTCGAACGCATCGACATTCTTCGCGACTTGCGGCTGGGCGAGTTCGACGTGCTGGTGGGCATCAACCTGCTGCGCGAAGGCCTCGATTTGCCCGAAGTGTCACTGGTGGCGATCTTCGACGCCGACAAAGAGGGGTTTCTGCGCAGTCCGCGAGCGCTGATTCAGACCATCGGACGCGCCGCCCGCAACATCAACGGGCGCGTGATCATGTATGCCGACCGGGTCACGGCCGCGATGAAGCGCGCGATGGACGAGACTGAGCGGCGGCGCGTCATTCAGACCGCGTACAACACCGAGCACGGCATCGTTCCGAAGACCGTGGTGCGCGCGGTTATGTCGATGAACCCGGCCTCGGGCACCAATGACTACTACGACGTGCCGCGCACGAAGGCTGGCGGCGGCGGCGCCCACGGTGAGGTCGATCCGGGCGAGCGGCTGCGCGAGCTGCGCGCCGAGATGTTCATCGCGGCCGAGAGTCTCGAGTTCGAAAAGGCTGCCCGCCTGCGCGACCAGATCAAGCGACTCGAGAGCGAAGGCGGACCGGCTCAGCCCGACGACAGCGGCTTTGATCCGTATGCCAAGAAGCCAAAAAAGGCGGCGGCGGGGGCGCAGAAGAAGCCCCAGGGCGGCGGCTGGAAAGGCGCGAGCCGGCGCTCGAGCAAATGGAAGCCATGAGCAGCGTCGAATCGAAAGTAGCGGCCCCCACAACGTCGCGCAGGCGGGTGCTCAAGCTGGGGCTCGCGGGCGGCGCGCTGCTGCTGCTCGGCGGATCAGGCCTCGCGCTCTATCCCCCCTCGCGCGCAGGCGGAGCGCCGACCGCGCCGCTCCTCGCGCTCGATGGCAGGGCCTTTCAGGTCCTTGTGGCGGTCGCAGCGCGCATCGTCACGGCAGCGGGCGCCGATCCGGTGGCGATCGCTCACGGCGTCGATCGGGCGCTGTCGTATGCGCTTGCTGAGACTCAATCCGATGTGCGCGCGCTGCTGGGCTTGTTCGAAAATGCGCTCGCCGGCTTTGTGTTCGACCTGCGGCTGACGCCCTTTACGAGGCTGTCACCCAGCGCGCAGGACGCTGCGCTCGAATCGTGGCGAACCAGCCGCCTCGTGGTGCGCCGCACCGGGTATCAGGCGCTCCGCAAGCTCTGCCTCGCGTCGTTTTACGTTCAGGAGTCGAGCTGGCCCGAGCTGCGATACGCGCCGCCCTCGGGTCTGAACGCAGCCGCCTATGACGATCCCGAGATCGGCACGCCGGAGTGGATCGAGGCTCAAAACAAGGTGCGAGGCTCATGAGGAGCCTCAAGACGATTCGCGCGGGAGCCGGGGTGCTCGACGGGTCCGCGCAGGCCGCCGACGTCACGCTCGATGCCGACATTTGCATCATCGGCACCGGGGCGGGCGGCGCCGTGGCCGCTTCAATCTTCGCGCGGTCGGGCAAGACCGTCGTGCTGCTCGAGGAGGGCGGGTACTACACGAGCGCGGATTTCACCGCCCGCGAGCGCGACACCGAGCCCCGCCTCTACCAGGAGGGCATGACCCGCACGACGAAGGACGCCGGCATTTCAGTGCTTCAGGGCAAGGCCGTGGGAGGAACCACGGTCGTCAACTGGACGACCAGCTTTCGCACCCCCGAGGACGTCGTCGATCACTGGCACAAAAAGCACGCCGTCGGCGGCTTCGCATACGCCGACCTCATCCCGCACTACGAGGCCATCGAGCGCAGGCTGGCCATCGCCAAGGTGCCGTACGACTCGCTCAACGCAAACAACCGAACGCTCTACGACGGGTGCAAGAAGCTGGGATGGGAGGTCGACACCCTGCGGCGCAACGTATTTGGGTGTCTCCAGTCCGGATTTTGTCACCTGGGATGTCCCGTCAACGCCAAGCGCTCGATGCTGGTCACGATGATTCCCGACGCCCTCGATGCGGGCGCGCGGCTGCTGTTTCGAGCGCGGGCCGACAAGCTCGAGCGCGCCGGAGGCGCCATCGCCCGCGTGCGCGGCACCCTCCTCGACGCAGAGGGCCGGAGCGCCACCGGCAAGTCATTCACCGTGACCGCGCGGCGCTTCATCGTGAGCGGAGGCGCCATCAACTCGCCGGCCCTTCTGCTGCGGTCGGGGCTCGACTCCGGCGGCCTCGTCGGGGCACGCACCTTCCTGCATCCCGTCATCGGCAGCTCGGCCCTGTACGACGAGCCGATCGAGCCGCAGCGGGGAGCCCCGCAGAGCGCAGCGAGCCACCACTTCGCCCATCGCGGCGACGAGATGGGCTTCTTCCTCGAGGCCGCCCCCTGGTACCCGGGCCTGGCGAGCACGGCCGCTCCGGGCTACGGCTCGTCGCACGCCGACTTCATGCGGCAGGTCGCCCACACCGCGACGCACATCGCGATCGGCATCGACGGCTTTCATGACGACCTCCCCGGCGGCCGCGTCACGCTCCGAAGCAGCGGCGCTCCGCTACTCGACTACGCGATCACCCCGAAGATGTGGAGCGCGTTCCGTTTCGCGCAGAAGCGGCTCGCCGAGGCGCAGTTCGCCTCCGGCGCGCGCAAGGTCATGACCCTGCACGAGCGGCCCGTCGTCCTGGAAGGCAAGCTCGACGAGGCGGCGATCGACGCGGCGCGGTGGGAGATCGGCTGCGTGCCGGTGTTCACCGCGCATCAAATGGGAGGGTGCCCAATGGGAGACGATCCCGCGGTCAGCGTCGTGCGCAGCTCCGACCTGCGACATCACACCATCGAGAACCTGCACGTGATCGACGGCTCGGTGTTTCCGACGAGCCTGGGCGTCAACCCGCAGGAGTCGATCTACGGCCTGTCGCACCTCATGGCTTCGCGCATCGCGGCCTCGAAATAGCGGCGCTCAAGGCTCGTTCTGCGCAGGTGCGTCCGGAGACACGACGCGCAGCTCGGGCGGCTTGATCGCCACGCGCGACCCCTGCGGAACGCTCTGCGTGAGAAACACCGACCCGCCGACGACGCTTCCCGCGCCCACCGTAGTCAGCCCGCCCAGCACGGTCGCGTTTGCATAGACGGTCACGTCGTCTTCGACGTTGGGATGTCGCTTCGTGCTTCGGATGATGCGACCGTTGGCGTCGCGCGGATGGGAGATCGCGCCGAGTGTGACTCCCTGATAGAGCTTCACGAAGGCTCCGATGCGCGTCGTCTCGCCCACGACGACGCCGGTGGCGTGGTCGACGAAGAAGCTCGGGCCAATTTCGGCGCCTGGATGAATGTCTGCGCCGGTGCGGGAGTGCGCCCACTCGGTGAGGATGCGCGGCATGAGGGGAACGCCCATGACATACAGCTCGTGCGCCACGCGGTAGACGGTGACTGCAAGCAGCCCAGGATACGCCAGGATGACCTCGTCGAGGCTCGTGGCGGCCGGATCGCCGTCGAACGCGGCCTGCACGTCGCTGATGAGCGTCGCGCGAATGTCGGGGAGCCTGGCGAGGAGCATGCGGGTCAGCTTGATTGCGTGCGGTTTACACGCATCTGGAGTGCTCGACGCGACGAGCTCGGCGTCGCCCTCGACCGCGTGGCAGAGGCACATCTCGATTTGGCGCTCGAAGACGTCGCGCACCGAGCCGAGCAGCGCGCGGGTGTGCGCTGCGAGATCGGCCGAAGCGACGTTGTTCTTGCCGAAATAGCCCGGATAAAACAGCTGCAACAGAGGGTCGATCAGCGAGACGATCGCGTCGCGCGACGGGAGATAGCTCCGCCCGATGCGCTGCGCGCGCGCGTCGCTGCCGTAGCTTTTAAGCAGCGCGTCAGACAGCGCGGCGAGTTCGGCTTCGCGCTCACTCACGGGGCGACGGGAGGCGCCGCGGTGGCCCGCTCGACTTCGGAGAACATGCCCTCGAACAGCGCTCCCGAGAGGTAGCGCTCGCCGGCGTCGGGCAGCACGACCACGATGGTCTTGCCCGCCATCGCAGGCTCCGCGGCAACGCGAAGCGCGACCGCCATGGCCGCGCCGCAGGAGATGCCGCACAGAATGCCCTCTTCGCGCGCGAGGCGACGCGCCGTGGCGATGGCCTCGTCGTTGGTGACCTGTTCGACCCGGTCGACGATCGACAGGTCGAGGTTCTGCGGGACGAACCCGGCGCCGATTCCCTGAATTTTGTGGGGTGCCGGAGCGAGCGGCTGGCCCTGAAGGGTCTGGGTGATGACAGGCGAGTGCACGGGCTCGACCGCGATAGAGGTGATCGCTTTGCCGCGCGCGTGCTTGATGTAGCGGCTCACGCCAGTGATCGTTCCGCCGGTGCCAACGCCCGCCACGAACACGTCTACGGCGCCGTCTGTGTCATCCCAGATTTCAGGGCCCGTGGTCTGCTCGTGAATGCGCGGGTTGGCGGGGTTTTCAAACTGCCGCATGACCACGAACGTGTCGGGATCGGCCGCGGCGATTTCTTCGGCTCTCGCCACAGCGCCCTTCATGCCGAGGGGGCCCGGGGTGAGCACGAGCTCGGCTCCAAACGCCACGAGCACCTTGCGTCGCTCGAGGGTCATCGTCTCGGGCATGGTCAGAATGCAGCGGTAGCCCCGCGACGCCGCCGCGAACGCCAGCGCGATGCCCGTATTTCCGCTCGTCGCCTCGACGATGGTCTTGCCGGGCGAGAGCAGGCCGCGGGCCTCGGCGTCCCACACCATGCTGGCGCCGATGCGGCACTTCACCGAATAGGCGGGGTTTCGTCCCTCAATCTTGGCGAGGACGGTGGCGCCGAGGCCGGCGGCCATGCGACCGATGCGGACGAGTGGGGTGTTTCCGATCGACTTGCTGTTGTCTTCGAAGATGCGCGACATGGGCGGTTGGCTTACCACGCCCGCGCACCCGCGGTCAGCGCCCTCGAAACTCGGGTTTGCGCTTGTCGGCGAACGCCTTGAGCGCTTCGAGGCGATCTTCGCTGACGAGCACTTTATCGTAGCTGACTTTCTCAAGCTCGAGCCCCTGTTCGAGCGTCGCGTCGAACGAGCGATCGATCGCTTCGAGGGCAGCTGCTTGCGCAATCGGTGCGCCGCCCGCAATCGGAGCGATCCACGCAACCGCGTCATCGACGACCGACGTGCCGCCCGGCGTGATGCGGTTTACGAGGCCCCACGCGAGCGCCTCTTCGGCCCCGAGCCTTCGGCCGAGCAGAATCATCTCCTTCGCGCGCGCCTCGCCGACGATGCGCGGCAGACGCTGGGTGCCTCCCGCGCCAGGGATGATGCCGAGCGTGGTCTCCGGCAGCGCGACCTGCGCGTGCGACGCGGCCACCCGCAGGTCGCAGACGAGGGCAAGCTCGAGACCGCCTCCGAACGCGACGCCGTTGAGCGCCGCCACGACCGGCTTGGGTGAGCGGTCGAGCGGCCCGAGCTCCGACCGGTAGAGCTCGACCTGACGGCGCACGTCGTTGTCGGACATGCCCTGCCGCTCTTTCAAGTCAGCGCCCGCGCAGAACGCTTTATCTCCCGCGCCGGTGATGACGATCGCGCGAATCGAGCTGTTTTCAAGGGCCTCGCGGGTCAGGCGCCCGAAGGCCAGCAGGGTGTCGCGCGACAGGCTGTTCATGCGCGCCTCGCGGTCGATCGTCCAGACGGCGACAGTGCCTCGTTGCTCTACGCGGATGGGAGAGGTCATCCCGCCAGTGAAGCGCAGGTGGCGCGCGCGGCGCAACGGCTAAGCAAACGCCCGCTGCTAGCGCTAGCAGGGTGTTGAAAAACACCCTGATAGTAATTGGCGAAGCCAATTGCGTGGGGTGGGGACCCCGAAAAACCGCGTTTTTCGGGGCGGGGAGGTGCATACCTCCCCGAGATGAAAGGCTAGCAGGCCGTTCTTCAACGGCCTGCT
>CANJCO010000067.1 GCA_947473045.1 Myxococcales bacterium | reverse complement strand
TAACAGGCCGTTGAAGAACGGCCTGCTAGCCTTTCATCTCGGGGAGGTATGCACCTCCCCGCCCCGAAAAACGCGGTTTTTCGGGGTCCCCACCCCACGCAATTGGCTTCGCCAATTACTATCAGGGTGTTTTTCAACACCCTGCTAAAGCGCCCGAGGGCTGAGTTCGCGCTGTGATTGGAGCGCTTCCGGACCGGGGGCAAGTTGACGGTGCCGCCGCGGCGCTGGTATCTTTCGGCGCTTGAGCCTGCTCACGATTTGCTCAGCGCTCCGGTCATGATGAACGAACGCGTCCCCGAAGCGCCCGGTGCTCCGCTCGGGCCGTCTCCGTTCCAGCACCGTGTGACCACGATTATGCTGATGATCGTCGTCGCGATCGGCGGCGTCATCTCCATGGTGGCGGTCGCGCACGCGCTCGGCTGGACGGCCTTCGCAGTCGGGCAGCCTCACAGGGCGCCGACTACGATTGCGGTCTGCGTTTCGCTCTCCACCCTTGCGCTCGCGGTGCTCGCCGAGTGCTACCGCCGCGGCGCCGCATGGGCCGTGCGCGCCGCCACGCTGGTGCTCGTCATCGTACTGCTGCCGTCGGTTCGGACCGACGCGTTCGACACCAACATTCCCCAGGTCGTGTGGCTGCCCACACTGCTCGCCTTCGCGACCTCGAACTTGCGGTGGTCGTTGTTCGTGGCGGCGCTTACCGCGGCGTGGGCCGCGCTCCTTCACGGGGGGCACCGCGCCCTTCACACGCCCGCGCCGCTTTTGATCTCGGCGCTCATCCTCGTGATTCTCGTCAGCGCCCGCATCATTGAAGACCGTCTCCTCGAAGACGCGCGCGCGCAGGCTGACCGCGTCCACCGGCTCGCGCTGTTCGACGAGCTCACCGGTCTGCCCAACCGCAGGCTGCTGACCGATCGCTTGAATCAGGCGCTGAAGAAGGCCGAGCGCGACAAGAGCGAAGTCGCGGTGCTCTTCGTCGACCTCGACCATTTCAAGGAAGTCAACGACACCCTCGGCCACGGCAAGGGCGATCTGGTGCTTATTGAGGCTGTCGCGCGCATTCGCACGTGCGTGCGGGCCTCCGACACGCTCGCTCGCTTTGGCAGCGATGAGTTCATTCTCGTGCTCGGAGACGTGTCGGATCGCGCTGCGGTCGATCGCATCGCAGCGGCGATCAACCACCGCCTCGCCGAGGCCTTCGTGCTGGGCGAAGAGCAGATATTCGCTTCGGCCAGCATCGGCGTTTCGCTTTATCCCGCCGACGGCGCCGCGGCCGAGGATCTCCTGAGGCACGCCGATCAGGCGCTGTTTGTCGCGAAAGAGTCCGGCCGCAACCGTTGCGTGTATTTTACAGCGAAGCTTCACGAAGACGCCGAGCAGCGCGCGCGCCTCGCCCACGATTTGCGCACCGCCATCAGCGGCGGCCAGCTGCGGGTGCACTACCAGCCGATCGTGGAGCTCGCCACCGGCGCCATTCACAAGGCCGAGGCGCTCGTCCGCTGGTACCACCCGACGCGCGGCCTCATCAGCCCCGCGGTGTTCATTCCGATCGCCGAGGCTACCGGGCTCATTCATGACATCGGCGACTGGGTCTTTCGCGAGGCGGTCGATCAGGTCACGCGCTGGCGCGAGGCCCACACCGAACGCTTTCAAATCAGCGTCAACCGCTCGCCGGCGCAGTTTCGCGTCGAGGGCAGCGACCGAATTTTTTGGCCCAAACACCTCAGTGACCGCGGCCTCGCCGGCGACGCGATCGTGCTCGAGATCACCGAAGGGCTGCTCATCGACGACGCCCGCGGAGTGGCGCAGCACCTCGACGCGCTTCGCAGCGCGGGCATCGGCGTGTCGCTCGACGACTTCGGAACGGGATACTCGGCCCTCGCCTACCTTCACAAATATCCCATCGACTACGTGAAGATTGATCAGTCGTTCGTGCGCGAGATGGGGGCTGCCAGCAAGCACCTGTCGCTCTGCAAGGCCATCATCGTGATGGCCCACGAGCTCGGCATGAAGGTCGTCGCCGAGGGCGTCGAGACCGAAGCCCAGCGCGCGCTGCTTCTGGCCGCGGGCCGCGACTACGCGCAAGGGTACTTGTTTTCGCGCCCCATGGCTTCGGCCGACCTCGAGCCGCTCCTCGTTCGCGCGGCGGGTTAGCGCCTCGAATTTAGCGTGCGCACGGCAGCGCGACTGCCTGTAAGCTGGACGGTCGCGGAGGCAGTCTTCATGCGTAGCTCGTGGCTCACGGTGGCGTTCGTTTCGGCAGTGGGCGTAGCGGTGACCGCCGCGTGCGCGACAGGCAGCAACGCGACGACGTCCGGATCGGGCACGCCGACGTGCAGCGCGACGGCTGCTTCGTGCGGCGGTGGATGCGTCGAGCTGGCGTCCGACAACGCGAACTGCGGCGCGTGCGGTGCGGCATGCAAAGCGGGAGAAGTGTGCTCCCGCGGGGCCTGCGCTTCGTCGTGCGGCGGCGGCACCACCCTGTGCGGCGCCACTTGCAACGATACGCAAGTCGACGCACTCAACTGCGGCGCGTGCGGAACGAAGTGCGCGGCCGGCGAAGTGTGCTCGTCGGGCAAGTGCGGCTCGTCGTGCGACAAGACCCAGACGCGCTGCGGCAGCTCGTGCGTCAACCCCCAGACCGACAACGCCAACTGCGGCGGATGCGGCGTGCTCTGCGGAGCGGGGCAAGTGTGCAGCGGTGGCAAGTGCGGGCTCACGTGCCAGTCGGGGCTCACCCTGTGTTCCCAGTCCCCCGCAGACGCCGGTCCTTCCGATGGGGGCTCCAATCCGCCCTCCGGCACCTGCGCGAACCTCAAGTCCGACAACGTGAACTGCGGCGCGTGCGGCGTCACCTGCGGCGGGGGCAAGCAGTGCGCGAACGGAGCCTGCGTCACCACGTGCGGAGCCGGGATGTCTCAGTGCACTCCGGGTGACGGCGGCGCTCCCTACTGCGCCAACCTTCCGACCGACAACGCGAACTGCGGCAGCTGCGGCGTGCAGTGTGGGGCCGGCCAGCAGTGCGCCAGCGGCGCGTGTGTCACCACGTGCGGGGGCGCGCTCACCCAGTGCCCGTCGGGTGACGGCGGGGCTCCGTACTGCGCGGACACGAAGAACGACCCGCAGAACTGCGGCAGTTGCGGCAAGGCCTGCGCGGCTGGTCCGAACGCGACAGCGGTGTGCACGTCGGGCAGCTGTGCCCTCATTTGCGCGCCCGGGTTCGCCGATTGCGATCTCGTGGCCTCGAACGGTTGTGAGGTCAACGTGTCGAACGACCCCAAAAACTGCGGCTCGTGCGGCAAGGTTTGCAACAACGCCTGCACGAGCGGCTCGTGCGCGTCGATCGCGCTTGTGGGCTCCTATAACGTCAATCAGGGCCCCGCGTGGGGGAGCAATCCCCCCACCTATACGTGCCAGGAGGCCTGCGCAGTGGTGTTCGGTGGCGTCGCTTCGACCTACCAGTGCTCGACGGTGAGCAACGCGCCGAACCGTCAGGCCAACACGACCGTTTGGGGTGTTGGCGGCTGCAAGGTCGTGGCCGACACGGTGAAGGTGAACTCGAACTACAACTGTGGGTCTTCGAACTGCTCGGAGTCCGCGTACTGCTCCGACAACTGCTCCGGCGTGAATTACTGCTTCAAGTGAACCGGGGCCGGTGCGCCAGGTGGGGGCGCTCGGGTCGACCCTTCGGGCGGGCCACGGTGACTGCGCTTTGCAAGCGAGCGGCGCCTCCCACGTTGTTGAGTGAGCGTATCTGAGCGTCTCTCTGAGCGCGACAGCGTAGGCCGTTTTCGGGAGGCTCTCAGTTGTGCAGGTTCTGCGCGATGTGACGAATTTGGGATGACACGCTGTCGTCTCTTGCCGTTGTGAGGTAGGCTCTCCCGCGGGGTTTTGGCTCGCGCTCGCAGACGGCGGGCTCAGCGAGCGGGGGGGAGTTTGTATGGAGGGGAAGCGGGAGCGGCGTGGGCCGCGCGATGAGATCTCGACGGCTCCGGCGGCTTCGCCCCCCGATCGAGGTCCGGCGGGAGCGCTGCGCGCGTACTGGCCGGGCGGTTTCCTCGACTTCGCGCTCGCGCCGGGCGCCACCTTGACGCTCGGCCGCGACGAGCGGTGTGATCTCCACATTCCGCACGTTTCGGTGTCACGCAGGCACGCCAGGCTGAAGGTCGCCGCCGGGCTCTCGGTCGAAGATATGGGCAGCCATAACGGCACGTTCGTGGCCGGTGCTCGGCTACAGGCCCGCTTGCCGGCCCCTGTCGGTGCAGGGCAGGTCGTTACGCTCGGCGACGCCATCGTTGTCTGGCACGCGCCGCTCTCGTTCGCCGGCGCGCTGCCGAGGCGAGGAGAGACGCCGGGTGACTCGGAGCTCATCATTCGCGATCCAGTGATGGAGCACCTCTACGAACATGCGCGCTCGGCAGGCACGCAGTCGATGAACGTTCTCATCTGCGGGGAGCTCGGGACGGGAAAAGTCGCCGTCGCGGGAGTGGTTCATCGCGGCTCCTCCCGGTCGCCGCTCGTGGCGGTGAACTGCGCGCTCCGCCCCGACGCTCAATTGGAGGTCGCTCTGTTCGGCAGCGAGCCTGCTGGCGCTGTCGCGGAGCCCGGCGTGCTCGAAATGGCGCAAGGCGGCACCGTGCTGCTCACCCACGTGGGCGACCTGTCCGAGGACATGCAGCTCAAGCTGCTTCGGGTGCTCGAGACGCACGAGTGCACGCGTGTCGGCGGCGAACGACCCGTGAAAATCGACGTTCGCTTCGTCACCACGACCGGGCTCGATTTCGAGGCGCGGGTTCGGCAGAAGCGCTTTCGGTCCGACCTGTTCTACCGGTTGGCCGGCGTGACGCTGCGTGTGCCGGCGCTGCGCGAGCGACCGCTCGAGATTGTGCCGCTCGCCGTGCATTTTCTGAGGTCGGCGTGCGCCGCGCGTGGCCAATCGGCGCCGAGCCTGTCGCGCGAGGCGGAGGCGCAGTTGCTGGGCTGCCGATGGCCGGGCAATCTTCGCGACCTGCGCACGGCGATGCAGGCAGTGGCCGCGGTCGACTGCGGGGACCGGGTCGAGGTCGCGCACCTGCCCGCGTTCGTTCGTGCGGCGGCGGCACCCGCGCCCGCGGCGGATGGGCTGCGGGCCGAGATCGCCGCGACCCAGCGTCGTCGTGTCGAGGGCGCGCTGCTTGAGGCCAACGGCAACCAGACGGTCGCCGCCCGCGCGCTCGGCATGCCGCGCCGCACGCTCATCAGCTGGCTCGACGCGTGGGGCGTGGCGCGTCCGCGCAAGCGCGTGTGACGAGCGGCGGCCCGCTCCTCACGAAACTTGCCTGATGGGGCACGCTTGCCGGTACAAGGCTGGAAATGAACTCTAACATTTCCCGTAGTCTGACTGGCTTTTTGGCCGCAGCGCTCCTCTCGGTGGCAGCTGCTTGTGGCGGCGACACCGAGACCACGATTCCGCTGAGTGACGGCGGAGCCACGGTCGACGGCACGACCAACAATGAGCCCGACACGGGCACGGTCACCCCCGACAGCAGCGTTGTGCCGGGGCCTGACAGCAGCGTGGTCGCCGACGGCGGGGGGACGCTCCCCGACGGCGCGACTTGCGGCGCGGTGTCGCAAGCCTGCTGCGCGGGCAACACCTGCATGAGCGGCGCCAACTGCAACGCCGGCATCTGCACGGCCTGCGGCGGCCCCGGTCAGACGTGCTGCACCGGTCGCACCTGCAACGCGAACGAAGTGTGCACCGGTCAGGGCCAGGGCGTTTGCGCCAACTGCGGCGCCGGAGGCCAGGCCTGCTGCTCGCTCAACACCTGCTCGGGCGGCGGCTGCTGCGTCGGCGGCGGAAACAATGGCACGGGCACTTGCACGGCAGCCGGCTCGAACTGCGCCAACGTGAACAACAGCCCGGTGTGCGCCAACGGCGCGTGCGGCATGTGCGGCGGCCTCGGCCAGTCGTGCTGCTACGGCCAAAATCAGCTCCAAAATGGCACCTGCAGCGCTCCGTCGTCGCGATGCCAGCCTGGCCAGAACAACCAGCCCGGCACTTGCGTGGCCTGCGGCGGCGCTGGTCAGACGTGCTGCTCGGGACAGAGCTGCGGCGCCGGACTCGGCTGCGGTCAGAACAACGTGTGCCAGCAGTGCGGCGGCGCGGGTCAGACCTGCTGCGCAGGGCAGCAGTGCGGCGCGGGCTTCGGCTGCGGTCAGAACAACGTGTGCCAGCAGTGCGGCGGCGCGGGTCAGACTTGCTGCAACAACAACGCTTGCGGTGGCGGGCTCAGCTGCACGAACAACAACGTGTGCGGAACCTGCGGCGGCGCGGGTCAGGCCTGCTGCGTGAACAACACTTGCGGCGGCCCGGGCTTCATCTGCACCCAGAACGTCTGCGCCACCTGCGGTACGCCCGGCAATCGCTGCTGCGCGAACAACACCTGCAGCCAGGGCATGTGCAACCAGCAGACCAACTTCTGCCAGTGACACGGTGCGAGTAGCGCGCGGTCAGTGAAACGCTGACAGCGCGCAGGCTCACGAAGACAGGAGGCGTCCGCTCGGCGAGAGTGGCGCCTCCTTCTTCGTTTTGTCTACACGAGCAGCAATACGCATCGCGCCGCTTCGCCTGTGGCGTGCGAAACGGCGAGGGCGTAGGCGCGAACCTGCGCCTCGTAGTGCGCGCGCCGCAGATCGACCTCGGCGTCGGTCTTGAAGTCGACCACCACCCAGCCGCCGTCGTCGCGGTACGCGAGGTCGAGCGTCCCGACCACAAGCGAGCCATCCTCTTCGCGAAACGAGACCGGCGACTCGCGGCGGTGCTCGTTTTTTGCGGCTTCACGCAGCACCGGGTGCGCGAGCGCGGCGATCGCGGCCCGGGTCGCGCACGCGACTGCCTCGTCGTCTGCGCCGAGCACACGCCCCTCGGCGCGCGCGACGCAGGCCACCGCGTCGTCGCCTGCATCGAGCGGAACCGACGCGAGCACCGCGTGAACGAGGACGCCGAATGCCTTTCCGCGGGGGCGCCCCTGTCGCGAATCGCTGGTGCGCTCGACGGTCACGGGCGCAGCGGGGGCCGGCTGCCCGGCGGTCGATGCCGTCACGGTGCGCACGCGATGCGACGGCTCGGCGCCGCGCGTTCGAGCGTCTTCGAGGGCCGAGCGCCACGCGGCGTGCTCCGCCGAGGCCGTCACGTCGCGCTGCCCGGCGTCGTCGGCCGACAATATCTTTGCATGACGCAGCCCCGCTTCGCGCCCTGCGTCGAGCGCGAGCGCGCGCGGATCCCACCAGACCACGTCGTGATCGCCCACGTCGGGCGTGTGCAGTCCCGGTCTCACCGACGCGTTGCGGTTGCGCTCGGCCTTGTCGGGCCGCTCGAGCACGCTGTCGTCTCCGAACGCAGGGCAGCCCGGGGCCGCGCGAGCGCTTCGCCAGTCTTCCGGCTTCGGGTAGAGCGCGCCCGAAAGCGCCGACGTCCACCCCTCGATGCGCTCGTCGCCCACGCCGGGCACCACGAGCAGATCGCGCGCCCGCGTGGCTGCGACGTAGAGCAGTCGCACAGCCTCGGCCTCGTCGTGCTTTTGCATCGCCTCGCGCGCCCGCGACAGCTCGATGGGCGCGCAGCCGGCGAGCGGTCGCGCCCACACGCGCCGCTCGGCGTCGACGTAGCGCGAAGGCTCGCGGTGCGAAGCGGGGCAGGTCGGATCGACCAAAATGACGACGGGAAACTCGAGCCCCTTCGCTTTGTGCACGGTCATGATGCGCACGCCGTCGGTGCCCTCTTCGACGACCGGCGCCTCTGCGGCTCCTCCGACTGCCTCGTCGCGCTCGAGCTTGCGCACGAACCCGCGGAAGCTTGTCGCGCCGGCGCTCTCGAAGCGAACGGCGTCGCCGAGCAGTCGCAGCAGGTTGGCGAGCGCCTGCTCTCCTGTCGGCCAGACCGCCACGCCGGCGTGCGCGCGCGTTTGCTCGAGCAGCTCGGAGAGGGTGTCTGCGATGGGTCTCTTATTGCGTGCAGTATGCAATCTTCCAAGCAGCGACAGCGCCTCGAAGACCGGGCGCGTGAGCTCGGTGAGCTCGCTCCCGTTCGCTTCGCGCATCGGGTGCAGGCTCCCCTGACGCGCGCGGTGCGCCAGCAGCGCGTCGTCGGTGAGCGCGAAAAATGGACCCTTCAGCGTCGCGAAGACCGAAAGCTCGTCGTCGGGCCACTCGACCGCGAGCAGCGCATTTTTCAGCGCGATGATCTCTTCGCGCTGGTAGAGCGACCGGCCTCCGACGAGCACGTGCGGCACGCGCCGCTGCTCGAGCGCGCGCACGTACGGGCGGGTCACGTCTTCGCCGGCGCTCACGAACCGCTTGAAGAGCAGGCACACATGGCGGGCGAGCACGGGCGTCGCGGCTCCGGTGAGCTTGTCGCGAATCGTCCACCCGCTCGCGGTGGTGAGCCAGTGCACGAACGCGCCCACCGCATCGGGAATCGACTGCTCGATCCAGTATCCGGTCACCTTGCCGCTGTTGACCGAATACGGCCGCGGTACCGGCAGCGCGATCAGCGTGGGCTGCGTCGTGATCTCGTCGCGGAAGGGCTGGAGCGCGACGTAGCCGGCCTGGCTCCCGTCGCTGCTGCCCCGCATCTGCCGCTCGAACGCTGCGTTGACTGCGCGCTGCAACGAAGGGGCGCTGCGGAAGCTCGTCGAGAGCTGCACCACGCGCGCCCCGCCGGCCACGAGGCGCTGCTTGACGCGCTCATAGAGGGTCACGTCGGCGCGGCGAAACCGGTAAATCGACTGCTTCGGATCGCCCACCACGAAGAGCTTGCCAGGGCTGGCGTGGCAGCGCGCGTGGTCGCTCTCGGACGGATCATCGGCAGCGAGCAGCAGGAGGATCTCGGCCTGCAGCGGATCGGTGTCCTGAAATTCGTCGACCAGAATATGGGTGTATTTTCTCTGCAATGCCTCTCGCGCGGCGCGATCGCCGGCCACGAGATCGCGCGCGACCACCAGCAGGTCGAGAAAGTCGAGGCTGCCGCTCGCGTCTTTGAGCGCGGCATAGTCGGCCACCAGCTCCTGCAGCTCGGCGTGCAGGCACGCGGCGAGATCGGCCTCGGCCCTCGCGAGCACGCCCTCGAGCGCCGCGCGCGCAGCGTCACGCGCGTTGATCACGGCCTGCTTCGCGAGCCCTTCGCCGTACTGCCGCCCGCCGCCGACGTACTTCCACGTGCGCTCTTTCGAGAGGCGGCGCAGCTCTTCTTCGATGCCGTCGTAGTCGCGCGCCGCCGCCGAGGCCTCTTCGCGCCGCGCGATTTCGGCGCACGTGCGGTGGATCTCGCGCAGGTTCTGGGCCAGCCACGCCTCGCGATCGTAGGCGCGCTCGTAGTAGGCGCCCACCGCCTGAAGCTCCGCGAACGCGGCGTCGAGCTCGGCCTCGCGCGCGAACGGCGGCCGCTCCCACGCGCCGTCGAAGTCGCGCTGTCCGATGAGCGCGAGCCCAGCGCTCCGCAGGATGGTGCGCGGACCGCCGCCGTCACGCTCGCGCCCGCGCTTTCGAAGCACGCGCGCCACGCCCGGAGGAGGGGCCGACAGCACGCGGGCAAACCAGCGGTCGAACGCCTCGTCGAACAGCGCCTCCTGGCCCGACTCGTCTGCGGTCACGAAGCGCGGATCGACCCTCGCTTCGACGGGGCGCTCACGCAGCAACTGCGCACAAAACGAGTGGATCGTGCCGATGTGCGCGACCTCCAGCTCGCTCAGCGCGAGGTCGAACCGCGCTCTGCGCGAAGGCTCGGCGGCCATGCGCGCGGCGTCGATTTCCGAGCGCAACCGCAGCTTCATTTCGGCGGCGGCCTTCTCGGTGAAGGTGACCGCGACGATCGACGACAAGCGGGCGGAGCCGGTGCGCAGCAGCGACAGAATTCGCCCCACCAGCGCCGTCGTCTTGCCGGTGCCGGCGGCCGCCTCGACGACCAGCGTCTCGTCGAGGGAGTCGCGAATGGCGTCGCGCGCGCTCTGATCGACCAGCGGCCGGCTCACGCGCGGCTCCTCAGGGTGATGAGCTTCGCGAGCTTGTCTTTGGGCTTGAGCCGCGTGCGCTGCTCCTCGTACGGACCGCACACGCGCTTGAAATCGCACCACTCGCACTCTCCGGCGGCCGGCGCGGCCGGAAGGAATCCCTCGCTCAGCGACGCCCCGATCGCCGCGATCACGACGCCGGCCTCGCGCTCGGCGGTGGCGAGGTCGAACAGCTCCGCGCGCGCGGGAAACGACTGATACGCGCCGGTCGAGGTGCAGTAGTATAATCGTGCAGAATACATTGGTCTTCCGGGGAGGTGCTCGGCGAGCGCCAGCGCATACAGGGCCGGCTGCAGTGTCTTGCCGCCGCCGATAACGGTGGTGGCCGTCGCGCGGACCTTGCCGCTCTTGAAATCGGTGGCGCGCAGGGCGCCGTCCGCGCGCTGCTCGACGAGGTCGATCGATCCTCGAAACCGAACGCCGCACCGAAGCGGAAGATCGCGCTCGACGCTCATCGCGTCTTGCTGCGATCTCCCGTCTTTCAGGCCGAATGACAGCTCGAAGTGGGTCGGCACCCACTGGGCTTCCTCGGGTCGCTCCATGCGCTGCAACCACTCAGTCAGGTCGGCTTTGATGGCCGAGATCGTGTCGTGCCACACGCGCTCGATCGCGGGGCTTAGCTCTTCGCGGTAGCGGCTCGCGATCGCGTTCAGGCGGGCCCCGAGGATTTCGCCCGCGCGTGCGCGCCGCTCGGCGTTGACCGGCAGCAGGCCCTCTTCGCGCAACGCCACGAGCGTCTCGAAGAGCGTCTCGTGCATCAGCGAGCCCTTCTGCAGCGCATCGAGCTCGAGCTGGGCGTCAGGCTCCTCGCGCTTTTGAAAGCGGTAGATGGTGTGAAGCATGAACCGGTACGGGCACCCCGCGAAGTTCTGCAGTGCGGTCGGCGAGAACGAGCGGGTGGCGAGCTGGTGCGCCGCGAGGGCCGCGATCGCCTCGGGCGCGGGGTTGACGAGCCCGTCGGCGCGCTCCCATTTTCGGCTGTCCCAGCGCATCCAGCGCGCGCGCAGCGTGCGGCCGAGGTGCACGTTCGACGTGAGCAGGTATCGCGCGGCGCCGATGGTTTCGCTCGCGGGCAAGCGCAGCACGCGCTCAAGCACGGCCAGATCGTACTCGGCGTCGTCGATCGCGAGCGCCGCCTGGGCGGGAGCGGGCCAGCCGATGCGGGCGCCGGCAGCCTCGCTCGCGCGCAAGGCGACGTCGGCGTAGCTCGGTAGCGAGCCTTCGGCGGCGCGGACCAGATCGAGGGCGTAAAACGAGGGTGTGCGCGGCCTGCCCTGCGTAGCGTCGAGCCTCGGATAGGTGGCGACAACCTTGGTGCTCGCGGCGCCGATCGCCAGCCTGAGCGCGAGTCGCTCCTGCTCGGATCGGTCTTCGTTGGTCGGCAGACCCGCTCCGAGCGCGCGGCGCGCGTCGTCCATCAGCAGAGGGTCCTGTGCGATGCCCTTGGGAAACACGCGCTCGGCGAGCCCGGGCACGAACACCGCGTCGAAGACGAGCCCTCGCAGCTCGTCGGCGCTTCCCACAAACACCCTGCCGCGGCGCGACGGCTGCTCTGCACAAGGCGCAGACGCGAGGCGGGGCGCGAGCGCGAGTCGCAGCTGCGCGAAGGTCACAGCTCCGAGCGCCGCCATGGGCGCGAAGTCGCCGAAGACCTCGAGCGCGCGCTCGGGGCGCGCGAGGGCCATGCGCGCGATTTCTTCGACAGCGGCGCACCACTGCCCCCACGTGGCCACAGCGGGCAGTCGCGCGAGCGCATCGATGAGCGGCGTGGCGAACGCGCTGAGCTCCCGCGTCTCGCGCGCGTCGCGCCCGAGACGTTCAGACGCCTGAACATCGTCGGCCGGCAAGCGAGCGAGGGCCTCCTCAAGCGACGCAGCGTGGCGGGCGAGCCGATCGCGGAACCGGTCGACCCCGCCGATCACCTTCGCGTCCACGAGCAGGGCCTCCCATCGCCGAGCAGTCGCGGCGCGACCTGCGCGCGCGGGGGCCTCGCCTTCGGCTTCGCCTTCGGGGGCCTCGTCGGCGACGTCCGCCCGCGTGGCCGCGTCCACGCCGGGGCCCCTGCTCGCGAGCCCGGCGCTGCTCTCGCAGGCGGGCCATCGGTGGGCGCCGAGTGACAGAAACTCGGAAAATCGCGCAGCGCTCAGTCCCTCTGCAGCGCACGCGAGCAGCGCGAGGATCGCCCGCCCGGAGGCGTCCGGCTCCTGCGCGCCGCCCGAAAACCACGCCGGGATCTGCGCGCGTCGAAGGGCCTCACGCAGGGCAGGGTAGTAGGCTTCGCGAGCGTGCACCGCGATGGCCATGCGATCGAAGCGCATCCCGGACGCCGCCTCGAGGCTGATGGCGCGCGCGATCTCGACGCACTCACGGCTCTCGCCCGGCGCAGACAGCAGCGTGACCGCACCGGCCTCGGCGCGTCGCTCCGGATCGCTCGAAAACAGCTGCTCCTGCACGGGGGCGAGCGGTCCCTGCGCGGCGAGGTCGGTGAGCTTGAGGCCGCACGCGCTCGCGGCGTGCGTCGCCTTCTGATCGCCCTGCGCGAGGGTCATCAGCGCGCTGTGCGAGCGCGCGATCAGCGCTGAGATGAACGCGGATTCGCGCCTCGACGCGAGCTGCACGTCGAGCACAAGCACGGGTTTTGCCGTCAGCGCGGGGGCCAGCCCGTCCTCGATCTGCCGGGTTGCCATCCGCAGCACTTCGGCGCGATCGCACAGCCCGTTGCGGTCCAGCTCCTCCTGATAGATCTCCATCAGCCGGCCGAGCGCATCGGCCGCGAGCGCGCCGGCGTCGACGCCCGCGAGCCGCAGCTCGGAAAAAGTCTCTGCGAGCGCGCGCGGAAGGCCGGGAAATCCGGCGAGTGGCTCGAAGCGCCCGAGCGCGCCCTCGGCCTGTGCCCGGTCGACCACGCTCGCGCACACGGCCTCGATCGCCATCGCGCTTCCCACTTGCGTGCCGCTCTCGGCGAGGGGGCGGGCCGCGAGGGCGAAAGCGAGCTGAAGCAGCGTGTGCGGCGCCCAGCCGAACGTGCCGCCCAGTCGCTGGGCTCCCCGCGCGACCAGCTCGGCGCCGGCCGCTGCGCTCGCCGCGACGATCACGATCTCGCGCGACCGTCCGAGAGCATCGAGCCACGCTTCGGCGTGCGCCACGCGGGCGTGGGCCGAGGCCGCACGTACGGCTGAAAAATTGGGCATCGACCTTCACGCTATCAGGGCGGCCGAAAGACACCCTGACAGGAATTTGCGAAGCCAGTTGCGTGGGGTGGGGACCGGCGAAACCCCGCGTTTTTCGGGGCGGGGAGGTGCAGGCCTCCCCGAGATGAAAGGCTGACTGGCCGCTGCTTAAACGGCCTGCCAGGCCCTGATGCCGGCCATGCGCAACGCGCGCGGGCCCTGTGCGCGGCGGGGCTTGCGGGCGCTGGCGTCGCGCTCGCGCGGGGCGGGGAGCGATTCGCTCTCGATTGCGCGCAATCGCGCGCACGGGGCATCGAACCGCCGATGCGCACGCTTGTCTGGTTTCGCGGCAAAGACCTTCGCGTGGCCGATCACGCGCCCTTGACCGAGGCCGCCGCCGGCGGCGAGCTCATCTGCGTCTTCGTGCTCGATCCCTTCTTTTTCGCAAGCGATCGCGCCGCGGAGCTTCCGCACCGCATGCAGTTTCTGCTCAGCTCGCTCGCCTCCCTCGAAAAGAACCTGGCGCACGCGGGCTCGAAGTTGCTCATCGTACCGGGACGCAGCGTGGAGGTCATCCCGGCGCTCGCTGAGCAGCTCCGGGTCGATCGCGTGTTTGCCCATCGATGGGTCGAGCCATTCGGTCGGGAGCGCGATCGCCGGGTGGCACAGGCGCTGCGCGTGCCCTTCGTGCTGTACGAGGGCGAAACGCTGGCGGCTCCGGGATCGATACGCACAGGCGCGCAGCAGGCGTTCAGCGTGTTTTCTCCCTTCGCGCGCGCGTTCGCCAAGGTCGCGCAGATTGGCGCTCCAATCGCGGCGCCCAAACGTCTGCCCCCGCCGCCCGCGGACGCGCTCGCGACAGCTACGGTCGCCGTTCCAACCTGCGCGCAGCTCGGCCTGCCGGACAACCCGCGGGTGCAGTCCGGCGGCGAGCGCCAGGCGCGCGAGCGGCTCGACGCCTTCATGGCCGCAGCCGGCCGCCGATATCATGACGCCCGCGACCGCATGGACGTCGCCGGCACCAGTCGCTTGTCGGCGGACTTGAAGTTCGGGACGCTGAGCGTTCGGACGGTGTGGGCGCGCGCGCAGGCGACCCTGACGGGCGACGCACTGCGTGTATTTTGCAACGAACTCATCTGGCGCGAGTTCGCGCACCACACGCTCTTCGACCGCCCCGAGCTGCTCACGCGCACCTTTCGCGCCGATTTCGCAGGGTTTCCCTACCGGCACGATGCCGAAGGGTGGAGCGCGTGGACGCAAGGAAGAACCGGTTATCCCGTGGTCGACGCCTCGGCGCGCCAGCTGCTCGGCTGCGGGTTCGTGCACAACCGCGCGCGCATGATCTCGGCGAGCTTTCTCACCAAGCACCTGCTCATCGATTTTCGGCTCGGCGAGGCGCACTATCTCAAGTGGCTCACCGACGGCGACTGGGCGCAGAACGTGGCGGGCTGGCAGTGGTCTGCGGGCTGCGGCTGCGACGCGCAGCCGTACTTTCGCGTATTCAATCCGCGCCTTCAGGGTGAGCGCTTCGATCCCGAGGGTGATTACGTGCGCGCGTGGGTTCCGGAGCTCGCGAAAATGCCTGCGAAATACATTCATTGCCCGGCAGAAGCGCCGCCCGACGTGCTTCGCAGCGCGGGAGTGGTGCTCGGCGAGAGCTATCCGAGGCCGATCGTGGCCCACGAAGCCGCGCGGGCCCGGTTTCTGGCGGCGGCCAAGGCGCACCTCGGGCGGCCGTAGCGGGGCGCTCGTCGCTCTGTACTTGCGCTGAGGCCCGCCAGACGCTACTTTCCGCGCCCTCTCAGGAGAGGTGACCGAGTGGCCGAAGGTACCCGCTTGCTAAGCGGGCGTAGGACAAAATCCTACCGCGGGTTCGAATCCCGCCCTCTCCGCCGCCACGACCGATGAACCCCCCACCCCGCGTGGGGGGGCATCATCGGTTGTCTTCGGCAGGCCCGAGCACCGCCTCTTCAAAATTTTCACAACTCGGGGGCGCGGCCCGGTTCGGCCTCTTCGGCGCCCGGCGCGCGCGCTTCAAAGCCCACGCACTCGGGCTCGAACCTGGCGAGTCGCCGGGCGGCGATTTGCACCGCTTCGTCGTTTTGATCGATGAGCGCAAATCCGCGGCCGTGCGTCGCTGCGGCCTCTCCCGTGGTGCCGCTGCCCGCGAAGAAGTCGAGCACGACATCGCCGGGATTGGAGTGCACCAGCACGAGGCGACTCAGGACGCCCAGCGGCTTCTGCGTCGGATACCCGGTCTTCTCGTGGCCGTTCGTGGGCACGATCGTGTGCCACCACACGTCGGTCGGAGTCTTGCCCCGCGCGGCCTTTTCGGCTCCCACCAGGGTAGGGGCCATATACGGAATTCGGTCGATTGCGTCGTAGTTAAACGTGTATCGGTGTGGATCGGCCGCATACCATAAAATGGTATCGTGTTTTGGCGGCCACCGATTTTTTGGCCTTCCGCCGTAATCGTAAGCCCAGATAATCTCGTTGATGAACCGGCCGCGGCCGAGCATGCGGTCGAGGGCTACCTTGATGTAGTGAACCTCGCGCGAGTCGAGGTGAACGAACAGCGATCCATCGGGCGCGAGGCATCGAAGCGCGGCCTCGATGCGCGGCATGAGAAAGCGCTCGAAGTCTTCGAACGCATCGGGGTAGGTGCCGCTGTCGATCTTCTCGACGTCGTAGCGGCGACCGCCAAACCCTGATCGCGATCCGGCACCGAGGCTCGTCTTGACCCGCATTCTCCTGCGATTTTGGGGCTTGCCGGTGTTGAAGGGCGGGTCGATGTAAATGAGCCGCGCGAAGCTCGCCGGGAGCGTGGGCAGCACCGCAGCGTTGTCGCCCAAAATAATCTGCTTCATGCGCGCCTCCACCCTAGCAGGCCGTTGAAGCAGCGGCCTGCCAGCCGTTCATCTCGGGGAGGCATGCACCTCCCCGCCCCGAAAGAAGCGGTTTTTCGCCGGTCCCCACCCCACCCAATTGGCCTCGCCAATTCCTGGAAGGGTGTTTTTCGAACACCCTGATAGCAGGCGGGCGGCGCGCGAGCTGCGGCGTGCCTGGCCTCCCACAAAAGCCCACGGGGCCCCGGCCGCGAGCGGCGTGAGGCCCCGTAGAGCTGACCCGGGCGCATCAAGTGATGACGCGCCCGCTGCGAATCACGGCTACTTGCCGCAGAACGTCAACTGACCCGCGCCGAAGTTCTGCGCGCCGTTGCAGCTGGCGCCGTTGACGATCGGCTCGCCAGTGGTGAACGGGCCAGCCGAGTTGCAGTGGCTGACCATCCCGTAGACTTCGCTCGGATCGCTCGTCCATATGCAGCAGTTCTGCGAGATGGCGTGCTTGTAGGTCTTGCCCGCGTAGGCGTTGGCGTTGATCTGCAGAATCGCCGCCATCGTGGCGTTCGACCCCTTGGTATAGCCCGCGTCGCACGCGCCGCCCGAGCCGTCGAGGTAGTAGCACTTACCGCCGTACGCGACCTCGGTGCTCGGGTCGCAGCCGCCGACGCACACGCCGTTCGTGCACGTCTGCGCGTTGCCGCACTTGATGCCGCATCCGCCGCAGTTGTTCACGTCGGTGGTCGTGGCGACTTCGCAGCCGTCGGCCGCGTTGTTGTTGCAGTTTGCATATCCAGCGTTGCAGGCGATCGAGCAGGCGCTGTTGCTGCACGACGGCGAGCCGTTGGCGTTGCTGCACTTGGTGCCGCAGCCCCCGCAATTGTTGATGTCGCTCGTAGTGGCAACTTCGCAGCCGTCGACGGCGTTGTTGTTGCAGTTTGCGTATCCGGCGTTGCACGCGCCGAGGCCGCACGCGCTGTTTCCGCACGTCGCGCCGGCGTTGGCGTAGGCGCACTTGACGCCGCATCCCCCGCAGTTGTTGATGTCGCTGGTGGTGGCGATCTCGCAGCCGTCGGGGGTGAGCTTGTTGCAGTTGGCGAAGCCGGCATTGCAGGCGCCGAGGCCGCACGCGCTGTTACCGCAATACGCGCCGGCGTTGGCGTAGCTGCACAGGCTGCCGCAAGCGCCGCAGTTGGCGGGGTCGTTCTTGGTGTCGACGCACGCGTTTCCGCATTTGGTCGTGCCGCCCACGCAGCTGAGTTGGCAGACGCCGCCGGAGCACACGAGGCCGTTGCCGCAGACGTTTCCGCATGATCCGCAGTTGGCGCTGTCGCTGCTCGTGTTGACGCACACGTTTCCGCATTTGGTCGTGCCGCCGCCGCAGCTGAGCTGGCAGACGCCGCCGGAGCACACGAGGCCGTTGCCGCAGATGTTTCCGCACGACCCGCAGTTGCCATTGTCGGTGCTCGTGTTGACGCAGGCGTTGCCGCACTGGACGGTGCCGCCGCCGCAGTTGATGACGCACTTGCCCGCCGAGCAGATCTGCCCGTTGTTGCACACGGTGCCGCAAGCGCCGCAGTTGGCGCTGTCGCTGCTCGTATTGACGCACAGGTTGCCGCACTTGGTGGTGCCGCCGCTGCACGCCAGCTGGCAGACGCCGCCAGAGCACACGAGGCCGTTGCCGCACGCGTTGCTGCAGCCGCCGCAGTTGGCAGGGTCGTTCTTGGTGTCGACGCATACGTTGCCGCACTGGGTGGTGCCGCCGCCGCAGCTGGTGACGCAGCTTCCGGCCGAGCAGACCTGCCCGTTGGCGCACGCGTTGTTGCACGCGCCGCAGTTGGCGGGGTCGTTCTTGGTGTCGACGCAGGCGTTGCCACACTGCGTGGTGCCGCCGCCGCAGCTCGTCGCGCACTTGCCTGCGGAGCAGACCTGGCCGTTCGGGCACGCGTTGCCGCAAGCGCCGCAGTTGGCGTTGTCGGTCTGAATGCTCGCGCAGTACGGCGCGCCGCCGTCGCTGCCGGCGCACGTGGCGAGCCCCTGTTGGCAAGTGAGCGCGCACTTGCCTGCGCTGCAGATCTCGCCGTCTTTGCAGAGCGTGCCGCAGGCGCCGCAGTTGGTGCGGTCGGTCTGGGTGCTGACGCACGACTGGCCACACGCCTGCGTGCCGCCGCCGCAGCTGGTCGCACATTTGCCCGACGAACAAACCTCTCCAGCCTTGCAAGCCGCCGCGCAGGCCCCGCAGTTGGCGCCGTCGGTGCCGAGCGTCACGCACGCGCTGCCGCACTGGGTGGAGCCGCCGCCGCAGCTCGTGGAGCACTTTCCGGCGGAGCAGACTTCGCCGGCCTTGCAGACGTTGCCGCAGGCGCCGCAGTTGGTGACGTCGTGCGCGAGCGAAGTGCACGCTCCGCCGCACACTTGCGCGCCGTCACCGCAGTTGAGGCCGGCCTCGGGAATGGGCGCGTTTACGGCAGTGTTGTCGCTGGAGCAGGCGACGATGGCCGCTCCTCCGGCGAAAATCCCGGCGCACAACGCGCCGCGCAGCTTCGAAAACAGGGTTGATGTCATGGGCAGCAGCCTCCAGCCCCCGAGCTTCGCACCGTCGGGCTTCCGCTGGCAAGGGGCGGCTCCCCCGGCGCAAAGTGTGCAGCCCGCGCGAGCCTTACCTCACTGGCGGGTCCAGTGTCCGAGTCCGCAATAGGTGTGATTCGAGGCGAGTCCGTATTTGGTCATTTGGCTCTGCGTGCACGCGCAGATGTTTCCGTAGCTCCCGCCGTTCAGATCGTAGGTATATGCGAAGTTGAAGTTCGAGCCCCCGCTGAGCCCGTCGGGCGGATACCACGAACCCTGATTGCCGAACGCGCAGTCATATTGCTGAAACACGCAGATCGAGTTGGTCACCTGGTTGCAGACTTGCTGAGCCTGGCAGCTGTAGTCGCCGACGACGCAGTTGACGTTGACGTTGGCGTGGCCCTCGACCGCGATCGACAGCCCCTGACTCTTGCAGGCGCCCGCTACGCACGTCGCGTTGTTGCCGCACTTGTTGCCGCAGGCGCCGCAGTTGTTCACGTCAGCGCTTGTGGCGATCTCGCAGCCGTCGGCCGCGATGTTGTTGCAGTTTGCATATCCGGCGTTGCAGGCGCCGAGGCCGCAGCTGCTGTTGCCGCAGGTCGCGCCGGCGTTGGCGTAGGCGCACTTCACGCCGCATCCGCCGCAGTTGGTGGGGTCAGTGGTCGTGCCGATTTCGCAGCCGTCGATTGGCTGGTTGTTGCAATTGGCAAATCCCGGACTGCACGCGCCGAGGCCGCAAAGGCTGTTTGCGCACAACGCTCCAGCATTTGCGTAGCTGCAAAGGGTATTGCATGCGCCGCAATTCGCGGGGTCGTTCCTCGTGTCGACGCACTGGTTGCCGCACTTCGTCGAGCCGCCGAGGCACGTGAGCTGACACACGCCGCCCGCGCAGACGAGGCCGTTGCCGCACGCGTTTCCGCAGGCGCCGCAGTTGGCGGGATCGTTCTGCACGTCGACGCACAGGTTGCCGCACTGGGTGCTACCGCCGCCGCAGCTCGTCGCGCACTTTCCCGCCGCGCAGACCTGGCCATTCGGGCAGGCGTTTCCGCAGGCGCCGCAGTTGGCGTTGTCGGTCTGCGTGCTGGCGCAGTAGGAGGCTCCCCCGTCGCGTCCGCCGCAGGTGGTCAGTCCCTGTTGGCAGGTGAGCGCGCACTTGCCAGCGGTGCAGATCTCGCCGTCTTTGCACTGGGTGCCGCACGCGCCGCAGTTGGTGCGGTCGGTCTGCGTGCTGACGCACGACTGCCCGCACGCCTCGGTGCCGCCGCTGCACGCGCTCGCGCACTTGCCCGCCGAGCACACTTCGCCCGCCTTGCAGGCGTTCGCGCAGGCTCCGCAGTTGGCGCCGTCGGAGCTGAGCACCGTGCACGATCCGGCGCACAGGCTCGTGCCGCCGCCGCAGCTGGTCGCGCACGTGCCGGCGGAGCACACCTGGCCGGCCTTGCACGCGTTGCCGCACGCCCCGCAATTGGCCGGATCGCGCGCGAGCGTCGCGCACGCCCCGCCGCAGACTTGCGCGCCGTCGCCGCAGTTGAGGCCGCCGTCGACGTCGGGCGTGGTGACCGCGACGGCTCCGGAGGAGCAGGCGACGATCGCCGCGCCGCCCGCGAGCGCGCCAGCGCAGAGAGCGCCCCAAAGTTTCGAAGCGAATGTTGAGGCCATCGGATCAGGGTCGCACCGCATGGCGCGCGCGGCAAGAGCGGGGCGGCGCTTACAAAAAGCACGAGGCCCCCGCCGGTGAGGGCGGAGGCCTTCGTGGGACGCGCGGCGCTCAGGCGCCGAGCGTGGCGCTCAGGGCGTGCAGGTCACGCCGGAGATCACGGCGCCGGCGCCGTGATTGGCCAGAATCGAGGTGTCCTGATAGCTGATGCTGAACCCGAGATTGGCGACTCCGCGCAGCGGCAGTGAGCCGTTGCCGAGGACCACGCCATAGCCGAGCGGCGAGCAGGGGAAGCCGGGCTGCGCTGAGGCCGTGCCGGTGGTGAACGAAGACGCGGTGCTGGTGGAGCTGCCCGTGCGCAGCTTGCAGAAGATGTCCGCGTCCGCCTGATCGCACCCTTGCGCGCCTGCCCAGGAGCACGATCCGTTGCAGTAGAGCTGGGTCACGCTCTCGAAGTGCCACCGGCATGAAACGGCATCGACGACCGCGCTCGAAAACGGTCCGGGAGCCGGATCGTACTCTTCGCTCGGGTCGACGACTTTGTTGCCGCACAGGGCCGATTTGCAGACTCCTGCCACGCAGGTGGCTCCGTTGCCGCACTTGATGCCGCATCCGCCGCAGTTGTTCACGTCGCTGGTGGTGTTCACTTCGCAGCCGTCGGCGGCGTTGTTGTTGCAGTTTGCATATCCTGCGTTGCAGGCGATGGAGCAGGCGCTGTTGCTGCACGACGGGGTGCCGT
>CANJCO010000066.1 GCA_947473045.1 Myxococcales bacterium | reverse complement strand
CGTCGACGTCGCTGAAGAAAGCTCCATGATGTCGCGCCAGCAGGTCATGATGCAGGCGGGCACTTCCATTCTCGCTCAGGCCAACCAGTCTCCGCAGTCTCTTCTCGGACTGCTCCGCGGCTGAGCCCGACTTCGGGCGTGCCGCCGTTTCCTTCTTCGTCGGCACGTCCGTTGCTCTTCTCGCTCCCGGAGTAAACCATGGCAATCCAACTCAGCGGCATCGCCTCAGGCCTCGACACCGGCAGCATCGTCACGCAATTGGTGGCCGCCGAGGGTCAACCGATGCAGCTCATGCAGAAGAACGCTGCGGCGCTGCGAGCGGCGTCGACGCACTTGTCGTCGATTGGCTCCACGTTGTCGAACCTGCGGTCCGCGGCGAGCGCCTTGAGCCTGACCACACAGGTGGGCAGCTATACGGCGTCGTCGAGCGACACCAGCATTGTCGCGGCGGCGACGGCGAGCGCCGCAACGGGATCGTATTCATTTCAGGTGAACTCGATCGCGAGCGAGCAGCGCACCTACACAGCTTCGTTTTCGGACCACACCAGCGCGCTCGGCCAGGCGGGAACGTTCACGCTCCAGTCCGGCGCGGGCGCCCCGGCGACGGTGACGGTCACCGCGACCGATACGCTCGATTCAATCGCCGGCAAGATCAACGGAGCCGGCGTTCGCGCGATGGCGAGCGTCTTCTACGACGGTAGCCAGTACCGCCTTCAGATCCGCGGCCTTGACACCGGGACCGCCAATGCGTTGACGTTCACCGAGAGCGGCACCGCGCTCGACTTGAACGGCACCGGCGCGACCCCGACGAGCGGGCGCACGGGCCAGTTGGCTACGAACGCGACGGCCACCATCGACGGGTTCACGGTCACCAGCAGCACCAACCAGTTCGCCAACGTCATCCCCGGCGTCTCGCTCGCCGTCAGCCACACGACGAGCTCTCCGGCGACCATCTCAATCGCCGCCGACACCGCGAGCTTCGCGCAGAAAATCAACGCGGTGGTCGGCGCCTACAACGCGGTCGTCAACCAGGTTCACGGGCTCGCAGGCTACGGTTCGACCAAGGGCAGCGATCCGAAGCTCGCGGCCGACCGCACGCTGCGGAGCATCACCGACAAGTTGTCAAAGACGGTGACGAGCGGGTACGGATCAGGGACGCACAATATTCTCGCGACCATCGGCATTACTTCCAACAAAGACGGTACGTTGACTGTCGACTCAACGAAGCTGGCCGCCGCTTTCACGAGCGACGCCAGCGGCGTACAGGCACTGCTCGGACGGCCGGTCAGCGCGTCGAGCGGCGGCGCGATGGCGACGCTCCGCGATGTCGTCGACGACATCACCAACTTCGTCAGCGGTCCGCTGACCTCCCGTCAAAACCAATTCACCTCGCAGGCCACGCGGCTCGACAGCCGCGCCGCGAATGAACAGCGGCGACTCGACAGCTACCAGACGATTTTGCAGAAACAGTTTTCCGCGATGGAAACGACCTACAGCCACAATCAAGCGCTCGGAACGCAAATCTCCAGAATTGGATGACAAGGAAACCCCATGAGCCAAGCTGCACTCGCGCGCTACCAGACCGCGAAAATTCAAGTCAGTGATCCAGGCGAGCTGCTGATGGCGCTCTTCGACGGACTGTTTCGATTTCTTCACGTCGCGCGTCACGCGATGCGCAGCGGCAAGCGGGCCCAGGCGGGCGAAGCGATCTCGCGCGCCCACGCCATTCTCGGCGAGCTGTACGTCGGACTCGACCACGATCGCGCCCCGGACCTCTGCGCCAACCTCGCCGCGCTCTACGATTTTTCGATGGCGCGCGTCACGCAAGCCAACATGAAGAACGACGCGACTCTGCTCGACGACGTCGTGCGCGTGCTCACCCCCGTGCGCGAAGGCTTCGGCGAGGCCGTCAAACAGGTAGCGCGCGAGGGCGGCCTCTCGAAGGTACAGAAGTGACCCAGCTCGCCTACGACGTCCGGACCTCGACGGCTGACGTCGATGGCGAGCCCGTTTCCAACATCGTTCGAACGCGCGCACGCGCCTACCCTGGCCTGAACGCGGCCGCACCGCTCAACCGCGTGCTCTATGAAGAGGCGTGCGAGCAGCTCGCAGGCGCGAAGGTGGTGTGGGACGTCGGCGCGGGCTCGGGCTTCGGCGCCGCCATTTTGGCCGAGCGCCACGATTGCGTGATCGCGATCGATCCCGACGCGACCGCGCGGGCCTTCGCGACGCGGCTGGCTCCGAATGTCGTTGTGGTGGCAAGCGGCGACGAGCAACCTTCGCCGGATGGCGCCGCCATCATCGACGTGCTCGGCCACGTGACCTCGCCGTTTGCGCTGCTGCGCGATTTGCGGAAGAATCTCCCAGAGGGCGCGCGTGTCTTCGTCGCGGAGGCCGCGGCGTATCCAAACCAGACCCTCGTCCACCCTGCGCGCCGCGCGTTCTCGGTCTCGGCGCTCGAGGGGCTCGCCGATGCAGCCGGGTTCCGCGTGACCGCGTGGACTTCGCGGGCCGGCACCTTCCTCGCGTGCACGCTCGTGGCCATCGAAGACGACGGCGCCGCAGCTCTCGAACAGGGCGCGATGGCGATGTCAGCGGGCGACGCAGAGGCTGCACGGGCAAGCTACGAGCGGGCAGCGGCATCTCCGCACAGGGGCATTCAGCGCGAGGCCGCGCTGGCGATGGCCGACTTGCACTACGCGATGCGAGACGGCGACCTCGCCTGCGCTGCGTATATGCGGGCCCACGAAATCGACAGCGCCGATCCGCGACCGCTCGCCGCCCTGGCGCAGCTTCTTTGCGAGGCCGAAGACATCAAGACCGCCGCGAGGTTCGCTCAGGAGGCTGTGGCGCTCGAGCCCGCCGACGCGGGCGCGCAAGTAGCGATGGCCGTGGTGCTCGAGGCGGCAAGCGCGCAGAACTCACTCGAATCGTGGCGAAAAGCCAGCTCGCTCGCGCCCGATCAATCCGAAGTCGTCAGCCGCTATGCGACCCTCGCGCTGGGCGCGGGAGACGCCACGAGCGCGCTGCTGGCACTCGATCGCGCGCGCAGCTTCGGCGAAGACGACGGGCCGTCGCTCAACATCGTGCTCACGCGCGTGCTGCTCGCGCTCGGTCGCAAAGCTGACGCGAAGGGCGAAGCCTCGCTCGCGAAAGCCAAGGCGCCCGACCACCCCGCCGTCATCGCGCTCCTCGCAGAAGTCGACGCCGCGAGCTAAGCGCCTACCACTTTACGACCACGCTGCTCGGGATCACCTTAGGCTCGCAACCCTCGACCGCAACGATCACCGGGAGCAGCTCGCTTCCAGCGCCCGGCGAAGGCGCGACCGAAACGCGCGGCACGATCTGATCGGCTCGCAGCGCGTGCGCGATGTCGGGCGAGCACGCCAGGTGAACATCGACCTCGGCCGGCAACGTGCGTGCGTGCGCCTGCCCCGTTACGGCCACTGCGACTCTCGTAAACATACGGTCTGAGAGCTCGCGCGCGATCTCGATCGAGACCGACACCGTAGCTGCGTCGAGCGACATGCGGGGCGGCGGCCGGTCGACCGACAGCGCGTGAACGTAGACACCCGCCGTCAGACCCGAAACATCGAACGACTGTGCCCGTGCGAACTGCATCGTCGCCACCTCGTTCTTCGCTCCCCGCAGCCGGAGGGCGAGCGGGGTCGCGGCTGGCGCGCCCTTGACGACGTAGCCCGGCGCAGGCGTTCCGACCACGCTCACTTGAACCGGCACGTCGCGCACGATGAGGTCATCCCACATGAAATCGATCGCAGGCGGATCGATCTGATCGACGCGAACACCGGGAGGAACGTGGACCATCGACCGATCGAGCAGAGCGCGGCGCTCCTGCCCCGTGTGTGCGTCGAGTTGGAGATTGCCGACGTCGTCGGAGTGCAGCTCGTCGAGCGTCCCGCGCGAGCCACGCAACGTGACGCGCACCTGCGGCGGGAGCGGACTCACCAGCATGCGGCTCGCCGTATCGGGCGGGAGCACCACCACGAGATCGACGCTCATCGTGCGCTGGGCATCCTGCGAGCCGTGGGCGAGCGAGTACAAAATCAGCGCCACCGCCGCGCTGAAGAGCTTGAGCTTGATGTTGGTCGTGAACGCCGCACGCAGCCGCATTCCGAAGGAGGCCGTCATGCCTATTTCTCCTCCCCGGGTAGCGGCGAAATGTCGGACGCGAGCAGAGGACGCGGCGTCTCCAGCGGGCGCGCTGTGGCCATCGGCTTCGGCGCCCGTGACATTCTCCCGGCGAGGCTCGGCGCCGACGGAGGCTCGGGTGGCAGCGGCTGCGCGGGCACCTGAGGCGCACCGACGCTCATCGGCGGACTTCGCTCGGACACTGGAACGACCGCGCGAACCTGGCCCGACACGGGCGACTTTTTCTGCTGCGGGGCCGGCTTCTTCTTGGTTTGGGCGTTTTTACCGAACAGGCCCAGCAGCGCCTTTTTCAGCGCCGAACCGTCGAGGTTCGAGACGATGTTTCCCTCGAAGCAGAAGCTGATGGTGCCGCGCTCTTCGCTGACAACGACCACGACGGCGTCGGTCTCATCGGTAATACCCAGCGCCGCGCGATGCCGCGACCCGAGCGACTTGTCGAGCACCCGCGTGTCGGGCATGGGGAAGAACACGCCGGCCTTGTGAATGCGCAGGTTGCGGATGACGACCGCGCCGTCGTGGAGCTTGTTTACGCCCTCTGGAACGAAGAGGTTCACGAGCAGCTCGCGGTGAACGAGGCTGTCGATGACGGTTCCGGGCGACACCCCGAATTCGTCGAGCGAAGCGTGTTGCTCCAGGCAGATCAGCGCCCCCATGCGGTGCCTGGCGAGCTCGGTCGCGGCCGCGACGACCTCCTCGATGACGCGTGACTCCTGCTGTCGGGACGGGCCACCCGCGAGCGCGGACGAGCCTGTGCCGAGTCGCACGAGCCCGCGGCGAATATCGACGTGAAAGAGCACGACGATCACGACAATCAGCGACGAAAGGAGCGACGAAAAAATGTTGTCGAGCGTGACGAACCCGAAGAATTTCGAGACGGCGTAAATGCCGCAGACAACGCCGAGGCCGATGCCGGCTTGCATGGCGCGCGTGCCGCGCAGCACGAGCAGTCCGCGATAAACGATGTAGGCGACCGCCAGGATATCGCAGAGGTCGACGGCGACCTCCGACCACGGGCGGGCCTTGAAGAGATGAAGAAAGCCTTCAATCATCGGCCACCCTCGACATCGACCGCGACAGGTCGACCGCCTGCCGGGTCGCGCGCACATCGTGAACGCGCAGCACGCTCGCCCCCGCGCCTGCCGCGAACAGCGCAGCCGCAAGCGAGGCACCGATCCGCTCAAGGGGCGCCGCGTCGGGATCTACGATTTTAAGAAACGACTTTCGGCTCGCGCCGATGGCCACCGGAACGCCCGCGCCTGCAACGAGCTCGGCGGTTCGTCGCAGCAGGTCGGCGCTCTGGCGGGCGTTCTTTGCGAAGCCGAGGCCCGGGTCCATGACGAGCGTGGTCACGCCTCGCGCGCGCGCCGCGTTCGCCGCGGCCGTCCACTCCGACAGCACCGTCGCGACCATGTCGCCGTAGGCATCGTCAGCGTAGGTCGAGAAGCCCGCCATCTGCTGCTGGGTGCCGCGTGCGTGCATGAGCACGAGCGCTGCGCCATGGCGCGCGCACACGTCTGCCAGCGCGGCGTTTCGCAAGCACGACACGTCGTTGACCGCGCGCGCGCCGGCCTGCAGGCAAGCGTCGGCGACCCCGGGGCTGGTCGTGTCGACGGAGACCAGCACGCGCTGGCTCGCGTAGCGAACGACGCCCAGCACGCGCGCGAGCTGCTCATCGTCAGACACGGGGCGGGCGCCGGGCCGGGTCGACTCGCCGCCGACGTCGACGATGTCCGCGCCCTCGTCTACGAGCGCATCGACGCGCGCGCGCGCCTCGGCGGCCGAGAGGTACGCGCCGCCGTCGCTGAACGAGTCGGGCGTGACGTTGCACACGCCCATCAGCGCGACCCCGCGACGCTCGCGCGCGCGGGTCATGACGCTCGTCCACTCGTACCGCTCCGTCACCAACACACCTCGAACTGACAATGGCTGCGCAGACGCTCGCCGCGCGCGCGGGTCACCTGCAGCCGGCGCGCGCCCGGTTGCACGGCAGCCGCTTAGTCTACCTTCTTTTTGCCCGCGCGCCGCCCGCGATGAAAGGGCTTTCATTGCGGCCAAAAATAAGCCGACAATTGGAGCATGCCGGCCATGATGCTGGGGCTCGCCCTCCTTCGAAACGAGCCCCCATGCTGAGGACGCGCGTCCGCGCGACCGCCCCCGTGACGATCGCCATCAGCGCTTTTCTGGCCGCAGTTCTTGCGCTCGCCTGGTCGATCGACACCCTCGTGCCCGCCTGGGCGCCCGCGTTCGGCGCCCCTGCGCCGCTCACGCTGCGGGTTCCGTACGCGCCCATGATTGAGCGGACGGGACCGGGGTCAGTCGCCTACCGCCACGCGCGCGTCGTGGTCCCCCGCGGGACCATCCTCGACGACGACACCGAGCTGCACCGAATCGCGTTCGCCTACGAGTCGACGCGAAGGCCCCCCAGCCACATGCGCATCGGCGCGAGCTTTGTGCTCTTTTTCTCGCTCTTTTTGCTCACCAGCACCTATCTCCGCCGGTTCGGCCCGTCGCGGACGCGCTTGCTTCGCACGCAGCTCGGGCTGTTTTCTGCGATGGCGGCGCTCGTGATGGTCGCCAAGGCCATGCTGCTTTTCACCGTCGTGCCTGAGCAATGGATGCCGCTCGCCGTGCTGCCGCTGTGGTGCTCGCTCGCGTTCGAGCGGCGCGTGGCGTTTTTGATCAACGTCATGCTCGCCTTCATGGCCGCTTCGCTGCTGCTGTTCGATTTGCCGCTGCTCACGGTGCTCATCACGCGCGGCCTCGCGGCGAGCGTGCTGTTTCTCAATCGAAAGCAGCCACGGCAGATGATTTACGCCGGCTTCGGAGCGGGGCTCGTCGGCGCCGTGATCTACGCGGCGACGATGTCGATCATCGAAGGCGATTACTCGCCGGTCGCCGACCTGCGCATGGGCATCGCCTCACCGGTGATCGCCTGCATCGGCGGAGGCGCGCTCTCGGGCGTGATCGCCCACTTTTTAAGGCACTCCGGAGAGCGCTTGCTGGGCGGCGTGTCGCGCGACCGGCTGATCGAGCTCACCGATCTCGAGCACCCGCTGCTGCAGAAAATGTCGCGCGAGGCGCCGGGCTCGTGGGAGCACGCCCGCGCGATGGCGAACCTTGCCGAGGCCGCTGCCGCGTCGATCGGGGCCGACGCGCTGCTCGTTCGCGTCGGGGCCTACTACCACGACCTCGGAAAGACGATTCAGCCCAAGTATTTCGTAGAAAATCTCGCGCACGGAGAGCAGACGCCGCACGACGACCTCGAGCCGGAAGTGTCCGCCGACGCGATCATGGCCCATGTCGTTCAAGGCGCGAAGATTCTCCGTGACGGCGCCATTCCAGAGCCGGTCGTCGAGTTTTCGTACACGCACCACGGCACGCAAACGATCGAATATTTCTGGCACAAGTGCAAAGCGGGCGGCAACCCGGCGGGGCTGAAAGAAGAGCTATTTCGCTACCCCGGCATGAAGCCACAGACCAAGGAGACCGGCATTCTCATGCTCGTCGACTCAATCGAGGCCGCGAGCCGCACCATCACGCCGCCGGAGCGCGCGAAGTTCGACGAGATGATCCAGCGCGTCGTCTTCAGCAAGCTGCGCAGCGGGCAGCTCGACGACAGCGGGCTCACCCTCGAAGACCTGCGGACGATCGCGTCGCGCATGGGCGACACCCTGGTTAACATGTATCATTCACGCATTCGCTATCCGTGGCAGGACAAGCCCGAGACGCCAGCTCCGCCGGCGACCTCCGGCGCGACCCCGCCCCCGCCGCCGACGAGGCCGAATTGAGCGCGGGCGCGTCGTTCATGAAAGGCCTTTTTTTCGGGTCGATCGAAGCCGCCGACGTCGTCCCCTACCCGACCATGCCCGAGGCCGACACGCGCCGCGTCGACGCGCTGCTGGCGAAGCTCAGGCGACTCTCGGCGTCGAGCGTCGACAGCGCGTCCATCGACGCCGACGCGCGCATACCCGAGGCGGTGATGCGCGGCGCGCGCGAGCTCGGGCTGTTCGGCCTGCTGATTCCCGAGCCGTACGGCGGCGGGGGGATGAGCATGTCGGCCTTCGCCCGTGTCATGCAGGAGCTCGCCGGCGTCGACGCATCGCTGGCGCTGACGGTTGGCGCGCACCAGACGCTCGGAGCGATGTCGATCGCGCGCTTCGGCACCGAATCGCAGCGCGCGGCCTACTTGCCCCGCCTCACGTCGGGAGCCGAGCTCGCCGCGTTCGCCCTCACGGAGGCCGGCGCAGGCAGCGACGCGGCCTCCATCAGCTCTCACGCCGAAGTCCGCCCCGGCGGCTACGTGCTCCGCGGCGCCAAGGTGTGGGTCATCGGCGGCGACACCGCCGGCGTCTTTACGGTGTTCGCCCGCACCTCGCCCAGAGGCGACGACGGCGCAAAACCCAGGCTCACGGCCTTCCTGGTCGAACGCGATTTTGGCGTGCGCTCCGGCCCGCCCGAGCCCAAAATCGGGGTACGCGGCACGCCGACGACGACGCTCCATTTCGACGAGGTCTTCGTGCCGGCCGCGAACGTGCTCGGCGAGGTCGGGCGCGGCTTCAAGGTCGCGATGGAGACGCTCAACGGCGGGAGGCTGTGCCTCGCCGCTGGCTGCGTCGGCCAGAGCAAGCGCATCCTCGCGCTCGCGACGCTGCGCTGCACCGAGCGACGCGCCTTCGGGAGGCCCATCGGTCAGTTCGGGCTGATCAAAGACAAGATCGCCTGCATGCTCGCCGAGACCTTCGCCCTCGAAAGCGCCGTCTACATGACGACGCGAATGGTCGACGCGCGCGCCCTCGACTACTCGGTCGAGAGCGCCATCTGCAAGGTCATGGGCTCCGAGGTCGTGATGCGCGTGGCGAGCGAGGCGATGCAGATCGCCGCGGGCTACGGCTACGCGCAGGGACAACCCTTCGAGCGTCTGCTGCGCGACGCGCGCGCGAACCTCGTATTCGAGGGCACCAACGAGATCCTCCGGTGCTTCATCGCGCTGTCGGGCATGTCCGCTCCGGGCGCCGCGCACTCCGGCGTCGGGGCCGCGATGCGCGAGCCGATCAAGGGCTTCGGCCTGCTCAGCGAGTTCGCGCTTCGCACCGCCCGTTCGGCCCTCGGACGCGACCGCTTCAGCGGCACGCACGCGGCGCTTTCGCGCGAGACGGCGACCTTCGAGACGTACGCGCAGGCGCTCGAGCGCATCGTGCAACAAGCCCTGCGAACGCACGGAAAAAATATCGCCGAGATGCAGTACACCCAGCGCCGCATCGCGGACGTGGCCATCGATCTCTACGCCGTGGCGTGCGTGATCTCGCGGACGAGCCTCGTGCTCGACAAACGTGGCGAGGAGGGCGCGCGCCGCGAGCTCGACCTGACGGTGATGTTCGTGGGCATGGCGGAGCGTCGCCTGGCCGCGGCGGTTTCTTCTTTTGAAAAGAACGACGACGAGCTCCGAAAGTCGATCGCCGATCGCGCGTACGCAGACGGCGGCTACCCGTTCGACGTGATCTGAGCGATGCGCATCAGCCTTCGTCGTCGTCGTCGTCGTCGAACTGCTGATCTTCGCGCCAAATCGGCAGCGTGAAGGCGAACGTCGTTCCCTTGCCGGTGGCGCTCTCGACGCCGATCATGCCTCCGAGCGCCTCGACGAGGTGCTTGACGATCGACAGCCCGAGGCCCGTGCCCCCAAGCTCGCGCGATCGCCCCGTGTCCACGCGATAGAAGCGCTCGAACAGCCGCGGCAGGTGACGCTGCTCGATGCCCGGTCCGGTGTCGCGCACGAACACCCGAAGCACGCCCGCTTCGCGCACGGCGCCCACCGAAATCTCTGCGCCCTCGGGCGAGTACTTGAGCGCGTTGTCGACCAGGTTCGTGAGGATCTGCTCAAGCGCGCGACGGTCCGCGAGCGCGAGCTCGAGATCGCGCGGGACCTCATTTTGAAGCCGGATCCGCTTCTTCTCGGCGCGATCGCGGAAGAGCGTGAACATCTGCGCGGCGAACGCGTGAAGGTCGACATCCTCGAAGCTGAGTCGAAACTCCCGCGCCTCGATGCGCGACAGGTCGAGCAGGTCTTCGACGAGGCGCTGCAGGCGCTCGGCGTTGCGCTCGATGATGTCGATGAAGTGAGCCGCCGCCTCGGGATCGCTCGCAGCCGCGCCACGCAGCGTCTCGGCAGCGGAGCGAACTGCGGTCACGGGGGTGCGCAGCTCGTGCGAAGCGTTGGCCACGAAGTCGCGGCGCAAGGTCTCGAGGCGACGGATCTCGGTGACGTCAACGAAGACCGCCAGCACGCCGCGCGGCTCGTCGAGCAGCGGAACGGCGCGCACGAGCAGGCGGCGCGGCTTCAGACCGGAGAGCTCGATCTCGGCGCTTGCAGTGTGTCCCTTCGCGGAAGCGTCATGAATGAGCGCCGCAATTTCTTCGTTTGAAACGACGTCTGCCGGCGATTTCCCGCGCGCGTCGGCGCCCAGGAGCAGCATCTGGCGAAGCGCCGAATTGAGCAGCACGACCTTGCCGTCGTTGCCGGTCAGCAGAACGCCTTCCTGCATACCGTTGACGATTCGGCCAACGAAGTCGCGCTCGGCGCGGAGCTTGTCGAGGGTGCGCGAGAGGCTCTCCGCGAGCTGATCGAGCGCACGTCCGAGCAGCGCGAGCTCATCGCCACCAGCCGACTGCGCCCGCGCCGTAAAGTCGCCGCGGGCCATCGCGCGCGCCACCTCGGTCAGCCTGCGCGCCGTGCGGGAGGCCATCTCGGCGCTCACTGCGCTCATCAGCGAGGCGACCACGAGCGCGATCGCCGAGCCCCAGAAAAGCGCGTGATTGAGCTGCGATTCGGCCTTTTCGATCTCCACGAGCGGCAGGGCTACCCGCACCACGCCGCGCACCGCGCCGCCCTGCGAAAAGGGCGCTGCGACGTAGAGCATGCGCGCACGAACTGTCGTCGAGTAGCGGGTGGCGACACCTCGCCCGGTGGACAGCGCCCCCTGCACCTCGGGCCTCGCCGCGTGGTTGTCGATCGACGCGAGCTGATCGGGGGAAACGTCGGAGTCGCCCAGAACCTGCCCACCGCGGTCGATGATGGTCACGCGAACGTGCGCGCTGCGGCCGAGCTCGTCCGCGAGCGCGTGCCAGCCCGCGACTGAGCTGGTCAGCGGCGCGGCCGCAACATCGCGCGCGACGAGGCCCGCCCGCACCGACAGGTCGTCTTCGATGCGCTGCGCGAGCATGCCCTCGAGCGTTCGCGACAGATACGTATGCGCGATGCCAACGGCCAGCACGATCGCGGCGAGAGAGACCACAAACAGCTTGGCGCGCATGCCAAGCCCCAAAATGCGACGCGCCGCCGGCGGAATCGAAATGGGCGGCGGCCGGCCCGAGTCCCCTCGCTGCAACTCGAGCGGCGGTGCGACGCTGCTCACGACTCCGGCGCCGGCGTAAAGCGATAGCCGACGCCGCGCACCGTCTCGATGAGATCGCAGAGCGGTCCGAGCTTTTCGCGAAGGCGTTTGACGTGGGTGTCGACTGTGCGCGTGGTGATGTCGGGAGACACGCCCCAGACGTCATCGAGCAGGCGCGCCCGCGTTTGGACCCGGTTTTTTCGCTGGTAGAACGTCCACAGCAGCTTGAACTCGAGCGCGGTGAGGTCGATCTCTTCTTCGCCGATCCACACGCGGTGCGCGGCGTGATCGATCTTCAGCGAGCCGAGCTCGACCAGCTCCTCGGTCTGCGCCCCCGCGACTCCGCGCCTGAGCATGGCCTGCACGCGCAGCAGCAGCTCCCGCATGCTGAACGGCTTGACCACGTAGTCGTCGGCGCCGAGCTCGAAGCCAACGACGCGGTCGACCTCTTCGCCCTTGGCCGTCAGCATGATGATCGGCACGCCTGCCGTGGCCGGCTCGCGTTTGAGGATTTTGCACACCTCGGTGCCCGACTTGTCGGGGAGCATCACGTCGAGCAGCACCAGATGCGGCTTGTGTGCGCGCGCGAGGCGAAGGCCCTCGTCACCGGTCGAGGCGCCGAAAACTTCGTGCCCCGCCTGTTTCAGGTTGAACGCGACGACGTCGCGGATGTCTTTTTCGTCTTCAACGATGAGCACTCGCGCCATGGCCGCCGTTATAGCGGTGATATGTGACGGCAGGGTGACGGGACGCCAGCCAAACGGCTACGACCACAACCCCGACGTCGGCGCAGTGAACGGGGCGCCGGCCACCTCGCTCGATCCGAGCTTCGGAGCGGGCGCGCGGAGCGGACGACCAAACGCATCGACGCCCGCGTCGGCGTTCGCGATGCGACGCGCCTCGATGCGCGCCAGGGCTCGCGAGAGCTTGAGCGACTCAGGCTCGCCCGGGGCGACGTTGTGGCTAGCTTCAGGAGTCCAGCGGGCGAACCACTGCGCGACGACCTCGGAGCGCTCACGGCGCGAAGGCTCGACGCCTCCGGAGTGCGCGGCCGAAACGAACACGCCCTCGGCGCTCTTCCAGCCAACCGCAGCGCGCACGACGGCGCCTTCGGGCAGCTCGCGCACGAACCAGTCGCCAAGATGCGACGATACGTCGATGTCGCGCTGGAACGCGCGCGGGCCATCCCACGTCGGCACCATCACGAGCACGCGAAGCGTGGTGCTACCGCCGGGCATGCGCGCCGCGAGGTGGCCGAGGGTGTCGCCTTTGAGCTCCCAATATACGTAGAGCGTCGTCGGATCGACGCTGATCGCAATGCACTCGTCGACGTCGTAGCGCGTCGGCAGCGGCTCGGAGTCGAGCATCCACGCCGACTCTGCCGGTTGCTCGCTGGGGCTCTCTTCCATGTGGCTTGATGTCATCGTTTCCTCCGGTTCGGGGGGGAGCGCCGGCGCGACAGCAGCCAGCTCTCCCACCTGCAGTTTGCTCAGCAGCGCGCGGGCTGCGACGTGCTCGGGCTCGGTCGTGAGCACGCGTTCGAGCGTCTCGACGGCGCGCGTCCTGTGCCCTTGCGTGGCGTAGATTTCCGCGAGCGTCACGGTCGGAAGCGCAGCGCCCGACCCCCGGAGCGCGGCGCTCGGGGAAGGCGCCGAGCGAATGCGGTCGGCCGCGTCGGGCAGATGAAGCCCCCGCTCCACGACGCGCGCGAGCAGATCGCGGGCCCGCCCCAAAAATCCGCGAGAGCGCCTCACCTCTTCGGTGGTGCGCCCGGGCTGCCGAAGCAGCAGCTCGTCGATGAGCTCGGGACGCGTGAGCACCCTGGCGCGCGTCACACCGGCCTCTTCGGCGCTCGCGATGAGCCGATCGCGATCGAGGGCTTCGAGGGAGGCGCGGTCCATGGGGGGTCTTATGCCAAGGGAACGGGGGCTTGGCTAGTGTGGAGGGCGCGACGCGGCACCCAGCGCAAACGCCGCGCTCGTCGCGTCTCGCGCGATTTGCGCCTTGAGCGCGTCGAGCGACGCGAATTTCAACTCGTCGCGCAAGCGGGAGACGAAGTGTGCGCGCAGACGTTTTCCGTAAAGATCGCCCTTAAAATCGAGCAAATGCGCCTCGATCGACGGGGTAATGCCTCCAACGGTCGGACGCACACCCACGTTCATGACGCTGTCGCGAAGGGCGCCGTCGACGTCCACGCGCACGGCGTAGACACCCCGCGCCGGGACCATCTCGGCGACGCCGCCAAAGTTCGCCGTGGGGAATCCGAGGGTTCGCCCGCGCTGGGCTCCCGCCTCGATGACCCCTTCGATGCTGTGCGGGCGTCCCAAAACCGCGGCCGCCGCCTCGACATCACCCACTTCGAGCGACGCGCGCACGCGGGTGCTCGAATACGGGCCGGAGTCGTCGCCCTGCGGAGGAAACACAACCACCTCGAAGCCCAGCGTCGCGCCGAGCGCCCGCAACACGCCCAGATCGCCCGCGCGATGACGGCCGAAGCGAAAGTTGTCCCCGACGACGACCAGGCGCGCCGACAGCTGCGACGCGAGCAGCTCGGCGGCGAAGCGCTCCGGCGACCACTGCGAAAGCGCGTAGTCGAAGCGGCGCACGAGCACCTGCGCGATGCCAGCCTGCCGCGCGAGGTCGGCCTTGCGCGCGAGCGTGGTGAGGCAAGCCGGAGCCTGCCTCCCGAGCACCAGCGCCGGATGCGGGTCGAACGTCAGCAGCGCGGAACAAAGGCCTCGCTCGCGGGCCTGCTGTGCGACGAGTCGAAGAACGGCCTGATGACCCCGATGAACCCCGTCAAAGTTCCCGATCGCAAGCGCGCGGGCCTCCGACGGCTGCCCGGGCTCAATCCATGTATACTGCAAATATCCTGTTTCACGCGTCGGCACGGCGATGCGGGCTCTTTAGCACACGGCGGAGATGCCAATCAGCCGCGGACTGAGCTACGGTGCTTGCACCATGATTCGACGGATATCAGCCGCGCTCACGATGATCGCCATGTTCCTTGCGGTCGCGCTCTTCGCGCGCGACGCGAGCGCCGGAACCTGGAAGCTCAAGTCGACGGAGGCCTCGGAGGTCGCCGGCGCCTGGCACCTCTACGTAAAAATTGAGCTGTCGAGCGCGCCGACGCTGGCCCACGTGCCGATGAAATTCATGTTCGTCAAGACGATGGTCTACGAGCGAGCCCTCGTCGACGGGCAGAAAGATCCGGTCGTCAACCGCATCGCACTGCAAAATCAGATGCCGCAGATGCTCAGCCTCGACGTCGATTTCGCCGACGGCACGGGCAAGGTCTTCAAGGGCACCAACTTCGATTTCGGCGTCACCCGCCAGCTCGGCTTCGAGGCCGGCGAATACAAAGTGCAGCTGCGAGGCGCCGACGGCGTCGACGTGGGCGGGCCGCAGTCGGTCACCCTGAAAGGCGAAAATCCTGTCGTAGACCGCCGCAGCATGGTGTTCAGCGCCAAGAGCAGCAAGGACGTCAAGAAGGTCGACGACGGCACCGGGGCGGCGAAGAACGCTGCCCCTAAGAACGACACCGAGTCGGCAGTTCCCCAGAACGGCGACGTGGCCCCCGTGGGCACGGCGACGTCGTTCATTCCGGCCGACGCCTATCAGAAGACCGAGGAAGAAGAGGCGGTCCACGACCGTCCGAAGGGCTGCGGCTGCCAGCTGCCGAGCACCCGCGCATCGTCGCTGTCGTGGCTCGCCGTTCCGGCGCTCGCGGGCCTCGTGCTGGTTCGTCGCCGCAAGCGCGCATGACACCCGCGCAGGCCTGCGCGCAGGCCGCGAAGGGAGAGCTGCAGCCCATTTATCTCGTGGTCGGGGAAGAGCGCCTGCTGCGCGATGAGGTCGTCGCGGCGCTGCGATCCAGCGCGCTGGGCGGCGGGGTCGCGGCGTTCAACGAAGACAAGTTCACGGCCGGAGAGGGCTCGGCGGACCGCATTTTTGCGGCCGCGCGCACCGTCCCGATGATGGCGCCGAAGCGCTTCGTGCTGGTTCGCGGCGCCGAGCGCTGGGACGCGGGCGCCGACGACGACGGCGATGACGACGGCGGAAAGAAGCACGCGGAGTCGCCGCTCGATAAGCTTGCACAATACATTGATTCTCCGATCGACTCGACCTGCTTCGTGCTCGTCGCGACCAAGCTGGACGGGCGACGGAAGGCGTTCGCGCTCGCGAAGAAGAAGAACCTCATCGTCGCCTGCGAGTCGCTCGCCGAGAGCGAGCTGCCCAGGTGGGTCGCGGCCCGCGCAAAGGAGAAGGGCAACCCGATTTCGCACGACACGGCTGAGTTGCTCGCGCAGATCGGCGGCCCGTCGCTGTCGTACCTCTCCGATGCGCTCGAGCGGCTGTCGCTCTATGTCGGCGCCGGCAGCGCGATTACCACCGACGCCGTCGGCGAGTGCATCACGCGGGTGCGGCTCGACGACACCTGGGCGCTCGTCGATCACGTGGGCAAGCGCGACCTCGGAGCCGCGTTGCGCACGCTCGCCGACGTCTACGATCCGCGCGATCGCGGCCTGCCGCTGCTCGGCGCCCTCGCGTGGAGCGTGCGACAGCTGCTCCGCTTCAAGGCTGAGATCGGCGGCGGCGCGAGCCCATTCGACGCCGCCAAACGCGCCGGGGCATTTCAGCCGCAGCGCGCGCGGGAGCTCGAGACGCGAACGCGTACGATGAGCGAAAAACAGCTCGAAAAATGGATGCTCGTGCTGGCCGAGACCGACCTCGCGCTCAAGGGCTCGAAGCGCCCCGCCGACGCCATTCTCGAAGACATGCTCTGCAGGCTCTGCGGGAAGTAGTCACTCAGCCCGGCCGGCGCGGGCTGGGCGCGGGCGGAACCAGCGCGAGCAGCGCGAGGGCTCCTGCCATCGCCGCCGCCGCGCTCGCGCCAAACGCCGCGCGCGGGCTCATCGCGTAAAGAAAGCCGAAACCGAGGTTGGCGATCACGATCGCCAGACCCGACAGCGCGTGCATCGCGCCCAGCGCCCTGCCCCTCGCTTCCGGCGGCGCAAGCTCGACGACGATCGCCTTTTCGCCGCCTTCCGAAAGCCCGTAGTAGGCCCCGTACACGAGCAGGAGCCCCCAGGCCCCCGCGACCGAGCTCATCAACGGAAACAGGCTGTAAACAGCCGCGTAGAGCGTCCACGCCATCACGAGCGTGCGCTTATGGCCGAGGCGGTCCGACAGGCGTCCGCCGGGCACGTTGGTGAGGGCCTTCGCCGCGTTGAGTGACAACCAGGCGATCGGAATCAGCTCGTCTCGCAGGCCAAGCTTCGACAGGTGAAGCAGCAAAAACGAGTCGGCTGACGCGCCAAGCGTGAAGACGAACAGCGACCCGAGATAGCGGCGAAGCGAGCCCGGAAGCGGCGGCGCAGCCGTGGTCTGAGCGGGCGCGAGCACGGCGGGCGGGGGCGCCTGCGGAGCCTCAACGCCAAAGATCAGCACCGCGAGCGCGAGCACGCCGGGCACAGCCGCGAACGCAAAAATGCGACGCGGCGTGAAGCCGAACCAATGCGCGAGCGAAAAGGCGACGATCGGCCCGATCGCCGCGCCGATGTTGTCCATCATGTGGTGAAAGCCGAACGCACGGGCCCGGTGCTCAGGCGCGATCGCGCCGGCGAGCATCGCGTCGCGCGGGGCCGAGCGCAGTCCCTTGCCGATTCGATCGGTCGAGCGAATCGCGACGACTTGCCACGGCGCGGCCGCAATCGACAAGAGCGGGCGCACCGCCGCCGCGAGCGCATATCCGCCGACGACGATGCGCTTTTGATGGCGCGACCGATCGGTCCACGCGCCCGAGCGCCACTTGACGAGAGCGCCGAGGCCTTCCGAAATCGCCTCGAGCGCGCCAAGCGCGGTGCCGCCCGCGCCCATCGACCGCAGAAACGGTGCGATGAGCGGATAGACCATGTCGCCCGCGGCATCGGTGAACAACGAAACCCAGCCAAGGCCACGCACGACCGCCGGCAGGCGATAACGTTCTTTGTCCGGCGCCAAATCGTTCTCCTTTTGAGCGTTTACGCTCTGCGTGCGCCACCCGCCGCCCGTTGGGGGCATCGATTCTCCTGATACACGGAGATTGTAGCGACAATGGATATCATCTCGACGCGAGCGGTGGCCGAAGTACTCGGCGTGAGCGAAGCCACGGTCAAGCGCTGGTCGGACGCGGGCACCCTTCGCTGCTTCCGGACGCCCGGCGGCCATCGCAAGTTCAGGCTCCGCGACGTGAAGTCATTCCTCGCCGATCAACAAGGTCAGGGCGGCCCGCAGAACCTCCCCGCCCCCCCCGTGGGCGACCTCACGCCCGAACAACGCGAGGCGCGGTCGCTCGCTCTCGCCGGCGACGTGGACGCGCTGGTGTCGCTCGTCGCGAGTCACAAATTGCAGGGGGCCACGCTGGCTCAAACCTTCGACGAGGTGTTCTTTCCCGCGATGGCGGACATCGGCGAGGCGTGGACGCAGGGACGGCTGAGCGCGGCGCAGGAGCACATGGCCTCCGTCGCAATTTCCGACATGCTGGCCCGCGTGCGGCCGCTCATCGAGCGCAGCGCCCGAACCGACCGCGGGCGCGCCCTGTGCGCGTGCCTGGGGGGTGAGCATCACGACATCGGCATTCGCATGGTGAGCCTCGTGCTCGCGTCTGAAGGGTTTCGCACATCGCTGCTCGGCGCCAACGTTCCCGCGGGGGACCTCGCGATGATGCTGGCAGGCGACCGACCCAATCTTGTCGCGCTGAGCGCATCCCACGTGGCCGACCCCGACACCCTGCGCGGCGATCTCGCCGTCGTGGCAAGCGCGGCGGCCACCACGCGGTCGCAGATCGTCGTCGGCGGCCCCGGATTTCAGCGCATTGCTGCGCTTCCGAGCAACGTGCGCCGCTTCGGATCGCTCCGCGAGATGGTTACGATCACGTTCGGCAAGCCGTTCGGCTCCGCCGCAGAAGCCCGCTGAGTCGAAACCGCACTTTGACGATTCGCCGCATCGGCCCTAGCTTTCACCCCACTGACGAAGCCGGCGACTGCGTCGACGGCTCGAGGCACCAAGAAACGCTGAGATGTCCAAGGAGATTCGAGAGATGCACGTCCCCCAAAGGGTGATCCGGCCTCTGAGCAAGGGCACCGTGACAACGCCGCGAACAGAGCACCTGGCAACCGCCAGCCTCCCCACACGGCACGGCGTGTTTGAGACCCACGTGTTTCGCAGCGTCGCCAACGACGAGTTCGGCGAGCAGGGCGAGAAAGAGCACGTCGCGCTCGTTTATGGCGAGGTGCGTGGCAAACGCGCAGTCACGATTCGCGTGCACTCCGAGTGCATGACGAGCGAGGTGTTCGGCTCGCTCAAGTGCGACTGCAAAGACCAACTCGACCTTGCCCTCGCAGAGATCGTGCGGCGCGGTTCGGGCGCGGTGTTCTACCTTCGCCAGGAAGGCCGCGGCATCGGCCTCGCCAACAAAATTCGCGCCTACGGGCTGCAGGCGCAGGGCGCCGACACCGTCGACGCCAACCGCATGCTCGGGCTTCCCGACGACGCCCGCAAGTACGATGTCGTGCGCGATATGATCGAACACCTCGGCATCGACAGCGTAAGCCTGATGACGAACAACCCCGCAAAAATGGCGGGCTTACGCGCGCTGGGGGTTGAGGTCGAAGACCGCATTCCCGTCATCGTGCCGCTCAATTCGCTCTCAGCTGCCTACGTCGAGACCAAGCGCGCCCGCATGGCGCACGACGTCCCGATCCCGATGCTGGCGCCCCTCAAAGCCACCGGCAGCGACGCCGAGTAGCCCCCGGTCGTCAGTGTAGCGGCTTGCTCAGGGCGGGCAGGCTCGCGGACATCGCCGAGAGGCGCGACGTGTACTCGTCGAGGAGAATCTCGATGCGCGCGTGGCTGGTGGCGCGCGTGATCAGCCCGATGTGATTTTTCTCGGGTGACCGGTAGAAGACCTCGGGGTCGCTAAACATACTCGTGTCGGGGCACTCCTCGCGCGCGAGCGTCATGACGAGACCGCCGTATTCTCGGCGCGCAGGCGGCAACACGTAAGGAGCCTTACCCCCGCCAACCTCGATCTTCGCCCACTCTTCCCAGAGGTTGATGCCCGACGCTGCCTCCACCATGTCTGCGATATGTGCGCCCCCGACGCGCGCTGCGCACTCGAGCATGTAGAAGCGGCCATCGTGCCGACCTTTAATGTATTCTACATGCGAAACGCCGCGAACAAGGTTCATGCACTTCAGCACGCGCTCATTCAGCTCGAGCAGCTCGGTCTCGTCGCTGGAGCCGCGCGGCACGGTGCGCGTAGCAAAGATGCCTCCTCCGTGCGCTACGTCGAACGGCGGCGTCTTGCACTGATTGACGGCCGCGAAGACGGTGTGTTTCTCGCTCACGATCGAGTCGACGTGGAACACATCGCCAGGCAGGAACTGCTCGAGCAGGAAATAGCTCTGACGGTCACCCTGCCGCGCCACCAGCTCCCAGAGCTGGTCGGCGTCGCGAACCTTCGTGATGCCCGAGGCGCTGGCTTCGCTGCGCGGCTTGTTCATCCACGGCGCGGGCACGGTGGTCATGAACTCGCGCACGGCATCGTAGTTGAGCACGTGCACGAAGTCGGGAACCGCGATGCCTGCCTCGCGGGCTTTGACGCGCATCGCGAGCTTGTCGCGGAAGTGACGGGCCGTGGTGTCGCCCATGCCTGGAATGCGCATGTGCTCGCGCAGTGAGGCGGCCGTCTCGACGTCGAAGTCGTCGAGCGCGACAATGCGGTCGAAGCGAATGTTGCGCGCGAGGTACGAGACCGTGCGCGTCACCTCGCCAATCTCAGCGCCGGCGCGCATCGCGAACACGTCCGCGAGGATGTCGCGCGGCCACTCGCGACCCAGCAACTTCTCGACCGTGAGCAGGTAGACGCGGGCGCCGAGGGCCGCCGCGGAGCGCATGAAGCGCTCACCTTTGAAGTACGTCGCAAGGCAGAGGATGGTGAGGGGCTCCGACATCCCTTCCACCTCTATCACGTGCAAGGGCCGCGATCGCACCCGCCGAACGACGCCCCGCACGTGCCCGGCGGCAGGCCTTGGTCTGGCGGTCGACCTCGCCTAATCTGCCGAAACCCATGCGTACCTCGCGCGTCGTATTTTCTCTCGCGGCCGTCGCGGCCATGACCTCCGCTTCGCGTCAGGGCGCGGCGCAGCAGCCCTCGTTCGACGCGCGCACATGGCGACCGTCGTTCGATCCGCAGGCCGGACTCGTGGTCGAACCCACCACCACGCAGGGCGCGGGCGCCTTCAGCGTGGGCACGTATCTTAACTACACGCTCTACCCGGTCACGCTGCGAAGCCCGGGGAGCGCGGACGTGAAGCTGCGCCCCGTCGAGCAGCACGTCGGAATGGATCTCGTCGCGGGCGTCGGCCTGGGTTCGCGGCTGGCCATCGGCGTGGCCGTGCCGGTGGCGCTCTACCAAACGGGAAGCGAAAATCTGCCGGCGAAGGTCGCGACGACGCCGGTCGCCGCGAGCGCGATCGGCGATTTGTCGCTGATTGGCAAGCTGTCGGTCGTCGACAACGGCAACGGCGGCTTCGGTCTCGCGAGCATCGCCGCGCTGAGCCTCCCGACCGGTGACACGTCAAGCTTCATCGGCGAAGGCGCGGCCACCGTTTCGGTTCGCGCGCTGGCCGAGTGGTCGCTGGCCGTGGCCGGCTTTCAGATAAGTGCAGGATACAAACTTCGCACGGCCGAGCGCACCTGGCCGGACGCCACCGCGGGCGGTGTCACGTTCGGAAGTGAGCTGCCCTGGTCGGCGGGCCTTTGGCTGAAGCCGGATGTGCTGCACCTCGACTCGCACAACCGCCAGCGCTGGGAAATCGCGGTTCACGGCTCGCTGCCCGCCGGACCGGTCGGGCCGCTCGGGGCGGGCGACCCCGGCAGCGCGCAGCTGTCACCTGTGCTCGTAACGCTCGGCGATCGCGTTGGCGTCGGACGCTTCGGCGACGCCTATGTGACCGCCGGACTCGAAACGAGCCTCGGCACGGCCGTCGGCGCGCCGGCGCTCCGGCTGGTTGCGGGCGCCGGCTGGGCGCCGCGCGAGCACGACAAGGACCACGACGGCATCCCCGACGACGTCGATCAGTGTGAGGACATCGCCGAAGACAAAGATGGCTTCGAGGACAGCGACGGCTGCCCGGAGCTCGACAACGACGACGACGGCATCATCGACCGACAGGACGCCTGCGCCCTCGTGCCCGGCAAGCGAAGCGCGGATCCCGCGAAGAACGGCTGTCCCGTGCCCGACCAGGACGGCGACGGCGAGGCCGACGACGTCGATGCCTGTCCTTCGCTGAAAGGCGAACGAAACGCCGATCCGAAGCGCAACGGGTGTCCCGCGCTCGACACCGACGCAGACGGCCTGCCCGACTACGCCGACAAATGCCCCGCCCGCGCCGAAGACAAAGACGGCTTCGAAGACGACGACGGCTGCCCCGACGAAGACGACGATCGCGACGGCGTCGCCGACAGCGTCGATGCGTGTCCGCGCGTGGCGGGCGAGCCCTCCGCAGACCGGGCGATCAACGGCTGCCCCAACCCCGACCGCGACGGCGATACATACTTGAACGACGCCGATCAGTGCCCCGACTCGGCCGAAGTTTGGAACGGCATCAAAGACGATGACGGCTGCCCAGATGAAGGCGGCAAGCCGCTCGTCACGATCGACGAGAAGAACGGCACCGTCAAACTGACGCAGGCGATCAAGCTCTCGTCGACGTCGGATGGCGGCGTGGCGCTCGACGGATCGAGCAGCTTCGTGGCGCGCGCGCTGGCCTCCGAGCTCAATCGTCACCGCGACTGGACGCTCGCCGTCGGCGCGAAGGCATCGAGCGCCAAGCGCGACGACGGCCTCGAGCGCGCGCTCGCGGTCGTCAACGCGATCACGCAGTCGACCCATCACGACGGCGCCGCCGAGACCGTGGCCTGGGATGCCGTGAAGCGCCAGCCGGGCGCAGAAACCGGCATCGCGATGCTGCTGCTGGTCGCGCCGCACCCGGGCGCGCCTCCCGCACCGTTGCCGCCTGCGACGCCGGCTGTGACGCCGGTTGTGACGCCGGCTGTGACGCCGG
>CANJCO010000065.1 GCA_947473045.1 Myxococcales bacterium | reverse complement strand
GCCTCAACACGAAGAACGATCCTGCGAACTGCGGCAGCTGCGGCAACGCTTGCGCGAACGGTCAAGTTTGCTCGAACAGCGTGTGCGCGCTCGCGTGCGTGGGCGGCACGACGAACTGCAGCGGCTCGTGCCTCAACACCAAGAACGACTCTGCCAATTGCGGCAGCTGCGGCAACGCTTGCGCGAACGGTCAAGTTTGCTCGAACAGCGTGTGCGGCCTCTCGTGCGTAGGCGGCACCACGAAGTGCAGTGGCGCGTGCGTGGACACGAAGCTCGACCCTGCGAACTGCGGAAGTTGCGGCAACGCGTGCGCGAACGGCCAGGTGTGTTCGAACGGCGTGTGCGGCCTCTCGTGCGTGGGCGGCACCACGAAGTGCAGTGGCGCGTGCGTGGACACGAAGCTCGACCCCGCGAACTGCGGGAGTTGCGGCAGCGCGTGCTCCAACGGTCAGGTGTGTTCGAACAGCGCGTGCGGCCTCACCTGCGTGGGCGGCACGACCAAGTGCTCGGGCGCGTGCGTCGACACGAAGAACGACCCGGCGAACTGCGGCGGCTGCGCCCTCGCGTGCTCCCTGCCGAACGCGACCGCGTACTGCGCGTCGAGCGCGTGCGCCGTAGGCCCGTGCACCGCCGGTTACGCGAACTGCAACAACGTCGCGTCCGACGGGTGCGAAGTCAACCTCAACACCGACGCCAATCACTGCGGGGCGTGCGGCAACGCTTGCGATGGCGGCAGCTGCGTAGCCGGCGTCTGCCAGTAGGGGCAGGTAGCCCGCAGCGCGAGGCCCTCAGCGCTTCGCGCGGCGGCGCAAGAGCGCAGCGAACGCCAGGATCGTAGCGGCGCCGGCGCCCCATCCAGCAGCCGAGCGCGGGCCGAGCACGCAGCCGCAGCTCGCTGAAGGAGCCGGCGTGGTCGTCGGAGGCGTAACTTTGCCGGCATCGACGGGGCCGGCATCGACGGGGCCGCAGCCGCCGAGCGTTTCGCACTGCACGGGCCAATATTGCGCGCAGATCGCGGCTCCCGCGTCGCGCTCTTTGCAGCGCACCGGGCCGCGCACCCCGTCGAGATGGAGCCTCGCGGCGAACGTCGCGCCGTCGTCGCCGGAGCTCCCGAGGGTGAAGCCGCTGACCTCATCGGAGCACGCCCACAGCTCGCTCGCGGTCGCGCGCAGACAGCGAACGTGAATCGCGGACCGCTTCGTAAAGGCGAGATCGCTCGCGGCGGCCTGATAAAGCCCCTCGCGCGCGCTTCCGGCAAACACCTTGCTGCCGTCGGGAGAGAGCGCGAAGCCGTACATTTGGGAGGGCAGCGTGAGGGCTGTTTTATAGGTCTTCCCCGCGTCGTCGGACACGAGCAGGCGGGACGCGGTCGCCTCCGCCGGCGCGCCGCCCGTGCGCACGTACACGCGATCGGCGTTGTGCGGATCGACGGCGGCCACGAAGGCCGAGGGCTCGACGTTCGCGATCACCGGGATCGGGCGCGGCGTCCAGGTCGATCCGGAATCGGTCGACACAAACAGCGACACTTCGCGCGCGTCGAGCGCGCCGCGCACTGCCGAAACGTATAGACGTGAAGGATCGGAGGCCGCGACTTCGATCGTCTCGGTGACCCAGCCGGCTTGCAGCGGAGGGCCGGGCATCGCCCACTTCGCGCCGTCGTCGGTGCTCTGAAAGACCTGCGACGCGTACATGGGCCCTGCGTCGGGGGCGCCGGCGTCCGCGCCGAGGTAAGTCGACGTCACGGCGAGCACCGCGTGAGGCGTGTCGGGCCGAACGACGACGTCGGAAACATAGGCGTCCGCGAGCCCTCCGCCGATGGTCGACCAGTTGCACCAGTCGCCGCTCGAAACGAGGAGGGCGTCGAACTTGCCGAGCACCGCCGAGCCTCCCTGCGTCAGCCCGAGCGCGGGATCGGCGTTGCCAAGGAACCCGACGGCCTGCTCGCACAGCCAGTCCCAGTTTTGTCCGTGATCGCGGCTGATGAGAATGCCGAACGTCGTGCGCGCGACGAGCGTGTTCGGGTCGGCCGGCGACACGACGAGCTGATTTGCGGCGGGAAATCGGCCGTTTGCGAGCGCAGGCGCGCCCGCGAGCGCGAGGGCCGCGACGCTCGCGGAGCTGGCAACTGCGAGGCGCGTGGCGCGGGAGAAGCTCACGTCGCTGAGCTAGCAGTCCAGGTGCGAGTGCGCAACGCGCGCTCCGCCGTGCGTTGACGCCGCGGGGCGCGCGAGGTCTGCTTGCGCCCGTGAAATTCGCGGCGATGTCGTGCGGCGTGCTCCTCGCGTTGACAGCCACTGCGCTCGGCGACACAGCGGTCGATGACGCCCCCGACGAAGACGGCGTAGACGCCGCTGCGCCCGCGCCGGTCGTTGCCCCGCGCGCGAGCCCTCTGCCTGCGCCCCGTCCGAAGCTCGCGCTCGAAGGCGGCATGCTGCGCTTGCCCGGAGGCACCTTCACCATGGGCTCGTCCGAGGCCTCCGCTCCCCCCAACGAGCGCCCGCCGCACACCGAGACTGTCGCGCCTTTTTGGCTCGACAAAACCGAGGTCACCGTCAGCGCGTATCGCGGGTGCGTCACCGCGGGCAAGTGCCCGGCGCCCGCGCGTACGAGCGATTCGTGTACGTATGACGCAGGCGACGGCGAGTTGCCTGTAAACTGCATTCATTGGGCCGAGGCGCAGGCGTTCTGCGCTGCGTCGGGAAAGCGCCTCCCGCGCGAAGTCGAGTGGGAGTTCGCGGCCCGCGGAAACGCAGCAGCGCACTATCCGTGGGGCGGCGCGGCCACGTCGTGCGGTCTCGCGGTAACCCTTCAAAGTGACCGTTCCGCGCGTCGCTGCTCGCCCGATCGTCCCGCGCGCGTCGGCTCGCGCGTCGCCGGTGCGAGTCGCTTCGGCGTGCTCGACCTCAGCGGGAACGTTCAAGAGTGGACGAGCGACTGGTACTCCGAGCATTCGGTAAGCGGCGCCGCTCCCCGGGCGGGCGGAAGCCATGTGCTGCGCGGCGGCGGATGGCTGTCGACGCCGACCGCGGCGCGCGTCACGAGCAGGGACTGGGCGTCTTCGATGGAAGCCGGACCGAACGTCGGCTTTCGTTGCGCGCGCGATTGACGCCTAAAACGTCCAGGCGGCGGTGGCGCCCGTGGGCGACATCTTCACGAGAGGCATCCACGCGCCCTGTGCGTTCACCGGCACCCTGCGCCCGCCAACGATGATCATCGTCGAACCGCCTACGATCGCTGCGATTCCGGCGAGCGTGACGACCGCGCCCGACGCGCCGTACGGTCGCGTCTCGGCGCCGGTCGCGTCGGTGTCGGTCGCGGACATCATGCCCAGCCCCACGAGCGTGCCGATGCTGCCGACCACGACCAGCGCGATTCCGCCGCCGTACAGCCCCGGGCTCTCGCGTCGCGTCGCCTGCGTGTAAGGGGCGGACCAGCTGCCCGGCCGTGCATACACGCCGCGGTAGGGCGCCTCGGCACCCGAGGCCGGGGCGACCGGCGGCGCTGGGCCACGGTTGCCGGTTGGCCCGATGGGAGCGTACCCGCCTGCCGCAGGGTTGGTCGCCGTAGCGACCGGCTGGGCGCCCGCGGTTCGTCGAAGCACGAGCGCGACGTCTCTGGTCTCCCGCTCCTGGATGGTCAGCATCTGCTCCGCTGGCACGAACCCCGGCGCGCTCGCCACGATCTTGTGCGAGCCCGGGTTGACCGGTCTCGACGCCCCCACGAGGGCGACGTTCATCGGCTGGCCGTCGATCGTCACTGTCAGGCCGGGGGCCTGCGATGGCAGCGGCGTCGTGACGATTTTCACGCTCGGGATCCGGGGCGTCACTTGCGCCATCTCCACGCGAGCCGCCTGCTGAGCCTGCGTGAACGCCTCGGGCGACCCTTCGGGGATCTTCGCCGACCCGAGGGCGCGGTAGTCTTCTTCGGCTTCGACGAGGTGACCAAGCGCCGCCTGGCACTGCGCAACGCGAAGCGCAGTCGTGGGAGCCTCGAACACGCTGAAGCTGCGCTGGAACGCGTCGAGCGCTTCGGCGAACTTGCCAGCCTTTTGCGCCTCGGACCCTGCCTGGTAGAGGTCGCGGGCAGCTCTGCGGTCGGCGTCCGAAACGGCCTGGGCGGCGGCGGGGCGGATGCCGGCGAGCTGGTCAGCAGCGAGGGACAGCGACAGCGCGCAAGCGAAGCGAAAGCGTTTCATAGCGTCCTCAATGTACCCCACTTGCGCCCTTCGGGAAATGTCCGCGCCAGTCGCGAGTTGACGAAAGCGCCCTCGAAGACTATTTCTCCGCGGCTATTTTCCTGCGAGACGTGCAAGCGCGCGCTTCGCCCCCCGGGAGCCACCGTGCATTTCGAAGCCCTCACCCTCCAGCCCGCCGGCCCCAAGGCCGGAATGGGCGAAACTACCGCCTCAACCGCAGCGCCGTCGGCTCCCGCCGGAGGCCAGCCGCAGCAGCCCGGTGGTGCGTGGATCTCGTTTCTTCCGATGCTGATGATCGTGCCGGTCTTCTGGCTCATGAGCCGCAAGAACAAAAAAGAGGCCGACGCCCGCTCGAAAATGAAAAAGGGCGATCAGGTCGTTTCCACGGGAGGCCTCGTGGGCGAGCTGGTCGAGGTCGACGATCGCTTCGCCAAGGTCAAAATCGGGCCCGGCCTGACCGCGAAAATGCTCGTCAGCGCGCTGTCCCCGCTCGACCCCACGCCCGCCGTGGCAGACAAAAAAGCCGACACCACCAGCGCGAAGGCCGACAAGCCCGCCGCCGACGCGAAGTGAGCCTCGATGCAGCCCGCAAAACGTAACGCGCTCGTTGTCATCGCCGCCGCCGCAGCGGGCGGCTACGGTTTCTTCCGCGCCGACAATTTCTGGGGCCTCGTGGTCATGGGCCTCGTGGTCATTTGGGCGCTCGCGTTCCTGTTGCCCACCATGGATGGGCCGTGGCGCATCAAGCTCGGCTTCGTCGCCGCCCTGTTCGCAGGGGCCTTTATCGCCCTTTGGCCGACCCTCGAGTCGTTCTCCGGGGGCGCGTTCAAGTGCCCCAGCTACGTGAAAGACCGAATCAGCTTTGGCATCGCGCCCGGGCTCGACCTTCGAGGCGGAATGCGCCTCGTTTACACCGTCGAAGTCGAAGAGGCCATTCGCGACAAGCGCGACCGCTACGCCGACGAAATGCGCCAGGAGCTCGCGACGATTTACGGCTTCCACTCGGGAAGCGGCGTCGTGACGCGCGAAGAGCTCGCGAAGCTGGTCGGGAAAGTGGCCGTTTCGACGCCCGATTCAGCTGTGATTCGCGTCTCCTTCACCGACCCCGGCGATCTGTCGAAGCTCGACGACCGCTACAACGCGAAGTTCAAGACTGAGCTGTCGATGTCGCGCGGCCCGGGCGCCGGCGCGGCGTCCTTCAAGATTCGCACCGAAGTCGAATCGGCGATTCGCGAAAAGGCCGTCAGCCAGGCGAAGGACACCGTCAACAAGCGCGTCGACGAGCTCGGTCTGCGCGAAGCCAGCGTCACCACGCGCGACGAAGACATCATCATCGAAGTCCCTGGCGAGAACAAAAAGGCCTTCGAGGACATCAAGGACATCATCCGCCGCACTGCACGCCTCGAGTTCAAAATGCTCGACGAAGAGGGCGCGCGCGACTTCTTCGGCTCCTACAAAGAGGCCGACGAGTGCCGATCGGGAGACGGGCGCTGCCTGCCGGCCAATCAGGGCTTTCGCGTCTTCGACGAGTCGGCGCCCAACGGCCCCGGCAAAACGGTCGACTCCCACTTCATCCTCGTCAACAAGCTCCCCACCGAGACGCAGTCCGACTGCCTCAAGCGCGTCAAGGAATGGGCGCAGGCGCAGGTCGACGCGAAGCTCGTGCCCGACGATCACGAAATCGGGTTCGAAGAGCACACCGACGAAAACAACGAGGCCAACGGCTGGCGCACGTTCTTCCTCTATCGCCGCGCCGAAGTTACAGGCGACCTGATCACCGACGCGTCGGTGCAGGCCGACCAGGAGCGCATGGGCCAGTATTACGTGGCCATTTCGTTCAACCAAAAGGGAGCGGAGCGCTTCGAAGAGGTCACCGGCGCGAACGTGCAGCGCCGCTTCGCCATCATCCTCGACGATCAGGTCAACTCGGCTCCGGTCATCCGCGGCAAAATCGGCGGCGGTCGCGCGAGCATCACGCTCGGCGGAGGCGACCCCGAGGTGCAGCTTCAAAAGGCACGCACCCTCGAGCTCGTGCTGCGCTCCGGTGCGTTGCCGGCACCGATCAGCCCCTCGAACGAATCGAACATCGGCCCGTCGCTTGGACGCGATGCCATCGGCCAGGGCGTCAAGGGCATGCTGGTCGGCTCGGGCCTCGTGCTCGCCTTCATGGTGCTTTATTATCGAAAGAGCGGCGTCGTGGCCGACGTGGCGGTGCTCTTCAACCTCATGCTGCAGATGGCGATCCTCGCCTCCTTCAGCGCGACGATGACGCTCCCCGGAATCGCGGGTCTCGCGCTCACCATCGGCATGGCGGTCGACGCGAACGTGCTCATCAACGAGCGCATCCGCGAAGAGCTTCGGGCCGGTCGCAGCGTGCGCGCGGCCGTTGAGGCGGGCTACGAGAAGGCCTTCCCGTCGATCGTCGACGGTCACGTCACGGTGTTCATTTCGGGGCTCATTCTTGCCCAATACGGCACCGGCCCGGTCAAGGGCTTCGCCGTCACGCTGCTCGTCGGAATTCTGGCGAGTCTCTTTACTGGTGTATTCTGCACGCGTCTCGTCTTCGACTGGTGGGTGCGCGGCGCCAAGGTCAAGCGTCTCAGCGTCGGAGCGGAGTTCTAAGCAACATGGAGTTCTTCAAGCCTGGACGGCAATTCGACTTCATGGGCCTGCGAAGGGTCTTCTTCACCCTGAGCGCGGTGCTCATCACGGGCTCGATCACCCTCATGTTCGTGCCCGGCCCGAACTACGGCACCGACTTCCGCGGCGGCACCGAAATCGAGGTCGCCTTCAATACCGACATCGACGCGGCGGGCGTGCGCAGCGCCGTCGAGCGCTCCGACTTCGCGAACCCCGACGTCGTGCAGGTGGTCGATGCGCAAAACGCGCACCACTTCCTCATTCGCGTGCAGGACGTGACCGCCATTCGCGACGAGGACAAAGACGCGATTCGTCGCGCGATGTGCCTGCAAAAAGAGGGCGCTTCGCCCGACGAGGCCCGTTGCCCGCCCGCAGCCCGTGCGTCCGAGGTGAAGTTCAGCCAGGGCGGCGACAAGATCGCCGCGCGCTACGACGTCGACCCCGACCTCAAGCAAATCGTTGCGCAGATCGGCGCTGTGGGCACCGTCAAGCTGCGGCCGTCAGCGACCAACCCGCAGATCACCAACCCGCGCGACCATCGGGTCGAGATTCAGCTGCAGTCGAAGGGCGACCAGCTCATGGACGGCCTGCGCAAGCAGCTCGGCGCGAGCGCCGTTCCCGACCGGGCGCTTCGCGTGGAGTGGGTAGGTCCGAAGGCGGGCAAGCAGCTTCGCGACAGCGCGCGAAACGCGGTGGCGATTTCGATCGTTTTCATCATGCTCTACCTCGCGTTCCGCTTCGACCTTCGCTTCGCGCCGGGTGTTGTCATCGCGTGTTTGCACGACGCAACGATCGTGCTCGGCGTCTTCATCATCTTCCACAAGGAGGTGACGCTTTCGACCATCGCGGCGGTGCTCACCATCGTGGGCTATTCGATGAACGACACGGTCGTGGTTTATGATCGCATTCGCGAAAATCTCACCAAGCACCGCGGCAAGACGTTCGCGCAGATCATCAACCTGAGCGTGTCCGAGACACTGTCGCGCACCATCCTCACTTCTGGCGCGACGATGCTCTCGGTGCTCGCATTTTTCATCTGGGGCACCGGCGTCATCAAGGACTTCGCGCTCGCGATGGTCGTGGGCATCGTCGTCGGAACCTATTCGAGCATCTACGTCGCCGCGCCGCTCACCGAGTGGATCGACGCCAAGATGGGCAAGGGCGGCAAGACCCGCGAAGTCGGCAAGGACGCTCCCAAAGCGCTCGCAAAGGCCTGAGCGGGGCGGGGCCTTGCGCCCCGGCGGCCCGGAAAATGGCGTGACGAATCCAAACGCCGCTAAGGCGCGCGCGGCCCAATCACGCTAGGCTTGCTCGGGTGAAGCGTTCATTCCGCCTCCTCGCATGGGCTCTGCTGGTTGGTCCCGTAGCGTGCGCGACCGCTGTCGCGGATACCGATGCCGGAGATGATCCGTATTCGGCGCAGGACAGCGGCTACCCGCACGCAGACGCCGCCAATCCTGTCGCCGACTCCACCGCGCCGCCGGCACCCGACGCGGCGGGTGTGCCCGACTCCGCCGTGCCTCCGGTCGACAGCGGTGGTCCGACCAAAGACGCGGCTCCGGTCGGAGACGGCGGAGCGTGCTCCGCGAGCGGCATTTTGGCGAAGTTCGATTTCACCGGCGAGCCAGGCAATCAGGTGTCGACCGCGGCCGCTTCCGCGGTAGCCGGCCTGACCGCAGGAGCCATCAGCCGTTCGTCGAAGCTTACGGGCAACGCCGGCGTCAACTCGATGAACTCCAACAACTGGAGCATCTCGGCGCAGATCGATCTGACGAAGTACCTCATGTTCATCGTCACCCCCGATCCGAAGTGCAAGCTCGACTTGTCGTCGGCCTCGATCGACACGAAGACGAGCGCGCTGGGGCCGGCTGTGGCGGCCATCGCAACGAGCGCCGACAGCTTCGTGACCCTGACGAAGTTTGTGCCCGGAAACGGCATCAGCAGCGTTCCGCTGTCGGTCGTGGCAGCGACGGGGCCCGTGGAAGTGCGCGTCTACGGCTATGCGGCGATCGATGTCTCCGGGACGATGCGTGCGCAGAACACGCTGAGCGTAAGCGGCACGCTGAAGTAGCGCGCGGCCGTCGCGGGTAGCGGGACGCAATGCCCTGTTCGGCGTGCCGAACCTTCGGTAGTGTGCTGCCCCATGAAGCGCCATCTCGCCGCACTGCTCGTGTTTTCGGTCTACGCAGCCGCCTGCAGCGATGAGCAGGGAGTCGTCGTCGTCCCTGGAGTCGACGCGGCGCCGCATCCCGACTCCAGCGTCGGTCCCCAGGTTGACGGCTCGACGTCGCCCGACTCGAGCCTGCCGGGCGGCGACAGCGGCGCGGACGCCTCCGACGTCGACGGCGCTTCCTCGGATGCCGGCGGCGACGCCTCCGACTCGGGCGCGAAATCCGATGCGAGCCTGTCCGACGCTGGCGCCGACGCTTCCGACTCGGGCGCAAAATCGGACGCGAGCATCGTGGATGCGGGCGTCGACGCCTCCGACTCGGGCATCAAGCCCGACGCGAGCTTGCCCGATGGCGGCATGTCGAACTGCCCAACCCCCTCTACGGGCACGCTCGTGACGTTCGACTTCACAGGCGAGAAGGGAAATCAGATTTCAACGGCGGCGGCGTCGAGCGCTGCGGGAATCACGGCGGGGGCGATCTCGCGGTCGCAGTCCCTCGTTGCGGCCTCGGCCAACAACTCGCTCAGCTCCGATCACTGGGCGCTGGTGACCGACGCGAGCATGCAGTCGCCCGATCCGGGCAAGTACCTCACGTTCACGCTCAACGCCGATCCGAAGTGCCTGCTCGACTTGAGCTCAATCGCGATCGACACCCTTTCGAGCAACACCGGACCGGCTTCGGCTTCGGTCGCGACGAGCGTCGACATGTTCGCCGGCATGTCCGCAGTGCCGACCAACAAATCGAGCTCGATCGCGCTGGCGGTTACGGGGGCCAACGGCCTCGTCGAGGTCCGCATCTACGGCTACGCGGCGACGGGCACCAGCGGCACGATGCGCGTGCAGAACAAGCTCACCGTCAGCGGCACGCTCCGCTGAGTCGCGGTCGGAGCATTTGGGGGTATGATTTGCTCCCATGCGTCGCTGCCTTGCTCTCGCCGCGTTCGCCCTCGCCGCGTGCGGGGCGCCTGCCACTGTAAAACAGCCTGCCGCGGCCTCCGCGCACGCCGCGCCCGATGCGACGCCGAAGGCGCCGCTCGAGTGGGCCGAGTTCAACGACAAGACCTTCGCGCGCGCGAAAGCTGAGGGGAAGTTCGTGCTGATGGATGGCTCGGCCGAGTGGTGCCATTGGTGCCATGTCATGGAGGCGGTGACCTACCATGATCCCGCCGTCTCCCAGATCTTGCGGGAGCGCTTCATCGCCGCCAAGGTCGACGTCGACAGCCGCCCCGACATCGAGGAGCGCTACGCTGCCTATGGGTGGCCCGCGACCGTGATCTTCTCGCCCGACGCGGCCGAACTTGGGAAATACCGCGGCTACATTGCACCGGACGAGTTTGCCGAGCTGCTGCGCGCTGTCGTGAGCGCCGGAGGGGGCCCCGAGGTCGCCGCGGCGAAGCTTGTTCCCCTCGCAGACGCGCCGCTGACGGCGGAGGAACTGGCGTCGATCGCGCGCAGCGCGCAGCGTGGGCTCGACGCGTACTGGGACGACGCGCAGGCGGGGTGGGGCCTTCAGCAAAAGCTGGGCATTCCTACGACCAACGCGTGGACGCTGCGGCGCGCGCGCACCGACGCCGTCTCCAGACAGCGCGCGCTCGCCGTGCTGGGTCAGCAGCGCAAGATCATGGACCCCATATGGGGCGGAATCTATCAATACTCCACAGACGGAGACTGGGAACATCCTCACTTCGAAAAGCTGATGACCTACAACGCCGGCGCGCTCGACAACTACGCCGAAGCGTTCGAGCTCACCGGCGACGCCGCGTGGCTCGACACCGCCAAGCAGCTCCGCGGCTTCATCTCGCGATTTATGATGAGCCCCGAGGGAGGCTTTTACGCAACGATCGACGCGGACCTGAACGCGCACGAGGTCGGCAAGACCTTCCTGACCGGGCATGAATATTATGCGAAGAGCGAGGCCGACCGGCTGGCGCTCGGATTGCCGCGCATCGACAAGCGCGAGTACGGGCGTGAGAACGGTCTCGTGATCGCTGCATTGTGCAGCTACTTTCGCGCCACGCGGGATGTGACCGCTCGCGATCAAGCTTCGAGGTGTGCGGCACGCATGGTCGCCACCCATGCGTCCGCGAAGGGCGGCATGACCCACGACGCCTCGGCAGGCAGCGACGCTGCGCGCGTCCTGTTTCTTTCCGACAACGCAGCGCTCGCGTTCGGCCTCGCGCGACTCGCCGAGGAGGGAGCAGCGCCGGAGCTTCTGACCTCGGCGCTTGGCATCGCAGACTTCGCCCTCGCCGAGCTGGAGGACAAGCGCGGCGGCGGATTCTTCGCGCACACCGTCGATGATGCGGCCGTCGGGGTCTTTGCAGTGCGTCGCAAGCCGCTCGAAGACAACGTCGCGATGATCCGGGCGCTCATCAAGCTCGCGGTGCTCTCGCCCGCGAAGGCCCCTGTTTACCGCCGCGCCATCGATCGCGGCCTTCGGGCGATCGCCACCCCGGACGCCATTAAGGAGCGCGGCCGCTTCGTCGGAGACCTGCTGCTCGCGCTGGACGAGGCGACGGCGAGATCCCGCTAGGGCGGCCCGTTTCGCGCTATCGTCCTCCCGTCGTGCGGCATCATCAGCAACACTCCCAGATCGCCCAGCCGGGCGAAGTGTTGATTCGCTTCGAGGACGTGAAAAAGAGCTTCGGCGCGAAGGCGATTTACTCGGGCCTGTCGCTCGACATCCGGCGCGGCGAGGTCATGACGATCATGGGTCCGTCGGGCGTCGGCAAGAGCGTGCTGCTCAAGATGCTCATCGGGCTCATCCCGGTCGACGCCGGAAGCATCACGTTCGACGGGCAGGAGCTCACCCACCTGCACGAGCGTGACCTCGTGTTCCTGCGTCGCCGAATCGCCTACCTGTTTCAGGGGGCCGCCCTGTTCGACTCCCTCGATGTCGGTGAAAACGTCGCCTACGGCCTGCGCGAGCAGTTCTTCGACACGATGACCAACGACGAGATCCTCGCGCGCGTCGGCCAGTCGCTCGCGCTCGTAGGCCTGCCCGGCATCGAGGCCATGCGTCCCAGCGACCTGTCGGGAGGAATGAAGAAGCGGGTCGGCCTCGCCCGCACGCTCGCGCTGCAGCCCGAAGTGCTGCTCTACGATGAGCCGACCACCGGTCTCGACCCGATCAACACCGCGCGCATCAACCACCTCATCGCGAGCATTCAGCGCACCCTCGGGCTCACCAGCATCGTGGTGACGCACGATATGGGCACAGCGTTTCACGTCTCGGACCGGCTCGCGATGCTGTCTCGCGGACGCGTTATCGCCTGCGGGACCAAGGAAGACTTTCGAACGAGCACGGACGATTTCGTGCGCCAGTTCATCGAGGGCAAGGCTCCCGAGTCCGAGGACGTCGCCTCTCTGCTATCCTCTTCGTAGGTATCCGTGACCAAAGAGAAGAAGGTCGGCCTGTTCGTGCTGCTCGGCGTCGCCATTAGCGTCGTCGCGGTGGGATTAATCGGCGAAAATCGCAAATTTTGGGAGCGCAAGGTGGTCTACACCACGCGCTATGGCGACGTCGCGGGCCTCGCCGCCGGATCGCCGGTGCGCATGGGCGGCATCAACATCGGCACGATCGATCGCGTGTATTATGCAAGCAGCGTCGACGACACGCACGTGTACGTCGACATGTCGATTGTGCGCGCCCACGCGAGCCGCATCCGGCGATCGGTGCCCGACCCCGGCGACGTCACGGGCGCGCACCCCAGGTGCAAAGGCACCGTCGCGAAGGTCGTTAACAAGGGCCTGCTTGGCGACAAAATGATCGAGCTGACGGTCGCCGAGCACGACGCGCGCCGCGGTTGCCCCGGCGAGGTTCAGCCTGCGGGCGAGCGCATCGACAGCGAAGATCCGGTCGACCTGTCGACGTATGTTGCGCGCATCGACGCGATGTCGAACAAGGCCGAGAGCGTGCTCAAGAACCTCGACGAGGGCACGCGCGGGCTCGCCGATCCGAAGCTCGCCGACGACTTCAAGGGCTCGGTGGCGTCGCTCCGCGAAATCCTCGACAGCGTCGCGCACAAAGACAGCGCCGCCCACAGGTTGCTCTACGATCCGCGCGAGGCGCAGCGGGTCGACAATATCTTGGCGAATTTGGAGTCCGCGAGCGCGAATCTGAGCGCGACCGTCGCCGACGCGCGCGACGTGACTGCGCAGGTCAAGCGGGGGCCCGGCCTCGCGCACGCGGTGCTCTACGACGGCGATTTCGCGGCCAACGCGACCGGTACGTTGGCGGAGGTTCACAAGGACCTCGAGCAGGTGCGCACCGGCAACGGGCTCGTTCACTCGCTGCTCTACGGTGACGCCGAGCAACAACGCGTGATGGGCAACGTCAACGCGATGAGCGACGACCTGCGGGTCATCGTGGCCAATCTCCGCGCCGGAAAGGGCACCCTCGGCGCGCTGCTGGTTGACCCGAGCATTTACGAGGACGTGAAGGGCATCGTCGGAAACGTCGAGCGCAACCAGGTGCTCCGCGCGCTGGTGCGCTACTCGATCAAGCAGGACGAGCAGGCCCCCGGCGTAAAAGTCGACCCGGCGAAACCCGGCGCCCAGGGGTCGCGCTGAGCGCGTGCCCGGCTACTTTGCGCGCGCCTCGGCGATGGCCTGCGCGAGGGCGAAAACGGTGAGCGGCGCCGACCCCTCCGCTTTGTTGTTGGCCACCACGAACAGGTCCGCCGACGCGGCTTCGCAGGCGCGCGACAAGCGTACGACGTCGCCGCGCATGTCCGGTTGCGGGAAAACGATGCGGTCGAAGGGCGCGTAGGCGCTCTTGAGCTGCTCGTAGCGCGTGCGCGGAGGCAGCATCAGGCGTGCGACCACGAAGCTCGCGGTGATCACGCCGGGCATGGCGAGCTGGGCGCCCACCGTCGGCATCGCCGTCCACATGTTCAGCACGTGCGCGGCGCCATGCGCACGAAGCACGCTGAGATAACGCGGCGTCAGCAACTCGCGGTTGCGCAGCTCGAAACCGTAGCGAAACTGCGTGGGCAGCGCGGGGAGCAGGCGCTCGATCGCCGCGAGGTGGGCGCGCCCGTCGCCGATGGCTGCGCTCTGCGCCGGCGAGAGCTCGAACACGAACGGCCCCGCGAAGGGGGCGAACGAACCCGTGTAGGGTGCAAGTACCTGCAAGGTCAGGTCGGGGTCGAGAAAGCGCGGATTGCGCTGACCCGCGCGGTCGCCAAAGCGGGGATGGCTCGGGAAAACGAAGGTGGTGATTTCATCCCAAATTTTTGAAACGGCCTGAAATCCCGGCGGGAGCTGCGCTGCGTAGGCTTCGAGATCGCGAGCGTTCAGCGGGCCGTAGTAGCTGCGATCGACGCCGACGGTGCGCAGCAGCGGGTGCGCTGCGTAGGCAGCCAGGCCCGTTTTGGTGAGGTCGTCCTGGGTGGGCGACCCGCCATAGACGATTCCCTTCCAGCCCGGAAATGTCCATGAGCTCGTGCCGAAGTAGAGCCACGGGGGCAGCGCCCGGGCGAGGGCGCGCGTCGCTTGGTCGACTTCGATGCTGGCAACAGGCTCGGGGGCGAACAGCCCGAGCTGGCGGGTCACTTGCCGCGGCCTATGTCGCCGGCGGCCGACGGATTGGGCCAGTACTCGTCGAGGACGCCTTTGCGCATGAGCGTGAGTCGAAGCAGATCGACCTCGAGCACCGCGAACGCGCCGAGCGCCGGGTGGTCCTGCGTGAGGTTCCAGAATGTGCCGCCGAGGCCCAGCTGCAGGCCGGCCGGAAAGCCGATGGTGATGATGCCCTGAAGCGGCACGTCGCCGTAGTTGCCGCTTCGCCACGGGCGGTAGGCCGCGCCCAGGTCTGCGGCGACTCCGAAGCCGCCGCGCACGAAGCCCTGCGTCGCGAGCCTCGCCGAAAGGCTCGCGTCGGTGCCGAGTCCGAAATGGGTGACGGTTCGAAATACGCCGCCTGCGATGAAGCGGCGCTCGGGTGAGCTTCCGACGCCGAGCGACGCCGTGAGGGCGGCAGCGGTGCCCGTGGTCGCGGTCGCGTCGTTGGTTTGAAAGCCGTAGCCTCCGCCGACAGCGAGCCAGCTGGTGACGTCGGCCCGCGCGGCGGTGGCCGTCGTGGCGGTGATCAGGGCGGCGGCGATGGCCGAGGGCATTCGCATCAGGCGTCGTCCGTAGCACGGGGGCCGGCGGTTTTGCACCGGGCCGTGGGTCAGCGCGCGCGGCGTGCGGCGCGCTGCTCGCCGATTTTTGCGAGGATGAGCGCGATCGCCTCTTCGTCGTAGAGCAACGCGTTGTGACCACGCCCCGCGAGCTCGATGTAGTCGCCGTGCGGCAGCGCAGCGCTCGCGTCGGGCGGAACCATCGTGTCTTCGTCGCCGCCGATCGACAGGTGCGGCACGCCGTGCACGCGCGCGCGCTGCCGGAGCCGCGTGAGCACGTGGCTGTTCTTCTGCAGATCGACGCCCACAAAAATAGGCATTTTGTCCGCCAGCGGCGCGCCTCCGAAGGGGCTGGCCAGGGCGATCGTCTGCGAGACGCGGGCGTGCCCGCCGAGCTCCTGCACGTACCAGCGCGCGACCACGCCGCCGAGGCTGTGCCCGACGACGTGAACGTGCGCGCCGTGGTGAATGCGATCGACGAGCCGTGACAGCTGCCGCGCGATGAAGCGCACCGAGGCGCCCGGCGCATGCGAAAACGTGGCGACGCGCGCGCCCGCGGCCTCGAGCCGCTTGCCGAGCGGGCGCCATACGCCGGCGCTCGCGAAAAAACCGTGCACGAGGACGACCACGTCGTCACCGGGGTCATGGCGCGGCACCACAGGTGCGAGGTCGTGTCGCATCAGCACCACTTCGCGCAGCGTCGCGCGCGTCTCGGCGCTGGGCCCGAGCCTGCCGAGTCGGCGCAGACCGAGCAGCGAAGGTAGCGCGAGGGCTCCGGATCGACGCATCGCTCCCACGATAAGCACAAAGCGTGCGGGCTCGCGCCGGAACTGCGCTAACGCCGCGCGCTGTGGATGAGTTGACCGCTGCGCCCGCCTTCACACTGAGCCTCTCCGTCGCTCCCAGCGACATCGATGAGCTCGGTCACGCCAGCAACATTGCCTACGTTCGCTGGCTTCAGGACGTCGCCGTCGCGCACTCGTCGGCGGTCGGACTGGGCTACGCGCGCTACGTCGAGCTGGGCGGCGTGTTCGTGATTCGGCGACAGGAAATCGATTATCTGCGTTCGGCGTTACGCGGTGACACCTTGCTGCTGCGTACGCGCGTTTGCAACGTGGCTGCTGCCAAGTGCCACCGTGAAACCGAGATCGTGCGCGCGGCCGACGACGTGGTGCTCGCCAGAGGCCTCACCACGTGGGGCTACGTCGACATCGCCACGGGCCGACCGTCGCGCATTCCGGACAGCGTTCGCGTGGCCTTCGGCGTCGCGCTCCGCCCGAAACGCGGCGACTTCAGCGCGCCGCGATGACCCAGACATGAAAGTCGCGCAGTGCGCCGCGGGTGGCCTCGATCGCCACCGAGTCGGTCCCTGCCGGCAGTCTCGCGCGCAGCTCGATCCACGCGTCGCTGCCCGCGTACTCGGGTCGCAGCGCGATGCGCGCTTCGCCAGCGATCAGCGTGGCCGTGTTGCTCGCATCATCGGTGCGCACGACGAGCACGGTGTCGTCCGGGCGACGGCGCAGCAGGAAGCGCTCCCTCGCGCCCTCCGGCGTGATTCGCCCGGCGTCGAAGACACCTCGCCGAAACGACATGGTCGTCCACCCTCCGGCGGGCGCGGCGGACGCGTAGGCGTGCGCCTTTTCGCTGATCACGTCGGCCACATCAAGTTCGTCGAGCACTTCGCCGCTGGGCGGTTTGTCTCGGTCGAGCGACGCGAAATCGGCGCTGTAGATCACCTTCGCCGGACCGCCGCAGATCACGTTGTCGTCGATCGTCACGCGCGCGAGCTCGCGTCCGAAGGCTGACGTGATGCCGGGAAACCAGTTGGGATACAGCGCGAGGTGCGTGGGCCGATCGCCCGGCGCCAGGCGCTGAAGCAGCTCGACGGTCGCCGCCTCTCCGTGGGGCGCGGCCACCACCAGCGGCAGGCCAAAATAGCCGCCGAGACCGAGGGCGTCGATCGCCCGCCGGCGCGAAAAATAGGGGATCGCGCCGGCGTCGCCGACGAGGATCACTGCGCTGCCCGGCGTCATCGCGCGCAGCTGGGCGCCGATACTGACCTGCTGGTCATGAATGTTTTTGCTCGCCGCCGTGAAGAAGGTCACCTGGCTCTGCGCGCGCGACGCGGCGCTCAGCACGGCGATCAGGGCGAGCAGCGGCGCGGCCTTGCGGCCCCGCGAGCGCGCGATGGCGGCGACCCCGAGCGTAGCTCCGAAGAGCAGCAGCGCGAGGGCAGGGGCGTAGTAGCGAAAGTTTTGGTGGCGCGCGGCGCCGTTGAACGAAACGATAAGCGTGTAGAGTGCACCTGACGAAAGGGCGGCGACGGCGAGAGCGCGCGACCGCCGCTCCGCGACGGCGCAGAGCGCGAGCCCGGGCAGCAACCACGCCAGCCGCGGCGACGCACCCAGCTGGTCGGCGCAGCTCTTCCACACGAAATAAAACAGGTTCAAAACCAGCTCGCGGGCGCGATCGACGTCGGAGTAAAAAGGGTTGTTTCCGAGAAGCTTGAGCCGCGCGCCCGCCGACTGCGCGTCGCCGGTCATCACCCAGTTGAGACCGAGCACGCTCACCGTCGCGAGCGCGCCCGGCAGCCCCGCCCGGCCGAGCGCCGCCCAGGGCGACTGCGACCGCGCGGCGCGGGCTGCGACCACGGCGAGCGGAGCGACGATCACGGCGGCCTCGGGCCTCGTCCACACGAGCAGGGCCCCCCACACGCCGAGAGCCCATTGCGCGCCGGCACGCGCCGCTGGCAGCGCGTGCTGCGTTCGCTTCGCCGACACGAGCGCGCGCGACAGCACCGCCACGGCGAGCGCGACCTCCATGCCGCTGTACAGCGACCAGTCGACCACGCCCACGCACACGAGCATCGGCGCCGCGACCCAGGCGGTCCACGCAGGCGCTGGGGCGGTCCACTCGCGCAGCGACCGCATCGCGACGGTCACGCTCGCGACTGCGACGAGCGCAGCCCACACGCCGAGGAAATAGCCGCGAAATCCGATCGCGTAACCTGCCGAGAGCACGAACGCATAAAGCGGAGAGGTCTCGCCCGACGAGTAGCCCTGTCCGGCGATCCATGAAAACGGATGCCCACTCGCAGCCGCCCGCGCGAAATCGAAGTGGATGAACACGTCGTCGAGGGGCGCGGGCCAGTCGCCGTGGGTCGCGCGCAGCGCCGGCAGCCAGAACGCGAGCCCGGCGCAGGCGGCGAGGGCTGCGCAGAAGGCGGCGTGAAGCGCGGTCGTTCGCGTGCTATCTCGGCGCACGATGCATCCCGACGACGCGCCCGAGAAAATAGACCCCGCAGACGCCGCTCACTGGGACGCAGTCGAAGAGCCGATTGAGCTCATTCACGAAGAAGAGTTTCACAAAGCTCTCTCGGCGCTGCGCGACATCATCAAGGCCGATCCGAAGAACCCGTACGCATACTACTTCCTCGGGGTGGCGTTCTACGAGGTCGGTGAAATGGAGCCCGCGCGCGACGCTTACCGCGCGTGCATCGGGCTCGCACCGTCGCACCTCGGCTGCCGCGTGCACCTGTCGCATGTGCTGCGCGAGCTGGGCGATTCGCGCGGCGCGGTGAAGGAGGGCATGGCCGCGCTGTCGCTGGCTCCCGCCGACGGCGACGCGCTCCACGCTGTCGGTCTCGCCTACCTCGCACGCGGCGAAGACGCCGCCGCCAAGCGCTACCTTGAGGCCTTCCTCGAGGCGCGGCCCGAGTTCGAGACGGCGACCGAAGTGCGCGCCATGCTTGCGAGCCTCGACGGCCTCAACTGACGCATTGCACGCGGGCGTGCGCCGGCGTATCTCGGGGTGATGGCCTCGATCAAGCAATCGCTCGTGTCTCAGGGCATCAAGCTCATGGGCGACCCTCGCGTGCTGAAGCTCATGGCTGACCCGCGGGTCATGAATGCGCTGATGGGCGCGATCAGCGTCCCTGGCAAGCTTCAGAGCTTCACGGCCGAGCAGGTCGAGAAGGTCGCGAAGGCGATGGCGCTCGCCACCGAAGACGAGGTAAGCGACCTCAAACGCACGGTTCGCAAGCTCGAAGAAGAGGTCGCGCGCATGCGGCGGGACTCCGAAGCGAAGAAGTAGGCGCGCGTGCCGGAGCTGTCGCACGCGCTGGTGACCGCCGGGTCAGCCACGCCCGATCGGTGGATGCTGTTTTTGCATGGCATACTGGGCACCGGGTCGAACTGGCGCACGTTCGCGCGTCAGTGGGTCGAGCAGCATCCGTCGTGGGGCGCAGTGCTCGTCGACCTGCGGCTGCACGGCGGCTCGGTGGGCTTCGGTCCGCCTCACACGCTCGCGGCCTGCGCGGACGACCTGCGCGCGCTGCTCCCCAAAATACCCGGGCGGGTGGCCGGCGTGCTCGGTCACAGCTTTGGCGGCAAGGTGGCGCTCGAATACCTCGGCGGCGGACCCGACGTCGAAATCGCCTTCGTCATCGACTCCACGCCCAGCGCGCGCCCCGAAGGCCGCGGCAGCGAGTCGACAGTGCGCATCGTGTCGCTGCTCGAGCGCCTCCCTCCGGTGTTTCCAACGCGCGAGGCCTTCATCGCGGAGATCGAGCGCGCGGGCAATGACCGCGCAATCGCGATGTGGCTGGCCATGCAGGTCAAGCCGGCGCGGAGCGGCTCGGGCTACGAGTGGCGCATCGATCTCGCTGGCGTTCGCGCGCTGCTCGACGACTATTTTTGCCGCGACTTGTGGGGCGTACTCGAGCGCACTCCGGCGCGCGTGCAGCTCGTCATCGGCGGCCGATCGACGGTGCTCGATGCAAGCGACCGCGCTCGCGCCGCGCGTCTCGCCGAGGAGCGATCGGGCGTCGTCGTTCATACGCTCCCCGAGGCCGGTCACTGGGTGCACGTCGACGCGCCGCAAGCGCTGTTCGAGATCGTGTCGCAAGCTACGCCGCGCTGAGCGAAACGCGCGCCCCGCGTGCCAGCGCGCGCGCGCCGTTGTATGGATGCGCGGATGAGCGACTCTTTTGCGGCTGCACCGGGACGTAGGACGTACACGTACGTGCCTCGGCCGCGTGGTGTTCGGGCGTGGCTGCTCGACCTGCTCGTGGTCGCGATTACGGTCGCCCTCGTACTGAACTTCGCCCGCCGCGAGACCGTGTCCTGCGCGTGGCCCGAGGCGGGCTACGGGCGCTGCGAGCTCGAAAAGGTGAACGCTGTCGGCGCGGTTCAAGCGCGCGCCGTCGAGGGAATTCACGCGCTCGGGCAGCGCTCCGGGCGCACCGTGCAACTCGTGACCGACGCAAAGAACAAGGACGTGGACGCGCAGTTCGGTACGCGCAAAATTGAGATGTGGGACGAGCCGTCCGCGCGTGCGCTCGAGCGCTTCGCGGCTTCGCGCGATCAGCCGGCGTTTGTCGCCGCGCATGGTCCGTCCCGCCCGTGGCTCGCCGGACTTGCCTTGTTTGGGCTGCTGATGACCTACGTCGCGCTCACGCGCCGACCTGCGTTTGCCGTGACGATCGACCGACCCGGGGCCAGCGTCATCGTGGCGCCTTACGGATGGTTTGGGGCGGAGCGAAGGTATTCGCTCGATGAGGTGCGCGCCGTCGAGGTCGAGAGCCCGGACGGCAAGCGATCGCGCGTCCGGTTCGAGCTCTCATCGGGCCAGCGCGCAGCGCTTTCGGAGCGGTTTTTTCCGGGCGATCACCATTTGGTGTTCGCCACCGAGGTCGCCAGGGCGCTGGCAGACTGACGACGCAGCTCAGTGGCGAACCGGCTCGCCTTCGGGGGCGTCTGCCGGGCTGCAGGTCGCCTCGTTGTCGGCCGCCTCGGGCAGCTCGAACAGCGAGCGCAGCGTCTCGACGAGCGCGCCGTCGCCGTGGCTGGCGGCCTCGCGAAGTCGCGTGGTGGGCGCGTGGAGCAGCTTGTTGGCTGCGCTGTCGAGCATTTGCACGAGGGCCGCACGATCGCCCTCGGGCAGGTGTTTGAGTCGCGTCGAGAGGCTGCGCTCGAGCTCGGCCATGAGCACGCCTCGGGTGCGGGCGCGAAGGGCCACCACCAGCGGCTGAACGCTCTGCCCGCGCGACTGGGCGGCGAACTGCTCGAGCTCGGCGTGCACGATGCGCTCGGCAGCTTGCGCTTCAGCCTTGCGCGACTCGAGGCCGACCGCCACGTGCTGCTGGAGATCGTCGATGTCGAAGACGTAGACGTTGTCCCGCCCGTGCACTTCGGGATCGACGTTGCGGGGCACCGCGATGTCGACGAACAGCAGGGTGCGTCCGCGGCGCACCTTCATCACGCGCCGAACGAGCTCGGGGGTGACCACGAACGAGCGACTCGCGGTGCTCACCACGACGACGTCGGCGATCGCCAGCTCGACCTCGAGCGCGTCCCACGCAGCAGCCTCGCCGCCGATCGACTGCGCGAGCGCCTGCGCGCGGTCGTGGCTGCGGTTGCAAATGCGAACGGCCCGGGCGCCCTTGCCGAGACTTCGAGCCGCGGCCTCCGCCATCTCGCCGGCGCCCAGCAGCAGCACGCTCGAGTGCGCGAGGTCGCCGAACACCCGCCGCGCGAGGTCGACCGCGACGCTTGAAATGCTGACCGTGCCCGTGCCCAGCGCGGTCTCGCTTCGTACGCGCTTGGCGACTGCAAACGCGCGCTGAACGCAGCGCATCAGCCTTGATTTCAGGGCGCCCGCCGCGATCGCAGCCTCATACGCGCTCTTGAGCTGGCCCAGAATCTGGGGTTCCCCGAGCACCATCGAATCGAGGCTCGCGGCGACCCGGAAAATGTGCCGAACGGCCTCGTCGCCGTCGCGCAAATAGAGCACCGACTCGAGCTCGCGTTCGGTCGTCCGGGCGTGGCCGGCGAGCACCTCGCGCACGGCGCGCACAGCCTTAGCGCGACTGTCTTCACCGCTCGCGGCGCTGGCGGCGTAGACCTCGACGCGGTTGCAGGTCGAGACGAACATCACCTCACTCAGCTCGGGCCTCGCTGACAGACGCGCGAGCACCTCGGGCAGCGAGTCGGTGCTCGCAGCGAAACGCTCGCGAACCTCGACGGGCGCAGTGCGGTGAGACAGGCCAACGACGAACATCACCTAGCGACCCTCGAGCAGCGCGAGGTGAGCTGCGGGCGACAGGCTGCGGAGCAGATAAATCACGAGGACGACGACCGCGAAGCCGAAGCCCGCGATCGTGCCGTACGCGGCACGCCGCCCGCGCCAGCCGGCCGCTGCGCGGAGCAGCAGCACGACGGCGAAGAGCATCCACGTGGCGTATCCGAACGCTGCACGCCACATGTCAGCGACGCTGCCGGCCTCGACGCGGCGGGCCCAGAGCGCGCCGGTGAGGATGCCGACGGTCAGGAGCGGAAAGCCCGCGAGCAGAAAACGGTGCTCCGCGCGATCGAGCGCATCGAGCGGCGGCAGGCGCGTCATCAGCCCGCCGAGTCGCTTCTTTTTGAGCTGATTTTCCTGCACGAGGTAGGCGACGGCCGCGGCGAAGGCGAGCAGGAAGAGTGCTTCACCGAGGAGGTTCGCGGCGACGTGTACGGGCAGGATCGCGCTGCGCATTCCTGCGCCGGGTCCGCTCGCGTCGCTGACGCCGATGATTTGCGACGCGAGCAGGAAGGTGAGGGCGATGGGCGCGAAGAAGGCTCCGAGAACGTCGATGGGATAGCGCAGGCGCACGAGGAGGTAGACGCCGCACGCGAGCACGCTGACGACGCTCATGGCGAAGTGCATGCCGCGAATCGGGCAGATGTGCAGCACGAGCGAAGACACGATGATGTGCGCGGCGTG
>CANJCO010000064.1 GCA_947473045.1 Myxococcales bacterium | reverse complement strand
GATTCACAGTCAGTCGATCGTTTGTTGCTGAGCGAGCCAGGAGCCAGGCGCTTTCTTCTAGCCGAGGCGCAGGGCGAAAACCCGCAATTCGTGCTGCGCGGCCCGCGAATTGCGGCGCCGCGGCCGATCAGCGAAACGCCGCTGCGCTCGCGTTGTAGCCGTCCATTGAATTGTCGTATGCGGCCCCGAACGTGCCTCCGTCGACGTCAACGTAGAAGGCCGCGCCATTGCCGATTTGCGCCGGAAGACCCGTGAACGGGTTTCCTGGTCTGATTTTGCCGATCGTGCCGCACGAGCCGACCGCTGCAATGAGAAGCGCCGGAGCTCCGGAGGGTGTCAACGTCGGGGCGATGATGGGGTTGGTTTTGGCAGCGTTCTGCGCAGCGGCGACCATGTCGGCGCCCCCGGCCGAGCGCAGCCCCGACAGCTCAGTCGCCCAAACGCTGATCGAGCTTTGGCCGGCGCTGATTGCAACGGTCACGGTGCTCGCTCCGCTGCGGAGGTCGCGCGCGAACCAGATTTCCGACGCCTGACAACTGCCGACAAGCGACCGGGCGTTCGCGGTTACATAGGTATTGGTGCCACCCTGCGCGTTATCGGTAATCGAGGCCACGCTCGCGGCCAGATTGCCCGAGTACGTCACCATCACGGCGAGAAAGTTTCCGGCGGCGGTCGGCGGAATTTGCAGCGCGTAACTCGCGGCATTCTTGTTGTTGCCCTGAGCAGAATGCACAAATCCAAGCACCGGCGGAGCGGCATCGACGATTGCGGCATCGATTGAGGCCTGGGAGACGTCGGCGGTCGCGTCGGGGACGGAGCCGTCGGCGGTCGCGTCGAGGGCGACGGCGTCGGCAATTGCAGCGGAATCGGGCTCGCCTGAATCGACCGCGGAGTCGATCGCGTCGGGCTGAGCGTCGGGGAGAACCGACGCGTCAAAGTCTTCGTCGGCAGTACTGGCGATGCCTCCGAGTGAGAGGCCGCAGCCGAGCGCGAGAGCGGCGCTCAACGCAGAAAAAGCGCGAACCGGGTGCTGCACAGTCGAGACGTTACATCGATTCGGGCTCACGTGCTCGACGTGTTCGACGACGAATTTCCGAAGCGCCCCGACCCGAAGATCGCGTGCGTCCAGCGCGGGATTTGGAGTCTCGCGGCCGCCGCCGGTCGCGCGCAGGCGCTGCACCGGCCTACGTTGCCCAATTCGGTGCCGCGCCCGGGGCCTGGTCGCCCTGTACGTACGACTCGGTGAAGCTGATCGCCGACGCTGAAGGCCGCGCGAGCGACGGCTCCGCTGCTGCGCTGAAGAATGCGCTCGCCGCCACGAGCGGGTTCCGCGGCTGGACGGGCACCGTCGCGTTCGAGAGCGGCACCGGCAACCGCGTGCCCGCCCCCGTTACAGTCGACGTGGCCGACGCGAGCGGCGCGTTTCACGTAGACGCAGAGTGGGTCACGGCCACCGGCTTCAGCTACTGAACCGAGCACCTTCGACGCGCCGGTATACCTTCGCCCTCGCGGCTGCCTTCGTCGATGCCCCCGAAGCCGGGTGCACGGGCGCCTTTCGGCTGGTAACACTGCACGCATGATCCGGTCCGGTAACGCTCGCATCCTGTGCCTCGCGGCCCTTGCTACCCTGCTCTTTGGCGCGGCCCCACCGGTCCCGGCGGCGCCCGCGCTCACGCGCTACACGGACGAGACGCCCGACGCGATGGTCGACGTCGCCGCGGCAAGAGCTGTGGCCCCGGGCGCACCCGAGGCCGGCATTGTCGCCGCGATCGCACAAATTTTGGCGCTTTCCGACCGCGCAAGCCACGGCAAGGCGTCGGCGGCCCTCACGTCGATTGCCAATGCGACCGGCCCCGAAGCCGACGCGCGCGCTCAGGCTCGCCTCGCGCTGCGGGCGCTGTCCGACGACGAAGGTTCAGCCTCTGCGCTGGCCGCCGATCGCGCAGCCGGCGTAATCACCGACCTCGCCATCGTTGGACCGCTGCGCGACACCGGCGGGGGGCTCGCGAAGCGCGAAGGCCCGGAGGCGCCCGGCGCGGCCTTTGGAGACCTGCTGGCCACTTACAGCTGGGGCACGATCGACGTTCGCTGGCGACCCGTGCCGGCCACGTATGCGAGCGCAAAGGGAGTGCCGCTCGACGTGTTCATCTCGCCGAGACGCGAGAGCTGCAGCCTCCTGGCGACGCAAATCACGCTCGCTGCGCCGACAGCGCTCGTTGTGCGCCTCGCGGCGACCGGGCAAGCGCGCCTGATGATGGACGGCGAAGAGCTCGGATCGAGCGACGACCAGCACAGCTCCGCGCTGTTCGACCGGCTCGCGGCGAAGGTGGACGCGACCGCCGGAACCCACGCGATTTGGGCAAAAATATGCACCGGCGCGCTCGACGATGACGGCAGGGCGCGCCTCGTAATTGTCGACGCCGAGGGCAAGCCGGTCGCGGCAAGCGCCGACCTCGTGGCTACCAAAGCCGCCGCGCCGAAGCTCAAGTTCCAGCGCACTCCGACGGCGCTCACGCGCGCGCTCAAGCCGCAGCCCGGCGCAGACGCGCAGCTCGATGCTGCCATTTTGCGCACCCTCGGGGGCGCTGACGACGGCAAAAGTCCGCGGGCGCCCGGGCTGCTCGACGCGCTGACGGCGCTGCCCGCCGATCAGCTGTCGGCCGACCGGCTCGCGATGGCAGCGTGGATCGCTCCGAGCGGAGCCAACCGGAGCGGATGGTTGCATCTTGCAAGCAATCGCGCGAAGGAGCAGCACGACGCGCGAAGCGAGGCGTTCGCCGAACGCAGGCTCCTCGCGCAGCACGTGGCCGCGCGAATGCCGGACTGGGCGATAGCGGAAGCGCGCACCCGGCTCGCGGGGAAGACCGACGCCGAGGCGGCGCTGCTGTGGGCTACGGCCGAAGAAGCGCTCGGCACCGATACGCTGCGAATGTCGGCTCTGCGGAGGCTCACCGCAGTCGCCGACGCCGGCCCGCGTTCGGCCCCGACGGCCCTGCTCGAATCGATCGCGCGGCTCGCAGCGAGCTTCGATGTCGCGCGCGCGCAGGCGGCGCTGAGCGAGCTTGGCGCACGCGGGCAGCTGACCGCCGCGCTCGTGGCGACGCTTGCGCAGCGCAGCGGACCCGAGGCCGTAGCTGCGGCTCGATCCGCGTTTGCAGGCCGACTCGAAGACGCCGACGCAGGCCTCGAGCTCGCGCGCCTCATCGCACGCACCGGCCACCACGACGACGCCCTCGCCCTTTACGAGCAGCTCGTCGCATGGGCGCCGAACCGGGCGCCTGCGTGGGCAGGGCGCGCTGACGAGCTCAAGGCGGCGAACGCTCCGCCGACCGCGCTCAAGACCGTCATGCTGTCGCTCGCGCGGGCCCGCGAGCTCGAACCGACCGAAGCGCGCTACCGGGCGCAGCTCGACCTGTACGTAAAGGCCCTGGGCGGCGCGTCGGAGACCCAGCCCGACGAGAAATACCTGGCCAGCTCGCAGACGATTCTGGCGCGCAGGCAGGGCGTGCCCCCGCGCCCAAACGTCGCCGATCGCGAGCTGCACTGGATGCGCGCAGTCGTCATGCACCCCGATCGTCGCGTGTCGCAGCTCATTCACTACGCGCGCGAGATCGTCATCGCGCCGCGCAGTCAGGACGAGCTCGTAGAAGAAATTCCGGCCGAAGGCGATCAGACCGAGCTGCTCCGAGCGCGCATTCACCGAAAAGATGGCGGCGTCGCGTTTCCGCTCGAAGAGCAGAATGACGGCACCCATCCGCGGGTGCGCTGGCCGGAGCTCGAGCCCGGGGACGTCGTCGAAATTGCTGTACGTTCGTGGACCTCCCATGCCGTGGGCGGCCGTGGAGATCCTCCCTACTACTTCCTCGATTATGCTGGAGCCACCAGCGTGCACCCGCTGCTCTACAATGAGGTGAACATCGAGGCGCCGATCGATCATCCCATTTACATCGACGTGCTCAACGCCGCGGCCGGCACCTTCGAGCGCACTTCGAAAGAAGAGGGAGGCCGACGGATTACGAGCCTTGTATGGCGACAGCCCGTGACAGTCACGGAGGAGCCGCTCGCCCCCTCGATGACAGAAATCGTGCCGGTGATCGTCGGCTCGACGTTCAAGAGCTGGGATGACTTTCGCGGCTGGTACCGCGAGGCGGTCAAGGGGTTCACCGAGCCCGACGAGCAGGTCAAGCGACTCGCCGCACAGCTGACGCGCGGCAAGGCGTCGCGCGAAGACAAAGTCGCCGCGCTGTTCAACTTCGTCGCCGACGACATTCGCTACGTGAACTACACGAGCGGCGAATACTGGCTTCCGAACCGCCCGCAACAGCTGCTCGCGCGGCGCGAAGGCGACTGCGACGACAAGGCGATTTTGCTGATCACGCTGCTCCGAGCGGTGGGCATCGAGGCGCAGGAGGTCATGGTGCAGACGCGCGAAACGGGCCAGCCGAGCGTTATTCTTGCGAAGAACGCAGCCGTGCCGCTGTTCGATCACGGCATCGCGTTTCTCCCGGGTCCCGGCGGCGGCACCTACCTCGATGCGACGAGCCCGCAGTCGCGGCTCGGCCCCCTGCCCTCGATGGACGCGCGCGCCGTCGCGCTCCGCCTCGACTCCGGTCCGGCGGAGATCGTCCGACTCCCCGCGAGCGCACCGCAAGACCACGGCGCCGACGTAAGCTGGTCGATCGCGCTCGAGAGCGACGGCTCCGGCGCGCTGGTAGGCGCGGAACGTCACAGCGGAGACGGGGCGTTCATGCTGCGCACCTACCTGTCTCAGCCCGACGCGCGCGTGCAGTATGTGGAGGACAACCTCGTGGGAGGATGGTTTCCGACTGTGGAGGTCGACAAGGACATCGCGTTCAACGGCAACCTCCCCCACGGGGCCGCGACCGTTTCGTACAAGGCCAGGAGCGACGGCCTGGCGCGCAAGGAGCAAGGCGAGCTCGTGGTGCCGCTGTCGGCGAGCGCTACCCTGACCTCAACGCTGGCGCCGCTGCTGGAGCGCACTCTGCCCGTGTCGCTGCCTCCGCAGCTCGCCCCGAGCCATCAGGCGCGCGTCACCCGCATCACGGCGCCGGCGGGCTTTTCATGGGCCGATCCGCCGCCCGGCGGCGACGAGCAGGGCGGCGAATTTGGTGCAGCGCATCTCGAGGTCGGACGCGACGCGAAAGACCCCCGCGTGATGGTCATCAAGCGCACCGTCACCTTCGATCAGCACCTCATCGCTCCTGAGAAGTACGGAGCGTGGCGCGCGTTTCTTTCGAAGGTCGATCGCCTCATGCACAAAAGCGTGCGCGCGGTGCCGGCGACCGCCCCGAACGCCGTGACGAAGAAAGCAGGTACGAAGTGAAGCGCTCCATGTTCGCGCTGGCGGCGCTCGCCGTTGCAGCCTGCGCGGCTCGCCCGCCCGCCGCTCCCACCACCGTCGGCCGCGACCTTGCTACGCCATTCGCAGAGGCGCTCCGCCTCGAAGCGCTCGGCGATCAGACAGCAGCCGTCGCTGGCTACCTCGCCGTGCTCGACTCGGCGGCAAAAGCCGAGGGCGACCCGTGGCAGCTCGCCGCGATCACCGGCGCGCTCGACGCGCTCGTTTCGCGCTCCGTCTCTGCGTTGCAGGACATCTCCGCCGACAGCGCGCTCGCCTACCGCAGCGGAAAATTCGGAGAGATCCGGACTGCGCTCGAGCGCGTGCGCGGCGAAGCCAGAGGCCCCTTCGCCGCAGGCCTGATCGCGCGCGCCCTCGAGGAGCTCGAAGTGCACACCGGCAACGCACAGGCGGCTGAAAAATGGCGGATCGCGAAGGGCTGCGCCCGTGAGGCCACCGTCACCGGACCGATGGCGTGGGCGCCCATCTCGGGAGTCGACCAGGTCGATCCGCTGGCCGCAGCCGACGCGCCGGTAGACGCGTTGTACAGTACACACAATTCGTTCGACACGAAGATCGCGCCAGCTGTGGTTCGCGACCGCGGGTGCTGGCTGCCGCTCGACGCGGCGAGCCCGCTGCTTGGCGTGCGCGACGTGATCGTCGACGTGGACGTACCCGAGGCCCAGACGATCGGCGTCGCGATGCGCGTGCCCGACGCCGCGACGCTTCGGGTGGGAGGCAAGCTCGTGGTGACACGCCCCTACGAGCTCGGCGGCGACGACGTCGCGCGGTTCGCCAGGGTCGAGGTCGGCAAGGGCCGCGTGCGGCTCGTGGCCCGGGTGGGCCAGGACGACGCCTCCGAGACGATCGAGCTCGGCGCGTGGGACCACGACGGCAGGCCGCTCGCGATGCGGGCGCCTGCGGTAGGTCAGCGTGGTGGCGCGTTCGCCACCACCGCCCGCGCAGAAGAGACGCCCGCCCCAAAGACGGACGCAGAGCGGCTGCTTTCGGCCGTTGCCGCGCTGGCGTGGAACGACGGCCGCAGCGCCGAAGCGCTCCTCGCGACTGCGGCGCAGAGCCCGACGGCCAGCGTCACGACCCTGCTGACCTACGCGCGCGCCGTAGAACAGGCCCACGACCTGTCTCCGGTGCACCGGCAGGAGCGCCTGCGCGCGATTCACGAGCGCGTGCTTGAAGCGCAGCCGGGCGCGTGGGAGGCGGTCATCGCGCACGCACAGCTCGCGGGCAGTCGCAAAGGTCAGGGCGACGCACGCATCGTCGCGCTCGGAGACCTCGACGCCCACGCCGCTGCGGTGCCCCCCGCCACCCGTCCGCTGGTGGACGCATTTGACGCCGGGCTGTCGGGGCGCGAACATTTGTACGAGCGCGCCAAGGTCGCGTTCGAGCGCTCCAAAGCAGCGCTCGGCGCGGCTCCGCTGGTGCGCGACGTCGAGCGCCTCGCCTTCGACCGCAGCGGCGAGACCGCGATCGCGTTCGAGTGCGCAGCGACCGGCCGCGACTCGCTTGCGTGCTACTCGGCGCTGGCCAACGCGGGGCGCGCAAAAGACGCCGAGGCCGAGCTCGCGCGGCTGCGCACCTTGCGAGGGGCCGGCAGCGATCTCGCCCAGCTCGCGCTGCGTGACGCGCTCGGGCGACGCGACCTCGAACGCGCCAACGCCGAGTGGGCGCGCGTGCTTGCGGGCGAGCGAACGCTCGACATGTTCGCGGCGCTCGGTAGCGGCAACAAGCCCGCCGCGGCCGAGCTGCTGGCGATGGCGCCCTCGGCACGCGATGCTCCGGCGTCGATCCCTCCGCTGCTCCGCGCTGCGGGCGACGATCCCTCACCCGAGCTCGAACGCCGCGCGATCGCCGCGATCACGGCCGATCGCAGCAAGACGGCGGACGACGGCGCAGCAACGGCAGTGCTGCTGCACGAAGAGCGCTACGATCTCAGCGAAGGCGGACTCCTGCGCTTCGTGCTCGTCGACGCCCGGCGCGTGACCGGCACCACCGACGTAGAAGACAACGCGGCCGCCTACCCGCCGAGCCTCGCGGGCCGCTCGACCATGCGCATCCTGCGCAGACGCATCTACAAGAAAGACGGCAGGGTGATCGAGCCCGAACGCGCCCCGAACGCGTCGCAGGCGCACGCCGATCTCGCGCAGCTCGAGGCAGGTGACGCCGTGCTCGCCATTTACGAGGGGTGGGCGCTACCGGGCGAGACCGGCGACGTTGGCTTCGACACGCCCGATCTGCTTCCCGAGCGCACCGCCGTGGCGGCTTCGTCGATCGAAGTGAGGCTGCCGGCAGGGCTGAAAGGCTCGCTCTACAGCCACCCGATGCTCGGAACGCCTGCCGAATCGCGCGAAGGCGATCGCAGGGTGTTGCGCTGGTCGCTCGCTACAGCCACGACGCGGCGGCGCGAAGACGGCGTTCCGCGCATGGATCGCGACGTCGGCGTGAGCTTCTCGACGCTGACGTGGGATCGCGTGGCCGAAGGGCTCCGCGAGACGCTGCTCGGCCTCGACGAGCACGAGCCCGAGGTGGCCGCGTTCGCTCGCGAGGCCGCGCGCGGCAAGACCGACAAAGCAGCGGTCTCCGCGATCGTCGAGAAGGTCGGCGAAGTCGTGCGCGAGGCCTCCCCCGCCACGCTCGCGGATCTCGCGCAGGCGCACGCGAGCGGCGCGCAAAGCACCACCGCACGCACGGTGCTCACCGATCGCGAAGGCTCGCGAACCTGGCTCATCGTGCGCGCGCTGCGCGAGCTGGGCATTTCCGCCGACGTCGTGATCGCAGAAAACGAGCCGTTCAGCGCCCACGCCGATTTCCCCCCGCACTACGGCCGCTTCGCTCACCCGCTCGCTGTCGCCCACACGAAGGCCGACGGCGACGTGTGGATCGACGCCGACGTGTCCGGTCCGCCGCTGCCCGCCGGTCGCATCTCTCCCGAGCTGCGCGGTCGCATGGCGCTCTCGCAATCCGGTGCCGTCAGCCCGCTCCCTGTCATGGGAGCCGACCGCGAGCGCGACGAGATCGACATTCGCCTCGTGGTCGACGCAAGCGGTGACGCAAAGGGCAGCGTTACCGTGCTTCTGCGCGGCCGTGAGGCGCAGGAAATCTCGGAGATGCTCTTCCGGGTGGTCGGCATCGAGCGCGAGCGCGCGCTGCGCGGCATCGTGCTCGGCTGGGTGCCGGCGGCGAACGTCGACGAGGTCGGACTTTCGTCGAGCGAAGGCAGCTGGCAAATCGCCGTGCGCGCAGCGATCAGCGCTCCCGGTTTCGCGCAGCCCGAGGGAAAACAGTGGGTGATCGCCGGGATTGAACCGGTGCATGTAGTTTACCCGCGTCCGGGGGTCTCCACGCTTGGCGCCACGTACGCGAGTCAAGGCGGACGCAAAGAGGCGCTCGCGATCAGCCGCGCGATGCAGTTTCACGTGCGCCGACGGATCGAGCTGCCAAAGGGCGCGATCGTGTCGCGCCTGCCCGGGCCGCTCGACCTCAAGCTGCCCAACCTCGAGGCGAGCCGAAAGCTCTCCGTGAGCGCGAATCTCATCGAGGAAGACCTGACCATGGGGCTGGCCACCGGCACGATCGCCGCCGATCGCTACGCGGAATTTGCGCAGGGAGCCCACCGCGTCGACGACGCCTTCCTCGCGAGCCTGCGCATCACCCCACGCAAGTGACTGCCCCGCGGCGCCCGCGCCCATCGCACGAGGCGCCGCGTACCTCTCTTGATTGATCGCGCCTCCCCCAGCTAGGCTGGCCGGCTCCCATCCACACGACCCAGCACGAGGATTCTTCATGAGCGGCCACTCCAAATGGGCGACCATCAAGCACAAGAAGGGCGCCATCGACGCCAAGCGCGGCAAGCTCTTCACCAAGCTCATCAAGGAGCTCACGGTGGCGGCGCGCATGGGCGGCGGCGACATCAGCGGTAACCCCCGCCTGCGCAAGGCCATCACCGAAGCCAAAAGCTGCGCGATGCCCAACGACACCATCGCGCGCGCCGTCAAGCGCGGCACTGGCGAGATCGAGGGCGCCAACTACGAAGAGCTGCTCTATGAGGGCACCGGCCCTGCCGGGACGCTGTTTTTGGTTGAGGGCATGACCGACAACCGCAACCGCACCGTCGCCGAGATCCGCAAAATCTTCGAAAAGCACGCCGGCGTGCTGGGCGGCGCCGGAACCGCGGGGTGGGCGTTCGAGCGCAAGGGCCTCATTCAGGTCGCACAAGGCGCGATCAACGAAGATCAGCTCATGGAAATCGCCGTCGGAAACGGCGCCGAGGACTACACGCTCGAAGGGGACGAGTGGGGGATCACTTCCCCGGTCGACGCGATGCAGGTCGTGCTCGACGCGCTCGAGGCCGCGAAGATCCCCGCCAAGGGCAGCATCGCCTATATGCCCAAAAACAAGAAGATGATCGAAGGCCGCGACGCCGAGATCGCGCTGAACCTCGCTGAGGCGCTCGACGATCACGACGACGTGCAAAACGTGTTTTCCGACATCGACATCTCCGACGAAGAGATGACCCGCATCGCGCAGGAGTAGTGCTCGTCCTCGGCATCGATCCCGGCACGCGTCGCTTCGGCTGGGGCCTCGTAAAAAAACAGGGAACGCGGCTCATTCACGTCGCCCACGGCGTCATCGCGCTGGGCGACGGGCCGCTTCACCTTCGCCTCGCTGCGCTCGAAGTGCAGCTGAGCGCAGTCGTTGAGACTTACAAGCCCACGCACGCCAGCGTCGAGGGCCTGTTTTTCGCCAAAGATGCGCAGGCCACCGCGAAGCTCGGCCACGCGCGGGGTGTGGCGCTCATGGTCGCCGGACGGGCGCGGCTCGAGCTGTTCGAGTATCCGCCCGCGCGCGTAAAACTTCAGGTGGCCGGCAGCGGCCGCGCCGACAAAACGCAAGTCGCGAGCATGATCCGCGTGCTGCTTTCGCTGCCGGAGGCGCCCGCCGCCGACGCCGCCGACGCGCTCGCGCTCGCCGTCACCCATTTGCAGCGCGCCCCGTTCCTTGAGGCCGCGGGCGGCGAGCATCCGCTGGCGAAGGCGATCCGCGAGGCGAAGCAGCGCGTGGCGGTGCGAAGGAATGTTTCTCGCCCCAAGCCCGTCTAAACGTGGGAGAGCAGAGGTCGACGATGAATCGAATGGCGAAATGGTTGGGTTGCGCGGCAATGACGGCGCTCTTGTGCGGCGGCTACGCGGGGCCTTCGCGCGCGCAAGGTGCGGCGGCCAGCGCTGCCCCCGTCACCGCGTCTGAAGCGCAGGCGACCAAAGTCGTCGCCGACGTGCAGGCCTTCTACAACCGCACCACCTCGTTTTCGAGCGACTTCACGCAGACATATCTCGTGAAGGCCTACAACCAGACCAAAACGAGCAAGGGGCACGTTGTCTTCGCCAAGCCCGGCAAGATGGACTGGACCTACCTCGAGCCGAAAGACAACCGCGTCGTCAGCGACGGCGTGACCTTGAAGGCCTACGAGGCCGCCAACAAGCAGATGTACGAGCAGACGATCAACCAGTCGCAATATCCGGCTGCGCTGTCGTTTCTCACCGGACAGGGCCAGCTCGCGCAGCTGTTCAGCTTCAAGCTCATGGACGGCGAGTCGCTGAATTTCGGCGGTGGCTGGGTGCTGGTCGGCGAGCCGGTGCAGCCCACGCCCGCCTACACGAAGGTGCTGTTTTACGTCGATAAACGCACTTCGCAGGTGATGCGCGTGCTCATCCTCGACGGTCAGGGAAACCGCAACCGCTTCGACTTCACCAATCCTCAGGTCAACCTCGCCGTGCCGGCCGCGCAGTTTCAATTCACGCCGCCGCCGGGCACTGCCATCGTCAAGCCCTGAGCCGCGGCCCGGCCCGTGCTAAGTGCCGGGGGAATGGGAGCGCTGCAGCAAGAGTCGAATTTCGGCGCGCTCTATGGTGAGCAGCATCGGTGTCCGCACTGTCAGGCGCTCGCGCAAGCGCAGCCGGACGCCGCGCTCCGGTGGAAATGCGGAGTCTGCGGCGGGCCGCGCGTGCCTCAGGGCGTGGCGCTAGGCGAAGAGGGAATGCTCGCGCTGAGAGGCGCGCACGCGGCAAAGGGGTCGGCGCAGGTCTTACGCTTCGTGTCGTGGACCCTCGGCCTTGCGGCAGCAGCGACGTTCGCGGTCGCGGCGCTCGCAGCGTTCGCGAGCCCAATCGCGGGCGGCGTCGTCGTCGCGGTGGCAGTCGCTCTGGCGGTCGCCTCCGCGCGCGCATCCCGCAGCGCGTCCTCGGCGCGCAAGCGCGTGGTCGCCGGCGTCGAGCACGCGTGGGAGAACGCCATCGCCGAATACGTGCAACATGCACCGACTTCCGTCACGGCCGCACAGGTCGCCAGCGCGCTGAACATGTCGGACGCGCAGGCCGAGGCGTCGCTCACGACGCTCGCGGTGCACGATCGAACGCGGGTCGATGTGGGCGACGATGCCCAGGTTCGCTACGGGGCCACGACCGCGCAGGAGATCCCGCAGGAGATTTCCGAAGGCGAGTCAGAAGAGCAGGCGCTCCGGCGCCGCGGAGAGTCATGACGAGTCGGGAGCATGTCGCGGGCATCAAGAGATCCCTCACCCACCTCGGCGGCGACGTGGAGACCGAGGGCGATGCGCAGCCCGCGCGCGCGCTCGCCGAGGCGCTCGACGTCGCCGGCGCAGACGCTCCCGGGCGCCACAAACTCCCCGACGAGCCCGCCGCTCGCGACGACGACGAGCCCGACCGCGCGCACGTGCACGGGTTCCACGCCTACCCTGCGCGCATCCATCCGGTTACGGCATCGCGGCTGATTACAGGCCTCTGTCGCCCGGGCGGCGTGGTGCTCGACCCGTTTTGCGGATCGGGCACGGTGCTCGTCGAGGCCATGATCGCAGGACGCACCGCCCGCGGCAGCGATCTCAATCCGCTGGCCGTACGGCTCGCGCGCTGGAAGACCGCAGCGCGTTCGCCCGCGGCAGGGCGCGCCGTCGTCGATGGCGCTGCGCGGGCCAGAGCGCACGCCGAGTCACGACGCAAAGAAAAAGCCGGGCCTACGATCCGCTACGGCGAAGACGACCGGGCGGCGTTCGACACGCACGTGCTGCTCGAGCTCGACGGCATCCGCGCCGGCATCTTCGCCGAGCGCGATCCCGACGTACGCGGCGCCCTGCTGCTCGTGCTGTCGGCGATCATCGTGAAGGTGTCGCGCAAGCGCAGCGACACCAACGACCACCACGCCGAAAAGCGCATCGCCGCCGGCTACAGCGGCAAGCTCTTCTTGCGCAAGGCCGAGGAATTCTCGCGGAGGAGCGCGGCGTTCGAGTCGCTGCTCCCCGCTCCGCGACGCTCCGCGGAAGTGTTCGAAGATGACGCCACGCAGCTCGCCAGCATCGGGCCTGCCAGCGTCGACACCATCGTGAGCTCGCCACCCTACGCCGGCACCTACGATTACCTCGCCCACCACGCGCTGCGACTTCGTTGGCTCGGGCTCGACGCCGCCGCGCTCGAGTCTGGCGAGCTCGGTTCGCGACGCCGCTACGCGGTCATGAGCGCCCAGCAGGCGGAAGAGGCGTGGGTGGCCGAGCTCGCGAAGTTCCTCGGGGCGGCGAAGCGCGTGCTTAAACCGGGCGGAGGCGTCGCGCTCGTGCTGGCCGACAGCGAAGCCGGCGGACACGCGCTGCGCGCCGATGTACTGGCCGCAACCGCCGCGCTGCAGGCCGGACTCATTCCGTCAGCGCGGGCGTCGCAGGACCGGCCGCATTTTCACGACGCGCGCGCGTTTGTTCGCGAGCCCAGGCGCGAGCACGCGCTGTACTTTCGCAAGCGTTGACGCTAAGCGATCGCGTCCGAAATGCCGACCGTCGTCTTCCTCAATCACAACGGCACCGAAGCCGTTCGCACCGAAGCCAAGCCCCTCGACGCGCTCATCGATCTTTGTGATCACGCACGCTCACCCGTGCCGTTTTCGTGCAGAAGCGCGAGCTGCGGAACGTGCCGCGTGGTCGTGGTCGAAGGCGCCGCCGACCTCGAGGCCCCCCGCGACGAAGAGCTCGACGTACTCGACGCGTTCAGCGTAAAGGCGCCCAAATACCGCCTCGCGTGTCAGGCGCGCCTCGGCCCTTCGGCCACCACCGTGCAGATCCGACCGGTTCGCGACGACGAGTGACCGTCGCGCGCGCCCTTTGAAGCGCGCTTGATCGTGCCCGCAACGCCGAGCCAAAGATGCAGCCCCGCCTCGAATCTACCGCAGCCGCTCAAAATGGCCCCGTGGCCTTTGGCGCGCGCGTGCTGCGCAACCTGGCCGCCCAGGACTGGATCATCGCCTTTTATCTGCTGGGCCTGTTCATCGCAGTCGCACGCGGCGAAGGCCCCGGGCGAACGGGCGCGTTCACCAGTCTTTTGGGCGACTCCGCGATGGTCGCCGCCGGCATGATCGTCACGCGCGGCGGCATCATCAAAGGCGCTCCCGCCGCCATCATTTACCGGGCGAGTATTTTTCTGGCGCTGCTGCTGTCGTACTTGCAGATGCGCGAGATTTTGCCCGCCGTCACCACGCGCTCCCTCGACGCCGAGATCTACGCGTTCGACCTTCGCTGGCTGCACTACGAGCCAAGCGTCGCGTGGGACAAATACGTCAGCTACGGCACGACCGAGTGGTTTGCGTTCTTCTACTTCGGGTACTTTTTCCTGCTGGGGATGCACATTTTCCCGTTCATGCTCTTCGGAGGCAGCGGGCGGCTGCTGCACCATTTCTCCCTGGGCATATTCATCCAGTTCTGCACCTCACACACCCTCTACATGGTGGTGCCGGGCTGGGGCCCCTACCATCACCTCACCTTTGAGCACGCGCTGACGGGCGGCACATTCTGGAGCCTCGTGCTGCAGACCGTTCACGCCGGCAGCGCCATGAAGGACATCTTCCCGAGCCTGCACACGGGCGCGCCAGTGTTCATCACGCTGTTTTCGTTTATTCACCGCGCGCACAAGCCCTTCAAGTACACGTGGCCGATCATGGCGTTTTGCGTCACGCAGATCGTGATCGCGACCATGTTTTTGCGCTGGCATTACCTCATCGACATCATCGCCGGGGCGTCGCTTTCGTGTGTGTCTGCGTTCGGCGGCCTCGCCATCGTCAAGTGGGAAGAGCGACGCCGCGCTGCCGTCGGGGCTACGCCCGTGTTCGGCGAAGCGCCGCTCGCCGCGCTGGCCCGGCGCTTCGGCGCGGGCTGATTCGCCCCGTTTTTGTGGCGCAATTATCACACGCCGCGCCGGGCCGTGAGATTGACGACGCGGCGCCGCCGTGGCTCAATAAGCGTTCGGATCCCGCGCTTGCCAGGCCTTCGCCTGATCGCCCCAAAGACCCTTGCGCGCCGAGCTTTATTCTCGAAAGGCCCTGTCATGACGAAGAAGACGTTTGCTTGGATTTTTGCTGGCGGGTCGCTCATGACCAGCGCCGCGCTCGCTCTGGTCGCGTGCAGCGACGCCACCACGGTCACGCCGGTTCCGAGCGTCGACGCCTCGAAGCCCGACACCTCGATCGGCACCGACTCATCGACGCCCGACTCTTCGAGCCCGCCGCAAGACGCAGGCGCAGATTGCGCGAAGACCCCGAGCTTCCACGCCACCCCCGAGGCCGGCCCCTTCTGCCCCTTCCAGAAGGCAGCCGACGGCGGCGCGCTCTTCGGCGACTGCAACCTGGGCGACCACTGCTGCCTCTACTCCCAGAACAGCGGCCTGCCCTCGACTTGCAACGCCGCCGCCACCGGCTGCACGGCCGACGCCGGCACGTCCGACTTCCAATGCGAAGAGACCTCCGACTGCGCCGGCGCGGGCATGGTGTGCTGCCTCATCGGCACGGTGGCCAAAGATCCGGCCTGCGGCAGCTACTTCGGCAGCAAGGTCAACGGAACGGCGTGCCGTCAGGGCAGCTGCGGCGCGGGCGAAGCCCAGGTATGTGACGGCGCTCAGGCCGCGTGCCCGGCCGGCCAGACCTGCCACCCGCTGAAGACGAAGAGCATCGAGCTCGGCGCCTGCACGGCGCTGTAGCGGCGCGCGCCTTCGCACGACGAAGGCCAACCTCGAGGGTTCGGGCGATCGCGTCCGGGCCCTCGAGTTTTTTTGTGTGCCTCGCCCGGCAGTGTTCGCCAGCCGGTCTCAGTCCGTTGCGTCGACGCCGCGCCCCATAATGCGCGCGTTGTCGGGATCGCCATGGAGGAACGTGCGGCGGGAGTGCTCGCTTCGGGTCTTCGATGCGCAGTCGAGCACCCACGCGCGCGCCTCATCACGCGCGGCCCGCGCCGCTTCGTGCAGTCCGCTCGCCTCGAGGGCGTCGACGTGGACGCGGCGCACGAAGGCCGGAGCGTACATCCTCACGGGGTCGGCGCGCAGCGCGTCGAAGGCGCCCTGTGCGAGGTCGAGGGCTTCGGCGAGGGCAGCGTCGTCGCCGCGGGCGACGAGCGCGTCGGCCAGCACGACCGACGCGAAGAAGCGCATGGGATGATCGGGCGCGAGCATGGTGGGAGCACGCCGGGCTTCCGATTCTGCATCGGCCTGCCTGCCCGCGGCCAGCCAGATGCGTGAGAGGTAAGCGCGAGAGCAAGCCTCCATCAAGCCATTGCCTCCTGCGCAGAAGCGGTGGAGGGCGGCGCGCTCGACCTGATCGGCCTCGTCGAAGGCGCCGATTCGCCCCAGCGCCACGCCGAGGTTCATCTGCGCGGCAGCCACGGAGTGAGGCAGGCCGATGCGCGATGACTCGCCGACCGCGATGCGCAGCGTGGCAACCGCCTCCTCGTGCGCGCCGAGTAGCAGCAGCGCATGGCCGGAATCGCCGCGGTAGGTCATGGCGTTCCGCTGATCTCCGGCCGCATGAAAGGCATCCGCCGCCTTCGTGCAGGCGTGCAGGTTCGACTCGTAATCCACCGCGAAGAACGCGCGGTGCGCCGTCAGCACCATGATGCGTGCGCAGCACGCGGGACCGCGGACGATACCGTCGCGGTCGAGCTGATCGAGCACTTCGCACAGCGCCGCGGCGGTGCGCGTCTGACCGGCGAGCAGGCAGCTCGACGCAATCTTGCAGGCCGATTCGACGACGTCGTCGGCAGCAGGACGGCGCCGGAGCGCTGCGAGCGCTTCGTCGACGCAAGCCCCGAACAGCGAACTGTCGCCCAGCTTGGTGGCTGCGTTGGCGACCAAGCTTATCGCGCGCAGCCGCAGGTCGGCCTCAAGGTCGGCGACGGCACTTGCCGAGCGCGCCGCGTCGAGTTGCATACGCGGTTCGCCTCGCCAGCTGTGGGCGTCACCCTTGACCAACATCGCGCGCGCGAGCGAGTCGCCCTGCGCGCCGCACGCGACGGCGCTCTCGGCGCGGGCGATCGCGCCGGCGAAGTCGTTGCCTTGGAGCGCCTGCTCCGCCGCGACGGCCCACCACGCTGCGGCCTGCAGCGGCTCGGCGCCGCGCTCGTAGTGCTCCGCCACCTTCGCCGCGTCCTTCTCCGCTTCGGACACCAGCCACGCCGCGGCGCGCGCGTGTCCCGCCGCGCGATCGTCGTCGAGCAGCTGTGCGTACGCGGCCTCGCGCACCGTTGCCTGACGAAACGCGTAGCCGCCCGACGGCAGCGCGGCGAGCAGCTCCTGTCGGGTGAGCGCCTCGAGCGTCGCTTCCACTGCAGCGCCCGCGAGAAGCTTCGCGACGCCGCGCGCCTCGAAGGTGGCTCCAAACACGCTCGCCGCACGCAGCACCCGACGCGACTCGAGCTCCAGGCGCAGCAGGCGCGCCTCGACCATCGCGACCACGCTCTCCGGCAGCTCGCCGCCGCGCCCCTCGGCCTCTGCCCGAATCAGCTCCTCCAGAAAATACGCATTGCCCGCCGCGTGCTCCACAATCGCCGCCGCACGCTCTGCCGGCAGCTCAGTCCCGAGCGCCGCTCGCACCAGCCGCTCCGCAGCCTTCGCCTTGAGCGGCCCTACGCGCACCTCACGCGCCCCGCGCCCGCTCCAAAGCTTCGGATACTTCTGCTCGAGTTCCGGACGCCCCACCGCCAGGACCATCCACGGCAGTTCCCCGAAGTTCCGCAGCGCGCGGTCGATGAGCTCCAAGCTCGGGCGGTCCGCCCACTGCACGTCCTCCACCACCAGCAAGACCGGCGAGTGCGTGCATTCTGCAACCAGAAAATCCTCCCATGCTGCGCGGAGCTGGTCGCCAAGGGCGATCGGCTCGCGCCGGCCGTGTTGAAGCGCCGCGTCGACGTCCGACTCCCACCCCACGCCGCACATCTCGCATAGACGCGAAGCCACGCGACTCCGCTCCGCTTCCGCGACGCGCGCGGCGACGCGCTCGCCGATTTGCCGCTGCGCCTGCTGCCTGGAGGTGCCAAGTCCGATGCCGCAGGCGTCCGCCACCAACGCGACCGCGATGCCGAAGGTCGCCCCCTCGGCCATCACGTCGCCCTGCGCCAGCCACACCTGCGCGTCGGGGTGCGAAGCGCGCAGCTGTGTCGTCCACGCGTGGCGGATGCGCGACTTGCCGACGCCCGCCTCTCCCGTCACGAGCACGGGCGCCGCGACGGAATCTTCGCGAACCTCTGCGAACGTGAGCGAGAGCGTCGACAGCTCCACCTCGCGACCAAAGCACGGGAGTCGTACTCCAAGCAGGGTACTGTCGGCGGGCGCGTGCGGGCCCTCGCCTACGAGCGTCGCTCCACCGCTCGACCGTGAAACCTCGAAGCTAACATCGAGCAGGCGCGCCACCGCGGCGTCCACCTCGATCTCGCCGGCCGAACGCTTCACGCAAGACACCGCGCGCTCCAGCGCCGCCCCCAGGGGCACTGCGGCGTCGAGCGACGCGCGACCGCTCGCCAGACCCTGACGCACACCCGGCATCGCCGCGCGGATCGACAGCGCCGCCCGCGCTGCCCGGGTCACCATGTCCGCCGGCGCGCCCGCCCCCTGCCACACGAGGACCTGCGCGCCCACTGCGAGCCCCACCCGCCGCGCGCCACTGGCCTCTGCGGCTCGCGCGATCGACATCGCCTCGAGCGCGGCCGCCTCCGACGGCAGCGTCGCGTCATTCACAAACGCAACGCTCGCGTCGCCGGCAGGCGCGAGCGGCGCGTCGTCCCATCGAACGAGCTTTGCATCGACGACCAGCGCGCATAGCCACACCTGCTCGCGCGACATGGCCAGGCCCGACATCGGCCGTGGCGCGATCGACGCCGCGGGCCGAAGGCCCCCCGCTGCCCAGTCCTGCACGACCGGCTCCAGCGCTCGCAGCGCGCGCGCGACCTCGAGCGCGTCCGCCGGGCGTTCGGCTGCGGCCTTCGAAAGCATCCGCGCGACCAGCGAATCCAGCTCGGCCGGCGCGCCCGCCACTGTCGCCAGCCGAGGCGCCTCCTCGAGCAGCACCTTCGCAAGCACCGCCATCAGCTGATCTCCGCTGAATACGGGCACTCCGGTCAGGCACTCGAACAGCACGCACCCGAGCGCGAACACGTCCGCGCGAGCGCTCACATCCGAGTCTCCGCGCGCCTGCTCGGGCGACACGTACCCGGGCGTGCCAATCAAAGCGCCCACCTGCGTCCGGGCGATCGACTCCCGCGCGTCAAGCCGCCGAACCACGCCAAAATCGAGGAGCTTGACCTGGAGGGGCTCGTCCCCGACCAGATACACGTTGGACGGCTTCAAGTCGCGATGCACCAGCCCGAGCGCGTGCGCGAAGCCGAGCGCGTCGGCGATCGCAACGCACACCGACACCGCCTCCCGCGCTGGCAGTGGCCCGCGCGCCAGCTTCGAGGCGAGGTCGACCCCCTCGAGCCACTCCATCGCGAGCCACGGCTCGCCCTCGTCCGTCACGCCGTCGGCGACGTAGCGCACGATGCCAGGGTGAGAAAGCTCACGCAGCACCCTCACCTCGCGCGCGAACCGCGCCACGTCCTCACCGCTGGCACGCAGCATCACTTTCAGCGCTACCGGCCTCGCGTGCGCCCGGTCGTGCGCGCGCCACACCGTGCCCATGCCACCCTCGCCGGCGACCGATTCGATCTCGAAGCGATCGGCGACCAAGGCTCCGGGACGCATGGGCGCCCTTCATAACATCGCATGCGCGCGGCCCGGTCAATGCGCGACGCGGCGATGCGACGGAGCTCAGCACCGGTCGCGTTCGAGCCTGGAGCCCTGCCGCCCGAGCGCACCGCGTTTGACGCTGCGCGTGTCGTCTGGCAACGTGCCTGTCGTTATGGCGACAAATCGCGCGTTCCCCCAGAGCCTGAAGCAGCCGCAGATCGGCATGCTCGTCTCGACGTCGAACGTCGCACCTTAGCCTCGCCAGTCGTGTCTCTCCGAGCCCCGGACACCTGGTTTTCCCAGGTGGGCTCGAAGAGGAGACACGACCATGAACGCGCTGAAAGACCACGACGATCGGCAGGACCGCCTCAAACGCGAGGTCGTTGCCGGCGATGACACGAGCCTCGTCCGGCAGCGACCCAACGCACCTGTATCGAACTTGACGGTCCGCCGCGAGCTCGTCACCCTCGCGTGGCCGATCGCCACCGCGATGCTCGGCGAGACCGCGATCGGCCTCGTCGACACGAAGCTCGTCGGCGGGCTCGGATCGGCCGCGCTTGGCGGCGTGGGGCTCGCCACGACCCTCATGTTCCTCGCGTACGCGTTCATCTTCGGGTTGATGCGCGGCGTGAAGGTCGCGACTGCGCATGCCGAGGGTCTCAGGCGCGCCGGTGACGGCTTCGCGTACGCACGCGCCGGCGTGGTGATGGGCGCAGCGCTCGGGCTCGGCGTGCTCGTCCTGTGTCGCGACGCCTCCCCGCTCCTGCGGGCGATCGGCGCCGACCCCACAATCATCCCGTACGCGAGGGACTTTCTCGCTGCGGTCACCTGGGGCGCGCCGGCGCTCTGCGCGCTCGCGCCGCTCATCCAGTACCGGCAAGCGATCGGCGACGCCCGCACGCCGATGATCGTGAGCATCAGCGGAAACGTGTTCAACGCGGTCTTCGCGTGGGCGTTCATCTACGGCCACTTCGGCTTGCCTGCCCTCGGCGCGCGAGGCGGGGGCTATGCGACCGCGATCACCAAGGTCCTCGAGCTGTCGATCATGCTCGGCCTCCTCGTGCGGCTCGAACGACGCGGCGACCGGGCGACGCTCGCGGTCGGCAAGGCCATGAAAGAAGTAGTCGCGCTCGGCGGCCCGATGGGCCTCCAGTTCTTCGCCGAGATGCTCGCGTTCGCGGCCTTCACGGCCGTGCTCGGATCGCTCGGCCGCGCCGAGATCGCCGCGCATCAGATCGCGCTGAGCGTCATCCGCGTCTCGTTTTTGCCGGGGATCGCGATCGCGGAGGCGGCGAGCGTCCTCGTCGGTCGTGCGCTCGGCGCCCGAAACCTCCCACTCGCCGATCGCATCACCCAGCACGCGCTCGAGACCGCGATCGCCTTCATGGCGCTCTGCGGGGCCTCCTTCGCCGTGTTCGGCGGCATCATCGCGCGCTTCTTCTCGGACGATCCGGAAGTGTTCGTGATCGCGAAGAAGCTGCTGCTCGTCGCCGCGTTGTTCCAGGTGCTCGACGCTGTGAACATCGTTTTCCGCGGCGCGCTCCGCGGCGCGAAGGACGTTAAGGTGGTCGCCGCGATCGGGATTTTCATCGTCTGGACCTGCGTGCCCACAGCAGCGTGGGTGCTCGGCCGGCAGCTGGGCATGGGCGCGCTGGGAGGCTGGATCGGCTTCGTGGGAGAGACCGTCCTCGCCGCAGCGCTCTTTCGTATGCGCTGGAAGCGTGGCGCGTGGCGAAACCAGTATTGAGAAAGTCTGAGAGACTGCATGATCGCCATGGCGTCATGCAGTCTCAAAAGGCTCGCAACCCCATCCGGATTTGTGGGTGATGGGACGACGTTGGCCCGCAGCCTCGTCATCCCCCGCGCGCGCAGGCCGCGTTGGGTGCCGCGCTGGCGTGCGACTCCGCCGACGCGGCGCTGCGACGTCACGACGCCGCTGGCCCGACGGGTACAAGCAATCTCGACGCGGGCCTGCGGCCATGAGCGCCGCGGGCGTCCCAAAATTCGGAGGTCCGAATTTCTGTGAGCACGGTCACTTTCTATGCGCGCCCGAGGCGACACAGCCGCGCTCTCGCGGGTGATGCGCCGTGCCACGGCTGCGCCGCTCAGCGCGTCATTTGCTGCACTGGTTTAGCAGGACGCTAACCGTGTTGCTGCCATTCGTAATAACGAGGTCGGGCATTTTGTCGCCATTGAGGTCAGCAGCCGCGATGCCGAGTGGCTGGATTCCGGTCGCGTAGTCCACCTTCGCCGCGAAGGTGCCATCGCCGTTGCCGAGCAGAACGCTCGCGGTGGTGGCTTCGTAGTTCGTGACGGCGACATCGGCCTTGCCGTCGGCGTTGAAGTCACCCGTCGTCACGAACCATGAACCCTTTCCGGTTCCAGAGTCGATCTTCGGGGTGAAGGTACCGTTGCCGTTGCCGAGCAAGATGCTCGCTGCGCCAGGACTATAATTTGCGACCGCGAGGTCGACTTTCTTGTCCCCGTTGAAGTCCCCCAATGCGAGGCCACGAGCATCGGCGCCGACAGCGTAGTCGACCTTGTTCGCGAACAGCCCAAAGGCAAGACCGAGCAGTACGCTCACTGTCTTGCTACCGCCGCAGGTGACGCTGAGGTCGGGCTTCTGGTCGCCGTTGAAGTCTCCCACTGCGACGATCCCAGGGCCGTCGCTGGTGAGATAATCGGCCGGAAGCGCGAAGGTGCCGCTTCCGTACCCGACCAGCACGCTCAGCGTGTTGCTACCCGCATTCGCGACGGTCAGATCGGTCTTGCTATCGCCGTTCAAGTCCCCAACCGCGATGCTGGTAGGCAAGATGCCAACAGCGTAGTCCGACTTGGCCCCGAAGGTGCCGTTTCCGGCCCCGAGTAGCACGCTGATTGTGCTGCTGCTCGCGTTCGTCACGGCCAGGTCGGGTTTGCTGTCCCCGTTGAACTCGCCGACGGCGATGCCAAAAGGCCCTGCTCCGGTGGAGTAGTCGACCTTTGCCGCGAAGGTGCCGTTTCCATTGCCAAGTAGCACGCTCACCGTGTTGCTGGCGTAGTTCGCGACGGCGAGATCGAGCTTACTGTCTCCGTTGAAGTCGGCCACCGCGACACCGTGTGGGTTGGTGCCGGTGGCGTAATCCACCTTCGCGGCAAACGTTCCATACGAGCACGCGGGAGCACACGCTCCGCCCGCGCACACCTGGCCGCCGGGGCACGACTTTCCGCATGCGCCGCAGTTGCTTGAGTCGCTCATGGTGGTGACACAGGCGCCGCCGCACTCGGTGGTACCTCCCACGCACGACAGTCCGCATGCGCCCGCTGAGCAGACTTGCCCGCTGGGGCACGATTTTCCGCATGCGCCGCAGTTGGTTGGGTCTTTTTTGGTGTCGGCGCAGGCGTTGCCGCACGGGGTGAGGCCGCCCGAGCACACGAGCGCGGCCGCCTCCGCTGCTGCATCTCCTGCATCTCCTGCATCGGCGAGGGAGCCCTCCGGATAGCCAGATTGAGCCAAGCAGCTCACCCCGGCGAGGGCGAGCGACGGCGCGATCCCCAGAGCCTGCTTCCAACGCATCACCAGGTACCTCCCATGTTCACGCCGGCAGCTCCCGCAGTGAGCGAGGGCCCCACACGCAGCGCCACGCCATTGCTCGGCGACCGCAGCAGCAGCCACGTGCCCACGAAGGCGCCGACAACGCCCACCGCAGCGCCCGCGACGGTCACGATATTCAGGGTGCCCACGCGGTCGTCCGCCGCTTTTCCAGTGGCGTCGCAGCGCTGCAGCGCGTCGCTGCAGTGCTCGGTAGCGGTCGCCCGCTCGCCGACATTGAGGGCATAACCAATCGCGCCCGTAGCGAGGCCTGCAGCGCCCACGCCGAGCGCGATCCACGCGCCTGCACGTGAGGGTGACGGCGCGGAAGACTGCGCGTTGTCAGGCGCGGCAGCGTGAGCCACCGGCGACGGAGCTGGGAGGTTCACGCTGGCGCCTTGAGGCTCGAGCGCTACGGTCACAGTGGTCGAGCCGGCTTCAGGTACCGCGAACGTTACCTCGCGGGCCTTGCAGCCCGCCCCCTTGGCCGTCACCACGTGCTCACCCGGATCGACAGGGGTCTTCAATCCAATGGCGGCCGACGACACCGGGCGATCGTCAATGGCGAGCGACGGCTTGTCGCAGCCGCTGACCTTGATGACCACGTAAGCGAGGTGCTTCTCGGCCTCGTCGCTCTCCTTGCGCGCAGCCTCGACGGCGGCGAACAGCTCGGGCGAGGCGCCGGGGGGAAGCGTCTGGTGAATCGCGCGGCTGTAGGCCTCCTGCGCGGAGACATAGCGCTTGCGACCCGCCTCGGCGCGTGCGAGCCCAACGAGCAGCGTC
>CANJCO010000063.1 GCA_947473045.1 Myxococcales bacterium | reverse complement strand
GGGCGGGGAGGTGCATACCTCCCCGAGATGAAAGGCTAGCAGGCCGTTCTTCAACGGCCTGCTAACAGGCCGCTGCTTCAACGGCCTGTTAGAGGCATCGAAATGAACGGGCGCGCGCGGGCGACGCCACTGCGCCCTGCGGTCGCGTGTGCGTTAGGATGCACCTGTGCCCCCGCCTCGCGACGCCTGGTTTGTGTACATCGCCCGGTGCGCGGACGACTCGCTCTACACGGGGATCGCGCGCGACGTAGCGGCCCGGATCGCCGCACACGACGCGGGGAAGGGGGCGCGCTACACCCGGGGGAGAGGTCCCCTCGCGCTTTGCGGGGTTGTCCGCTGCGCGAGCCGCTCCGAGGCGCTCAAGCTCGAGCTGGCGATCAAGCGCCTTCCGCGCGCTCGCAAGGAGTGGGTGTTGGTAGGCCGCCGGCTCGCGGCCTTCGCGCGCAGCCGCCGGACGCTGCCTGTGGCCGCTGAAAGCGCCAGAGCTGCGCGTAGGTGACCGAATCGCGCCGATTTGGCGCTTGCGGGTATGATGCACGCAATTTCCGAACTGATAGGTCATTGTAAGTCATACATCTGTTGCAGCCTGCACGTGACTACCGTACTGTGGGAGAGTACTTAGTGAACGGGGGTTCAAAGGAGACTGTTATGCCGAAGAAGAATGCGAAGCACGCTGCTGCCCCGACGTCGGGGAAGAAACTCACCAAGGCCGCCTTTGTCAGGTCGCTTCCCGACACGATGCCCGCGAAGGATGTCGTCGCGCAGGGCGTAGCCGCGGGCCTCGAGTTCAGCGAGAAGTATGTCTACAACACCCGCTCGTCGGCTCGCGTCAAGCCTGCCGCGCGCGCCGCGGCCCCTCGCGCCGCCGCCGTCAAGGCTGCCCCGGCCGCGGTCTCCCACGCCCCGGCCGCTTCGGGTGGTTCATCCGAGGCTGCGTTCCGCAAGCTCGTTCTCGATCTCGGAATCGCTCGCGCGAAGTCGCTGCTCAGCGAAGTCGAGAGCAAGCTCGCCGCGCTGATCAGCGGTCGCTGACTTAGTCCCCCTGCGGGCGCGAAAGGCCTCCCGAGCGATCGGGGGGCCTTTGCGTTTAACGTCTCGGTCAGCCGCCTCGGGGCAGCTCGGCGTGAAAACGCTTCAGGCGCGTGACGATGCGTCCGAGCGAGAGCGGGAAGGTCATGTGACCACCGGGGATCCACTCGATGGGGGGTCTGCCCCACTCTTCCCACTGCTCCTTGACGAGCGGGGCGGTGATGTAGACGTCGTCGGTAGCCTCGACCCAGAGTTGGCGGGCGGGCGGGAGCTTGGGCCGAAGCGAGCCGAGACCCAGCCGATCGAAGAGGGCACGTCGCTGCGACTCGCCGATGCCGAAGCGCTCGAGATCAGCCTTCATGCGCCACAAAATCGGGGCCTCCTCCACAGCCTCGCCCAGCTTGAGGTGACCGATGATCGGCACGATGTAGTCGGGAGTTGGCTCGACGCAGGCGATGGCCATCGTGAGGCCGCCGCCGAGGCTGATGCCGGTTACGCCCACCTCTTCGTAGCCCTGCTTTTCGCGGAGCCAGAGCATCAGGGTGCGCACGTCGATGATCGATTGGCGCACCGACTCCACGGTTCGCACGAGATCCGCCGTCCAGAAGAACTCTCCGTGAAACAGCGCGCTCCTCGGGTTGCGGCTCCCGTGGAAGGGCAGCTGAATGTGGAACACGTCGACGCCGAGCTCGTCGTGCAGGCGTGGCAGCAGCAGCGCCTCCTCGACCCACGGGCCCGGCTCCAGCCAGCCGTGCACGTAAATGAGCGCGCGCTTGCGCTGGCCGCCCGATGGGTGAATCCACCGCGCCGTGGCGCGTTGGTTGAGCCAGTATTCGCCCGAGTGGCGCGTGCGGTAGTGGGGGCAAAGCACCACGTGCTGGCTGTGCCAGCGCAGCGTTTCGATGACGCGCTTGCGGCCGAAATTCACGCGGGGCGCCGAGCGTTTGATGTCGCGCGGAACGACGGGCGCGGGAAACAGGATGTCGACGGGCGTGTCGAGGTAGGGGGCGAGATCGCCGGCCGTGTTTTCGCTGGCCCCCCGGAGCCCGTGAAGCAGGTGCGTGCCGAGGCCCACGACGCGATCGACCGTCTCTCCGAACGACACCATCGCACCATCTTAGCGCCGATCGCCGCGCCTGGGCGCGACGTTGACGGTGGATAGATGCAGCCCGGCGCCAACTTTGGCGCGCGCGGAACCAGCAGCTCGATCGCGTTGTCCGAAGCCCTTCATGAGGACCTTCATTTTCGCCATGTTTCCGCTCGTGACGCTCGCGACCGCGTGCGCGCCGCCCGGCCGGCCGGCTCCTGCGTCGCCCTCGGTGCTCCCGCTCCGCACCTTGCGCCTTTACGAGACGGGCGTTGGCTATTTCGAGCGCGAGGGAACCTTGTCGCGCGGCGAGCAGGCGGGGCTGCCTGTTCCCGCGGGACACCTCGACGATGCGCTAAAAACGCTCGTGGTGCTGTCGGCGGGAGGCAAGTCGCAAGTAGACGGAATCGAGTTTGGAAGCAGTCTCAGCCACGGGATGGCGCGAGCGATGGCGGGTCTGTCTCAAGACGCCGAGACGCCGCTCACCTATGAGGCGCTGCTGGCCAGCCTTGAAGGGTCGATGGTGGAGGTGCGCTCGCCTTCGCGCGTGGTCGTTGGGAGGCTCGTACACGTCGAGCGTTTGACGGAAGCGGCCACGTCGTCCGAGACCGGCGCCGCGGGCAAAGACACGAAAGAATCGAAAGACGCCGCGCGCACAGCCGATCGCGGGCTGAAGCTGACCTTGCTCGCCGCAGGGTCTGAGCTTGTGCAGATGGGCAGCGCCGAGATCGGGTCGGTGCGTCCGATCGATCCGGCGCAGGCCTCCCGGCTCGACGCTGCGCTCGAGTCGCTGCTTTCCCGGGGAGGGCAGAGTCATCACGCGCTGCGACTGCTCGGTGAGCCGGGCGCGAAGGTGACCCTCGGTTACATCGCTGAGACCCCTGTTTGGCGCACCACCTACCGCCTCGTTCAGCCCGCCGAGGGGCCGGCGAAGCTTCAGGCGTGGGCGCTGCTTCACAACGACACCGACGAAAACTGGAACGACGTGCGCGTCGATCTCGTCAACGGGCGACCGGATTCGTTTCTTTTTCCGCTGGCAGCGCCCAGGTACGCGCGCCGCACCCTCGTGACGCCGGAAAACGAGCTGTCGACCGTACCGCAGCTGATGGGCCGCACAGCCGACACGCTGTGGGGCGATCACGTGGACGACGCGGGCGGATCGGCCGGCTTTGGGGCGTCGGGCTACGGATCCGCCGGCGGCGCAAGCGGCAGCGGATTCGGTCACGGAGGCATCGGCAGCATCGGGCACTTCGGAGCGAGCGGAGCCGACGCAGGCAGCTCGCTGCTCGAGGTGGGAGATCTTGCGGGAGTCTCGCAGGCCTCCGGTGTCGAGGCGGGCGCGCTCTTCGTTTACGGCATGGCGAGCGCAGTCGCGCTTCGCGCCCACTGTTCTGCGCTCGTGCCGTTTCTTCAGGAGGTTGTCGAGGCGGAGCCCACCACCTGGATCGACGAAGCCAACCTGAGCACGAGCCGCAGCGCTGTGCGCTTTGTGAACTCGACCTCCCAAACGTTGCCGCCCGGAACGATTGCGTTCTTTTCCGCTGGCGGTTTTGCGGGCGAATCGGCCCTCGATCGACTCAAGCCGAAGGAGCGAAGGTTCGTGACGTTTGGCGTCGATCTCGACGTCGAGGCGAAGCGCGAAGAGGTGCGCCGCTCCGAGAGCGTGCAGCGGCTCTCGTTCTCGGGTGATTGGCTTCGTGAGCACTTCATCAAGACAACCGACGCTGCGTGGACGATCGAAAACAGGGCCGCGAAACCGCGAACCGTGACCGTCGCGCTCCGACTCGATCGAAACTCGAGACTGACCGGCGCCGACGCGGCCGATTTCGATGAGGCTACGTCGAAGCCGCTCATCGCATTCAAAGTCGCGGCGCGATCGAAGCTCGAGCGCAGCGTGCAGAGCGTCGAGGGGCTGTCGCGCGGCGTAGGCTTCGCGCAGCTCACCTCGAAGCACCTCGCCGAGCTCGCAGCGAAGTCCGAGCTCGCGGCTGGCGACAGAGCTGTCGCGGCCGAGGGCGCGGTGCGCGCGAAGTCTCTCGAGGACGGCCGCGGTGAGCTTGCCAGGGCCCGAGAAGAGCTCGTGCGGCTCGACAAAGAGCTGGCGCGTCTGCGCGACGACGCAAAATCCGTGGGTGATCGCGGCGCCCTCACCCAGCCGCTGGTCGCGCGCATCGTTACGCGGGAAGACGACGTGCGCCTTCGCGGCGAGCGCATCGAGGCGCTGGAGAAAGAGGTCACCCAGCGCGCGGCAGCGCTGCGCGAATCGCTTGGCAAGCTGACGCCCGGCTGAGCCGTTCCGCGCTACTCCTCCATCCGGTCGAGGTCTGCATCGAAGCTCTCGCGCATGCCCATCAGCGCGATGAGGCCCACGGCGATGCAGACCACGCCGACTGCCGCAGTGGCAGCAATGACGCCCATCGGTGATTTCAGCGCGAGCCACACAGCGCTGATCGGGATGGCGGTGCCGCGCACGAAATTGGGAGCGCTTGTGGTGACGGTGGCCCTGAGATTGGTGCCGAACTGCTCGCTCGCCGTCGTGACAAACAGCACCCAGTAGCCTGTGGCGAATCCGACGAGGCACATCAGGCCGTAAAACGTGCCGAGGGAGCGCCCTCCGAACGTTAGCAGCGCCAGCACCGATGCGAGCAGCAGCGTCAGAAAGCCCCCGATCACGCGCTTGCGGCTTCGAAGCCTTTGGCTGAGCAGGCCGCTCGTGATGTCGCCGATCACGACGCCGAGATAGGCATAAAAGATCGTGTTTCCTCCAGTGGGTCGTTGCGCGAGCCCCATGGCGCCGCCAAGCTCGGGGGCGAAGATGAACAGCACGCCCCCGACATACCAAATGGGCATTCCGACGAGCACGACGCGCACGAAGCGCTGAAGTCGCTCGGCGGGCGCGAGCAGCATGCGAACGTCGCCGCGCGCCGCGCCCGATTGTTCGGCCCTGGCGTACAATCCGCTCTCGAGGAGCCCGACGCGGAGTCCGAGCAGCAGCAGCCCCATGATGCCCCCGAGCGCGTAGGCGTAGCGGAATCCCCCCACGCCGAACTTGCGCAGCAAAAACTCGGCGATGAGACCGGCGGCGAGGGCGCCGGTGAGTCCAACCGAGGCGACGACTGTGGTGCCGAGGCCGCGGCGCTCGCGCGGCAGCAGCTCGGCCACGAGCGTGATGCCCGCGCCGAGCTCGCCGGCGAGCCCAAAGCCAGCGACGAACCGCAGCGCAGCATAGCCGGCGACGGAGGTCACGAACGCGTTGGCCAGGTTCGCGAGCGAATAGACGACGATGGAGCCAAACACCACGCTCACGCGTCCGCGCCGGTCGCCAAGGACGCCGAGCACCACGCCCCCGACGATCATGCCCGCGAGCTGCAGGTCGAGCAGCAGCGCGCCCGTGTGAACGAGCTGCGCATCGGGCACGCCGATGCTCTTGAGCGAGGGCACGCGCAGAATCGAAAACAGCACCACGTCGTAGAGGTCGACAAAGTAGCCGAGGGCAGCGACAACGACTGCGAGCAGCACGCGACGGGAGGCCAACATGGGCTCGCGGTCTAACAGATCGCGCGTCCGGGCGCCGCGGATCGCGGCTGGCCCGCCAGCGGCCACGCAGGCTCCGATCTCCGCGCCGCGTCGGCCCCACGGACGCGCAGCCGAGGCGAAGCGGGTCGGCGCCGGCGCATCAGCCCGTCATGCACCCACGCAGCGCCGCGGCAGCAATCGGGCGGGTCGTGCAGCAATATTCAGACTCCACAGGTTAGCCAATCCGGGACCTCGCAGGCGTTGTGCATAGTCTGCACAATGGCTGCGAAGACGCCGGGCGCAGAAGATAATTCCCCTGCATAATCGCGTTGATAGGGCGCATATGACGCGCTGTGGCAAACGGGATGGGCGCGACATGGGACGCTGTTAAAAGTGGGAGTGTGTGAGTGGTTTGCGAACCTCGGGTGCCCCGCAGGTGGTAGGATTGCGTTTGCCCATATGGTGAAGCCCAAAGTCAACAAGACGCGGTTCATTGTCTCGTTTCCGTTCGACAAGCCCGCGCGCGAGGTGATCTCGGCCGGCAAGGCGAAGGGCATCAAGTTCAAGGAGGCGTACGTCTATCGCGTGCGCAACCTCGCAAGATCGAGCGGTCGAAAGGGCGCAGCCCTTGCCCCGACGGCGCCGCCGGTCGCAGTGCGCGCGCGCGCAGCGGGTTCGCGTGCGCGCGACTTTCGCGCGCTCGTCGTCGAGCTCGGCGTAGGCCGATCGCGCGCCCTCATCGGCGAGGTCGAGGTCGCCCTTCGTCGCCTGCTCGGAATATAGCGGCGTTTACCTTCGCGATCGCTTCGCGAGCGTCGTGAAGCCGCCGAAGTTGCGTGCGTAAACGTCGTCGCGAAGTCTGTCGGCCTCGCGGGTGATCGCCGCGATGATCGGGTCGTGGGCCGCCTTCTCGGCGCCGCGTGCGACGCGCTCGGGCTCGCCGATTGACACGAAGACTTCAGGACGCTCGTCTTCGATGAACTCGTAGCGCAGCGCAACGGGCGAAAAGGTCGCGCCTCCCTTCATGGCCAGCCAGCTCGTCCCGGGCGCGCACTTGAGGGGGCGCGCATCCATGGACTCCTGCTCGCCTTGCGGAAAAATCACGAGGCGAAGCTTCGGCGTTTCGAGAAGCGACAGCGCGTGACGCATCGATCGAGCCGCTCCCGCGCGAGAATCCCGATCGACTCCAAACGCGCCGATCCAGCCAAAAAAAGGGTATTTCGCCAGATTGCGCGCGTCCATCATCGCGTCGTGACGCGCGGGAGGAAACCAGTCGCGTGCGAGAAGAAACAGCGTGAGCGGGTCCCACCACGCGACGTGCTGACTTGCGATGATGTGCGGCGTGGTCGCAGCCGGAACGTTTCCCCGCACGCGCAGCCGCGCAAAACGGCGCCCAAAGAGGTTGCGCGTGTACAGGCCAAATGCGGCTTCGAACGCCGGCCAGTGCTTGGAGGCCTTCATGGATCGCCGCCGATAGGACCAGACCTGCGCGCCCGCGTGAAGAGGCCGTCGAGGCGAAATCCTGCGTCAGGCGCTCCGCAGCCGCGCGGTGCTCGCCGGATCGCACCCGACGACGAGGCGTTCGGCGCGCGCGATCATCGCGCGTCCGAGGCGCATGAGCTCCTCGCCCGCCTGGGCGCTGACGTCGCGTTCGAGCGGGGACGTGCCGACGCTCCGTTCGAGCTCGTCGAGCAAGGCGCGCGCTGACGCTGCGTCGCGCCTCAGGCCGCTTCGTTCCGTTTCGTCACCCGCGTAAGCAAGCCGCGTTGCTGATTGCATGAATTCCCTCCGCGAAGGGACTAAGCAAGAGCAGAACCACGTAAAAGCCCGCGAAAGCGAGGGGTAACGCAGCGATGCGCCCGCAGCCCGTGCGTAGCGGGCGTAATCGATGCGCTTGCAGCGAAGTCGCTAAACGGTGACTTCGTCTTCGTCGGCGAGCGGCTGCGGACCGGGCACGATTCCCGCGATATCCGGATCGATGCCTTCTTCGCCTGGGCCACGGTCGACCTTTTCGGTCTTCCGCAGCTGACGCTTCTGCTCTTTTTCGCGCGCGCGCTCCTGGCGCTGGCGCTCTTTCTGCCGTTTGTTGATGCTGGGATTCCCCACGGTGTCTCCTCAGGCCTCGGGGCCTCTGCGTCTGGCGGGCGAGCACAGCCATGCGCGCCTCGCCTCGTCGTAGGTTGCTCGCGCTGCTGCAGTGAGCTCGTCGCGTGTGGGCGGTGAGAGCCTGCGACCGGCGAGTGTAGTCGTAAGATGCGTCGCAACACGGGCGCGCGCCTCGGGCATCGTTCCTGGCCAGCCGCCCTCGAGCGCCCGGCCCTGCTCCTTTAGCGATTCGCGCCAAGCGTCGAACCACCGCCGCCCGACCAACGCCGCTGCCTCGGTGAGGAGCGTGCGGCGCTGCTCGTCGTCGCCGCTCAAGAGGGGCTCGTCGACTGGCAGCGAGTAAGGTACGGCATGTGGCGGAATCGATTCTGGGCGGAGGCGGGGCATGAGGCCCGGGATGGTCGCTGCTCCGCAACGCGAAGGTGTCGATCGGCCCTGGTCGTGCGCGCGACGAGTCGCGAGCGCCAGCGCAACGTAGCTTCTCCGGGCAAAATCGCAAGGTGATTCACCACGCCGGCGCTGGCGGACCCGCGGCGTTTGAGTGCTAGGGTGACTGGATGTATCGATACGGAAAGCAGAGTGCGGCGGCTCAGCGTGCGGCAGAGCGTCGGGAGCGCGAAGACAGCGCGCCGCGATTGGCGGCTCAGGTTCCTGACCTCGTCAGCCTGCGTTTGGAGATCGAGGAGCGCTCGAGCAGCGCGGCGACGCAGCCGAAATACCTTCGTCGCATCGTTGTGGCCAGCGCCCCTGCATTGTTCTTCATTCCGTGCGCGGACCCCCACTGCATCGACGGCGGGCACGATGTGACCTGGCCCGTCATGCAGTCGCTCCAGTCGCGCCGCGTGAAATTCGACGGCGAGGACACCTGCCACGGCTCGATCGGACCGGCCTCGTGCTCCCGCATCCTCAAGTTCGAGGCGCTTGCAGAATACAAACTAACCGTGAGCTGACGAGCGCGACGATGGCCACCCAGGTTGCCACGGGACATTCCCGCAACGAGTCGACGCGGCCGGCGGTGCGGGAGTGCATCGAAATGGCGCGTAGTGCCCTTTCGCGTCCTGCTGCCTTTGGTTTCCTGTTTGCCTCGTCGCGTCACGACCTCGCCGCGGCGCTCCACGAGGCGGAGTCGCTCACTGGGGCGTCGATCCTCGCGGCGTCGACGGCGGGCGAGTTCACGGCGAATCAGTTTCACTCGGGCGGCGTGGTCGTCATGCTCGTGGCCAGCGACACGATGATCTCGCGCGCGGAGCTCGTCCGCAATGTTCGCGGGGCGGTCGATGAGTCGGCCAAGCGGCTCGCGGCCCCATTCGCCGAGCTCGTGCAGGAGGGCAGGCGGCGGACGTACAGCGCTTCGACCACCGTGGTGCTCGTCGACGGACTGTCGGGCGAGGGCGAGGCCCTCGTCGAGGCCCTTCGCCGCAACACGCGCCCGTTTCAGCAGGTGGTCGGGGGCGCGGCGGGAGACGACGCGCAGTTCCGCGAGACGGTCGTGGGAGCGCGCGGAGCCGTCTCGGCGAAAGGCGCAGTGGCGCTTCACGTCGTTGGCGAACGCGCCTGGGGAGTCGGCCTCGGAACGGGTCTCAGCCCCGCCACGCCGCGCATGATGGCGACCCGCTCGCGCGGCAACGAGCTGCGCGAAATTGATGGTCGTCCGGCGTTCGAGGTCTACCGCGACTACGCAAAAAAGCTGGGCGTCGACCTCACCCCCGAGGGCGCTGGCCCGTTCATGATTCAGCACGAAATCGGCGTATTTTTCCTCGATGAGCTGCGTTATGCGCGCGCGGCATTGAAGGTGAACGCCGATGGTTCGCTGCTGTGCGCGGCCGCAGTCGCCGAGGGGGCGAGCTTGTGCTTTCTCACCGCGGAGCCCGACGCGATGGTCGCGGCGACCAGGTCTGCGGCGATAGAAGCGCGCAACAACCTCGGCGGCGCCGCAGCAGCGGGCGTCCTCGTTTTTGACTGCGTATGCCGCGCGAGCATTCTGGGAGGTCGCTTCGATGCCGAGCTGAGCGCGGTGCGATCGGTATTTGGCAATGTGCCGGTCGCCGGATTCATGACTTACGGTGAAATCGCCCGTTATAAGGGCATTTTGCAGGGCTGGCACAACACCACCGCTGTGGTCGTCGCGATTCCTGCGTAAGCGCCCCGCTTCCCGGCGCGCTGGCGGTGCGCGCCAGCGGAGCGCTACAGTGGCCGCCTGGAGGCCGATATCGTGAGAGCTTCAGGAATTTTCGCGCTGCTGCTCGGAGCGTGCTCGCCCGCTTCATCCCAGCCGGCGGCCGATGCGTCCGCCCCCGACGCGAGCAAGCGCGACGCTGAGGTGGTCATCCCCGAGGAAGACGCCGGGCCCTCGTATCAAGTAAGCGGCACAGTTCAGGACACCGACGGCAAGCCGTGGGCGGGCGCGGCCGTGCAGGTGTGCGGCAAGGTTTGCAACCTCGCGTTCGCCGATGCCAAGGGCGCGTGGTCGACGATGACGCAGCCCGAGGGAAAGCACCTGCGCGTCGACGGCGCCGCCGACGACATTCGCCTCTTTTCTCCGGTGATCTATCATCTCGACGTGACGTCCGATCTCGCGCTCGCGCGGCCGATTGAGCTACCCGTCACGCCGCCTGCGCTCCTGCTCCCGGCGGGATCCCAAGATGCTGTCGTCGCAGAGCTCACGCTCACGCTCGATCCCGCCAAGCTGACCTTGCCTCCCAACGTCGTCGCGGCCGCAGTCTCGGCGGTGCGCGTTCCGAAGGCCGCGTGGCCGCCCTACGACGTGGGCGCCAGGTCGATCGTCGCGATGTGGGCCTTAAATGCCTATGCGACGCGCTCGTCGATCGCGGTGCCGGTGTCGATCGCGAACGCGACCGTCGGCCTCGCTCCCGGTGACCACGCGTCGCTGCTTTCGGTCGACCCCGACTCGGGCCAGCTCGTCGAGCCGGCGACGGTGACCGTGACCGCGCAGGGCGACGCGATCGTCGTCGATCCCGGGCAGGGGCTTCGTCGGCTGACCTGGATCGTGCTCGTAAAATAGGCGGCGCTTGTGCTTCTCGGCCGCAGGCGTACCATTGTCTGCGGAGGCCTCATGCGCACGTATTTCGCACTCGCAGCTCTTGCTCTCGTTGCTTGCTCCGCAAGCGATCCGACGTCGTCATCATCGACCGCCGCGGTCACCGAGCCCGCGCCCGCCGCGAAGGCGCTCCCCGTTTGCGCGTACCCGGAGGGGCCCTACGGGTTCAAGGTCGGCAACGTCATTCCGCCCGATCTCAAGTGGGACGGAGTGGTCGCCGGAGGCTCCGCCGTCACCTACTCGACCAACGACTTCTTCGACTGCGACGGCTCGAAGGGCCTCAACGCCGTAATCTTCGACAGCTCGGCCGAGTGGTGCGGAGCGTGCCAGGCCGAGGCGCAGGAGCTCGAGGGTTTCATTCGCACGACCTGGGGCCAGAACGGCGTGGCGGTCATCACGCTGATGATGGAAGACCTCAACCACAAGCCCTCGACGGACCTGGCGCTCGCGAAGAACTGGGCCAGCAAGTTCCACCTGCAGAACGTGCCGGTTGTGCTCGATCCAAATTTCGACTTCGCCAAAGGCACGAGCGGCACGATCGGGCTGCCGTACAACGTGCTCGTGAACCCCCGCACGATGAAGGTCGTGAAGGTTCCTTACGCTCCCGGCGCAGGCGGCCACGACGCTGCGATCGACGCGCTGATCGCGGCCAATCAGCAGCAGTAGCGCCCGGAAGCTCGGGTCAGTTCGCGGCGAGCGTGAAGGCGCGGCTCTGAGGAGCTGCGAACACGCCGCCCGCGATTTTCCCGCCGTCGAAGTGCATTCCGTACACGGACACTTCGATGACGCCCGCGGCCTGCAGCGCGGCCCACTGCGCGTCCGACGGCGTGAAGCTCGTGTTGATGGTCATCACGCGCAGCAGCTCAGCGACCCCGCCGTCGGCGCTCGCCGAGCCCGCGTTGAACACGAGCACGTACGCGTCGCCGGTCAGGCTGGGGCCGCCGTCGACGCTGCCTGCGTCGCCCGCGGCGTGCGCGGTGTTTTCGAGCGCGAGGCCGTGCCGCAGCTCCTGCCAAAACGTGGGGCGCCGCAGCAGCGACAGCTTGCCGGTCGACCAGGTAAATTTCGCGATGGGAGCTGCAGGCAGCAGCGCTCCGGCGAGGGGAGTCACCAGCTCGGGGGCCTTCGACGCATCGACTTGAATGGTCGGAATCGCCTTCATGAACTCCGTGCACGCGGCCGAGTCGAAGCCGCCCGGGGTGGTCGTGGCGTCGTCGAGCACGTAGTGGCCATTTTTGCAGCTCGGGTACGGATCGACCGCCGCCGCAGGGGTTGCGCCATCGGCCCCGCAAGCCAAAGCCACAGACGCCAGCGCAACCAGTAGGCGAGAGTTCATTGTAAAACAGTTACAGATTCAGACGCGCGCATCAATATGAGATCTCCCGCGCCTGCGGGCATTGTGCTTCGCCGCACGATCGCCTCCCGCCGCGCGCGGTTTGCGCCTCGCGGCCGCAGCGCTGCCGCCGCGCTGCCCGATCGCCGCGAATTTCGGCGGGCACGGCCCGTGCGTAGGGCCAGACCCCATGCGTGCAACAGCCATCACCGGAGCGCAGCCCGTCAGCGCGCCGCCGGACGGAGCGGCCGGGATGTCGAGCAGCCAGGCCGCGCGGCTTCTGCTTGAACACGGGCCCAACGAGCCCGCGCAGGCGCAGCGCACCACCGTCTTTCGGCAAGTGCTGCCGCTGCTGGGCAATCCACTCGCGATTATCCTGGTTGGCGCCAGCGCAGTGTCGGCGAGTCTGGGACACCTGTTCGACGCCGCGCTGATCGTGACGATGGTCGCCCTCGGTGTGGGTCTCAATGTGCTGCAGACGTACCGATCGCGCGTGACCATCGAGCGCCTGCGCTCGCGCGTCGCGCCGACGGCGACCGTGCGGCGCGATGGCGCGTGGGCTGAAATTGCGCGGCGCGACGTCGTGCCGGGCGACGCGATCCGTCTCTCTGCGGGCGACATGGTGCCCGCCGACGCGAGGCTGACCACTGCGAAGGACCTCCACGTCAACGAGGCGGCGCTCACCGGCGAGTCGTTGCCGGTCGAGAAGCACGCGACCGGCGGGCGAACCGACGAAGAACGCCTCGTGCGCCTCGGCTCGTCGGTCGTCAGCGGAACCGCGACCGCCGTCGTGATCGCCACAGGTGCGCAGACCCTGTTTGGTGACATCGCCGAGCGCGTGGCCGCGCGTCCGGACGAGACCGAGTTCGAGCGCGGGACGCGCCGCTTTGGCGTGCTGATCATGAAGACGGTCGTCGCGCTCGTGCTCATCGTCGTGCTGCTCAATGTGATGCTCCGCCGCGGCTACTTCGAATCGCTGCTATTTGCCATTGCGCTCGCCGTGGGCCTCACTCCCGAATTTCTCCCGATGATAACGGCCGTCACCCTGTCGCGCGGGGCAGCGCACATGGCCAAACAAAACGTCATCGTGAAGCGGCTGTCGGCAATGCAGAACCTCGGCAGTATAGATGTATTATGCAGTGACAAGACCGGGACGCTCACCACCGGCACGATGGCCCTCGCGTCGTCGCTTGATCCGCTCGGAGCGGAGTCGGAGCGCCCGCTCGCGCTCGCCTACGCCAACAGCTATCACGAGACGGGGATTCGAAGTCCGCTCGACGCCGCGATCCTCGCGCATCCGTCGGCCTCGCGGTGGCGCGACGTCGAAGCCGAGCGAACCAAACTCGACGAAGTCCCGTTTGACTTCGAGCGGCGGCGCCTGACGGTGGTGGTGGCCGAGGCCGGAGCCGCGGTGCTCGTGACCAAGGGGGCCCCAGAAAGTGTGATGTCGATCTCGACGCATGTGCTCATCGGTGACGCGGCCGAGCCTCTCGACGCGGCGTCACGCGCGCGGTGCCGGAGCACGGTCGATGCGCTCAGCGATCAAGGCTTTCGCGTGCTCGCGGTGGCGCGCCGAGACCTGCCGATGCAGCGCGCGTATGCGATCGACGACGAACAGGCGATGACGCTCGTAGGGTTCATCGCATTTGTCGACCCGCCCTTGCCAGGAGTCGCGGGCTGCCTCCGCGCCCTTCGCGACGACGGTGTGGTGGTGAAGATTCTGACCGGCGACGACGAGCGCGTGGCGCGCCACCTGTGCCGCGAGGTCGGGCTCGACGACACCGCGTGCGTGACGGGCGAAGAGCTCGGGCGCATGACCGAAGCTGCCCTTGCGGCCGTCGCCGAGCGCACCGTCGTGTTCGCGCGCGTGTCGCCGGCGCAGAAGAGCCAAATCATCTCGGCGCTCAAGTCGCGCAGTCACGTGGTCGGGTTTCTGGGAGATGGGATCAACGACGCGCCTTCGCTCCACATCGCCGACGTCGGGATCTCGGTCGCGAGCGCGGTAGACGTGGCGAAGGACGCCGCTGATATCATCTTGCTCACGCCCGGTCTGCGCTCGCTGCACATCGGAATCGTCGAGGGGCGTCGCGCCTTCGGAAATGTCGTCAAATACCTGCTGATGGGCACCAGCTCGAACTTTGGCAATATGTTCAGTATGGCCATCGCGCCGCTGGCAATCCCGTTTTTGCCGATGCTGCCGACGCAAATACTGCTTAACAACTTTCTCTACGATTTGGCGCAAATCACCATTCCGACCGATCGCGTCGACCCCACGTTTACGCTCAAGCCTCGAAAGTGGGATATATCGCTGATTCGAAACTTCATGCTCGTCATCGGTCCGATCAGCTCCCTGTTCGACTTCATGACGTTCGGGGTGCTCCTGCGGATGTTCCGCGGGAACGAGGCGGCGTTTCACACCGGCTGGTTCGTCGAGTCGCTCGCAACGCAGACCCTCGTGGTCTTCGTCGTTCGCACCGCCGGCAGCCCGCTGTCGAGCCGCCCGAGTCCGGCGCTCGCCGCGACGGTGGCCGCGGTGGTCGCCTGCGGAGCGGCGCTGCCGTTTTCGCGGCTTGGCGCGGCCCTTGGCTTCGTGCCGCTGCCGTGGCCGTACTTCGCCTATGTCGCGGTGGCGACTACCTGCTATCTCGCGCTCGTTGAGGTCGCAAAGCGCGTTTTGATGCGCCGCGCGCTGATCCCGTGAGCGCGCGATGCGCCGGCGCCTGCTGCTCGGAAGAAGGGAAAAATCGGGGGCGTCGGTCGGTCCCGGCCCAGTCACGGGGCGCAACAGCGCGCCTTGACGCAAACGGCCGCTGGGCTTCGCGCGTGGATTGATGCATGCTCACGGGTCACTTTGGAGGCATCGATGTCATCGCTGATCAATCGCGACATCTTCGAGGATCTGTTCGTCCTTGAGCTCGCGAACAACCACTGGGGCAGGCTGGAGCGCGGCCTGCAGATCGTTCGGGAATTCGGCACGGTCGCCCGGTACAATGGGGTTCGCGCCGCGATCAAGCTGCAGTTTCGCGATGTCGAGAACTTCATTCATCGCGATTTTCGCGGCCGCGACGACGTTCGCTACATCAAAAAGACCCGCGACACCCAGCTGACGAAGGACGAGCTCGCGGCGCTCGTCGAAGAGGTTCGCAAGAACAACTGTCTGCGGATGGCGACGCCCTTCGACGAGAAGTCGGTCGACCTGTGCGTCGAGCTGGGCATCGACATCATCAAGCTCGCCAGCTCCGACCTCAACGACTGGGTGCTGATCGAGAAAATCGCCAAGACGCGCAAGCCGATGATTGCCTCGACGGGTGGCTCGACGCTCAAGGATGTCGACGATCTCGTCACGTTCTGCGCCAACCGAAGAATACCGCTCGCGCTCAATCACTGCGTATCGCTGTATCCGTCGGAGGACGCCGAGCTCGAGCTGAATCAGATCGATTTCCTCAAGAGTCGCTATCCGAATACTACCATCGGATTTTCGTCGCACGAGTACCACGACTGGTCTTCTTCGATTTTGATCGCGTATGCCAAGGGCGCCCGGACGTTCGAGCGACACATCGATATCGACGAAGGGGGCATTCAGGTTTCTCCGTATTGCTCGAAGCCCGAGCAGGTCGACGAGTGGTTCCGAACGTTCCGAAAGGCGAAGGAGATGTGCGGCGCGCCTGGCACCGCCAAGCGAATTCCTCCCGAGAAGGAGGTTCGTTACCTGGATTCGCTGGTTCGAGGGGTGTACGCCGCGCGAGACCTCCCCGAGGGCCACACGCTCGCCGAGGGCGACGTGTACCTCGCGATACCACTGCAGCAGGGGCAGTTGTCTTGTCGCGAACTCATCAGCGGCACCCGGCTTTCGCGGGCAGTCACCAGCGACGGCGCGCTGACGATTGACGACGTCGATAACGCCTACGCGAAGACCCCCCACATGCGCGACCTGATCATGGCGCGCGGGATGCCAAGGGGAAGCTGAGCGCGTCCGGTCAGGCGTCGAGGCGCGCGTCGAGCTGCGCGAGCGCCGCGTCGATGCCGCCGGAGAGCCCGTTCCACGGCCGGGGTACCAGGATGCCGACGGCGCCTGCGCGCTCGATTCCGTGCATATTTTTCGGGGTGTCGTCGATGAGCACGGCGACGTCCCGGAGACGGCAGAGAGCGTCGACTTTGGTCGCGTCGTAAATCGGGAGCTGCTCGCCGTCGCGCGCGGACGGCAGGATCGTCACCGTTCGGATCCACCGACCGAAATGCTGAAGGACCCACGCGGCGGAGCGGTGGGCGTTGCGCAGCGGAGTCGCGGTGACGGCGATGTGCCGATACTCGTCTCCGCGCCGCGCGAACCAATTCAGCACGGCCTCGTCGGGGGCGAGGGTCATCTGGCGCTTTGCGCGAAACGCGTCGAGGGATTCGAGATAGGCGCCCAAGCCGATGCCGAGCACCTCGTGCGGCGGATTGTGCGTGAGGCTATCGTAGGTCGCGGTCGTCTCGGGGTGCTCGCGGCGAAACGCTTCGTCGAACCACGCGCGCATGAGGTCGTTGAGCACGTCATCAACGTCCCAGGCGATCGTTGTTTCAGCGGCGAGACGACGGGGGGCGCGCGGCGGCATGGGGAGTCCTAACGGTTACAGTATCGGCCGTCAGGTCGGCAGGGCGTAGAGCACGACGTCGAAGTGTAGAAATCCGTGGTGCCGGAGCTCGAACCGATAGCCGAGTTCGAGCGCGTCGATTGCATGGATCAGCGACCACAGGTGATCGGGCTGGTGATACGCAGACACGGCCAACGTTGGCCGGTGCCTCGCGATTGTCTGCCTTGCACCGATGAGCGCCTCGGGCTCCGCGCCCTCCACATCAAGCTTGATGAAGGTGGGTCGGAAATTCGGCAAACACGCGTCAAGGGTCACACATTGAATGACCGACGTGCCCTCGCTGCCGATGCGCGCGCCGTCGCCGCCGTCGGCCTGGAATCGGAGCTGCGTCGACGACGACCAGAGCCCGCAGGGGAACAAGGCGTAGTCGACCAGCGGGTCGGCGCCTGCGGTTTCGACGAGCTTTGCGTAATTGGCAGGGTCGGGCTCGAACGCGGCGACGGCGGAGAGAGGCACCTGGGCGGTACGAAGCGCCCGCACGGTGTCGCCATCAAACGCGCCCCCGTCGACCCATCGCTGCGGCGTCGTGAGCGCGACGACATCGGACGGAATGTATTGCGCTGAGCGATCGGGCGCGCGGAGCACCGATACGTCCGCTTCGACGCGCATTTTCAGACACTCCACGAAGACGCGCCGACTTTGGGCGTCGCCGAGGAGGCCGAATGCGCGCCGAATCGCGTCGGCGGACGCTGCAAGGGGCTCAGCCGGCCCGAGCCAGAAAGTGCCAGGAAAGTCGTCCGGGTAATGTCTATAAACGTCTAGAAATGACACCACATCACTAAAGCCGCGCGCTGTGAGCGACGCTGCGATTTGCGCGATGTCGGCGTCGTGGCGAAATATGCCGATTGCGACGTGGGCGCCAGCTGCGTTTGCGGCTCGCGGCTCCGCTGCGTCGGGGGACCACACGGGCAATCCGGCGATCTCGAGGCCCGGTCGCCCAGCTTGGTCGATGAAGCCGACCACGCGATGGCCGCGGCGTTCGAGCACGCGGCGCACCTCGCGTCCGCGCCCTCCCGCGCCGTAAATCAATAGCGCGGCGGGTAGGCTGGCGGGGTCGGGGCGCGCGCGGGAGGCGGCCTCAAGCAGGCGATCGACGGCGGCGTTCGAGTGCACACGACGACTCTCGCAGGCGGCCGGGGTTCGGGCAAGCGCGCGCGTCGACCGCCCTGCTAGCCGGCGCACGCGGCGGCGTCGCGCGCACGCGATCGCCACGCGTTGACTTCGGCCGGAAGCTTCGGCCTATTGGGTGGTCATGTCTCTTTGCGCCGCGGTTCCTGCCGTCGAAGCTTGCATTGGCCCGAGCGACTTCATGAGCCACGACATCGCGGTGCAGCGGCGGTTCGTGGCGCTCGCCGGGAGTCCGAACCCGAGGTGCGCAGCGTGCAAGCGCCAGTGGCTCGTCATCGACGCGCAGCGCAAGGGGATGGCCCTCGCGCGTCGCGGGCTCGGGGCGATGGCGCTTCACGGCGCGCTGCCGTCGGAGCAGCAGCGCATCTGGACGGCGTGGGTCGAGGTCGAAATGGAGCGCCTCTTCGATGAGTCGTGGCAAGCCGTCCACGGCCTTGTCACCCCCCCGCCCTTTGCGTTTTGCGTTTGCGGCTCGCTCGGCAGATACGAGGCGAGCCCGTATTCGGACGTCGACGCGTTTGCGCTGGTGGAGGAGACCGCCACCGACGTCGACGTGCAGGCGCTTACGCGTGTGTTTCGGCGGATTCAGCAGCAGATGCTCGCAGTCGAGCAGGGCGGGATGCGCTTCTGTGACGGGGGCCTGAGTCCGGCGTCCGGCGATCCGCTCATCAAGTCTCCGACCGAGCTAATCGAGTTTATCGAAACCGAGAAATCCATCAACGGCCACCTCACCGGCGCCTATGAGTCGCGCTACGTGTTCGGCGCGGGACCGCCGCTGTTTCACGCCTTCGGCGGGCAAGTCGACGCGACCGTGGGCGTTGGAGAGACTGCGGACACGGCGCTGCTGGCGATGGGGCGCTTTCTCGCGACCCGCGCTGAGCACCCCGCGCCGACCGAGCAGACTGCGCAATTCAACGTGAAGGAGGCGCTGTACCGGCCGCTTCAAATGAGCTTGGCGCTCCTCTGCAAGTTTCACGGCCTCAAGGGCGCGCTCGCGAGCCGCGAGCGCCTGAGAATGCTGAGGCTTGGGGGAGCGACAGGCCGCCCTCTTATGTCGGCGCCATTCGTTAATTTGTATTTGAATGCCCTGGAGGACATCTCCGGTCTTCGCATCGCCAATCACTTGCAGGAAAAGATGGAGGCCGACACTTTGCGGCTCGCGCTTCGGCCCGGCAGCCGCGAGCGTGAGGCGGCGCTTCGGGCAGGGCGTGCGGTCGACGCGGTCTGGGCGGCGCTCGAGAACTTTCACCTGACGGCGGGAAAGTCGCCGAGCGCGTTCATGAGCGACACGCCGTTCATTCCCCCCTGGACACCCGACAGCAAGGGGCGCTGCGAGGTTTGCAACAAGTCGGTGATGAGGGGGTTTCGTCACCACTGTCGTCGCTGCGGAAAGCTCGTCTGCGGCGGCTGCTCGAAGGGTCGTGGCGCGCTGGTGCCGGGGAGCGGAGGCGACTGGGCGCTCGTCGTCGAGAAGGCGCCGGGAGCCGAGCGCCTGTGCGATCCGTGTGCCGCGCGGGCTCGTCCGATCTGGTCGTGGGTGCCGCCGGGCATGCGCCGACCCTGATTGGCGTTTGCTTGCCTCGCCCGATTGCGCCGGCGTAAACTGGAGAAATGGCCTTGTTTCGTGGCGCGAGCCGATCTCCGACGCAGTTGCTGCGTCCTGCGTGGCTCATCGTGCAAGCGGCCGTGGTGCTCGCGCTTGGCGTCGTCGCCGTGTCGGTCGGCTGCGACTCGTCGTCGACTGTGGCCGCTGATGACGCAGGCACGTGCGGTGGCTGGGGGCAGCCGTGCTGCGCCGCCGGCTCCTGCAACCCGGGGACGTCGTGCAGCTCGGAAGGCGTTTGCTGGGTTTGCGGCGGGCCGGGACAAGCGTGCTGTCCGCTCAACCGGTGCGCAGCCGGCGGCTGCTGCGTCAACTGGGGAGGCGACCTCGGCAACACTTGTATCGCGGCGGCCTCGGCGTGTCCGCTGGCCAACGGGGACATTTGCTCGAACGGAAGCTGCGGCGGTTGCGGCGGTCTGGGCGAGCCGTGCTGCAACGACTTCATCTACACGCCGCCCGACGGGGGCGCGGAGGGAGGCAGCGACGCGCAAGCGGATGCGGGCGTCGATTCCGGCAGCGACGCGCAAGCCGATGCGGCGAGCGATTCGGGCGGCGACGCGCAAGCCGATGCGGCGAGCGATTCGGGCAGCGATGCGCAGGCGCCCGCCGAGGCTGGCAGCGCGCCGTCGTGCACGTCGCCCGTGTCCCGATGCGAGCCGTCGCTCAACACCTGTGTTTCGTGCGGCGGTCCGGGCGAGGCCTGCTGCGGAGGCGGCGCGTGCGCTTCGCCTTACCTCGCCTGCAACGGCGCCATTTGCCTTGGTTGCGGCGGCTCCGGGCAGCCGTGTTGCGCGTTCAACGCGTGCGGCACGGGGCTCGATTGCGCGAACGGTCGCGTGTGCGGCCGCTGCGGGGCCGCCGGTCAGGCTTGCTGCATCGACAACACGTGCTCATCGCCCACCTTGCTTTGCTCGAATCCCGATGGCGGCGCGCCGCTCGCCGATGGCGGACTGCACGGCACCGGCGTGTGCGCCGGGTGCGGCGTGCGCGGGATGCGCTGCTGCGCGGGGGCGGTTTGCGCCACGGGCACGTGCAATACCGAAATTGGCTATTGCCAGTGATCGGCGCGTTCGGGGCGGTTTCCGACTCCTCGATCTGAATCGCCGCTAATCAGGAATCATCATGTTGATCGTTCGATTTTTTGGCTGGATCGCGTGCGGCGGCCTGCTCACGCTCCTTGTCGCGAACTGTGATTCGTCCGCCGCCGGCGTTGACGCCGGAGCACCGTATCTCGGTCCGCCGTGCGGCGCCTCCTCGACTTTGTGCGGAATCAACTGCGTCTCGCTCAAGACCGACAATGCCAATTGCGGAGTCTGCGGGCACATCTGCAAGCAGGGGACCGCGTGCGCCGCCGGGGCCTGCGGGACCTCCTGTCCGCCAGGCGAGCTGGCGTGCGGCGGGGCATGCATCAGCGCGGCGACCAACAACGCCAACTGCGGCGCCTGCGCAAACGCGTGCGGCGCAGGGCTCGTATGCAGCGGGGGCGTGTGCGGTCTGACCTGTCAGGGGGGGCTCGCTACTTGCGGCGCCTCTGCGGGCGACGGCGGCGCGGCCGATGCATCCGCATCCGACGGCGGTCTGGTCGAGCGTCATTGTGCAGACCTCCAGAGCGACAACGCCAACTGCGGAGCCTGCGGAGCCGCGTGCGGCAGCGGCACGCGATGCTTCGCGGGTGCGTGCATCACCAGTTGCGGGCCGGGGTCGACGTTCTGCGCTCCCGACGGCGGCGTTGCTTTTTGCGCGAACGAGCAGACCGACAACGCCAACTGCGGCGCGTGTGGCAACGTGTGCGGCGCCGGGCTCGTGTGCTCGGGGGGCGCGTGCGGGCTGACCTGCGGCGGTGGCACCACCAAGTGCAACGGGAGTTGCGCCAACACGGCTTCGGACGATGCCAACTGCGGCGCGTGCGGCAACGCGTGCGGCCCCGGAACCAAGTGCGTCTCGGGCGTATGTTCGGCCAACTGCGGCCAGGGGGCATCGCTCTGCACACCCGACGGCGGAGCGCCCTATTGCGCAGCGGTGCAGACCGACAACGCCAACTGCGGCGCGTGTGGCAACGTGTGCGGCGCCGGGCTCGTGTGCTCGGGGGGCGTGTGCGGCCTCTCCTGCGGCGGCGGCACCACGAACTGCGGCGGCTTCTGCGCCGACACGAAGGTCGACCCCGCTCACTGCGGCTCGTGCGCGACGGCGTGCGGAGCGGGCGAAGTGTGCTCCGCAAGCGCGTGCAAGCCGGGCTGCAAGTTCGGAACCTTCTCGCCCAAGGTCGACTACGCGACCGGTACGGCTCCGAGGACGATCGCGTCGGGCGACTTCAACGCCGACGGCAAGCTCGACCTCGCCGTGGTCAACGAAGTGGCCAACACGGTGAGCGTACTGATGAACAACGGCGGCGGGACGTTCGCGCTCAAGATTGATTACGCGACCGGCTCCCTTCCGCGGGGCATCGCTGTTGGAGACTTCAACGCCGACGGCAAGCTCGACCTCGCTGTGGTCAACGCGAGTGGGAATACCGTCAGCGTGCTCGTGAATAACGGCAATGGCACGTTCGCGCCGAAGGTCGATTTCGCTACGCTGGCTGGGCCCGACGCGGTTGCTGCCGGCGACTTCAATGGCGACGGTAAGGTCGACCTCGCGGTGGGCTACAGCAGCGTCACCACTGTCAGCGTAATGCTCGGAGGGGCCGGCATCTTTCCGCTCCGAGCCGACAGTTCCCTCAGCGTGAGCCTTTACAGTGTGGCCGTCGGCGACTTCAATCAGGACGGGAAGCTCGACGTGGCAGGCACGGTCGGCGCGAGCGCCCTCGTGGGCGTGCTGTTCGGAAACGGCGCCGGGGGCTTCCCGTCGGCAGTGGGTTATACAACCGGCGCGAATCCGTATTCGGTCGCGCAAGGTGACTTCGACGGGGACGGAAAGTTCGACCTCGCGGTGGGCAGTTACACAACGGCGACCGTGGGCGTGCTGCTCAACGCCGGCAACGGCGCCTTCCTCGCGAAGTCTGATTACTCGGCTGGATCGATGTCGATGCCGTGGAGCGTTGTGGTCGGCGACTTCAACGTCGACGGTAAGCCCGATCTGGCGGTTGCGACCGATACCCACAATACGGCGGCGGTACTGCTCAATAGCGGCAACGGCACGTTCTCGGCGAGTGTCGATTACGCCGCGGGAGGCGGCGCGCGCTTCGCGGCTGTTGGCGACTTCAACGGAGACGGCGCCTCCGATCTGGCAGTCAGCAACTACACAGGCAACACCGTCAGCGTTCTGATTAATCAGTGCCGCTGAGCGCGTGCTGCCCGCCGGCCCGCGACTGCGGCTGAGGTCCGTCGGCCGCCCGGGCGAGCTGTCGCGGCAGCGTGATCGTAAACGTCGTGCCCGAGCTTGCGTCGCTCGCGACTGAAATCGTTCCGCCGTGGGCCGTCGCGATCCCCTGTGATATCCACAATCCAAGCCCTGCGCCCTCGTCGCGCGAGCTGTCGCCCTGCCAGAAACGGTCGAAGATATGCGGCATTTCGGCGGGCGGAATGCCCGGACCGGTGTCCGACACGGTGATGACTGTCTCGCTGGCGCTGCAGCGGAAGTTCAGCCGGACGCCGCCGCCGCGCGGCGTGAACCGGAGGGCGTTCGCCAGCAGATTGCTGACCATTTGCATCACGCGGTGTCGGTCGACCCGCGCGAGAGCAGGAGAGCCCTCGGTGGCCACCGCAAAGCGCACCGACTTTGCCGCGGCCTGCAGCCCGAAGAGCGCGCGCAGCTCGTCCGCGATGCTGTCGACGTCTTCGTCCTGACGGTTAAGCGGAATCGGACCGCCCTGCATTTGCGATGCGAGCAGAAGATCGCGAATCAACGCTTCGGCGCGCCGAACCGCGACCGCAATCGTTTCGGTCTCCTCGTCCTTCGACTTTCGCCCCAGCAACGTGGCCGCGAGGTAAATGGCGTTGAGCGGTCCGCGCAGATCGTGGGCAACGATGCCGAGCACCTCGTCGCGGCGTTTTCGCGCCTCGATGGCATCGTCGCGGGTCCGCCGTGCTTCGACTGCGTCCGCCAAGTGGTGCGCGTTGTCGATGGCCATCGCGATGCGCTCCGCGAGAGCCTGCACCAGCGGCAGAACGCTGTCTCCGAAAGCGGGGACCCCCCCGTCCGACATGAGGGTGAGCGCCCCGATGGTGCGGGCGCGCGTGGTGAGCGGCACACTCACGAGGGAGCGCACTCCGGCCGCGCGCGCGGAGTCGATATCGGCGCTGTCCGGCGCGCGCGAAGAGGGCCACTCGGTCGCGGGCTCGTATACGACGCTCGGCTGGCCGGTCAGCATCACGTAGTCGGCGCCGACAGCGGCGCCCGGGCGGAGCGACCGGTCGCGCTTGCGCTCGAAGGCCGCGGCGCGCATCGGATCGCGATGGGCGACGGCGACGCGGTTCACGCCGTTGGGCTCGATGAGATCGATCGTGGAGATGTCTGCGAGCGACGGAACGATCAGCGCTGTGGCGTGCCTGAGCGTTGCCTCCAGATCAAGCGAGCTGGCGAGCGCAGGGCCGGCGCCTGCGAGAATTTCAAGCGCGCGGATGCCGCGCTCCCGGTCGGTGACGTCGCGTAACCTGGAGGTCGTCCAAACCTCTCCGCTCGGGGAGCGGAAGCTGGCGCCAGACATCTCGACGAGCAGCTTGCGGCCGTCGCGTTGTTGCAGGGTGATCACGCCGATCGCGTGGCCGGTGCGCAGCCGCTCCTCGCGGTACCGGCTGAACGCCTCGTCGTCGACGACCAGGTTGTCGCGCGACATCGCGCAGAGCTCTTGCACGGTGCGTCCGAACATGGCGGCGGCTGCGGGATTGGCGCCTAAAATGCGCCCATCCACACTCGAGACGACGATCCCGTCGGGCGAATGCTCCACGACGAGGCGCCATCGTTCGTTCGCCTCGGCTCGGTCGGCCAGTGTCTCGCTCGCTTCGGGTTTGGACATGGCCGCGGGACGTGCATGACCTGTGCCCCGCGCGAGGGACGGCCCGCGCAGCGCGTTGAGCGGCGCTGGCTGTGCGCGAAGGCGGTGCGCCTCGGGGCGCGCACGCTCGCCGCGCTAGCAGGGTGTTGAAGCCGCGGCCTGCTAGCAGGGTGTTGAAAAACACCCTGATAGTAATTGGCGAAGCCAATTGCGTGGGGTGGGGACCCCGAAAAACCGCGTTTTTCGGGGCGGGGAGGTGCATACCTCCCCGAGATGAAAGGCTAGCAGGCCGTTCTTCAACGGCC
>CANJCO010000062.1 GCA_947473045.1 Myxococcales bacterium | reverse complement strand
GAAAAACACCCTGATAGTAATTGGCGAAGCCAATTGCGTGGGGTGGGGACCCCGAAAAACCGCGTTTTTCGGGGCGGGGAGGTGCATACCTCCCCGAGATGAAAGGCTAGCAGGCCGTTCTTCAACGGCCTGCTAGCAGGGCGCTCGAAGAACACCCTGATAGGAATTGGCGAAGCCAATTGCGTGGGGTGGGGACCGTGGGGACCCCGAAAAACCGCGTTTTTCGGGACCGGGAGGTGCAAACCTCCCCGAGATGAGAGGCTAGCAGGGTGTTTTTCAACGGCCTGCTGGAAGAAAAACGCCGAGCGATGGGCGACGTGCGTCCGAAAAATGGGTCGTGTCGTTGAATGTCCACACCTTGTGCGAGACGCGTCTTCCCACGGCCTCGCTTCGCCCTTGCGACGTGCCCGCCAGCAAGGAAACGCGCTACTGCTTCCTACTCTGTCATAGGGAAGCGTCTATTCGCGCCGGCCCGGCAGGAAGAACCCCTTGTCGAAAGGGAGGTCGACGTCCTGGCCGTGTTGTCGCACGGCGGCAACGAGATCGGGCACGACGCGTCCGAGCCGCTCGAGCAGGTCATCGAAGGTCACGGGGGGCTTCACGAGATCGGCCGACTGCTCGCGCAGCATCTCCACGAAGCCTTCGGGATCGAGGTCGAAGAGGTTGCAGAGGAACTCGTCGGGCGACTGAGCTTCGAGCCCCTCCGGGAGAGGTGCGAAGTCTTTGAGGTTCGACGTCGTGATCACCTGCGCGCCGGCCTTAACCGCGGCAGCGACAACGTGGCGGTCCTTCTCGTCGTTCTGAAGTCCGGCGACGAGCGACGAGTAGCCAGTAACCTCCGCTTCGGGGAAGTACTTCTCCATCGTCGCCCGCAGCCTCGCGGCCTTGTCGGCGGCCATCGTGCCCGTCGAGACGAGGTTGCGCTCCATCTCGTCGAGAATCTCGGCGCTCCATCGGAGCTGGTAGAAGCCCGCGGCAGCGGCGCGCAAAACCGTGTCCCGGAGCGTGAGCGGGAACAGCACGTTGGCGTCGACGACGACGATGAAGGGCGCCGGGACCATGAAACCTCGAGCCGATCCCTACTACTTCAGCTCGGAAGCGTACCCGCCGAACTCCTGCGTCATCTGCGAAAGCTCGCGAAGACCTGCGCGCCGATCCTTGTCACGCTTGTCCTTGAACTCGAGCACGTCTTCGATCCGCAGCCGCCGATGCTTGCCGGTCTTGCAGAAGGCGATGCGCCCCTCGTCGAGAAGTCGCACGAGGTACTGCCGCGACACGTTGAGGAGATCCGCGGCCTGCTGCGTGGTCACCTCGCGGCCAACAGGCACGACGGTGATTGAGTCGCCGCGAGCGAGAACCTCGGCCACGCGCTCGAGCACGTAGAAGACCGACTCGGGAAGAGCGATGGTCTCCCCCTTCGGACCGACGAGCTGGCACTTGGGCGCTCGTCGCTTCGGCAGGTGGACCATGCCCTCGAGCGCCCTGGACAGCGCGGCCACCTGAGCCTGCTGCTCGGGCGGGGCGGCGACCGGGGTCATCCGGCGGATCAGGTCTTCCATCGTGTGCGCTGCGGCTTCCATGGCGGAACCTCCACGAAAGAAGGTAGCTCCAAATCGACACAAACGCAACCATGGCCGACGCAAACGCAACTGCACGCCAGAAGAATCCGCGTCATTGCAAGTTGATACGCCGGTGGTCAGGCGGGGCAGCTTCGCGCGAGCTTCACTAAATCGGCTAGGTTCATGACGCCCGTCGAGTGCATCGCGCGTCTGTGCGCGCTCATTCCGCCACCCCGCTATCCGCTGACGCGCGTCCGCGGCGTGCTCGCGCCGCGCGCCAAGCTTCGACCTCGCATCGTGCCCAAGTTGCCCGACAGTCTCGCATCCACGTGCAAGCGCTCGTCTGCGCGCTCCGACCCGCCCTCGCCGCGGGCCGCCGTCGGCGAGCGTCCACTTCCTCGCGATCGGACCGGCCGCGTCGTCCCGGCGGGCTTGCCCGTCTCCGCGACCGTGCTCGCACGCAGCATCGGCGGCGCCGACGTGCCCGCGCCGAATATCCCGTCGGCCAAGCACTTGGGTCGCATCAAGGGAGGCCTCCACTTCGCCGCGACCTCCCATGTTCCGTGGGCAACGCTGCTCGCGAGTACCTGTGAGGTTGACGCCAAGGCCTGCGCCCGTTGCGGCGCGAGGCGTTACGTCCGCGCCGTCGTGACCGACCACGAGCTCTCCCGCGCGATTGTCGCCGACCTCTCCTGCGCGGCTCGCGCTCCGCCGACTACGACCGACGCCTGGTTCGTTGCCGATTTTGCGCGTCATGCCGGCTGCTGGAAGAAAAACGCTGAGTCGATGACGCGGACCCCGACGCGGTTGGCGAGGTTCACGAGCGAGGCGACGCCGAGGTGCTCGCGGCCGCTGTTCAACACCCTGCTAGCGCTTTGGACGCGCGGCGAGTTTGTCGGCGCGCTCCACGACCGCTCGCGCGCTCATGACGCCTTTGTAGACATAGAGCGCGGCGTCGGCGTCGGGCCCAAGGACCTCCTCGCTGACCCGCAGGCGCGAGCTGGCGCAGAACACCACCGGCGCGCCGAGGCCCTTGCTCGCGAGCTCGACGCGCTTCCACACTGCGTCGCGACTCCAGAAGCCGAGCACCTCGACGTAGACATTGCGCCCCTTTTTCACGAGCTCGAGGTCGGGTACGCAAACCCCGACTCCCGGCAAGTTCAAAATGGCCTGACCGCGCTTGACCTTCCAGCCCGACGTTCCGGCCTCGATGGAGCGCGCGAGCGCGGCGACCTCATCGGGCAGCGGCGCGTCATCTTCGGTGGAGCCGGCGCCGCCGTCGTAGCGAAATACCAGCGGATCGCGTGTTTTACCCCACCGCACGAGGGCCTCGAGCTCAAGCTCGTCGCAGGATTCGAGGGCCGGGAGGGCGAGGGCGAGCTGAAGCCCGTATTTCGTGCCGGCCTCGAACAGGCTCATGGGGCCGTCGATGGAGAGCACGAACGCGCCTGCGTCTTCCTGCACGGTGAAGAGCAGGCGCAAGAACTTCAACTTTCGGAGCATCGCTCGCAGCGCCCCCGGACTCGCGCATTTCACGCGCGCGGCGATGCGCTCCGCGCGAAGAAGCACGGCCTGCGCCTGCCCGCGCTCGAAGGCCGACACCAGCGCTTCGGGCGTGATCGCGTCGAATGAGACCAGCGGATGGGAGCCCTTCAGGTCGGCGTAGAGCGCCTGCTCGAGGGTCGCGGCGCTCACGTGAAGCGCCGCCGCCGTGGCGCTCACAAGGGCGTCGCGATCGACCTTGCCAGTGGCCTTTCGCATGACGGCCGCACGCGTAAAAAGCTCACGGCGAACAACATCGGACGCGACGGCCGGCTCGGACTCGAACGTGCAGCGGTCGAGCACGAGCTTGGTGAGGCCCGCGCGCACGCGGGTGTCTTTCGAGACGATGTCGACCGCGCCGAGGGCCGCCTCAAAGTCGGACCGCAGGGCGCCCTGATGACTCAGCGTGATGCCCACGAGCTGACCTGCGATGCCGACGGCGCGTGCGCGCGACGCCTCGTCGAGCTTTCGCGCGATGAGCTTGTCGCCGCGGCGCTGCGCCATCACATGCTCCGGGAGCAGCACCGCCCTACCCTCCCATAACCGATCGGGAGCATCCCATGTTCAGCTCAACGGTAAGCACTGTGCTCCCTCCTGCGCTCGCTCGTCTGTGACTCCGTCGTCGCGCGCGTCACCAGCTCGTAGAGCACAGCGCGCTTACCCTCTTTCTTTCGAAGCACGCGCCCGAGGCGCTGGACGTGCTCACGCACCGATCCGCTTCCGCTGAGCACGACCGCGACGCTCGCCTCGGGCACGTCGACGCCTTCGTTCAGCACCTTCGACGTCACGATCGCCGAAAACGTCCCGTCTCCGAGGCCCTTGAGAATCGCGCTGCGCTCTTTGACCTTCGTCTGATGCGTAATACACGGAAGCAGAAACTGCCTCGAGACCAGGTACGCGGTGGCGTTGTCCTGCGTGAAGATGATCGCGCGTCCATCCGCGTGCTCCTGCAGCAGCAGCTCGAGAAACGCGAGCTTCGCCGGCGCCGAAAACGCGATGGTGCGCTGCCTTCGATAGGCCGCCATCGCGCGCCGCCCCTCATCGCTCCGCGACGAGAGCATGACGAAATCGCTCCACCCCGTCGGATCGCCCATGCGAATGCCGCTCTTGCGCACGAATCCGAGGTACGTCGCGCGCTCGGCCTCGTACTCCTCGCGCTCGGCGGCCGTGAGCTCTACCTCCACATGTTCGGTGTCGTATTCGGCGAGGTACTGGCCACTCAGCTCAACGATGTCTTTTCGGTAAACAATGGGACCTATCAAGTCTGTGAGTACCGCCTCCTTGCCGTCGGTGCGCTCGGGCGTCGCCGACAGACCGAGACGATAGGGCGCGAGGCAGGCGCGCGCCGCCATGGCATACGCGGCCCCTGGAAGATGATGGCACTCGTCAAAGACCACGAGACCGAAGCGACCTCCCAGGTGCTCCATATGAATGTGCGCCGAGTCGTAAGTCGTCACCGTGATGGGGCGGACGTCGTGCTCGCCGCCGCCGACGAGCCCGATGGGTCCGCCGAACGTCGCCGTGAGCAGATCGTACCACTGGCGAACCAGATCGAGCGTCGGCGCCACGACCAGCGCGCTCCGCCGCTTTTCATCGATCGCCATCACCGCGACGTGCGTCTTTCCCGCCCCGGTGGGGAGCACGACCACCCCTCTTCCCCGCGCCCGCGACCACGCCTGCTGCGCTTCGGTCTGAAAGGGCCGCGGCTCGCGGTGAACGAGCGCGCCCGAGGCCAGCTCGGCGTACCCGCGAGCGTGGTCTTCGTAAGGCGACTTCGCCGAAATCAGCGCGCGGACGACGTCGGCGTAGCGGTGCGCGGGCGCACGGAGGCAGTCACTGCGGTCATCACGCACCAGCGAGGCGTGGGGCGGCGCGGCATCTTTTGGGAGGCCGCGGAGCTCGAGCGTTCCGGAGACGAAATGCAGGGTCGCCACTGCGGGCTCGGGCGGCGTCAGACGCTCACCTCGTAGCGACGACGCAGCGCCGTGCGCATCGCCTGCTCGAGGCGCTTTCGGTCGATCGGCTTGGGAACGTAGTCGTCCATCCCCGCGGCGGTGCAGGCCTCATCGTCGCCCTTCATCGCGTTGGCGGTAAGCGCGATGATGGGAACACGCGCCCCGCCGGCCTCGCGGGAGCGAATGGTGCGGGTCGCTTCGAGGCCGTCCATTTGCGGCATTTGAACGTCCATGAGGATCAGGTCCACGGGCTCCGACGCCCAGCGTTCGACGGCCTGCAGGCCGTTTTCTGCGTGCGTGACCACGCAACCCATCTTCTCGAGGATGCGGCGGGCGAGCTTCGTGTTGATGAGGTTGTCCTCTGCGAGCAGCACGCGCAAATTGGCGAGATCGGTGGTCGGCGGCGCAGCGTCGGACCGCGGCGAAGACAGGCCGCGCTGCGGGCGGGCCGTCAGCAGCTCGCGCAGCTCGAGCGCAGAAACGGGCTTGAGCAGGCGCTTGTCGACCTCGCCGAGGTCACCTCCCTGAGGCGCGCTCGGCTTTCCGAGAGAGAGGACCGCGACGCGAGCCAGCGGCGCCGCACGCCGCGCGAGCGCGACCGCCGCGGACACGTCGTCCTCCTGCGGCGCTGCGTCGACAATGACCAGCGCTGTCTGCGGCCCGATGAGCGCTTCCGCTTCAGCCGGCGTGCCTATTTGGCATTCGGCGCCCAGCGACAAAAAGGCACGCTGCAGCGCGATTCGGCTGGCTGCCCGCTCGCCGACGACCACAACGCGGGCGCCCGCCGCGTCGAAGGGCTCGATGGGTAACGACGACTCAGTGGCGCGCGGCAGCAAGGCCGTAAAGTGAAACGTACTGCCCTGCCCTACGCCGCTGTCGGCCCACACGCGACCTCCCATTCGGGTCGCCAGCTCTCGGCATATCGTCAGACCGAGGCCCGTGCCGCCAAATCGGCGCGTGGTGGTTCCGTCAGCCTGCGTAAACGGAACGAAGATGGTCTCGAGTTTGTCTTGCGGAATGCCGATCCCCGAATCGACCACGCTCACATGAATCGCGTCGGCGCCGATATCGGCGGCCCGCGCCACGCGCACGATGATCTCGCCTTCGCTCGTGAATTTCAGCGCATTTCCAACGAGATTCGTGATGATCTGGCGCAGCCGAAGCGGGTCTCCCACGACCCTGTCGCGCACATCGGGGTCGACATCCATCACGAGGTCGATGCCCCGCTCCCGGGCCCGCGACGCCAGCACGCGGAGAGGCTCGCGGACGGTGTCGCGGAGCGAGAACGCGACCCGCTCGAGCTCGAGCTTGCCCGCCTCGATCTTCGAAATATCGAGGATGTCGTTGATAATCTCGAGCAGGTGCACGGCGCACGTCTGCACGGCCGTGATGTACTCGCGCTGCTCCGCCGTCAGCAGCGTTTCGAGCGCCAGCGCCGTCATGCCCAGCACCCCGTTCATGGGGGTACGGATTTCATGGCTCATGTTGGCGAGGAACTGCGACTTGACCCGTGAGGCCTCCTCGGCGCGAGCGAGCGCCGATTTCAGGTCGTTTTCTGCCGCTTTGCGCTCGGAGATGTCTTCGATGGTGCCCACGTAGCCGATGCGAACGTTGCGCTCGATCATCGCGGTGGCGTGCACGCTGCCCCATACGACGCGCCCGTCACGCCGCAAATACCGGTGCTCGGAGCGAAACAGCGAGCCGCTCTGCGCGGCATGCATCCACGCGTCGAATACCGCGCTCTGGTCGTCAGGGTGAACGGCGTCGCTCCACCCCGTACCGATCGCGCGACCAGGGCCGAGGCCGGTCACGCGCTCGTAGTTGGTATTGGTATAAATGCAGCCACCGACAGGATCGGTCACGAAAATGCCCAGCGGGGACGCCTCGCTGATCGCGCGGAAGCGCTCCTCGCTCGACCGGAGGCTCCTCTCGATACCAATGCGTTCGCTGACGTCCTCGCTAATGCCAAGTATCCAGAGCGGCTCGCCGGAGGTATCGAAGATCGGCGCCTTCACGGTGCGGATCTGCCGCATCCCCTGAGCGCGCGTCAGCACCTCTTCCACAGGAATGTCGAGGGGAGCGCGGGTCTCGCAGACGCGCTCATCTTCGTCACGCGCGGCCGCTGCGTGATCGGGATTGAAGATGTCTGCTTCGCAGAGTCCGATGACCTCGCTCGCTTCGAGGTCGAACATCTCGACCGCGCGCTTGTTCCACAGCCGGTAGCGCCCGAAGGTGCTCGGGTCCGCGCTCTTGACGAACACCGCGAGCGGAAGCTGATCGAGGATGGTCTCGAAGAACGTTCTGGCGTCCCGCGCGTCGTCGAGGGCGCGCTTGTGCTCGGAGATATCGGAGTGCGAACCGCTCATCCGCAGCGGAACCCCGCGGTGGTCCCACAGCGCCTGACCGCGCGCGAGCACCCAGCGGAACGAGCCGTCTTTGTGGCGCATCCGCAGCTCGATCTCGTAGGGAATGCCGCGGTCGACGTGGTCGGCCATCGCAGCCGCCGCGCGCTCTGCGTCGTCAGGATGGAGCAGGCGCGCCATGGCGAGCGGAGATTCGTCGAGATCGCCCGGCGCATATCCGAGCATCGTGCTGAAGCGCTCCGAGAAGCGCACGCGGCCCGTCTTGAAGTCGAGCTCCCAGATGCCGTCCCTGCTGCCCTTGAGCGCGAGCTCGAGGCGCTCGTTGGCCTCGCGCATCTCAGCCTCGAACTGTTTGCGCTCGGTGATGTCGGAGGCGACGGTGAGCACGAGGTGAACGCCTTCGGCATCGGACACGCGCCTGCGCACTTCGACGAAGGTGCGAAGGCCGCCCTCGAGCGCGTAACTGACCTCGCTCGTGTGGTCTTCACCTGACAGCAGCACGCGGGCGTCGATGAGACGCTGCGCGATGAGCTGCCTCGCGTCGGGGTGCACCTCGGCGATATTCTTTCCGACGAGCTCTGCCGCGGGACGACGGAGCACCTCTGCCATGGGCAAGTTCACGTACAGCAGCGTCCCCGACGCGTCTTTCAAGTGCACCGGTCCTGGCGACGCGTCGAGAATCGCGGCGAGCATCGACGGCGCGGTGACATGCGCCGGACCCGCTGCGACAGCGATGGGCGGGATGACGGAGGGACGGGAACCAGGCGACACGAGCGCTCGTTTCGGCAACGGACGTTGGGCACGCCCTGCTGACAGCGTCGCCCGCCCGCGAGCGCGAGACAAGCGCTATATCGCCGGCTGGCGAGGGGGCCGGAGGCGATGATACGCTGCCGCGCCATGTCCAACCCGACCGCCACCTGCGAGACGTCGCTCGGAACCTTCGAGCTCGAACTTTTTACCGACAAGATGCCCGTGACCGCGGGCAATTTCGTGAAGCTGGCCAAGAGCGGCTTCTACGACGGCCTTCACTTTCACCGGGTGATCAAGGGCTTTATGGCGCAGTTCGGCTGCCCGCACTCACGCGATCCGAAGAGCAACCGGGCCGGAACCGGCGACGCTCCCGGCGGCACCATCAAGGACGAGCACCCCGCCGACGCCAAGCTGTCGAACGAGCCGGGCACGCTGTCGATGGCGAACACGGGCTCGCCGAACACCGGCAGCTGCCAGTTTTTCATTAACACCGTCCACAACAGCTACCTCGACTGGTTCTCACCCGGCGGCTCGCGTCACCCCGTGTTCGGCCGCGTTACCAAGGGTATGGATGTGATCTCCCAGATTGAAAAGACGCCCGTCGACGGCGACGACCGCCCGCGGACGCCGGTCAAGATGATCAAGATCACCGTGCACGAGGCCTGATGCAGTCGCTACATCTCGGCTGATTGCAGGCCGAGTCGCGACAGCGCCTCCGCGAGATCGTCGGGCAACGGAGCCACGATCTCGCGGCGGGCCCCCCCCAGCTCAAGCTCGATTTTGTGAGCGTGCAGCGCCAGGCGCATGAGCCCCGCGTCGGCGCGGATCTGCCGGTTGAACCAGCCGGTGCCATAGTTCGAGTCGTTGGCGATGGGATGTCTCAAATGGGACATGTGCCTGCGAATTTGGTGGTAGCGGCCGGTCTTCGGACGAGCCACCACGAGCGAGCAGTACTCGCCGCAGCTGACGCGCGTGACCTCGGTAACAGCCGGCACCCGCTCGCGACCTTCCGCCTTCGGAATGGCATAGTCGACCGTGACATGCTCCGGCGGCTGGCCGCGCACGATGGCGACGTAGGTCTTGACGACCTGGCCTTCGTCCCACGCCGCGCGAAGGCTTCGCGCCGAGGCCTCCGAGAGGGCGAACACGAGCGCTCCGCTGGTCTGCCTGTCGAGGCGGTGCACTGGCCAGACGTGCGCGCCGATCGCGTCGCGCGCGCGCATCATCGCGACGTCGCTGTCGTTTGCCTGCTCGCTTCGGTGCACGACGATTCCGGCGGGCTTACTCACGACCAGAACGTCTTCGTCGCGGTAGAGGATATCGATCACGAGCCGGGTCCCGTAGCAGTCGCGCGCGCGGGGCGCACCGATCCTGCGCAGCCCCGCGGCAATTGGCCTACGCTGCGCGCATGCGTTTTCCTCAGCCTCCCGTGCGGCGACCGAGCGACGTCGTGCAGAAGAACGTCCAGTGGGTGCTCATTCACACGCAAACCGGCGGGCTTGTGCAGGGATATGCGCATCTGCGCCCCGACATGCGCGTGGTCGACGAGCTCAACTCTGATCGCGAGCGCTTCTTCGTCGTCACCGAGGCGACCATCTACGACGCACAGGGAGAGGTGCTCTCGACCGCGCCGTTTCTCGTGGTGAGCAAGGCGAGCGTCGTGTGGATTCGCCCTGACGAAGCGCACGCCGAGGGCGCCGGATAACCGGCGACCCATCGGCTTTTCATTCTCGGCGGCTATCGGGCTATCCCGCCGGCGGGGAACTTCGCCACATGCCAGGTCTCCGGCGGCTCCCAGCACAGATCGGTGCCGCCAATGTATTCGACCTTGACGACGATGACCCCGAGCGCGGCGCTCGCATGCGCTGCCGCCATCTGCGCGAGCGGTGGGGCACAGTGGATTGTGCCGGAGATCGCAGGAGCAGCGGCGGACCACGAGCGCACCTCGCGGATGACCGCGTCGCGGTCGCCGGAGCGCACCGACAGCACCGGCTCGCGATAAGTCGCGGCGAGGGCGGCGGCCTCAGCGAGGGGAGCGCGCACTGCGGGGCCCATGGCCGGCGTGCGCAACGGCGCCGCAGGATCGGCGCGCAACGCAAGGGGCGCGAGCGACTCCCAACGCTCGCTGGCGAGCCACCTCAGCGCCTCGGCTTCGCGCTGATCGCGGCCGGATCGCTGCGGCTCGGACGGGTCGACGATCACGACGCGGGTCACGACGCGATCGGTCGCAGCATCGACGATGAGCAGCGCGAGGTTGTCGGCGCCGCGCGCCCCGTCGCTGACCTTCGCCGCGATCGCCACTTTCTGACCGTCTGTGGAAACTGCGGGCAAATCAGCGAGCGTGAGCGGCCTTGTCGCGGCCGCGTCGGGAGCGGGCGCGGGCGCGGGCGCGGCCGGCTCGTCGCGAACGATTGCGGGAACCGACGGGCGGGCGCATCCGGCAACGGCGAGCGTGAGGGCGGCGAGAAGTGCGCGAGGCATTGTGCTGATCGACGCTAGCAGGCCGTTGAAGCAGCGGCCTGCTAGCCTTTCATCTCGGGGAGGTATGCACCTCCCCGCCCCGAAAAACGCGGTTTTTCGGGGTCCCCACCCCACGCAATTGGCTTCGCCAACTCCTGTCAGGGTGTTTTTCGAACACCCTGACAGCCCACGTCGCGGGTCGCGCGCAGCGGACTTGCATTCGATGCCTTTTGCACCTACGTGACCGCGCGGTGAATCTTCGCTCCCTGACCCCTGTGGCCCTCGCGTTCGTTCTGGGCGGCGCGGCGGTGTTTGCAGCGATGCGCACCCCCAACCGTGAAGATCTGCCGCGTTTCGAACAGGCAGCGCCGCCCCCGGTCGCCCTGCCCGAACCTGGCGACGATCAAGCCCTGCCGCCCAACCATCCGCCGGTCGGCACAGCCACCGCGCCTGCCGAGCGCGATGACGCGCCGGCCCTCGCGTGGAAAGTGCCCCCGGGCTGGAGCGAGGTTGCGTCGCCGAGCGCGATGCGTCTTGCGACCTACCGCGTGGCGGCCAGCAAGGGCGACGCCGAAGGCGCCGAAGTAAGCGTGATTCGCGCGGGCGGCTCGACGGAGTCGAACATCGACCGATGGGTTCACCAGTTCGAAGGCGCCGGCAAGCCCGCGAGGACAGACAAGACGGTCGCGGGCTATAAAGTCACGACTGTGGAGGTCACAGGCACGTTTCTGGGAGGCGGCATGATGGGAGGGGCTGATCCCAAACCCAAAGCCGACTGGTCGTTGCTCGGGGCCATCGTCGAGACGCCGAGCTCGCCATATTTCTTCAAGATGACAGGCCCCGCGGCGACGGTCAAAGCCGCCCGCGAGGCCTTCATGGCGATGCTCAGCGCCGCAACGAAACCGTAACCGCTACAGCCCTGCGAGCACGTCGTAGCCCGTGAGAATATAGGTCTTTCCCGCAGGAAAGTCGCGCACGAGCAGCGCGGGGCTCTCGGCGGTGATCATGGGCGCGAGCAGGCGCACGGGCGTCTCGATGTCGACGTAGCGAAAGGCCTTTTGCATGATCGATCGGACGGGCTTCGTGCGGATCGAGGGGTCTTCGATCATGCGCGCGTAGACCTGGCTCTCGCTCAGCGACCCCACGATGCGCTGATCGGCGACCACCGGGATTTGGGAGAAGTCGTGCTTGCTCATGCAGGCGACGGCGTCGGCCACGGTGTCGCTGTCTTCGACTGCCAGCAGATCGGTCACCTTCTTGTTGATCACCAGCGCGCGGGCGGTCGGTCCCGCGACGTCTTCGTAGCCCATCATGCGCATCCACTCGGGACTAAACATTTTGCCGACGTAGCGGGTGCCGTGATCATGAAAAATCACGACTACGGTCTCGCCCGGCTTGAAGTGCTCCTTGAGCTGGCGAATGCCGGCGAGCGCGGAGCCGGCCGAGTTGCCTACCCAGATGCCTTCCTGGCTGACGATCTCTCGGGTGGCCATGGCCGCGTCCCGATCGGTGACTTTTTCGAAGTGATCGACGACGCTGAAGTCGACGTTTTCCGGCAGGAAGTCCTCGCCGATGCCCTCGGTTCCGTAGGGATAGATCTCGTGCTTGTCGAAGATGCCCGTCTCTTTGTATTTCTTGAAGACCGAGCCGTAGGTGTCGATGCCCCATACCTTGACCGACGGCTTCTTCTCTTTGAGGAAGCGCCCGGTGCCGCTCAGCGTGCCGCCGGTGCCCACGCCGACCACGAGGTGGTCGACGCGCCCCTCAGTCTGCTCCCATATTTCCGGGCCGGTGCTCTCGTAGTGGGCCAGGGCGTTGCTGGGGTTGTCGTACTGATTCGCTTTCCACGAGTTGGGCGTCTCGCGCTCGAGGCGCGACGAGACCGAGTAGTACGAGCGCGGGTCCTCCGGGTCGACGTCGGTGGGACACACCACGACCTCGGCGCCGAACGCGCGCAGGGCGTCGACCTTCTCGCGGGACTGCTTGTCGGTCGTCGTGAAGATGCATTTGTAGCCCTTCACGATGGCGGCGATCGCGAGGCCCATGCCCGTGTTGCCGCTCGTGCCTTCGATGATCGTCGAACCCGGGCGAATCAGGCCCTTGCGCTCGGCGTCTTCGAGCATTCGGAGCGCCATGCGGTCCTTGATGCTGTTGCCGGGGTTGAACGTCTCCACCTTGGCATACACCGTCGCGCGCACGCCTTCGGTCACGCGGTTGAGGCGAACGAGCGGCGTGTGACCGATGGTGCCGAGGATGTCGTCGAACACGTTGTGGGGCATCGATGGGCTCCGAAAGAGGGATCTTGAGGCTCGGCCATGAAAGCCTGCTCGGCGCGCGCGTGCAACCTCGCCGCTATTTTTTGCCCGCGTCTTTACGCGACTCGAGGTTCTCCCAGCGCGCGACGAGGCGGGCAACCTCGGCCTGCGCGGCCTCTAGCGCCTTTCCGGCGCGGCGCGCTTCATCGGGCTTGCCGGCATAGAGCGAAGGGTCGTTTACGGCCCCCTCCGCCACGACGACCGCCGCTTCGGCAGACGCGATCGCCTCCATGATCTTCCCGAGCTCGAGCCGCTCTGCGTACGACAGCGGCTTGAGCTGCGGCGCCGGCACGGAGGGCGCCTTGAGCGACGCAGGCGGCGGCGCGCTCGGAGCGGGCGGCTTGGTCGACGAGCGGGGCGGAGCAGCCTTGAACGCCTGGTAGTTCGAGTAGCCGCCAGCGTAACGCTCCACCTTCCCATCGCCTTCAAACGCGAGGATGCAGGTGGCTACGCGGTCGAGGAAGTAGCGATCATGGGAGACTGTGATGACACAACCCGGCCAGGTCTCGAGCAGCTCCTCGAGCGCGGAGAGCGTCGCGACGTCGAGATCGTTGGTGGGCTCGTCGAGCAGCAGGAGGTTCGCTCCGTCTTTCAGGATTTTGGCCAGCGCCACGCGAGCCCGCTCCCCGCCCGAGAGCGAGCCGACCTTTTGACGCTGCTTCGACGGGTCGAACAGAAAGAGCTCGAGATACGAGCGCACCTCGATGGTGTCCTTGCCCAGCTTCACGACGCCGGCGCCCGTACGCTCCGCGCCCTCGCGCTCGGCGATGTTGTCGAGGATCGACCAGTCGTCGCGGAGCTGCGCGCGCGCCTGATCGAAGAGGGCGATCTTGGTGCGCGTGCCCACAATGACCTTGCCGCTGGCGGCCTCGAGCTCGCCGGTGACCGCACGGAGCAGCGAGGTCTTGCCGGCGCCGTTGGGCCCGATGATGCCGACGCGCTCGCCCGCCACAAGGTGCAGCGTGAGGTCGCGCACCAGCATTTTGCCGCCGATTTCGAGCGAAACGGACTCAAGATCGAGCACGCTCTTGCCGAGCTCGCCCGCGCCGCCGTCGAGCCCCCCGAGCTCGACCCTGCCCGCGTGCCGCACCGGATCGGCCGCGATCACGGCCTCGGCGCGCTGAATGCGGGCCTTCTGCTTGGTGCTGCGCGCCTTGGGTCCGCGCGCGAGCCAGACCTTCTCGCGCCGAACGAAGTTCATGCGGTTCTGCTCCGCGCGGTCTTCGTGCGCGAGTCGCTCGGCCTTCTGATCGAGGTAGTCGCCGTAGCCGCCCTGATATTCGTGGAGCGTGCCCCGATCGAGCTCGAGCGTGCGATCGCACACCGAGTCGAGCACGTAGCGATCGTGCGTCACCATCAGCACCGCGCCCTCGTATTCGCTCGACAGATACTCTTCGAGCCAGTCGATCGTCGACGTGTCGAGGTGGTTGGTCGGCTCGTCGAGGATCGCGAGCGTCGGCTGGGCGACGAGCAGGTGCGCGAGCGCCACGCGACGGCGCTCTCCGCCGCTCATCGAGCCGACGGGCCGCTCGGTGTCGCGGACCCCGAGCTTGGTGAGCATGTCATTGACGATGTGGCCGCGCTCCCAACCGCCCAGCACATCGACCTGCTCGGCGCACTCGGCCTGCTCGGCGAGGAGCGCGTCGGTCGGGCCCTGTTCATCGATTTGATGCGACAGCGCGTCGTAGCGGGAAGTCGCCTTTTTCCATGCGGAGAGGCCCTCTTCGACGATCTCGCGCGCGCTCTTTGCGTCGTCGAGCTGCGGCTCCTGCTCGAGGTAGAGAATGGTGGCGTCGCGCCGCCTGTCGATGACGCCCTCGTCAGCGGTCTCGGCCCCCGCGAGCACGCGCAGGAGCGTAGACTTGCCGGCGCCGTTGATGCCGAGCAGGCCAACCTTCTCGCCTCGGGTGATGGTGAGGGCGATGTCGGTGAAGAGGGTTTGCGGACCGAAGGCTTTGGAGAGGCGGCGAGCGCTGAGAACGGGCATGGAAGGCGCGGGAGCGTAGGCCACTTGCGCGTGAACTGCACCCCAGGCGTCGCGGCGTAGACAGATCGCTCGGTTCAGGCGACCATCGAAAGCGATGAAATACTCTCTGCCCGCGCTGGCGGCTGCGGTCTGCGCCTCAGCTGGTTTTTTGTTTTCAGCCTGCGGCAGCGACGGCGAAAGCGCGGCCCGGCCTGACGGCGGGAGCGGAGGCGAAGACGGTGGCGACGCAAACGCGCCCGACACGTCGAATCCGTTTTCCGACAAGTGCAGCTCATCGGCGCAGTGCGACGGCGGCGTGTGCATTCTCGGCGCGGGCGTGTGCTGCGACTCCCTCGCGAACGTGTGCGGCGGGGCGTGCTGCGGCGCCGGGAGCGTATGCCTGTTCGACAAGTGCGTCACGCCGGGAAAGCCGTGCACGAGCGGAAACGACTGCGGCCCCGGCGAGTACTGCGAGCCGGGACTCGGCGGAGCGACGGGCGACGCGGGCGCGCCCGAGGCCGGCTGCACCCAGGCACCTCCCAAGCCGGGCCAATGCCTTCCCCTACCTCCCACCTGTGATGCAGACGCCGGCACGCTACCCGACGGCGGACCCTGCGTCGCGGCCTGTGAGTACCATCCGGCGTCGGGCGGCATGCTCGACGCTACGAGCCGCTGGACGTGGGGTCCGACCGCCGCGTTCAAGCCGAGCTTCAGCGACGTCTGGTCAACGCCGACGGTCGGCCGCGTGCACGACAACAACTGCGACGGCAAGGTCGACGCGCTCGACACGCCCGTCGTCGTGTTCGTCTCGGGTCAGGGCATCGACGCCAATTCGGGCAAAGGCACCTGCTGCCAGTGCACCAACACCCAGCCGACGTCGTGCCACACCGGCGTGCTTCGGATGCTCGACGGCGCCACGGGCGCCGAGATTTGGTCGCTCGACAAAGCGAGCAAGAACTCGGCGGGATTTGCCGGCCTGTCGATCGCGATCGGGGACGTCGACAGCGACGGCTTCATGGATATCGTCGCCGTCACGGGTGAAGGCTTCATCGTGCTCGTCGATCGCATGGGCAAGGTGCTGCGCACGAGCGACAAGCCCATCGCGGGAGCGGGCGCAGCGGCTTTCGGATGGGGCGGCGCGCTGGCCATCGCCGACATGGACGGCGACGGCTTCCCGGAGATCGCGTTCGGCGCCAACGTGTATTCTACAACGAACGGCGCCATCACCCTGAAGTGGACCGGAATCGGCGGCAACGGCGGCGGGACGATCAGCGAGTGGACGAGCACGTTCGTGGATCTCGACGGCGCAGTCGACGGGCACCTCGAGCTGCTCGGAGGCCGGACGGCATACAAGGCTGATGGATCGGTCCTTTGGAACCGCCCGACCATCCCCGACGGCTTCCCGGGCGTGGGAGATTTCGACCTCGACGGTAAGCCCGACGTGGCCATCGTGGCGAGCGGGCAGCTGTGGATCCTCGAAGGCGCAACCGGGGCCACGAAGCTCGGGCCAGTCGCCCTGCCTGGCACCGGGAGCGGCGGCCCACCGACGGTCGCCGACTTCGACGGAGACAAGAAGCCCGAAATCGGCGTCGCGATGGCCACGTTCTACTCGGTGATGAAGCCCGACTTCCTCGCCAAGACCATCACGGTGGCGTGGAAGAAGCCCAACCACGATTTGAGCTCATCGGTGACGGGCTCGACCGTGTTCGACTTCGAGGGCGACGGCAAGGCCGAGGTCGTCTACGGCGACGAGTGCTTTCTGTGGGTATTCGATGGCAGCACCGGCGCCGTGCGCTTCGCTGCGCCGCACACGTCGTTCACGGCGACCGAGGCGTCGCTGCTGGCCGACATCGACGGCGACGGGCACGCCGACATGCTCATGGTGTCCAACGGCGCGGACCCGAAAACCTGGGGGTGCCTCGACAACAAGGGCAACCCGGTCACGGTCAACGGCGTGACCTGGGTGCCCGGCCCCACGAGCGACAAGGGCTACCGCGGCCTGTCGATGTTCAGCGACAGCGCGAGCTCGTGGGTCGGCACGCGCACGCTCTGGAACGAGCACACCTACCATGTGTCGAATATTTGCGACGATCGCGACAACGCGTGCAGCGCGCCCAACACCTATGGCTCGATTCCCAAGGTCGAGACCACGAACTGGTCGCTCCCGTGGCTCAACAACTTCCGCCAGAACGTGCAGGACAAAGGCCTCTTCAACGCGCCCAACGCCGTGCTCAGCTTGAAGCTCGACTGCGTCTCGCCGGTGCCCGCGCACGTCACGGTGCGCAACGTCGGTCAGTCGGGACTGCCGGCCGGCGTCGACGTTCGCGTCTTCGCGACGCCCGGTGATGAAGAGGTCGGCAAGGGCCTCACCACGCGCACGCTGCTGCCCGGTCAGACCGAGATCGTCGACATCACGCTCGCGCCAACCGCCACGCCGCAGGGCACGTTTTACGCGCAAATCGTGCTCGACAAGGCCAAGCCCAGGTTTCACGAGTGCCGCGAGGACGACAACCGAAGCGATCCCGCGACAGCGGCCTGCGTCAATTGAGCGGATCATGGGCATGTGGCGCGAGCCGACAGCAGACGCGGCAGCGAACGACAACGCGTCGCACACGACCTCCGACGCAGGCTCTGGTTTGAGCGACTTGTAAGCGCGTCGCCGGCGGCGATGGCCTGACAAGCGGCCGCTGCAAAAGACCGCCTCCACGTGACGGGACGATCAACTGCCAGCGCCGCCTCGACCTGGCGAACATCAGCCTGCGACAAGACGGCCGCTACCCCATCGACGCCGCCATCGAAACGCGCCCCGCGAGCAGCCCGTAACGGCGGCCCATCGCGCGTTGTCACATTTTCGCTCCGAGTGGTTGACGACTCGAGTTCTCTGACGTATCTACGGGCCTCGCCGTTGCGGGAGTAACTCAGCGGTAGAGTGCCACCTTGCCAAGGTGGACGTCGAGGGTTCGAATCCCTTCTCCCGCTCTAGATTCTGCGTCGTTCGACTCAGGCGTGCTTCAGGGCACCGCGGGCCTTCGCGACGCACTGCGGATCCGGAGCTCGTTCCACAACAGAGCTCGGCAGTTAGCCGAGAAGTGCGACGCACGTTCGCTACCGGAACAACGTCGCCGGTGACAGACCAAGCAGCCGCGCGGCAGCGTCGCGACTGCGCGCAGTCTGCAACACCTGCTCGGCATGTGCGCGCTGAAACGCGCGCGTAGCGGGCTCGACGTTGGGCGAGCCAGGCGCTGCTGCCGAGTCGACTGATCGTCCGTCCGCACGCTCGCCCAGCTCGATGGCGAGGCTGCCGCCCGACGCGGCCGCGAACAAGCTGAGCCTGGCGACGCTCCCCGCGTCGACCGCGGGCGCGCCGAGAGCTGCCGAAGGCCGCCGTGGCCAGGGCCTTCCACCGGAGTCAACGCGCCTGGGGTGAATCAACCGCCAAACGTTTCCGTCCAAGCACGAGATTCGATACGCTCGTCGCTTCCTGTCGAAAGGACTATTTTAATGAACACTGCAAAAAGAGCCATGGTTAGCATCGCCGCGCTCGCCGGACTCGCGCTCTTTGCGGCGCAGGGGCAGGCCCGAAGCGCCGAAGCGCTCTCGTCGGCAACGAAGCCGGACAGCGTGCAGAGAGATACGTCCGGCAGCGCGCCGGTGCCCTGCGTCGAAGCCAAGCGGATGGCGGGAGAGCAGACCATGTGCGGGTCGGGCTGCTGTTCGAGCAAGCAGCGCTGCGGCGACGGGCGTTGTCACTGACTTGAATTTTGCGCGCCCGCGCCCGTGCGGCCGGGGCGCCTCGCGTGGGGGCGCAGTCAGCGGTGCGGCTGGGGGCCCGCGTTCGCGGTGGCGACGCGCACGGCGCGCGGTCGCAGTGACCGAATCACGCCGACCGCCGTGAGGAGCACGAAGAGCTCCGATATCCTCGCGATCGCGCGATGAGAAGGCGCCCAGCGGAACACGGCGCGCGCGAGCCGCACCGTGAACCATTCGCTCGCGTCCGCGGGTGCCGTTCCTGAAGGCTGGCTCTCCCAGATCGCCTGCGCCGCGGAAGTCAAGATGCACTGACCGAGCACCCACTGCGACAGCTGCGAGACGAGCACGAACGCGAGCGCGTAAGCGGCATACGCGCGACTGAGAATCGGCCACCTGTGCCAAAAGAGCAGCGGGAGCCCCGAAAACCAAATTGCCATCAGCGCCGCGTGGAGCAGATCGACCGATACAGCCAGCGCGCCCAGCGTCATCGAGACCATGGGATGCAAGCGCGGCGCCGTGACTGGCCAGTCGCAGGGCGACCCGCGCGACGCGAAACGCACGCGAAGCTTTGGCGCCCTCGCGCCCCCTGCGCGCCGCGAGCGACGGCGTATGCGCGGCGCCGTCAGCGACGAAAGTGCTAGGGGCTACTTGAGCACGCGCGCTCGCGGCCCCGGAGCATCGGTTGCGTCACGTTCTGGCAGGTCGCGCGACGCGGCCCGACCGACGCTTTGCGCGGAGGAGATCGACGTGACGCGTGGCGGTGCTTACAACTGCCCGAACCATGGCCGCCGGCGCACGCGCTCGGGCCATCACGAACAGCCCAAGCGCGGTGGAGCTCAGCATCGCCGCCTCGGCATCGACATCGAGCCCGGAGTCGAGCGCCCCGTCGCGCTGCGCGTTGCCCAGCGCGTGGGCGAACGCTCGACTTAGACGCTCAAAGTATCGTAGCACGAGGGCGTTGCCGTCGGGCGTCTCCGCCCCGAGCTCGACCGCAGTGTTGCACATCAGGCAGCCCATCCCCGCGAAGCGTCCCACGCAGTCGGCGCCGAACGCGGCGAACAGCTGCCCGACGGCGTCGAGGCCGGCATCGTGAGCCTCGAGGGCGCCGAGCATGCTCGTCACCATGCTCTGGTCGTAGTGCTCGACGACTTCGTCGAAGAGCGCGCGCTTGGTACCAAACTCCGAGAACAGGGTGTTGCGGTTGACGCCGAGGTGCTGCACGAGCATCTCAGTCGACGTGCTCTCGAAGCCGTGCGTGTGAAACAGGGCCGTCGCGGCTTCGGTTAGTCCGGCTCGGGTGTAGCCTTTTTTGCGGCCCATCTGTTCACTCCGACGAGGGAGACAGCGCGAGTGTGGACCGCGGCGCCCCCGACTGCAAGGCTCTGCCTCCGGCGTCGCGACGGTTACCTCGGGCCAGCCGCGGCGTGCGTCGCCGCCAGCGCCGCGAGAGCGCCATAAACGAGGGCCATCCCCCACCCTCCGAAGCGGAGCACGCCCACGGTACGGCGCACCTCCGAGGGAAGCACGTCCTGCGGGCAGAACTCAGCTCGCCCCGCATGATTGAGCGTGTGATTGAGCGCGACGAACACTGCGTGCGCCGACACGCACGCCGACACCGCGCTGAGCTGCGCCAGGCTTCCCGCGCAGGCGCGGGTCATCACCGCGACGAAGACGCCAAGGCCGAGGCCAAAGCTGGCTTCCATGCGGTGGAAGATCATTCCGATGCTCGCCCATCGCACCAGCTCAGCCGAGGGTTTGTCCGCGAGCAGCGGGCGAAGCGGGTATCGAAACAGAAAACGAAGCGCCCAGTCGTTGTGGAGAAAGAACCCTCCGAACATCAGGAGGTAACTGAGGGCAAATGCATACAGGGCATATGACAGTCCGGTGTCGAGCGTGAGCATGCGGCCTCCGGGGCGAGCGGCGTTGATGCCGCAAAGCGCGACACCATCCGGAGCCCGTAACTAACCGATCGGTTAGATATACGTCAATAGCGCTCGCCGGAGCCGGATACTTGTCGGGCCGCGCAGCGCAGGAGCCCGCCCGAGTCGGTGAGCGCCTCGTGCCAACCCGCTGCGCGAGCGACCTCGCTACGACAAACGTGACTGCATGCCACCCGTCGTTCGACTGGGACGCTCACAAATGGACGACAGCGTTCTTGCCACCTCATCGCTCGCCACCTCGCCCGTGCGCCGCCCGGCGCGCCGCGCGAGATCGTTGAGCGACAGCAACCCAACCAGCCTTCCGCTGTCGTCGATAACAGCCAGTCTGCGCACCTGCCGCGAGCTCATGAGCGCCTCGGCTGATTGGGCAGTATCGCCCGATTTTACCGCATAAAGCGCCTTCGACGCCGCGACTGAAACGGGAATTTGACTGTAGGGCCGCCCCTGCGTCAATCCGGCCATGCAGATATCGCGGTCAGTCACCATGGCAGTCGCCCGCCCCTGCTCATCAACTACCGGAACGCAGCCGCAATCGTTTTCCCACATGATGCGAGCCGCGTCGTCGAGGGTTGCGGTCGGGGCGCACGTCTTGACGTCGCGACTCATGAGCATATCGACTTTCATAGGCTGACTCCTGTCGTTCGAGTTGCCTAAGCGTCGAGCAAAAGAGGTGCCGCGCGGGATCGAAGCCGCAAGCGACCGCCCGCGCGACGAGGCGGGCCGCGCGCCCGCAAACGCCGCGAACGCCCGCACGAAGTGCGCCTGGGCGCCTGTAAAGGCGCGCCCTGTGGCCGGTCGGGAGCGATCAGCGCGTTGGGTTCGCCGACAAGCGCGCGGCCAGGTCGTCGAGCGAAAGCGCAAGCTCCGAAGAGGCGCCCGAACGCGCAGCCGCGAGCAGCGCAGGAGTGTGCGTATCGCTGACCGCCAGCAGCGCCTTCGCAGCCGCCTCTCGCACTTCGCCTGTATAGTGCACGTATCCGGCGACCAGCGCCGTCGCGGCCACCTCGCGCACGGCGGCCTCATCGCTCCGCGACGCGAGCGTCTGCCAGGCCCAGGCGTTTCCGACGGAGCCGAGGGATTTCACGAGGTGGCGCGCCACCGAGGCGTCGGGATGGGCGCCGAGGCGGTCGGCGAGCGTGCGCGCGACGACCGGGCGATGGCACGCGCCCATGCCGGAAAGCAGGGCCGTGGTGTGCTCGCCCGAAGCCGCCGCGAGGGCGCTTACGAGCGCGGCGGCGGCGGCATCGCTGTCGAGGCGCGCGAGGGCCTCTGCGGAAGTTCGCATGGTCGCGAAGTCGCCCTGCCGCGTGACGGCGATGGCGAGCACCGGAAGCGCGCGCGCGTCCTTCAGGAGCCCGATCGCCTCGATCAGGTCCCGCTGCACCGAGGCCCGGTCGGCCACAGATTCGTTCGGTGCATAAGGCGCCGAGTCGAACGCGATAAGGTCGATCAGCGGGAGCACTGCGCGCGGCCCGAGGGCCGACAGGCGCAGCGAAATGGGAGCTTTGCGGGCCCGGGCGTGAAGGTCAGCCTCACGCGCCCCGGCGGCGATCGCACGCACCTGAGTGAACGCGGCCGCGTCGGCGGAGCGCGCCTTCGCGATGACGCCGCGCAGGTTCGCGCGCGCCGGAGCAGGCATTTTGTCGGCTTCGACGGCCGTCGGGGCCGCCGAGGCCACAGAGGCCGAAGCCGCGAGCAGCAGCGCAGCCGACAGTGCAGTCACGTAGCGGTTCATCGTCTTCATCGGCCCGTCTCCCACCATTTGACCGCCGGAACCTTCCGGCGCGTATTCGTTCCGCAGTGCACTTCGCCGAGCTGCGCGTGGTACTCGTCCCAGTCTTCGGCAAAGTGAGCCGTGACGCCAATCGTCGCGAGCTGATCGACCACAGCCTGCGCGAAAATGTCTTTTCCGTTGATCATCGGCCCGTGCGGGTTTGGCGTCACAAAGCGCGCGTCGGCAATGTAAATGCCATTCACCGTTCCGGGCGTGTAGGCATAGGAGAGTCCCTGAGTCGTCGTGTGCAAAAACGGAATCCCGATGATCTCGGAGTCAGTAATTCCGGTTGCGTCCTTGAGTTTCTTGATTTGTCCGGCTACTTCGATTGCGGCGTCGGCGCTCGCACCCATAACGGTCGTGTCGGCGAGCACCTTCGCGATCGTGGTATCGGCCGGGGTCGGATTGCCGTTGTTGTCGTACCAGGACATTCCGACGAACATGGGGGTATCGCCCTTGCCGGCAGCGACCTGATCATCGAGCATTTTCTTGGCGAGCGCTGCGTCGTTGACGAGCATCGCCCACCCGCGCGGCGTAGCCGCCTTGATAAACGAGATCGTCTCGTCGACATGGCCGACGTACAGCCACGAGGTGTCGATTTCCACGATCGGCTGCACGCTCTGGCTCTTGAGCATCGTGGTGAAGGTCGGGTCGGGGTAGAATGTCGGCGTCGCTCCGCGCAAAATTCGCCCCAGCGGAAAGGTGTCCGCTCCGAGGGCGTACGGCGGAATCGTCTCGGTGTTTCCGAACGAGTTGAGCGAGTCCATATCTTGACTGTGCTTGACGTCATACTGCTGCACGGCGGCTGAATCTTTCCCGCGGAAGCGCGTGAAGACAACCTGACCCGCGGACCTGAGCGGATTCTTAGCGCTGGTCGGCTGAAAGACGTTCGCCGAGCGTAGATTCACGCGCACCACGTGCTGCGCGCCGCCGGCCGCCGGCATCGACATAAACGCCGTCTCGAAGAAGTCCTGTGTCCACTGGTCGCCATCGCCCGGCTCGACCTGGGTCGGAGGGGGAAGCCCCACATCTTTGCATTCGGCGGCGAGGTCAGCGCGCATGGCGGTGTTGCCAGTGTCGCCATTGTTGGTGACGAAGACCTCCTCGGCGGGCAGCAGGTGATGGTAGGTCATCACCGGCGCGACGCGCATGACCACGCTGTCGGAGGCTGTGTCGGCGCCGCTTGTCACGGTCAGCCCAATCGACGCGGTGCCATCCCAGACGGCGCTGTCACGCACGATGTCGAGGCCCTCAATCGCGAGCTCGGCGCCCAGGCGCAAATCGTCGAGGGTGAGCGCGCCGTCGTCTGCGAGCGGCTCGAAATCGGCCTCGCCCGGGCCGGTTCGCTTGAACAGGCGCACGTGCCCCACGGCTGCATCCGACACCGAAATGAGCGCGGTCGCGCCGTCGGGTGCCGTCGCCCAGGGCTTCACCTTCAGGCGCGCGAGGTCGAGCATGTCGTCCGCCCCGTTGATCACGGCGTCGGTAGCGTCATTGCACTTGTCGAGATCGATATCGTTGCCCTTCTTTGGGCAGCGCGCGGTGTCGTCGTCGATGTTGGCCATGAACACAGCGCCGCTGGCCGCGCTCCACGCAGGCTTGTTGGCGTCGGTGTCGTCGAACCGGACGTCGCCGTCGCGGTTGGCGTCCGCGCGAAGCACCGCCGCGACTGCAGGTTTCGCCGGCGGCGGAGGGCTCGTGGCCGGCGTGTCGGAGCACGCGAACGTGGCCGAAAGAACAACGAGCAGAGGGGGACAAAGGCGTCGCATCAGCCGAGTGTGCGCCCCTTTCCGCCCGACTGCGAGGGTTACCTGAACAACGTCCGCCCGCCCGAATCGCCCGCTTCCAGCGCTCCGGCGCGTGAGGCGTTCGCGCGCTGCGGGCGGCTCAGCGCGACGCCAACGCGCGCGACGCGCGATAGCCGCTGGCGGCCCAATAACCTTCGCAGCCCGAGCGCGGCGACCCGCTCAGAAGTGACCCGCCAGCTGCGCCTGCTGGGTCAGTAGAAACGCACCCACGGCCGCGATGAACAACATGAACACGAGGTAGACGACGGCCCATGCCGGGGTTTGCACGACAACCCCGACGATTGCAGTCTTGACGACCGGCCTGGACGGGGCGGCCGCCGCAAGCGGGGCCGCGGCGACCAGCGGCGCGGCGACGGCGGCCGGGGGCCACGCGGGAGCCAGCATGGGCTGGGGCGCCGCGATGGCCGGCTCGGGCGCCCATGGCGCGGGAGTCGACGACATGGGGCGGGGCTCGGCCGCCCACGGCTGCTCCGGGGCCGGGTCGAAGCCGTATTGATCGGGCGTGCCGAAGTCATAGGTCGGCGAAGGAAACGACGCCGCGTACGGACGCATCGGCGGCGGCGCCGCGTCTTGCATCGACGGCGCCCGCGGACGCATCGGCGGCGGCG
>CANJCO010000061.1 GCA_947473045.1 Myxococcales bacterium | reverse complement strand
TCCTTATTCCAGGACCTTGGTGACGATGCCGGCGCCGACGGTGCGGCCGCCTTCACGGATCGCGAAGCGCATCTGCTCCTCGAGACCCACCGGCGCCATCAGCTCGATCAGCATCGTGATGTTGTCGCCCGGCATGACCATCTTCGTGCCTTCAGGCAACGCGCAGGTCCCCGTGACGTCCGTCGTGCGCATGTAAAACTGCGGACGGTAGTTCGTGAAGAACGGCGTGTGACGACCGCCCTCTTCCTTCTTCAGGACGTAAACCTCGCCCATGAACTTCTTGTGCGGAGTAACCGAGCCCGGCTTGCAAAGAATCTGCCCGCGCTCCACGTCGTTGCGCTCGATGCCGCGAAGCAATACGCCGATGTTCTCGCCAGCCCGACCTTCGTCGAGCAGCTTACGGAACATCTCCACGCCGGTAACCACCGTCTTGCGCGTGTCGCGGAAGCCGATGATCTCCACCTCTTCGCCCGTCTTCACGATGCCGCGCTCGACGCGACCCGTAACCACCGTGCCGCGACCCTTGATCGAGAACACGTCTTCGATCGCCATCAGGAAGGGCTTGTCGATGTCGCGAACCGGCTCGGGAACTTCGCTGTCGAGCGCTGCGATCAGCTCCGTGATCGACGCTTCCCACTTCGGGTCGCCGTTGAGCGCAGGGAACGCAGCAACGCGGACGATCTTCGCCGTATCGCCGTTGAACTTGTACTTGCTCAGGAGCTCGCGAACTTCCATCTCGACCAGGTCGAGCATCTCGGCGTCTTCCACCGAGTCGCACTTGTTGAGCGCAACCACGATGTGGTTGAGACCAACCTGGCGAGCCAGAAGAACGTGCTCACGCGTCTGCGGCATCACGCTGTCGAGCGCGCTGACAACGAGGATCGCCCCGTCCATCTGCGCCGCGCCCGTGATCATGTTCTTGATGTAGTCGGCGTGCCCGGGGCAGTCGACGTGCGCGTAGTGACGAGTCGCGCTCTCGTACTCGACGTGCGACGCCGCGATCGTAACCGTCTTGGTCGCGTCGCGGACCGTTCCGCCCTTGGCGATGTCCGCATAGCTGATGACCTTCGCGAGGCCCTTCTTGCTCTGGACTTTGACGAGGCTCGCCGTAAGCGTCGTTTTGCCGTGGTCGATGTGACCGATCGTTCCGACGTTGACGTGCGGCTTACTGCGGTTGAACTTTTCTTTTCCCATGACGGTGTCTCCGAGTCCTTCTGGCTATTCGTTGCTATCTATTGAGCGGTTTAGCCGCCCTTGACCTTGGCCACGACGGCTTCCTGCACAACTGCGGGAACCGGCGCGTAGTGAGAAAAGTGAAGCGAGCTGGTAGCGCGCCCCTGCGTCATCGAGCGGAGGTCGGTGACATAGCCGAACATCGTCGCGAGCGGAACCTCGCTGTCGACGACCTGAGCGTTTCCGCGCTGGCTCATACCGAGAATTCGTCCGCGACGCGAGTTGATGTCGCCGATTACGTCGCCCATGTACTGGTCAGGGACGACCACTTCGTTTTTCATGACTGGCTCAAGGAGGGCCAGGCCCGCCTTCTTTGCGCCTTCTTGAAAGCAGAGTGAGGCCGCGATCTCGAACGCCTGCGCGCTCGAATCGACGTCGTGGTAGCTGCCGTCGTACAGGCGGCAATGCATATCGGCGATCGGGTAGCCGGCGAGGACGCCGCGCGCCATCGCCTCGCGTACGCCCTTTTCGATCGCAGGAATAAATTCCTTCGGGATCGCGCCGCCGATGACGTCGTTCTCAAAGATGAAGCCGGCGCCGCGCTCCGCTGGCTGAATTTCCATCAGCACGTGACCGTATTGCCCGCGTCCACCGGACTGCTTTGCGTATTTGTATTCGCAAGGCACTTTGCGCGTGATCGCCTCGCGGTAGGCTACCTCCGGCTTTCCGACGTTGGATTCGACCTTGAATTCACGCTTCAGACGGTCGCAGATGATGTCGAGGTGGAGCTCGCCCATACCGCTGATAATCGTCTGACCGGATTCTTCGTCGGTGTGAATTCGAAACGACGGGTCTTCCGCGGCGAGCTTCTGGAGGCCAATGCCAAGCTTCTCGACGTCGGCCTGCGTCCTCGGCTCAATCGCGATTGAGATAACCGGCTCAGGGAAGATCATCTTCTCGAGGACGATCGGCTTGCCTTCGTCGCAGAGTGTGTCGCCCGTGCGCGTGTCTTTGAGGCCAACGGCAGCGTAAATGTTTCCCGAGTCGGCCTCGGTGAGTTCCTCGCGCTTGTTGGCGTGCATGCGTAGGATACGCCCGATGCGCTCGCGCTTCCCGCGGGTCGAGTTCGACACCATCGTCCCGCTCGTTAGCGTTCCGGAATAGACGCGAAAGAACGTCAGATTGCCGTGGGGATCGTTGATGATCTTGAACGCATAAGCGGCGAACGGCTGCTTGTCGTCGGCCTTTCGCTCTTCCTCAGCGTCAGTGTCGGGATGGACGCCCTTGACCGGTGGGATATCGAGCGGCGACGGGAGAAAATTGATGACGGCGTCGAGCATCAGCTGAACGCCTTTGTTTTTGAAAGCCGAGCCGCAGATCACCGGAAAAAACCGGAAGCTGCAGCAGCCCTTGCGAATGGCCGCGACGATCTCATTTTCTGAAATCTCGTCGACCCGGCCTTCGAGGAACTTTGCCATGATGTCTTCATCGACATCGGCGCAGGCCTCGATCATTTTCTCGCGGTATTCGTCACACTTGGCGCGAATATCGGCCGGAATCTCGACCCAGGCGTATTTCTGGCCCTTCGACTCGTCGTCGAAGATGGCTGCCTTCATCTTGATGAGGTCGACCATGCCCTTGTGCTGGTCTTCTTCACCGACGGGCCACTGGATCGCAACCGGGGTCACACCGAGCCGCTCGCGAATCGAGTTCACATTCATTTCGAAGTCGGCGCCGACCTTGTCCATCTTGTTGACGAACACGATTCGCGGAACACGGAACTTGTCGGCCTGCCGCCAGACGGTCTCGGTCTGTGGCTCGACCCCGTTTCCGCCATCGAGCACCGCCACCGCGCCGTCGAGCACGCGCAGGGAGCGCTCGACTTCGATCGTGAAGTCGACGTGCCCAGGGGTGTCGATGATGTTGATTCGGTGTCGGACGTTGGAGTTCGGCCCCTCGAGCGGCTGCCAAAAGCAGTTTGTCGCAGCGCTCGTGATCGTGATTCCGCGCTCCTGCTCCTGAACCATGTAGTCCATGGTCGCCGCGCCTTCGTGCACCTCGCCGATCTTGTAGTTGACTCCCGTGTAATACAGCACGCGTTCCGTAGTCGTCGTCTTCCCGGCGTCGATGTGCGCCATGATTCCGATGTTACGGGTGCGTTCCAGGGAGTATTCGCGGGCCACGGGGTTCTCGTTTTGCGGCGGTAGTTTCGAAGTTGGAGCTCAGAATGCACGAAACCCTCTCTGGCCCAGCGGCTTCTTTTTCGAAGCGCTGCCGCGCGTTGCGCGGAAGTCCAGAGAGGGTGTCGGGGCACTCTCAATTATTGGAGGGACCCGATCCTTATGTCGTGCTGATCATTTCTGCGTGCAGTTCTCTTGAATTCTGGTTGGGCGTACGAAACGCAGATTCGACTACCAGCGGTAGTGGGCGAAAGCCTTGTTGGCTTCAGCCATCTTGTGCGTATCGTCCTTCTTCTTGACTGCGTTTCCGCGGCCTTCGGCGGCGTCCTTGAATTCGCCGGCGAGGCGTTCGCGCATGGTCTTCTCGCCACGGTCGCGGGCGTAGCTCACGATCCAACGCATGGCCAGAGCCACGCGGCGCTCGGGACGAACTTCAACCGGCACCTGGTAGGTCGCTCCACCGACGCGGCGGCTCTTGACCTCCAGCTTCGGCTTGACGTTGTCGAGAGCTTTACGGAAAACCTCGATCGGGTCTTCTTTGAAGCGCTCGTTGATTACGTCGAAGGCTCCGTACAGGATGCCCTCGGCCGTAGCCTTTTTGCCACCATACATAAGCGTATTGGTGAACTTGGAAACGAGCTTGTCCTTGAACTTGGGGTCAGGGAGGATCTGGCGCTTGGGAACTTCGCGACGACGAGGCATGGGCTAGCTCCTGGAGCTCAGGTCTTGGGCCGCTTCACGCCGTACTTCGAGCGCTTGCGGTTACGGTTGACTTTATTGGTGGACGACGGGCCGATCGCGCCAGAGGCGTCGAGCGTTCCGCGGACGACGTGGTATCGCACGCCGGGGAGATCCTTGACGCGACCGCCGCGAATCAGGACGACCGAGTGCTCCTGCAGGTTGTGGCCCTCGCCCGGGATGTAGGAGGTGACCTCCATGCCGTTGGTGAGGCGAACGCGGCAGACCTTGCGGAGAGCCGAGTTCGGCTTCTTCGGCGTGGTCGTGTAGACGCGAACGCAGACGCCTCGCTTTTGCGGGCAGGCCTTGAGCGCGGGCGACGCGGTTTTATAGCGAGCGGCCTGGCGACCCTGATTGATGAGCTGATTGATGGTCGGCATCGGTGTTGGTTTCGAGTTTTCTGCGGGGATTGAGCACGCGGACGAGCGCACTTACTCCGCGGTAAACGGGGAGGCGCACTCTACTTAGTAGAGTCGCACTGTCAAGCCTTCGCGACAGGCTTTTAAGATATTTCTTTTGGTGACGTCGGAAACGCTGTACATGCGCTCCGTATATTGCGTCCGCGCTTTCGCTCCGGGCGCGGGTAGCTCATAACACGATTATGGCGCTGGCCTTACCTATCGACGCGACGACCGAAGAAATCCGCGAGTGTTTGCGTCCGCTGCGGAACGATTTTTCGGTCGCGCTCTACAAAGCCGAAAACGCCTTTGCCGTCGGCGGCGTCATTCGCGTGGCTCACAACTTTCTCGCGCGCGAAGTTTTGCTGGTGGGCACCGAGCCGCACTACGAAAAGGCATCGATGGGGATGCACAAGTTCGAGTCGGTAGTAGAGCTTGCCGACACGGCCGCGTTGCTCGCGCACGCGCAAGGTCGGCCGATTTGGGCCGTTGAAAAGGACAGCGCGACCGCCAGCATTTCGCACGTCGCGTCGTTCCCGCCGAACGTGGTTTTCGTCTTCGGCAGTGAGCGCTTCGGGCTCCCCGGTGAGGTCGTCGAACGCGCCGACGCGGTGCTCGGGATCCCTATTTACGGCGTGAATCAGTCACTTCCGCTCGTTGTCGCAGCGGGCATCGTGATGCACGAGTGGGCGCGCCGGCGCTACCGGGACGGCGCCGCGATCTAGTGATCGCTGGTCTTTTTCGTGATCACGAAGAGGCTGCGCTTTTGTGTCTGACTGGCCACGCCCGGCTTTAGCAGCGGGTGCGCAACGGGATCGGGTTTGGGCGGCTCAGGTGCGTCGGCGGCGACGTCGAATTCGGTTTTGTCGCCAGGCTGATAGGCCGACAGGTCGCGCTCCGGAGCGGCGGCACTCGCGGGTGGACGCGCACTGCACGCGAGCGCCAATATTGCTGACCCACAAAGCAAAAGAGCGAGCGGCTTCATTTCGCCCGGGCCTATGCCAGATAGTTTTGCCCCGCGCAAGGTTGAGCCGAAGGGAGCGCGGGAGCGCGAGGGCTTGCATGCGCCCGGCGGAGAGCGGAGAGTCCCAGGGATGGGCGCCATGACGCGAGCGAAGGTGAAGCGTTCGCGCCTCGTGCGCGACGACCGCGGAGCGTCGACCACTGAGTACGCGCTCATGCTGGCGCTCGTGATCGTCGCGGGGGTGTTCGGCTACAGGGCGATCGGCGGGAAGGCCGGGGCCGGCGGCGGAAACTCGACGTCTGCGTTTTCGTCGAGCGGCGTCGGAGCGGCGCGCGGCAGTTCGGGTGCGCAGCCGCCGCCAGATCGCGCGGCGGCCGGTCACGGAGGGTCGCCCGGAAGCGCCGATGGCGCCAAGGCGGCTTCATCAGGCGGCGCCTCGCAAACCGTGGGCACGCAGGACGCGATCGACGAGCCGTCCGGAACCGGCGGAATGCTCAAGATCATTGGCGCTATCGTTGGGGGCTTTTTCGTACTTGGTATCTATTTCGTATTTCGCAATGCGAAACGGGGAGCGCCGAGCTGACCTAAAAGGTGCACGCGTCGCCTGCCAAAATCGGGCCTAAGTCGACGACCGTGACGTGGGCGTCGCTGATGAACGGCGCGCGCTTCGCGTCCGACCTGGAGCCGTTTTTCGTTCGAACTGACTGGCGCGAACCGCAAACAGATATCGGAAAGCGATTTCATTCGAGCTCGTCGTGGCCCCGGCAACCTTCGCCTTCGCAAACGAGTCGAGACAACCAACTCCGGCGACGGGAATGTCGTCGCCGATTGCGACGATGAGCTGAACCGCGCGCTGCTTCCGGGCCGCGATCGCCTCAGACTTTCGAACAGCGTCCGATGTCGCGACCGTCGCGCCAGGCACCTGCACGTCGCGCCAGACCGTCCGAATATCAGTGTAACCCGCAACAAATCGTGGGGCCTCTTCGCCCGTGCGAATCGTCTCGCCGAACCGCAGGCCGCCGTTGGCCCGCACGTCTGTGAGGGAGCGTCGGTCGACCCCGCCGCGACAGAGCGGACGCTCGACGAGCCTGGGCGCCCATAATTCGTGGCGAACCAAGATGGGAATGCCCGCGCTGGTGAGCCGTGCGTCGATCTTCCCGTCGATCGCCGTTGTCGATGGTTTGACCGAGCGTCACAACAGGCTCCGTGCTCAGGGTGCGGGGCGCATCAAAGCCATCGCCAAAGGCGACCCCGAGCCACTCGCCGAAGAGATTCGTGACGCCGGCCCACACCGGCCCCGCCTTGAACGCCTCGGTCACGCGAGGTTCGAGCTGATTGTTGATGACGATCCCATGAGCGCGCTCAATGACAGCGCCGCAATCGCGGAGAGCGGAGTTAAGCGCGGCCGCCGAGGGATGGGGGCGCTGATGAATCGACCTTCCCCAAAACCCAGGGCGGCCGCGCACACCGCTACCGACTCCCCTTACTCAGCTTCACGCGCGCATCAGCCGCGGCCCGTTACGCGCAGCACGAACCACACCATACCGAGGGCAACGATCGCCCCGCTCACCGCGCGCCGACCGAGCTCGTAACGCCGCGATCGGTGGCAGAGCAGCACGAGCGGCAAGGCGACAGCGACAACGGCGAGTTGCCCAAGCTCAACGCCTGCGTTGAAGGCGAAGAGTGCGCGCGGCAAATCTGCGCGGTCGACCGCGAGGTCGAGCAGGCCCGAGGCGAATCCGAAGCCGTGAACGAGTCCAAAAGGAAGGGTGAGCAGCCACCTGTGCCGCCAACCCGTGACGAAGAAATTCTCAGCCGCCACGTAAGCGATCGAAAGCGCGATCGCGGGCTCGATGATCGCGCTGCTCGGCACGAACCAGCCGAGCGACGCCACCGCGAGCGACGCGGTGTGACCGAGCGTAAACGCAGTGAGCACGCCGAGGAGCGGCCACAGGCGGCGAGGCTTGGTGGCTGGCACGAGGAGCAGCGCCAGCAGGAAGGTCAAGTGGTCGTATCCGGTCAGAATGTGCTCGACCCCGACGCGGATGATCGCGCCCAGCGCACGTCGATTGTTCGCGAGCTCAAAGTCTGTCGCGGACTTCGCCAGGAGCGCGATCGACTCGCTCTTTTGCGAGCCGGAATTAACCGCGACAAGGTGCGTATGTCCCGACGAGAACCGCTCGATAAACCGCGAGTCGACATGCAGGCTCGACGGCGTGCGGGGACAGACAAAATCGAGCGCGATTTGGGCCCCGTCGCGCTCGTCGGGCATCATCGTCGGCGCCCCGCGTACGCACGGGCTTCCGTCGGCCGAGACGTCGAGGAGTGCGGCGATGACGCGCTCCGGGTGCTCGCCGATCGCGGTCGCGAGCTCATCGCGCCGAAAAGTCAGCGCTGCGTGTACTTTACACCCATCAACCGTGTATTCCGCACGCGATACGCCGACGCCGTGCGCCGCGGCCGTCCCGCACAGGAGCGCAGCGACGAGCGCCATCAGCGCCGCAGCGTACGCCTTCACGGAGTGCAGCTCCTTCGCGCCACCTCAAAGCGCGCGGCGACCGCTGGGCCCAGCGCGCACTTGTTGGCCGTCGATCGTGCGACTGCGGCGCACGCTTCCTCGTGGCGCCCAAGCGCGCTTGCGATTGTGAGCCACAAGTCGAGAGCCTCCTCGGATGGCGCGTTCGCAGCCGCCATTTTTGCGAGCGAAAGCGCGCGCGGCAGATCGTTTCCGATGCCGAGGAAGAACGCAGCTCCGTGGTCGGCGAAGGCCTCGGGGTGTTTCGCGAGGAGCACCTCAAAGCGCGACTTCGCGGCCGCCAACGCCTCCGCCGCTTCTGCCGGCCGCCCACTGCGGCGCAAGGCATCGGCCCTGGCAGCCAGCGCGTCGGGATCGTCGCACGCGGCGTCGAGTCCGGCGAGCAGCTCAAGCGCGCGCGCCGGCGATGCCATGGCTGCGAGGTGCACCACGGCGTGGGCGTAGGTGGGGAGCAGCTGAGAAGCCTCGGCGTAGTACTGCCCAGCCCGCGCGCTGTCTCCCTGCCGCTCGAGGGCGCGCCCCCTCTCGAAGTCCATCCACGCGAACGCGAACGGAGATACGTCGCGATAGCGCGTTCGCGCGCGCTCGAAGAGCCGCTCCGACTCCCCTGCCCGTCCGCTACGTTGATCGACCGCGGCGTGAACCGCCATGTCCAGCGGCAGCGCGTCGTCTGCGGCGTCGACCGACTTGAGCGCTTCGTCGCAGCGCCCCAGCGCGAGCGCAACGGGCAGCCGCGCGCGCGCGACTTCGTTGGCTGAGGCGCCCAAGGCGGAGCCCCGCTCGATTTCAAAGAGCGCGTTTGCAAACTGGTGGAGAGCACCCAGCACCGACGCTTTTGCGAGGTGCGCGCGCGGATCGGCGGGCGACGCGAGCAGCGCCCGGGTCACCAACGCGTCGGCCTCGTCGAGGTCAGCGACGCTTCCGATGAACTGCGCGCGGCTCATCAAGGCGTCGACCAGCCCTGCGCTCACCGCAGGATCGCTCAGGTGCTTGGTTTTGTAGGCAATCGTGCCGCTCAGGTTCGACAGCGCGATAGACGCGGACGTGGTGTGCGGCGCCTCCAAATGCGGCAAAGCCGCGTCGAACTCAATCGACGCGGCTTCGTTCGCCGGCGCTTTCGCCGAGGGCTCGCCCGAACGTCGCTTGCTGCAGCTGGCAGCCGCAATCGCGAACGCGAGAGCGAGGAGGCGACTACTTCGCGGGGACAAGATACGGGAACGCCTTGCCGCCGGTCTTGACCGGGTCAGCCGAGATTCCGTCGACGATTGTGCCCGGCGCAGTGCCCGCAACGGCGTTGTAGGTCGCGTCGATGACGTCGTACGCGAGGGCGCGGCCGCCGCAATCCTTGTCGAGACCGGGCACCATCACCGCGGTCAGCTCGACGGCGAGGTAGTTGCCGCACACGCTGTTGCCGGTGTTGACGTAGATACGGTCGTCGCTGAGCGCGCCCGCAAGGCCCGCGTAGCGCATCGGGCCAGGCTGCCCGGCGAGCAACTGGTTGCCGCACTTCGTGTCGAGGCCGTCGTAGATCGCGAGGTTTTTCGCGACTTCTGGGCCGTAGTTCTTGACCCATGCGGTCGGATCACTGTCGGCGTTGTAGGCGTCCTTCGCCTTGCCCGCCGCGTTCGCGTCGGTGTTGAACGTATTGTTCGCCGCGGTGTTAACCGCAGGCCGACCGATGCGATCGATCTGGGCTCCGAGCACGGGCGGAGGGTTCGCCGAACCGCTGTCCTTCGCCGCATCGGCGCCGCTGTCAGCGGGCACAACGGGCGCGTCGGGGGTCGAGGTGTCTTTCGAGCCCGCGTCGGGCGTCGGGGTGGTGGTGGTGTCGTCGCCGCTGCAGGCCACCGCGCCGAAGAGCGCGAGCGAGGCCAATCCGAGAATGATTTGCTTGTTCATGATTGTCCTCCTCCCTTACTTCTTGTTCGTCGAGGCCCAGGCAGCCACAACGGGACCGTTTTTGGTCACGAGCGTCTTGTCGATCGAGACGACGATCGCGAGCGCGTTGAGATTGGCGAAAAAGTCGACCGGCGCGCCTGCGTCGGCGCCGCTCTTGAGCATGTTTACGAGAACCCCGGAAGTCGCCGGGTCGACTGCAGGGCATCCGCCCGTGTCGAACATGAGGCTCGGAGCCGCGCCCTGAACCGTGGCGACGGTCTTTTTGAAGCCGTCGAGATTGAAGAAGAACGGATCGCTGCGGGGACCGGCGAAGACCTTGAACTTGCCGTCTGCGCTCGCGAGGCCGGCTTCTTTGCTGGCGTCGCCCTTGACCATGCCGTCCATGCCGTACCAGCACGAGGCAGCCTGGGCCGCGTCGAAGGTGCAGATGATGTTGTACTCGCCCTTGGTCGCCGCGAAACCCGCACCGCTCGTCGTGTGAAACACGTACTGAACCTGGTCGGAGAACTTCGTCGTCGGGGTGGTGGCCGCGTCGCTCGTCAGCACGAGCACGAGGTTGTTGCCGTCAACCCAGGTGTAGAGGTCGTTGATATCGACCGTCGGATCGGCCTTGGTGGCAGGTGAGTCGAGGTGGTCAGCCGAACGCGCGGCGGGAACGCCGAACGCCAGCAAGGCTCCCAAGCTGGCAAGAGTCAGAGCGACTCCGCCTAAAATACGCCCAAGGTTCATGATGCTCCTTTTCAAGACTTGCAGGCGCGAAGAAAAATCGCGCCGTGCGCCGTCAGGTTACGCCGGTTGATGCATTTCGGTTACGAAATTTGTTTTGGGAAACGACTCAGCTCGCCTGAATCTCCGGGGCGTGCGGTACGCCGCGAGTTCTTCAGGGTAAAAGCGCTTCGATTGGCCGGCCCGCCCGAGCGTCGGTATCAGGCGACGCGCCGATCAGCTCTCGAGCCGTCGCCGCGATGTCGGCGAGCCTCACAGGGCGGCCCGCGTCAACGGCGCCGCGTGCGCCAATTCCGGAGCCGTGCGCCACGAGCCACACGCGGGCCGACTCCGCCCAGGCCCCTCCGTGATCCTTGAACCCGGAACTGCGACCATGGTCGCACGTCACGAAAACCGCAGTGCGCGCGCCGCGCTCGCCCATCGCCGCGAGGGTGGTCTCCAGCCGGGAAAGAAACGCGTCGGCTGATTCGAGCGCGCGAAGGTATCCGGCGTAGTCGCCGTGATGCGCGTATTCGTCCGTGTCGCCGAGTCCGATAAACATGGCCTTCGGCTGGGCCGCCTGCAAGACGCGCAGCGCGATGGGTCCGGTAAGGGCATCCGGGCGGTACTCGCCGCCTCCCGGCCACGGATTCGCGTTGCTGGCTTCCGCGAGCCAGGCGGCTGGGAGGCCGCGCGAGCGGACCCTCCCGGTCGAAAGGAGCATGTGCGAAGCGGGATTGCCCGAGGCCGCGTGCGCGATCGCCTCCCACGAACTTACGACCGCGACCGGTTCGCCCGAATATTGCGCGTCGACGTCATCGAAGAGCGTGGCTTCGGCGATATCGCCGCACGAATTGCTCTGGCACGCGCTCGGACTGCGTCCCGAGAAAATTTCGAAGTACCCGGGAAGTGACACGAAATTCGGACCTGACGCCGAGATCTCCGCCCGACCGGGTGCCCCGATCGAGGCACCGTCCGCAGTCATCCAACGCGAAAGCGTCGGCATCAGCGCGGCGGCCGATTTGCGGGGCACCTCCGCGGGCGCCGCCAGATCGGCGTCCGTTCCTTCGAAAATCTCGCGCCAGCGCACCCCATCGAGCGTGACGATGACGAACGCCTCCGCGAGCGGCAGCTCAAACGTGCGTGGCTCGATCCGCTCGGGGGCCGTCATGGCTGCCGCCAACATGAGCGGCCTTCGCGGTGGTGGGAAATCACCCGCAGCCGCGGGGGCGCAGCTCGCAAAGGCAGCCGCAGCAAGGGTTAGGCTCAAGCGTCCGACAAGCCGCATTGACTGTGCAAGATGCACGTACTTCGTGGCAGGCTCGCGAACCGGTGGAGGCCGCATGGCAACTTGAGTGTAGCGCGCGAGCGCCGATTGCAACGACGGCGGGTCGGCTGAGCGACTGCCTCTGTCCTGAGGCGCGCCCGAAGCGTAACTCGAGAGCGCGCGCCTTCAGCCGAAGGGTGCGTCGAGCGAGGCCTTGAGGGCCACGAGAACGCACAGGAGGTCGTCCGCCGCATCGCGCAGCGCGAGCGACTCGAGCCCGCGGCTGTCGTCGACGCGTGCATGCTCGGCCATCGTCATCTCGTAGAGCCAGGAGACCTCGGCAAGGCTCGTCCGAAAGGCGACCCAATCGGGCTGCATCGCGTTGAGGGCGTCCGCGAGCGACGCGAGGGCACTTATCGCGCCATCGAGCCACAAGTACGCTCCCGCGAGGAACGGAGCGACCGCACCGTCGAGCACGCCGTGCTCGGCGGCAGCGCGCGCCGTGCCAGCAGCCGAATCACCTGCGCGACGGAGGAGGACAAGGCGACCTTGCAACGCGCGTGACGCCGCCTGTGTCGACGGGTCATACGCATCGAACGCGCCTGCCGCGTTTTCAAGTGATGTAAGCGCCGCGGCAAAGGCCCCGTAGCGCTCGCGCACGGCTCGCTCAGACGCGAGGCCCGGCGACAGCTCGGCCACGTGCGACTCGTGGGCGCGAGGCTCAGTCGCATCGGCGTAGGCCGGAAAGTCGCTGCTGGTAGTCGCCGCGGGGGCGTAGAGAGTCGATCGGTTCATGATTTCGGGACGAGCTCCAAAGCGTGGCGCCGGTGTAGCACGTGAGCGTACATAGGCCAGCAGCAACTGTTTGCCTCCGGGTCCACCGCCTCACGACCGCGACAAAACGAAACAGGGCCCCCCGGTGACGGGCGACCCTGCTCCAGTGGCACCGGGCTTGACCCGGGTTCGAGCGACTACTCTTCGTTCGCCGCCGCGAGCTCAGCGTGCGTCAGCGGTTGCGGCCGCGGCGGGGCGCGAAAGCCCTCGTCGGCGCCTTCGATGACGACGTGAAGGTTCTTGTAGGCCGGCAATCCGGTGCCAGCCGGGATGAGGCGACCCATGATGACGTTCTCCTTGAGGCCGCGGAGATTGTCGGTTTTTCCGCAGATCGCAGCCTCGGTGAGGACCTTCGTCGTCTCCTGGAAGCTCGATGCGCTGATGAACGACTCGGTCGACAGCGATGCCTTCGTGATGCCGAGCAGCAAAGCCTCGGCGACCGCGGGGCGACCGCCCTTTTCGATGACCTTCTCGTTTTCACGCTCGAACACGTGCTTTTCGATCTGTTCGTCGATCAGGAAGTTGGTGTCGCCCACGTCCTTGATTCGAACGCGACGCAACATCTGCCGAACGATGACCTCGATGTGCTTGTCGTTGATGGCGACGCCCTGCAGGCGGTAGACCTGCTGGATTTCGTTGACGAGGTAAGCCGCGAGCTCCTTCTCGCCCTTGACGCGAAGGATGTCGTGCGGGTTCGACGGACCGTCCATGAGCGGCTCGCCAGCTCGAACGCGGTCACCAGGCTGCACCTGGATGTGCTTGCCCTTTTGGATGAGGTACTCCTTCATCTGGTCGGGCTGGATGGAGCCGTCGGGGGCGAAGGGCGTGATGATGACCTTGCGCTTGCCCTTGGTGTCCTTGCCGAACGAAACCTCGCCGTCGACTTCCGCGATGATCGCGTGATCCTTCGGCTTGCGGGCCTCGAAGAGCTCGGCAACGCGCGGCAGACCGCCGGTGATGTCCTGCGTCTTGGTCGTCTCGCGGGGGATCTTGGCGATAACTTCGCCAGCCTCGACGTTGTCGCCGTCCTGAATGACAATGTTGGCGCCGACGGGGAGCAGGTAGCGAGCCTCGAGCTGCGAGTTCGGCAGCTTGAAGGTCTCGCCTGTTCGGGGGTCCTTGATGGAAACGCGGGGGCGGAGGTCGGCAGAACGCGACTCGATGACGACCTTGCGCGACAGGCCGGTGACCTCGTCGAGCTTTTCGATCATCGTGACGCCTTCGACGATGTCGCCGAACTTCACGACACCAGCGACCTCCGTGAGGATGGGCATCGCGAACGCGTCCCACTCGGCGATGAGCTGGCCGGGCTTGACCTTCTCGCCCTCAGCGACCTTGAGGATCGCGCCGTAAACGAGCCGGTGGTGCTCGCGCTCGCGGCCGGCTTCGTCGACGATGACGACCTCGCCATGACGATTCATGACGCTGACGGTGCCGTCGGTCTTTCGGGCCAGGTTTGCGCTGCGGATGCGCACGAAACCTTCGTTGCGAACTTCGAGCGAGCTCTGCTCGATCTTGCCGCGCGCAGCCGCTCCACCAATGTGGAAGGTGCGCATGGTGAGCTGTGTGCCGGGCTCGCCGATGGACTGGCTCGCGATGATGCCGACGGCCTCTCCGATGTTAACCTTGTACCCGCGAGCGAGGTCGCGTCCGTAGCACTTGGCGCAAACCCCGCGACGCGTGTCGCAGGTGAGAACCGAGCGAATCTTGACGCCTTCGATGCCAGCGTCCTCGATCTTCGAGACCAGTGCCTCGTCGAGCTCGGTGTTGGCGGCCACGATGACTTCGCCCGTGAGCGGGTCGATGACATCCTCGAGCGTGACGCGACCAAGGATGCGATCGCTGAGGGGCTGAATAACCTCGCCCGAATCTTCGAGCTTGGTGACTTCGATGCCGCTGAGCGTACCGCAATCGAACTCGCTGATGACCGCGTCTTGCGCGACGTCGACGAGGCGGCGGGTCAGGTAACCCGAGTTCGCCGTCTTGAGCGCCGTGTCGGCGAGTCCCTTGCGGGCGCCGTGCGTGGAGATGAAGTATTGGAGAACGCTTAGGCCCTCGCGGAAATTCGCGGTGATTGGCGTCTCGATGATCTCGCCCGACGGCTTGGCCATGAGGCCACGCATGGCCGCGAGCTGGCGAATCTGCTGGGTCGAGCCGCGGGCGCCCGAGTCAGCCATGATGTAAATCGGGTTGAACGAGGGCTCGATGAGCTCCTTGCCCGTCTCCGGATCGACCATCTTCTCTTTGCCGATCGCCTGCATCATCTCGGCCGTCACCTTGTCGGCGACGCCAGCCCAGATATCGACGACCTTGTTGTAGCGCTCGCCGTCCGTGATCAGGCCTTCCTGATACTGGTCGACGACGCGGCCAACTTCGTCAGTTGCCTCCTTGAGGAGAACTTCCTTCGCGCCCGGGATGACCATGTGGTCCATGCAGATCGACGATCCGCTGCGCGTCGCGTAGTCGAAACCGAGGCTACGCAGGCGATCCGCCAGCAGCACGGTGGCCTTGTTCTGGTGCTTGCGGTAGCAGGCGTCAATCAGGGCGCTGAGAGCCTTCTTGTCGAGCGTCTTGTTGACGAGGTCGAAAGACAGACCGTCGGGCAGAACCTCGGAGATGAGGCAGCGTCCAACCGTGGTCTGCACCATGCGGCGGAGGCCGGTCTCGGGATCGATGACGCGCACCTTGATGCCCGTGTGAATCGTGACCTCTTCGTTGTCGAAGGCCATGCGGACTTCTTCAGGCGACGAGTAGACGCCGCGAAGGTGGCCCTGAGCATGCCCCTTCTTGTCGACCGAGAACGACTCCTCGCGATAGCAGCCCTTCGCGAACTTGCGCTCGCGGGTCGCGTAGTAGAGCCCGAGCACGATGTCCTGCGACGGGTTGATGATCGGTCGGCCGTTGGCGGGCGACAGGATGTTGTTCGTCGACATCATCAGCACGCGGGCTTCCATCTGGGCTTCGATGGATAGCGGAACGTGCACGGCCATCTGGTCGCCGTCGAAGTCGGCGTTGAACGCCGCACAAACGAGAGGGTGAAGCTGGATGGCCTTGCCCTCGATCAGGACCGGCTCAAACGCCTGGATACCGAGGCGGTGCAGCGTGGGCGCGCGGTTGAGGAGCACCGGGTGCTCGCTGATGACTTCCTCGAGGATGTCCCAAACTTCGGGACGCTCCTTCTCGACCATCTTCTTGGCGCTCTTGATGGTGTTGACGTAGCCGCGCTCCTCAAGCTTGTTGTAAATGAACGGCTTGAACAGCTCGAGCGCCATTTTGTTGGGCAGCCCGCACTGGTGCAGCTTGAGCGCCGGGCCAACCACGATGACCGAACGGCCCGAATAGTCGACGCGCTTGCCAAGCAGGTTCTGACGGAAGCGGCCCTGCTTGCCCTTGAGCATGTCGCTCAGAGACTTGAGCGGACGCTTGTTCGGGCCGGTGATCGTCTTGCCGCGTCGACCGTTGTCGAAGAGGGCGTCGACGGCCTCCTGCAGCATTCGCCGCTCGTTGCGGATAATGATTTCAGGCGCGTTGAGCTCGAGCAAACGCTTGAGGCGGTTGTTGCGGTTGATCACGCGGCGGTAAAGGTCGTTGAGATCGCTCGTCGCAAACCGTCCACCATCGAGGGGAACGAGCGGGCGAAGGTCGGGCGGGAGCACGGGAACAACGGTCAGCATCATCCACTCGGGACGGTTGCCGCTGTCTTTGAACGCCTCGGTCACCTTCAGGCGCTTGACGATCTTCTTGCGCTTCGCCTCGCTCGTCGCGGTCCGCATCTCCTGACGGAGGTGCTCGCTGAGCGTGTGGACGTCGACGGCTTTCAGCATGTCGAGAATGGCGTCGCCGCCCATACCCGCCGAAAACTTGTCGTCCCCGTACTCGTCTACGAGCTGCATATAGCGCTCTTCGCTGAGCAGCTCGCCCGTGGCCAGCCCCGTCTCCTTCGCGTCGGTGACGATATAGGCTTCGCAGTACAGAACCTTCTCGAGGTCCTTCAGCGTGATGTCCAGCATGTTGCCGATGCGGCTGGGCAAGCTCTTCAGGAACCAAATGTGCGCGACAGGCGTAGCCAGGTTGATGTGACCGAGACGCTCACGTCGAACCTTGCTCTGGATAACCTCAACGCCGCACTTCTCGCAGACGATTCCGCGGTGCTTCATGCGCTTGTACTTGCCGCAGTTGCACTCGTAGTCCTTTACCGGACCAAAAATCTTCGCGCAGAAGAGCCCATCCCGCTCGGGCTTGAACGTGCGGTAGTTGATGGTCTCGGGCTTCTTGACCTCACCGTGGGACCACTCGCGGATCTTCTCGGGAGAGGCGAGCGAGATGCGAATCGCGCTGAAAGAGAGCGGATCCTTGGGCTTCTCGAAGAAGCTGAAAATGTCGCGCATCGGGTGTTCCTCGCAGTGCTGTCTATTTAGACTGAAATCTTCTTCATCCCAGCCCCTCTCCCGGTGTGGAGAGGGGCGTGGGGGGAGAGGTCGCTCACGGGAGCGACCGAGCGGGACGCGAACGAAACTCGCTCACTCCTCGGCGGCCTGGTCGCCTCTCGCAGCTCCGGGCTCAATCAGCTCGATGTTCAGGCAGAGCGCCTGGAGCTCCTTGATAAGCACGTTGAAGCTCTCGGGAAGACCCGGCTCGAGGTTGTGCTCGCCCTTGACGATGGCCTCGTACATCCGTGTGCGGCCCATGACGTCATCGCTCTTGACGGTGAGGAACTCCTGGAGCGCGTAGGCCGTTCCATAAGCCTCCATCGCCCAGACTTCCATCTCGCCGAGTCGCTGCCCACCGAACTGCGCCTTGCCACCGAGCGGTTGCTGGGTGACGAGGGAGTACGGTCCGATGGAGCGAGCGTGGATTTTGTCGTCGACCAGGTGGTGAAGCTTGAGGACGTACATGACGCCGACGGTCACGTCCTGGTCGAACGCCTCGCCAGTGCGACCGTCAAACAGAACCGCCTGCCCGCTTTGCGGCAGCCCGGCGATCGCGAGGGACTCCTTGATGGCCGACTCGGGAGCGCCGTCAAAAACGGGGCTCGCGTAGTGGACACCGCGACGGAGTTTCATCGCGACTTCTTTGATCTCAGTGTCGCTCAACTTGCTGAGCCACTTGCTGAGCGCAACGTCACCCTCATAGATGTTGAGGATGTGCTGCCGAATCGCGTCGACGCCGAACTTCGCCTCGAGCATGTACTGGAGCTGCCAGCCGAGAACGCGAGCGCCCCAGCCGAGGTGAGTCTCCAGAATCTGCCCGACGTTCATGCGGCTCGGAACGCCGAGCGGGTTCAGGACGATGTCTACGGGACGACCATCCTGAAGGTAGGGCATGTCTTCCTCGGCCATGATGCGAGAAACGACGCCCTTGTTTCCGTGGCGTCCTGCCATCTTGTCGCCGACCTGAAGCTTGCGCTTGATGGCGATGTAGACCTTGACCATCTTGATCACGCCCGGCGGCAGCTCGTCGCCCTTGGAGAGGCGGTCGATCTTGTCGCGGAAGTGCTCTTCACGGACGTGAATGATCTCGTCGAGCTCGCGGAGCGTCGAGGCGATGTCCTCGGACCCTTCGACCGGAAGCTCGCCCCAGTATTTTCGGGGGACCGGCTCGAGGAGCTCCTCGGTGAGCTCGATGCTCTTCGCGAGAAGAACTTTGCCCTTGTCGTCCACCAGCTTGCCGGTGGTCGTCGTACCGATGAGCTTCTTCTTCACCTGCCTGAAGAATGAGTCGCGGAGGATTTTGATCTCCTCGTCGCGCATACGCTCAAGACGCACCCGCTCGTGCTCCTCGATGTCTTTGGCGCGCTCATCTTTCTCGGTTCCCTTGCGGGAGAAGATTCGAGCGTTGATGACGATGCCACCGACGCCCGGCGGAACGCGGAGCGAGCTGTCGCGAACGTCGCCCGCCTTTTCGCCGAAGATCGCCCGCAGGAGCTTCTCCTCCGGAGAGAGCTGCGTCTCGCCTTTGGGAGTGATTTTGCCAACGAGGATGTCCCCGGGCTTCACTTCAGCGCCGATTCGAACAATTCCGCTCTCGTCGAGGTCCTTGAGGGCCTCCTCGCCGACGTTCGGGATGTCCCGCGTGACTTCTTCCTTGCCGAGCTTGGTGTCGCGGGCGACGCACTCGAACTCCTCGATGTGAATCGAGGTGAACACGTCGTCTTTGGCGATGCGCTCGCTCACGAGGATTGAGTCCTCGAAATTGTAGCCCTGCCAAGGCATGAACGCGACCAGCACGTTCTGGCCCATGGCGAGCTCGCCCATGTCCGAACTCGGACCGTCAGCGAGTACGTCACCGACCTTGACGTGCTCGCCGGCGCGAACGATCGGCTGCTGATTGTAGCAGGTCGACTGGTTCGACCTCTGGAACTTGATCAGCGGGTAGATGTCGGGGATCTCGGCCTTTTCGCCGTCGGGACGAACGACGATGCGCGTGGCGTCGACGCTCTCAACGTATCCGGCTCGGCGGGCAAGAATGCAGACGCCCGAGTCTCGAGCGAGCCGGCTCTCCATTCCCGTGCCCACGTAGGGAGCATGAGAGCGAATGAGAGGCACCGCCTGGCGTTGCATGTTGGCGCCCATGAGCGCGCGGTTCGCGTCGTCGTGCTCGAGGAAGGGAACAAGGGCGGCAGCAACCGAAACCATCTGGTTCGGCGCGACGTCCATGAGCTCGATTTCGCTGGGCGGGACGAGCTTGAAGTCGCCGTTGATACGGGCGGAAACAAGCGCCTCCCGGAATTTGCCCTTCTCGTCCATCGCGGCCGAAGCCTGCGCGATGAATTTGCCCTCTTCGAGCAGCGCGGAATACCAGCCGACTTCATCGCTCACGCGACCTTCGGACACCTTGCGGTACGGCGTCTCGACGAAGCCGTACTCGTTGACGCGAGCGAAGGTGGATAGAGACGCGATGAGCCCAATGTTCGGACCTTCAGGGGTCTCGATCGGGCAGATGCGACCGTAGTGCGTCGGGTGTACGTCGCGCACCTCGAAACCAGCGCGTTCGCGCGTGAGACCACCAGGTCCGAGCGCCGAGAGGCGGCGCTTATGCGTGACCTCGGACAAGGGATTGGTCTGGTCCATGAACTGCGACAGCTGCGAGCTGCCGAAGTACTCTTTAACGACAGCGCTCACCGGCTTGGCGTTAATGAGATCGTGGGGCATCAGCGTGTCGATTTCCTGCGACATGCTCATGCGCTCTTTGATCGCGCGCTCCATGCGAACCAGCCCGATGCGGTACTGGTTTTCCATGAGCTCGCCGACCGCGCGAACACGGCGGTTGCCGAGGTGGTCGATGTCGTCGACCGACCCGCGACCGTTCTTCAGCTCGATGAGGTGGCGGACGGTCTCGATGATGTCCTGCTCGCGGAGGATCTGCGCGTCCGGAGTCTCGAGCGAAGGGCGCTCGTGCTCGGGAAGGTCGCGGTAGAACTTGTAGTTCAACTTCAGCCGCCCGACCTTGCTCAGGTCGTAGCGCTCGGGGTTGAAGAACAGGTTGTGGAACAGCGTCTTCGCCGTCTCGAGCGTGGGCGGATCGCCTGGGCGGAGCCGACGGTAGATCTCCATAATCGCGTCTTCGGTCGTCTTGACCTTCTCCGCGAGCAGCGTATCGCGCAGGTAGCTGCCGACATTTAGACCGTCAATGAAGAGGATCTTGAAATCGGCAATCCCCGCGTCGCGGAGCTTCTCGAGCTTCGCGGCCGTGAGCTCCTCGTTCACTTCGATGAGAACTTCGCCAGTCTCGCGATCGACGACGTCATGCGCCGCGACCTTGCCCGCGAGCTCCTCGACGTCGACAGAGAGCCGATCAACCTTCGCCTCGCGCAGCTTCTTGATGGCTGCCTTGGTGAACTTGGTGCCCTTCTTGACGACGACCTCGCTGCCGACCTTGATGTCGCGCGTGGAGCGCTGGCCCGCGAGCAAGTCGTATTCAACGCTCTTGCCGTACTTCCCGCCCTTGTCGAGGAACACCGTCTCGGTGTTGTAGAAGTAGTTGAGCAGGTCCTGGGTGGAATACCCAAGGGCGCGCAGGAGCACGGTCGCGTGCATCTTGCGGCGGCGGTCGATGCGGACGTAGATGATGTCCTTCGGGTCGAACTCGAAGTCGAGCCACGAACCCCGATAGGGAATTACGCGCGCACTGTAGAGCAGCTTGCCGCTTGAGTGCGTCTTGCCCTTGTCGTGGTCGAAGAAGACGCCCGGGCTGCGGTGGAGCTGGCTGACGACGACGCGCTCTGTGCCGTTGATAATGAAGGTGCCGGTGTCGGTCATCAGCGGAATTTCGCCGAAATAGACCTCCTGCTCCTTGATATCGCGCACGATGCGCTCGCCACCCTCACGGGTGTCGTAGATCATCAACTGCGTCGTAACCTTGATTGGCGCCGCGTACGTCATGCCGCGCTGGCGGCACTCATCGACGTCGTATTTCGGCTTTTCGAGGTTGTAGCTGACGAAGACCAGCTCGCTCGTTCCGTTAAAATCCTTAATTGGAAAGACGCTGCGGAATACCGCCTGCAGTCCTACCTCGACGCGATCGCCGATCGGTACGTTCGACTGTAAGAATTTGTCGTACGACGTTTTCTGGATGTCGATGAGGTTTGGCACCTCGATGACTTTAGAAATACGACCGAGGTTCTTACGGATACGGAAGTTGCTCTGGATGACGTTCGCCATCGCTGCTCCTAACCTGCCCCGATGCCCCGCTCCGGAAGGAGAAGGGGGTTGGGTCAGTGACCTGTCCGACACTTGTGAAGAAAATAGTGATTAAGCAGATAAAGCTCACGCCGCCCCCTCTCCATTATCGAGGAGAGAGGGCTCGGGGGTGAGATAAGACGTTGGCCGACTGGCCTCTGCTTACTTGAGTTCGACCTTCGCGCCGGCGTCTTCGAGCTTCTTCTTGAGCTCTTCCGCGTCGGCCTTCGAGATGCCTTCCTTGACGTCCTTGGGGGCAGCCTCGACGAGGTCCTTCGCCTCTTTGAGACCGAGGCCCGTGACTTCACGGACAACCTTGATGACGTTGATTTTGCTCGCGCCGGCCTCTTTGAGGACGACAGTGAACTCGGTCTTCTCTTCGACCGCTGCGGCCGCTGCGGCGGGAGCCGCGGCGACGGCAACCGCTGCCGGAGCAGCCTTGACGCCCCACTTCTCTTCGAGCGTCTTGATCAGCTCTGCGATCTGGATGACGGGGAGGTTCGAGAGGTGTTCGACGATCTGGTCACGCGTGATGTCTGCCATGGTCATTCTCCGTAATTCGTAACGAAACTTTGAAAATTCATTATCGGCCGAAGCCGAATCAACCCTTTTGCTCTTTTGCCACGAGCGCGTAGACGAGATTCTGCGCGGGGGCCTGGAGCAACTGAACAAACTGCGTGAGCGGCGCCTGGAAGGTCGCGAGCAGCATGGCGCGGAGTTCGTCCTTGCCTGGCATCGTCGCGAGCTGCTCGACAACGGCCTTCGCATCGAGAACCGAGCCTTCAACGAGGCCCGCCTTGATGGTCAGCTTGTCGCCGGCTTCATCCTTCTTGAAGGCCTTGAGAACCTTCGCTGCGGCGCTCGGGTCCTCGTAGGACCACGCGATACCGGTCATGCCGACGAGAACGTCGTCGACCTTGGAGGCATACGAGGCACCTTCGATGGCTTTTTTGACGAGGGTGTTCTTGACGACTTTGTATTCGACTCCCGCCTTGCGAAACTCGGCGCGAAGCTTCGTTGCGCTCTGAACGGTCATGCCCTTGTAGTCGACGAAAACTGCCGAAGTCATCCGGCCGAATCTCGTCTTGAGCTCACCAATCTGGGTGTCTTTGACGCTGCGTTCCATGGATCAGCCCTCCTCGACGTGGCCGACGAACGGACCCGGGTCGACCTTGACGCCGGGGCCCATGGTCGACGAGACCGTGATGCTACGAACGTAGGTGCCTTTGGCCGTGGACGGCTTCTGCTTGATAAGGGCCTGGATGAGCGTTGACGCGTTGTCAGCGAGCGCATGTTCCGTGAAGGAGCATTTGCCGATGCGAGCGTGAACGATGCCGGCCTTTTCGACGCGGTACTCGATCTTACCGCCCTTGGCCTCGCGGACGGCATTGCTGACGTCGAACGTGACCGTTCCAACCTTCGGGTTGGGCATGAGGCCGCGCGGGCCGAGAACGCGACCGAGCTTGCCGACAGCGCCCATCATATCGGGCGTGGCGATGACGCGATCGAAGTCCATAAAGCCTTCAGAGACCTTGGCGACCATGTCGTCGCTTCCGACGAAGTCGGCGCCAGCCTCGCGGGCCTCACGCTCTTTGTCGCCCTTTGCGAAGACAAGAACGCGGACCGTCTGACCGGTGCCGTGCGGGAGAACGATCGCACCACGAACCATCTGATCGGCGTGTTTGGGATTTACGCCCAGACGCACCGCGATGTCGACCGTCTCGTCGAACTTGGCGAACGTTGCCTTTTTGACCAACGCCACAGCCTCTTCGACAGTGTATTTGCGCGCACTGTCGAACGACTCGTCGACCTTCGCGCGATTCTTGGACACTTTCGCCATTTGCCTCCTTATTTCGATCTTTTCGATCTCCCACCGTGGCCGCCGTTGACGGGCGGGCGGTGGTGTTTTGCGGTGAGACCATCTCTACCGCGAAATTCTGCGGGCTACGGCCCGATTCAGGCGTCGACGACGTCGATCCCCATCGAGCGCGCGGTGCCGCGGACGGTGCGGATTGCCGACTCGACGTTGGTCGTGTTCATGTCCTGAATCTTCTGGTTCGCGAGGTCGCGCACCTGCGTCATCGTGACCGAGCCGACCTTGGTCTTGTTCGGCTCTTTGGAGCCCGAACCCGGCTTCTTGTTCGTCGCGAGCCCGGCCGCCTTCTTGAGCAGCACGCTGACCGGCGGGGTCTTGAGAATGAAGGTGAACGACCGGTCGGAGTAGACTGTGATGACCACGGGCGTGATCATGTCGCTGCCAGCGGTGCGCGCGTTGAACTCCTTGCAGAACTGCATGATGTTCACGCCCTGAGCGCCGAGCGCGGGGCCGACGGGCGGAGCGGGGTTCGCCTTGCCGGCGGGGAGCTGCAGCTTGACGTATCCGGTGATCTTCTTCATCTGGGTTTCTCTCTTCGTCGTGCCGCCGGGGCGGCGCTCCTACGATGTTCTGCGAGCGGCGCAGGTCGTAGTGGGTTAATTCAGAATGGCGTAGGGGGTGCGCTCAGGCGCGCTTTTCGACCTGGCTGAAGTCGAGTTCGACGGGGGTCGCGCGGCCAAAAATCGAAACTTTGACCTTGAGCTTCTGCTTGTCGGGCTTGACCTCTTCGACGGTGCCCGAGAAGTTGGCGAAGGGGCCGTCGATGACTCGAACGTCCTCGCCGATATCGAACGACAGGCGGGGTTTCGGCTTTGCGATCCCCTCGACTGCGCGCCGGCGCTGGTCGTCGATCTCTTGCGCTTTGACTTCCTGCGGCCTTTGATTTCCGATGAAGCCGAGCACCTTGGGGGTGTCTTTGACGATGTGCCAGTTTTCCTCGCTCATCTCCATTTCGAGAAAGATATAGCCCGGAAGGCTGGTCTTTTCGCGGACGCGAGGTTTTCCGCCTGCACGGGCCTCGGACACGGTCTCGGTCGGGATGAGAACTTCGCCGAACTCGGCGTCCTTCTTGAACTCCTTGATTCGCTGCTGGAGCGAATCGCGGACCTTCTTCTCGAAATTCGAGGTGGTCTGAATGACGTACCACTTCTTCGCCATGGCTACTCCAAAGCCCCCGCTAAGCGAGGATGCTGCCCCTTCAAGACCCATAAACGTGCTTCGTAACCCAGAGCCAGAACTGGTCCATGAGCGCGAAGAATACGGTAGCGAAAAGCGTGGTGAGCACGACGACCGTAGTTGAGTTCGTGACGTCCTGGCGCGTGGGCCAGGTCACCTTGGTAAGTTCTTCGGCGACCTCTTCTGCGAGCGTTCGGGCACGCGTGCGGTTCCAGTAGTACAATGTGACGCCGATTGCGATGATTGCGGCGATCGCCACCGTCGCTTCGTCCTGGGGCTCGGGCAGTTGCTCGGGCTTCCACTCGTGGAGTTTGTACCAGCCGTAGCCGAGAATCTTGTCGACGACGAACGCGACAACGATTCCGCCGGCGAGATACGCCGCGTATACGAAGCGGCGATGACCGAGTTGCGCCGGCATCGGCGTATCTTCGCCGCCATCGGCAGCGGGGGCGGCTGCCATGGCCTCGTCGAATTCAGCCTCCGGGACCTCGTCGGACGAAGCTTGACGCGACTCGGCTTCGGGCGCGGCGGTATCCGCCTCGTCGTCGCCGTCGGTCTTGTTTTTAACTTCTTCTTCGGTGGCCATTGGCGTCTCAAAAAGGTGCGTGAGGCAAACTCTGCACGGGCTGGGGGGCTCGAACCCACGACCTGCGGATTTGGAATCCGCTGCTCTACCAACTGAGCTAAACCCGTATTCGCGAGCGGGATTGGCCCGGCTCGCTCAACTATTTGGTCTCTTTGTGGACCGTGTGGCTGTTACAGCGAGGGCAGAACTTCTTCATCTCGATTTGGCCAAGCTGAGAGGGCTTTCGCGTCGTTTTGTAGTTCCGGCCCTCACAGACCGTGCAGACCAGAGTGACCGTGATGCGTGCGCCCATTGTTTGGCCCGCCTGCGTCCCCCCCACGGTTTCGGGAGGGGAGCAGAGCGAGGGTCGTCCTTATTCCAGGACCTTGGTGACGATGCCGGCGCCGACGGTGCGGCCGCCTTCACGGATCGCGAAGCGCATCTGCTCCTCGAGACCCACCGGCGCCATCAGCTCGATCAGCATCGTGATGTTGTCGCCCGGCATGACCATCTTCGTGC
>CANJCO010000060.1 GCA_947473045.1 Myxococcales bacterium | reverse complement strand
CCGCCGTTCAACCCGGGCTCCCTCGCCAACCTCGTGCTCTGGCTCGATGCGGCCAAGGGCGTCACGCAAGTCAACGGCAAGGTCTCGAAGTGGCTCGATCAAAGCACCAATCACAACGACGCCAATCAGGGAACGGCCGCGCGCCAGCCGGCGATCAATCCGGTGGTCATCAATTCGCTCCCCGCGATGCACTTCTCCAACCAAAATAACGGCCTAAACAGCTTCGTCGTCGCCGATGCGCCGAGCCTGCAGTGGAGCACCGGCGACTTCTACGTCGTCACCGTCGCGCGCTACGACAACAACCCGCAGGGCGGCGTGCTCACGGGCAACGCGCTCTTTTACAGCAAGGCGGGCTTCCCGGGCTTCAACTCCTACGCCGGGCTCGTGTTCATCGGAAACATCGCGGGCCAGAACAACACGGCCTCGGTCGGCCTCGAGGGCTTTCTTCGGTCGAACAACACCACTTCGGCTGTCACGAGCGGCACGACCTACAACACGAACGCCGCGCACGTGTTTGCCTATGAGCGCGTTGGCAGCTCACTCAATCTGCGCGTCGACGGCGTGCAGGTCGGGCAGGCCGCCGCGGGCAACGTGAACGTCGATTTTCAAGGCTACGCGATTCACATCGGGGCCGAGGGCGACAACAACAGTTTCTACCGCATGAACGGCGACATCGCCGAGATGCTGGCGGTCAAGGCCACGCTCGCGCCGGCCGACCGCACGAGCCTCGAGGGCTACCTCAAAGCAAAATACGCCACGCCCTGACTGGCGGTTTGGGGGCCGCCGGAGAGCGGGCGCGCGCCAGACCGGCGTGGTCGCCCGCTTTCGCTTTTGTCCGCGTGTCGCGAGCAGCGTGGGCTATCGCTGAAGTCGTGAAAATCCCCCTCGTCGCGCTGGCCTTCGCTGCGGTCGCCTGCCGCAACGAAGGCCCCAAAAGCGCTCGCCCGGACGCTGCGGTGCCCTTCGCGGTGACCACCCAATCGGCGGCGGCCGAGACCGTGCCTCCCGCGGCCACGGCCGACCCGATGGCCGACCTTTCGCCTGGCGCGATCGTGCGCGAGACGCGTGAGGTGACGGTCGACGGCGCGACGGAGCTGTGGCGCCTCGAGTGGACGTCGCTCCCGATGCCGGAGTGCATGGGAAACGTGTTTTTCACTTGTCCGTGCGCGGGGTTCGCCTTCGGCGACAAAGGCGATCTCGATCTGGTCCGGGTCCGCGCGGGCGCTGCGGCCGATCGCCTTCATCTGGGGCCGCTCTTCGAAGGGCACGAGGCGCGCTTGCGGCGATGGACGCCGACGGCCGCAGAAGTCACCACCGGCAGCGCGCCCGCGTTCGCGACGCTGGCGGCGCGCGCCCCCGCGACGATAATGGTCCTCGCCGATTATGACCACGACGGGCGCGCGACTGAGTTCGTGCTCCAGGTCGACGCGGGGCCGTGCGGGCACACCCCGAGCGTCGTGGTGGGCATCTCGAAGTCGAATCCGTCGCTGCACGTGTTCGGAACGCGCGAAAAACCGCGCGAGCCGCTCACCCTCGATCGCCCCGAGTTTTGGGAGCGGGTGTCGCGCGCGCCTTCGGTCGAGCTGGTGCAGGTCGGCTGCGGCGACCACGGCTCGATGCAGGAGTCTTCGGTGCGCGTGACCGCCGACGGCGACCTTCACACAAAAGAGTCGCTGCGCCCCTGCGCGCCGTGAACCGCTCGGGCAGCCGCGCGGTCCCCGACCGGCCCGCCGCGCTGGTGGTCAATCGGTCAAACGGCGCGGTTGCCGACTCGTCGTGATTGCGTGGCGCGCCCGGGTGGATTCGAACCACCGACCAACGGCTTAGAAGGCCGCTGCTCTATCCACTGAGCTACGAGCGCGTGAGAAGGGAACCTAGCGCAAGCGCGCAGCAGAATCGAACCTCCGTTGCGCTTCGCGAAGCGCGCAGATGCGGTTGGCAGCGAGCCCGCGTCCGCGTATCGTTCGGCTCATGCTTCGCTCCCGCGCCCTCGTCGTGCTTGCTCTGGTCGTTGTGCCTTCACTGGCCGCAGCTCAGTCCGATGAAGACAAGAGCGCCGCGCGCGCGCTCGGCCTCGAGGGCCAGTCGGCTCTCGATAAGAAAGACTTTAAGACGGCGGTCGATCGGTTCCAGCGCGCAGTCGCGATTTTCGACGACGCGAAGGCAACTGTGCCTCCCACGCTGCTGCTCGGACTCGCACGCGCCGACGCGGCCGCCGGACGCTTCGTGGCTTCACAGGAGGCCTACAACCGCCTCGTGCGGCAGGGCGCGCCGGCAGGAGCGCCGCCGATTTTCGCCCAGGCCGTCGAGAGCGCGAAGCGCGAGATCGATGGCGCCGCCGCGCACATCGGATCAGTCGTCATCAACGTCACCGGCTGCGAAAAGCCGCAGGTGATGCTCGACGAAAAGCCAGTGTCTGCCGCGATGATCGGCGTCAAAAAGCCGGTCGATCCGGGCGATCACGTGGTGCGGGTCACGGCCGAGGGCTGCAAGCCGGGACAGGCTTCGTTCAAGGTGGCCGACGGCGGCGAGGCCAAGGCGACGGTGTCCCTCGAAAGGCTGGCGGTCGCGGTGCAGCCCACAGTCGTCGAGCCTGCGAAGCCCCAGCCGACGGGCGTCGAGCCTGCGAAGCCTCAGCCCACCGCGGTTGAGCCGGTTTCGCCTCAGCCGACCGGCGCCGTCGGAGCAGGCACCGACAGCGGCGCCGCGAACGAATCGTCGATCAGCAAGCCCCTCGCCATCACCGGCTTCGTAGTCGGAGGCGCAGGCCTCGCGCTCGGCGCTGTCACCGGACTTCTCGCGATGAGCAAGCACTCGACCCTCACGAGCGAGTGCACCAACGCCTATGGCTGGTGCCCGCCTTCTGCGCAGGCCGATCTCGACAGCTACCACACGATGGGCACCCTCTCGACGGTCGGCTTCATCGTCGGCGGCGTCGGCGTCGCCGCGGGCGCGATTTTCCTGATCACGGCGCCGAAGTCGGCTCCTGCCAAAGCAGCCTCGATTCTGCCTACGTTCGGTCCGGGCGGCATCGGAGCGTTCGGCCGTTTCTAGGAGCGGTTGCCCCTTGCTTGTGAGCGGTTGCGTTTCGCCGTAAACTGTCGGCCAAATGCCCGAGCTCGGAGAAAACGTCATTGTCGCGGGGCGCTTTCGCCTCAATCGCAAGCTCGGACAGGGCGGCATGGGCTCGGTCTGGCACGCGACGCAGCTTGGTCTCGACACTGCGTGCGCCCTCAAGTTCATCGAGGGCGACTTCGCCATGGTGCCCGAGATGCAGCAGCGGTTCGAGCGCGAGGCCAAGGCCGCCGCGGCGCTTCGAAGCCCGCACGTCGTCGCGATTATCGATCACGCCATCTGGGACGGCACGCCGTTCATCGCCATGGAGCTGCTCGACGGCGAAGACCTTCGCCACCGGCTCGAGCGCATCGGCCGCCTCTCTCCGCAAGACACTGTGGTGGTGCTCGCGCAAGTCTGCCGCGCGCTCACGAAGGCGCATGGTCTGGGAATCGTGCATCGCGATCTCAAGCCCGACAACATCTACCTCGTGCGCGACGACGACCGCGAAATCGCCAAGGTGCTCGACTTCGGCATCGCCAAGAGCACCATGGGCATGGAAGCGGGCGGCAACACGAAGACGGGCGCGATGCTCGGAACGCCCTATTATATGAGCCCCGAGCAGGCGCAGGGCACGAGAGCCCTCGACTTTCGCAGCGACCTTTGGTCGATGGCGGTTATCGCGTTTCAGTGCCTCACCGGCCGCCTGCCGTTCGAGAGCGAGGCGCTCGGCGACCTGCTCATGCGCATCATGGTGTCGCCGCTCCCGGTGCCGTCGCAGATCGCGCCCGTTCCGCCAGGCTTTGACGCGTGGTGGATGAAGGCGGCGAGCCGCGATCCGGCCGGGCGCTTCGACTCCGCCAAGGAGTTCATCGAGTCGCTGACGCAGGCGCTCGCGATCGGCGCGCTCGCCGGTCATACGCTCTCCGGACGCATGTCGGCGCACGGCTCGGGCGAACATGACGCGTCGGCAGGCCGCCTCGGCACCTCGACCGATCCTGGATTTTCGCCCGGAGTGCTGGGCCCGAGCACGCCGAATCCTGCTGCGCCGCCGCTCGCGCGCACGTTCAACGAAGAGCCCTCCGCGCCGCCGCGATCGAGCCTCTTGCCTGTCTTTGCCGGTCTGGCGCTTGTGCTCGTGCTTGGGGGCGGAGGGGCCGCGTACTTTCTTACCAAGGGTAAGGGCGACGTCCCTGCGGGCGCGGGCCCGGAGGCGCCTGCTTCATCGGCAGCCACGCTGCCCACGCCGTCCGCTGCCACCGCCCCGCCGAGCGCCGTGGTGACGGCCCCGAGCGCAGCGCCTTCCGCCAGCGCTGCGCCGAGCGCGAGCGCCTCCCAGCGTTCGCTCGCAGCGCCTCCGCATGCGACCACCTATGTCGCACCGCCCAGGCCCACGACCTCCGGCAAGGCCCTCCCTCCGCAGCCGACCGCAAAGCCGACTTCTGCGACCGGAACCGCGAAACCCGATATGGGTTTCTGAGAGCGTCGGCTACTGCGGGATGCAGCTCGCTTCGACGTAAATGACGCGGGTTACGTCGTTCGGTTTTTGGGTCACGAGCACTGCCGACAACGTGGACCCAATGCCCAGGGGCGGGGAGCGAAAGCCCACATCGAACGCGCTGACGTAGCTGTCTTTGAATAGCGGGTTGGTGCTCGCGTACTTGGTAATCGCGACGCCGTCTTTGCCGATCCAGTAAAATAGCGGATAGCCCGTCTTACTGGTGCCGGTCGCAATAAAGTTGTCGCTCGAATAATTGCCTGAAAACGAGTCCCAGTGTTGGCGTCCGCCGTTGATCGGGAGGTCGTTCACATTGGCAATCGGCGTGAGCTTGAGCGCCGCGCCCGCGCTCAGCGTTCCCAGCCCTGCGAGCGTGGTCGGGCCTGCGAAAATGCCGACCTGCCCCGCCGGATCGCCTCCCAACATCGCGACGTTGACGCTGCCGGTGGCCGAGGCGGGCGCGAGGGGACCGCCGAACAGAACGCCGGGCGCCGCGAGCGGTGGCATGACGGTGGGCGCGCTGACCTTGGTGCTGTCGAAGGTATAAATCGCGGGGCTCACCCCGGGCGCCGGTACGTCGCTCGTGCCATATCCGGGATTCACGATCGCCGTATACTTGCCGGCTCCGGTTCGTACCATGCCTTGCGCAATCGCATCGAGCTTGGTCAGCTTCGCTACTCCCAACGTGGGAGGCACTGGCCAATTGTTGATCGTCGGGGCAGTCGGCGATGCGGGAGTCCATACGGCTCCGCCGACGTACGGCTTGTTGCTCGCGTCCTCGTACGAAAACACGGTCGCGAGCTCGGTCGCCTTTGAGCCAACGTACTCGACGTGGAGCGCGCCGCCGACGCGGTTCGCCTGCGTCGGGCCGTACGCAAACAGTGTTGGGGCGCCAACCGCGGGATCGGACGGGAAGGCGGAGAGGCTGCCGTTGCCGCTCTCATAGGCTAGCGAGAAGAACCCGGTCGCCACGGGCTGCACGTCGAGCACTTGCCCGGTGTATGGCGCCGTCTGCAAACTCTGAGGTTGGGGAATCGAGCCCGAAATCTTGACCTTTGATGCGCTGAGCGTGCTCGCCTGGCTGCTCGCGGTCTCCTGATACGCAACGACGACGTCGGCGACTCCGCTCGGGCTTTGGCTGTCTGCGTGCGTGAAGATCCACGCCTGAACGGCAGTGTTCGCAGCGCTGTTGATGATGCCCAGCTCATGCCGGCTGGTTGTGATTTCGGTGCAAACCTGGGCTTTGAATGCAGGCGCGGCGTCGCCGCCGCTGTCGCTGCTACCGCCGTCGCCGGCTGATGTCGTGGCCGGCCCCGACTTGAAGTCTCCCAGAATGCTGGTGCACGCGCAGAGCAGCGCGCTCGCCGCCAAGACTGACCCACCCGTCGCGATCATGAAACGCATGACGCCAGCTTACGCCAAATGCGGCCGGCCTCAATGGCGGCGCGTCCGCGCAGCTCACTGGCAGTGGGCGCGCGCGTAGACAAAGTTGTACGTACCGGAGGCCGCAGGCTCGGTAAACGCGAAGCCGAGGTCGCCGCTCGTCCCAGGCTTGGGAGGGGAGTGGAAGGTGACGTCGACGGCCGTCATCTTGTTGTTGGCGAAGAGTTGGTTCGGCTCGGTCGCGCGGCGCGAAGTCACCAATGCGCCGTCCTGCGTAAACCAGTACAGATTCACCCCCGGGTAGCCATCGCCCGGAGCCACTGCGAGCAAGTCTTCGCCGCCCGGGTTGGTAAAGCTGTACCAGCGCGCGCTCGCGTTGATCAGCGGCAACTCGGCCAACTTCTGCACGGGGGTCTTTTTCACGTCAGCCCAAACGTTGAGCGTCGCAAGCGAAACGGCCTTCGCCTGCCCGACGAACAGCGAAGGATCGGTGACATCGCCGCCCGCAAAACCCACGTTGACCAGACCGCCAGGCGCCGATCCCACTGCGAGCCCCAGCAGCCGACTCGTGGCCGGCGAATTGAGCTGCAGGCGATCAGGCCCGGACGTTCCAAATGACAACCCGCCGCCGCTGTCGAGCGCGTAGAAGACCGAAGTCGACTTAACCGGCAGTAGCTCCTGCGGGCCCGGGTCGGGCGGGTAAAACGGCAGTACCATCGCCGTGAACGATTTGTCGGACATCATCGCGAGCGCTTGCCGCGGTACGCGAATCTCCGGCGCTCCCACCATGAAGTCCTTGATATAGGGCGCCGGCAAAAAGTTTATATTACCCGCAGCGCCTCCGACCATTTTTGCCGTGAACAGCTGTGCCAGACCGTTCGGCTTCTGGCAGCCATAGTTCGGATCCGGGCTGACGTACGAAGCGAGCACGAGGTAGTCGTTGTTCGGGCTGAGCGACAGGAAGTCGCCGCTCACGAGGCACGCGTCGTTGAGCTTGTACGGATACGTCGCGTCCAGGTGCGTCCAACTCGGGTCGCCGTCTTTCAGCGTAAATATCGAGAAATTGCCCGTGGGCTTCGTAAACGCCAACGCGGCGAGGCCGCTGGAGGTGGGCTTCACGTTCAGCACCACCGCGCCGTTGCTGTTGATGTTGGGCAGGCTGCTTGCGCTGCTTGGACCCGACGTGTCGAGGTCCCAGCCCTTCAGGCCCCCTGAAAGCACGCCGTTCGTCGTCTGACTGAACGCGACGAACGACTGCGCGTGGAGGTGGCCGTCGCCCAACTGGCGCGCGTAGGTCCAGACCTTCGAGGGTGGCGCGTCGTTCGGGAAATTCGGGGCGAGCGTCGTCCGGGCGGCCGTGTCTTCGTTGCACACGAAGGTGTGGGGGCCGGCTTCGCCTTGCGCGTCGCCGCCGCTCTCGGCGTCTCCGCCGCCTTGCGCGTCGCGCCCTGCGTCGCCTCCGCCGTAAGGTTTGCTGCCTCCGCCCACGGTGAAATCGCCGAGGAGACTGGTGCAGGCGACGAGCGCGCTCGCAGAAGCAACAACGCTGGCAACAACGACAAAGCGAGAGTGCATGGCATCACGCTAACGCCCCCGCGCGCTGCGCGCAAACCCCCCGGCGCCGGTCAGCCACGCCCGCGCGAAGCCGCGAGCGGACTTGCAAGCGTGCCGCTGGTCGGGGCAACCTTGCGCGCGTGCGAACCCTCTTCCTGATTGCCGCTCTCGCGCAGGTCGCCACCTCCTGCTCCAGTCCTGCGCCGGACGCCGCGCCACCGGCCCGCCGCACCGATCCCGCCGCGGTGGTCGTCCGGGGCGTGACCTTCCGCGACGCGCAGGGCAGGCAGCTCATTTTTCGCGGATACAACGCGAAGGTCGACGGCATCTTCGATGTGAAGTTCGACGACGGCCGCGCGCCCAACTACACGTTCAATTCGTTCGATGAGGCCAGCGCGCAGCGCTTCGAGGAGCTGGGCTTTTCTGCGCTTCGACTGCCCATCAGCTGGAGCGCGCTCGAGCCCGCGCCGCTCCGCTACAGCGCTGCGTTTTTCGACAAGGTCGATGCCGTCCTCGCCATGGCGAAGGCCCACCATTTTTATGTGCTCTTCGATATGCATCAGGACTCCTATTCCAAAGAGATTGGCGAAGACGGCGCGCCGCTTTGGGCCATTGTTCCCGCGCCCACGACGCTGCTCTCAGGCCCGAGCGACGACAGCCGCAGGCTCTCCGGCCCGGTGCTCGCAGCGGGCTTCAGCTTCTTCGCAGACGCAACGGCGAGCGACGGGCGATCGTTGCAGAGTGCATTCATCGCGGCCGTCTCTCAAATCGCAAAACGCTACGTGGGGCGCCCCGAGGTGCTCGGATTCGAGGCGTTCAACGAGCCGGTCGTGCTAAACGGCACGCAGCTCGGCGACTTTCACGCGAGGCTTGCCGACGCGCTGCACGCGATCGACGGCGACGCCCCGGTGCTCTTCGAGCCCGTTGCCACGCGCAACCAGACCGACCGCGCGGCAGAGCCCTCAGCGCCGTTTTCGCACGGCCCCGGCGGGTACGCCCCGCACATCTACACCGGGTGGTTTTCGGCTCCCGATCAGCACGGATGGGAGTCTCAGGATCCGGCCGTTTTGTATGCCAGCATGGAGGCCGCCAATCGCGAAGCGCTCGCGTGGAGCTGTCCGCTCTTCGTTACCGAGTTTGGCTGTGATCAAGGCGCCGAAAAAGGCCCGAAATGGCTCGCCGCAGAGCTCGACCTGCAGGACCGTTTCCTGGCCTCGAGCACTGCGTGGGTGTGGGAAGAAGGCGGCAGCTGGGGGCTGCGCGATGGCGCACGCGCCGAGCATGCGGCGACCGTCGCGGTGATGTCGCGCGCCTATCCGCGCGCGGTCGCGGGCGATCTGCTGGCGATCGAGCACCCCTCGGCGGGGCACCTCACTGTGCGTTACCGCGCCACCGAGGCCACGAAGCTGCTCCCTCACGAGGTGTCTGCTTCAGCGGCGTGGGTGAGCGACTACAAGATTGTTTGCGACGGTGTTGAGGTCCCGGCGGAGCGCGCGACGGGGCGGGCGTCGTTCCGGTGCCCGTGGTCGCCGGGCGACCATGTGTTCGAGCTCGTGGGCGCCGCGCGCTAGCGAAGTCGTGCGACAACGCACCCGAAATTCTTCCTGCAAAAGGTGCGTAGGTGTTACTCTGCCATACATGAGCATCGAAGCCGCACGCAGGCTGGACGACTCCATTCGCGCCGAGTTCGCGATCAACCAGGGCAGCTTCGCTTCGCGCGTGGCCGGCGCCGACGACGAGTTCATCGCGGCCGGCGGCGAGGCGCGGTGGTCGCGAGGTGGCGTGCCGCTGTGGGAGGGCAGGGCGGTTCTCGTGGCACGATACGCCCCCGATCTCGGCGTGTTTCGCTGGTGGTGGGCCAATCAGAGCGCGGGCTCCGCGCCTGCGTCGAAGCTCGACCGCGCGTACGCCGAGGCGCAGACGCGCGGGCTCGACATCATTCAGTCCCGTCAGATCGTGCTCGACGACGCCGCCGACGCCGAGATGCTCGCGCGCCTCGTCTCGCATCTGGCGCGGGCGCACGGTGTCATCGGGCGCGTCGACGGCACTCAGCACCTGTTTTATGCCTTGTTCGAGTCTGCCGAGTCGATGGAACGCGGCCTCCAGGCGCCCGCGCGCCGCTCGTCGGCGATTTACCAGTCGTACGTGCCGAACATGGCGCACTCGATCCCGCCTCCCGGGGTCGCGCCCCGCGCCGAGAGCGCGCCTCGCGCTGAGGCCCCCGCGACGGTCTCCGAAAAGCCCATTCGCGAGCCGTCGCTCGACTTGCTGGTGCCCCTCGCGCACGCGGCCGGCGTGGCGATCCGAAAGGGCCTCGGCCCCGTCTTTCAAGACGCCGTGCTCGTGGTCATCGTCGACACGTCGCGCGAAAAAGCCCGCTTTTACGTGCAGCTCGTGGCCGTGTCGTCCTATGGCGTCCTCGAAGCTCCGAACACCACGCGCGAGCTTCACGACGCGGTCATGAGCATGATCGTCGCCGACAGCAAGGCCGGCAACGGCCGCTGGCACAAGCTGGTGCTGCGCGTGCATCCGAGCGGCCAGAACGTCTCGGTAGGTCGCGTCGAAATCAGCTGAGGCGGGCGCCGCGCGGGCTCACAGGCCCATGAGCTTGGCGACGTAGTAGCGCAGCGTCTCGGTCGTGCCGCCGCCGATGCGAAACAGGCGCTGATCGCGCCACTGGCGGGCGATCGGATACTCCTCGATGTAGCCTGCGCCGCCGTGGAACTGCAGGCACTGATCGGCGACTTCGGTCATCATTTCGCCGACGAAGATCTTGGCGAGTGAGATGGTCTTCACCGTATCCATCGACACCTGACCGCCGCCGATGTGCTTGTCCTGATTGTACTCGTCCGCGCCTTTGTAGCTGAGCGCGCGACCCGCCTCGAGCTTGGCGGAGAGGTCGACGAATTTGTGCTGCCAGTATTCGCGCTTGATGATCGGCTTGCCGAAGGCCTTGCGGTCACGGCCGTAGGCGATGGCCTGTTCGAGCATGTAGCCGCCGCCGGCGCACGCGCTGGTGCACGCGATGATGCGCTCGCTCTGGAAGTTTTGCATGAGGTACATAAACCCCATGTTTTCTTCTCCCAGGAGGTAGCGCTTGGGAATGCGCATCTCGTCGAACGACAGCTCGGCGGTGTCGCTCGAGTGATTGCCGATCTTCTTCAGCTTCTTCGAGACTTGAAAGCCCCGCGTGCTGGTGGGCACCAAAAAGAAGCTGCAGCCGTGGGCCCCGGCATCGGGGTTGGTCTTGGCGAGCAGGGTGATGAAGTCAGCGCGCGTGCCGTTGGTGATGTAGGTCTTGGCGCCGTTGATCACGTAGTCGTCGCCGTCGCGGCGGGCGACTGTTTGAATGCCCGCGACATCGCTGCCGGCGTTCGGCTCCGACACACCGAGCGCTGCGATCTTCTCGCCGCGAATGGCAGGGGTGAGAAACTCGGCGATCTGCTCCTTCGTGCCGAGATCGGCGATCACCGGGGTGGCCATATCGGCCTGCACGAGCAGTCCCATGGTGACGCCGGCCATGCCGCAGCGGGGCAGCTCTTCGCTCTTGGCTACGCTAAACCAGAGATCGCCTCCGGCGCCTCCCACTTCTTCGGGATAGTGAGCTCCCAAAATGCCCAGCTCGCCGGCGCGCTTGAACACCTCGTTCGGGAACGTCTCCGCGGCCTCCCACTCGTCGATGAACGGCGCCAGCTCTTTCTCGGCGAACTGGCGGACGGTCTTGCGAAACTGCTGGTGCTCTTCAGTAAACGGCGACGGCATGGCGTGTTCTCCCGGGGCGCGCGCGAAGGCGAAGTGCTACGTTCACGAAAGATTAGTACACGAAACAAATGCCGGTGCAAGGCGACGGCCGCCCCGAGCGGTACGCCCGGCTACCAGCCCCAGACGTATTCGGCGCGCAGAAGCGCCTGCGTGCATGTCGGGTAATCGCCGAGCGCCGTGAGTGCGAAGTGCTCGCGGAACGCGACGCCGACGGCCAACGAGCGCGAGATCGCGTAATCGAGGCCGGCCGCGACTGCGAGGCCTCCCGCCGCGCGCGGGCTCGCGAGGTTGCCGCCGACGTACCCGTAGCCTTCCGCGAGGACGCCGAAATACGGCACCCATCGCAGCACGTCGAGCACGTAGGCCACGCCTGCGCCGGCGTGGGCCATCGCCGTGGGGCGATTGTTGGTGATGCCTTTGCCGGATGACTCTTCAAGGGCGACCTGCGCGTAGCCCGCTTCGACCATCAAGTTGAACGCGTCGGACAGTCCGTACGTGTAGTGCAGCTCGCCGCCGAGCCCGGACGACAGGGTGTCTTTTGCGGTGACCTTGAGCCACGACGCCGCGAGCGCTCCGCCGACGTGGTGCTGCCGCTCGAAGGCGGAAGCCTGGGTCGCCATGAGACCGGCGGCCAGCGCGACTGCGGCGGAGAAGCTGCGCCTCACCGACGCTTCGCTCCAGCTTCGGCCAAGGCGAGCTCGATCGTGCGCTTGAACTTGCGCAGCGGCTGCGCCCCGCTCACCAGATAGCCGTTGATGACGAAGGCGGGCGTGCCCGAGATGCCTGCGTCGCCCGCGCGCTTGGCGTCGGCGTCCACTTCGGCAGCGTAGGTATGGGCATCAAGCGCTGCGTTGAACTTCGTCATGTCGATCCCAAGCTTCGCGGCCTCGGCTTCGAGCGCAGGCCGCGCGAGGCCTCCCGCGGATCCCTGAGCGGCAAACAGGGCGTCATGGAATTTCCAGAACGCGGCCTCGCCCTTCAGCTTGAACACGGCGCGCGCGGCCTCGGCTGCGAGGTGGGCTTCGGTGTGGAAGGGCAAGGGCAAGTCGTGCCACTCGACCTTCACCTGGGTGGGATACGCCTTGAGGACTTCGGCGACGGTAGGGTTCGCGCGCGAACAGAACGGGCACTGAAAATCCGCGTACTCGGCGATCGTCACCTTGGCCGTCGCGGGGCCCTTCGACGGGGCGCCCGCCGGCGTGACGAGCGCGATCTTCGTCGGCGCCGTCGGGCCTCTTCCGCTCTTGATGACCTCGGCATAGACGCTCTCGGGCTTCGTGCCGGCGGCGATCATCGCCTCGGCTTTTGGAAGTACCTCATCGATGAGCGCCTTGAACTTCTCGAACGGCTGAGCGCCCGCCAAGCGGCGGCCGTTGATGAAAAAGTGTGGAGTCCCATTGGCCTCTACGTCCTCTGCGAGATCGCCGTCGGCCTCGATGATCGCTTTGTGCTTGCTCGCAGCCACTGCAGCGCGCGCTCTCGTGAGGTCGAGACCAAGCCGCATGCCCATCGCCTCGAGGTCCGCGTCGGCGAGCGCGGGCGACAGCTTGAAGAGGTCGTCGTGCGCGGTCCAAAAGGCCGCGTCGCCTTTTTGGGCGCGGGCCTCGATCGCCCACATCGCGGCGGGCAGCGCGCGCGGATGAAACGGCAGCGGCTCGTTCTTCCACACCAAGCGCACCTTGCTCCCGTACTGCCGGCGAACCTCGGCGAGCGTAGGCTCGGCGCGGGCGCAGAACGGGCACTGAAAATCGCTGAAGACGACGATCGTCACCGGCGCGCTCGCGTTGCCAAGCGTCGGGCTCGCTCCAACCGGCACGTTCCACACAGTGGTGTCCGGCGGGGGCGGGGCGTCGTCGTCGTCTGCCGGGGGCGCGGGTTGCTTGTAGTTTGCAGCTGTGCGGGTGCGGTAGAGCGTGTCAGGCGCGGCGCCGGCCTCCGCGAGGGGCGCCACTGCAGCCAGCTCCGCGTCGACGATAGCCTTGAAGTTCGCGAGCGGCTGCGCGCCGCCGAGGCTGATGCCGTTGATGAAGAACGCAGGGGTACCGTTTACGCCAAGCTTGCGGCCCTCGTCCTCGTCGCGCGCCACCTCTTCTTCGTAGCGGGGGGCGCCCACTTCGGCGCGGAACGTGGTCACGCTCACGCCTGCGCGCGTGGCCCACTCCTCGTATTTCGCTGGCGAAAGGTCTTGCTGGTTTGCGAACGCGAGATCGTGAAACCGCCAGAAGGCCTCGCTTCCGCCGATGAAGCGCACGGCCGCGGCGGCCCTCGCGGCTGGCCTCGCGTTCGGATGGAAGCCGAGGGGGTTGTGCTTGAACACGACGCGCAGCTTCTGGGGGCCGTAGTCGGCCTGAAGCCGCGCCACGGTGCTCGCCGCGCGCGAGCAGAAGGGGCACTGGAAATCGCTGAACGTCACGATGGTGACCGGCGCAGTGCGTGAGCCCCACACGGCGTCGCCCGTGTCGATCGGTACCGCCGCGTCGGTCTCTTGCGCGAGCGGGGCGACAACAGGTGCAGACTGCACGCGTTGGCCGTCTGCCATCGGCGGCAGCGGGGCGCTGCGGGTCGACGGAGCGCTGGGCGGCGGCGCGACGGCTTGACCGCAAGCGGCGAGGGCGACGGCGAGGGCGAGGCGGCGGGCTTGTTTGAGCATGAGCGTGCGATACGGGTTAGCCCGAAAACACGACGCCCCCCAAGGGAATATCCCTTGAGGGGCGCGGGTGGCCTTTCGGCCTGTTGCGCGGGCGGTTACTTCGCTTCGGAGAGCGCGAGCTCGATGAGCTTGCGGAACTTCGGATACGGCTGCGCGCCGTTGATGAAGTAGCCATTGATGAGGAACGCCGGGGTGCCGGAGATGCCCGCGTCTTTGCCGGCCTTCATGTCGGCGTCGATCTCGGCCTTGTGGGTCGAGTTGTCGAGCGCAGCCTTGAACTTGCCCATGTCGAGGCCCTGCTCCTGGGCGTACTTCTCGAGCGACTCGCGCTTGAGACCTTCCTTGTCGCCCTGCGCGCCGTAGAGACGGTCGTGCATCTTCCAGAAGCCCTCGTTGCCCTTCTGCTTGAAGGCTTCCATGGCAGCTTCGGAGGCGAGCGGCGCGTCGGCGTGGAACTCGAGCGGGAAGTTACGCCACACGAACTTCACGCGGTCTCCGTAGTTTTTCATGATCTCGGCGACCTGCGGCTCGACCTTCGCGCAGTACGGGCACTGGAAGTCCGAGTACTCGTAGATCACGACCTTCGCCTTGAGGTTGCCCTTGGCGGGCGCGTTCGGGGCGTCGACGACCGTCTTCTTCTCGGGAGCGGGCGGGCCTTTGGCGTCCTTCTGGAGAGCCTCGTACACGCCGGCGGCCGGGGTGCCCTTGGCGAGCTCGGCCTGCGCCTTCTTGAGCTCCTGGTCGATCACAGCCGAGAACTTCTCGGTGGGCTGCGCGCCGACGAGGCGGCGGCCGTTGATGAAGAAGTGGGGGGTACCGCTGGCCTGAACGTCGTCGCCGAGCTCGGAGTCCGCGTCCATTTCCTTCTTGTACTTGTGGGTGGTCATCGCGATCTTGACCTTGCCCATGTCGAGGCCGAGCTTCTGCGCGACGCCTTCGAGATCGGCGTCTTCAAGCTTGGGCTGCGAGTCGAACAGCGCGTCGTGCGCATCCCAGAAACCCTTGTCGCCCTTTTGGGCGCGGGCTTCCATGGCGACTTCCGCAGCAGGCTCTGCGCGGGGGTGGAACGGCAGCGGCTCGTTCTTCCAAACGAAGCGGATCTTGTCGCCGTACTTTTCGCGCAGCTCTTTGAGCGAGGGCTCGACGCGCTTGCAGTAGGGGCACTGGAAATCGCTGAACACAACGATCGTGACCAGCGCGTTCGCCGAGCCGAGCACAGGGCTCGAACCGACGGGCACGCGCCACGCGCTCGTGTCTTCTTTCTCTTCTTCCTGGGCCGCGGGAGGAGGAGCGTTCTTCTTGTTCTCCTGCGTCATCGCGACGTAGACTTTGTCCTTGGGCGTACCCGAGGCGATCTTCGCGTTGGCCTTCTGGAGCTCCTGGTCGATGACGGCCTTGAACTTGTCGAAGGGCTGCGCGCCGCTGACGACGACGCCGTTGATGTAGGAGGCGGGCGTTCCGTTGACGCCGACCTTCTGGGCGATCGCGTGGTCGTCGTCGACCTTCTTGGCCCAGGTGTGGGCGGCGATTCCGGCCTTGAATTTGGCCATGTCGACGCCGGCTTCCTTGGCCCACTTCTCGTAGCTTTCAGACGAGAGCGCCGACTGGTTCTTGAAGGCGGTGCCGTGGAATTTCCAGAACGCCTCGCTGCCCTTGAGCGCGAAGACGCCCTGGGCGGCCTCGGCTGCGGGCTTGGCGTTGGGGTGGAAAGACAGCGGCTCGTTCTTCCAGATGATGCGGACCTTGTCGGGACCGTAGGTGTCCTTCACCTGCTGGATCGACGCCTCGACGCGTGAGCAGAACGGGCACTGGAAATCCGAGAAGTGCACGATCGTGACGGGGGCGGTTCGGCTGCCCCAGCTCGGGTCCTTGCTCGACACCGGGATGGGGGATTCTTCGTCGGACCAGTTGGCGGCAGAGGCCGTACCTCCTGCAGTATCGGCGCCGATCGCCTCGCCGGAGCGCATGCGCTTGGCGTCGTAACCCCACATCAGCGCCGCGCCGGAGACGAAGCACAGGATGAAGCCGATGACGGCCACTCCCATGTTCATCCCGCCGGGCGGCGGATTCGCGGCGGCGGAGTGACCGCCCCCGCTCTTTTTGTCTTCTTTAGCCATGATTCACCTTGGTTTGTTGCACACACACGAGCAGAAGTTCGGGCGCAGGGCCGGCATAAAACCGGCGCACGCGGCGCCGCAAGCGCTGCCAGGGCCGCCTGCGGGCCGCGCTCGCGCGCTCTGTTCGAGCGGCGAGGCGACGCCAAATTGGGGGGTGACGCGCGCTCAGCGCGGCGGTCGGTCGAGGCGCGCGGCGTCTGCGGAGGGCGGATCGCGCTGCGCGGCCGGGCCCACACTGAGCCGCTCGCTGTGGGCGCGCGCGACGCCAGAAGCGTGCATAATGCACGCAGGAGTCACGCTGAAATCGAGGTCGATGCGGCTGTCGTGGCCCTGATCGACGCCGACGCCGAAGTCAGCCGCGAACATGCAGTCGCTCGACGCGACGAGATCGAGCGAAGCGACCGGCTCGTCGAGCTTCGGGTTGGGCGCGAACGCGCTGGCCCCGCGGGAGTCGCAGATCGGCGCGGCGAACGCAGGCGCGGCCACCAGCCACACGAGGGCCGATACCGTTACTGCAAGCCAGAGGCGCAACACGCTCCGCATTCGCGGCGTAGTTTGCATCGCCTACCCCCGTTCGCGCAAGGGGCATGCAGCGGCGGGGGCGGGCGGAGCCGGCTTCCCGTAGCGCGCAGGTCCCCAGCGGGCCGCCGTCGGGGTACAGTGCAGGTCGTGAGCCTCATCGTTCAATCCGTGCCGCTCGGCTTTCAGTGGCCGACCATCGACCCGTTTCTTTTCTGCGTTCACCACGACGACGCCTATCCCAAAGGCAACGACGCGATGGGCCCGGCGGCCTCGCTCGCCGGTCGCGATATCGGGCAGGACTTCGCCGGAATCGACGGCTGGCGCATGTACCACGGCGACGTGGTCCCGGGCTTTCCGCAGCACCCCCACCGCGGCTTCGAGACAGTCACGATCGCGCGTCGCGGGCTCATCGATCACTCCGACTCGCTGGGCGCGGCGGCGCGATTCGGTCGCGGCGACGTGCAGTGGCTCACTGCGGGCGGCGGCATCGTGCACTCGGAAATGTTTCCGCTGCTAGAGCGCGATCAAGGCAACCCGGTCGAGCTGTTTCAGATCTGGCTCAACTTGCCTGCCGAAGACAAAATGGCCGAGCCGCATTTTTCGATGCTGTGGGCCGATCGCGTGCCGCGCGTGACGCGCACCACCGAAGACGGCAAAACAGCCGAGATCACCGTGGTCGCAGGCTCGCTGCTCGGCGCCGCGCCTCCGTCGCCGCCGCCGCGCTCGTGGGCTTCGCGCCCCGACTCAGACGTCGCCATTGCCTGCCTGAAGCTGCAAGAAGGTGCATTCTGCACGCTTCCCGCGGCGCGGAGCGACGAGACGATTCGAACCCTGTATTTCTTCGCGGGCGGAGCCATTCGCGTGGGGGACGACCTCGTGGCGACGCACGCTGGACTCGTCGTCCGCAGCGATGAGCCGCTCCGCCTCGAAGCGCTCGAGGGTGACTGCGAGCTGCTGTTGCTGCAGGCGCGTCCCATCGGGGAGCCGGTGGTGCAGCACGGTCCCTTCGTGATGAACTCGCGGGGCGAAATCGAGCGCGCCATGAGTGACTACCGGCGCACGCGCTTCGGCGGCTGGCCGTGGCCCTCCGACGGCCCCGTGCACGGTCGCGAGCCCGGCCGATTCGCGCGCCGCCCTGACGGCTCGATCGAGCGCCCGTAGCTGTCGCCGCTGCAGCGGGGTTGCTCTCCCGGCTGAATGCGGGTCGAATGGTGCGATCCGCCCATGATGAACCTCGAGAAGGCGGCGCCGGCAGCGCGCAAGCCTCCGCATCCATTCGCCTACACCCTCTTGATTGTGCCCTTTGGAGCGTCGGGAGGCTTCGTGAGCGTCGCGCTTGCGTTCCTTGCCACGCGGGTCGGGCTCACCGTGCAACAGGGCGCTCTGCTCGGAGCCGCGGCCATCTTTCCGAACGTCTGGAAGTTCTTCTGGTCTCCGGTGGGCGACATCACCCTGAGCCGCAAGCGCTGGTATTTCATTTCGTGCCTGGCGTGCGCGCTCGGCACTTTCGCCACCGCGACCGTGCCGCTGGGCCCGAAGACGCTGAACTTGATGCTGGCCATCATCCTGCTCACGAGCGTGGCCGGTACCTTCCTCGCCTTCGCCGTCGAGGGCATCATCGCCAGCGTAACCCCGCCGGCGGATCGCGGCAGCGTCAGCGGCTGGTATCAGGCCGGAAATCTGGGAGGTTCCGGACTGGGGGGAGGTCTGGGGCTGACCCTCCTCGAATACACGAAGACGCCGTGGCTCGTGGGCGCGATCCTCGGCTCGCTGACGCTCATGTGCGCGCTCGCGCTGAATCTCGTGCCCGAGGTGCCGTCGGAGAAGGGTCAGGGCACCGTGTGGAAGAGCGTCAAGCACGTAGGAAGCGACGTGTGGAAGTCGCTGCGTGCGCGCGAAGGCACGCTGGGCGCCGTGCTGTGCTTCGTTCCGGTGGCGACAGGAGCGGCGGGTGGGGTGCTCGTGCAGGCGGAAGTGGCGGCCAAGTGGGGCGCGGGAGATCACGAAGTGGCGCTCGTTCAGGGGTTTTTGACGGGGATCGTGTCGATGATCGGGTGCCTCGCGGGCGGCTGGGTCTGCCAGCGCCTCAGCGGGCGCGTCTCGTATGCAGTCTTCGGCGCGATGATGGCCTGCGTGACCGCTGCGATGGCGTTTTCGCCCATGACCCCGACAATGTATGTATTATACAATGTTGTCTACGCGTTCGTGACCGGCCTCTCGTATGCTGCGTTCTCGGCGCTCGTGTTCGACGCGATCGGCCACGAGGGTCACGCAGCGACGAAATACAACGGCTTCGCGTCGCTCTCGAACACGCCCATTTGGTACATGGGGCTGCTGCTCGCGTGGGCGCAGACGCGATGGGGCGCCAAGGGAATGCTGCTGCTCGAGACTGCGCTCGGAGTGGCCGGGATCGCGCTGTTCGCGCTGGCATCGCTGGCCTTGGGGGCCCGCAAGTCCGCGCGGGACGCTACTTAAGCGCAGTGATCCACGCGCCGACGAGCGCCACGCCGGCGTCGTCGACAACCTTCGTGGCGAGCGGGGGCATCTCCCAGTCGTCCCCGCGGCGCTGCATGCGGAGCCAAAGCCCGCTCTGAGATGGATCTCCCGGCACGACCGCCTTGTCGATGTTCGGTGGCAGGATGTGCCGCATCACGAGACCCGGTGACGTGCGCTCGGCGCCGGTCTGCTCCGGGGTGGCGTCGCTCACGTGCACGTCGAGGCGCAGGGCGGTTTGGTTCTTCATGCGCGTGGTGTCGTTGTGGCAGTGCCCGCAGTTGGCGTGCAAGTACGCGAGCGCGTCTTTGGTGACGCCTGCGCCGGGCACTTCGAACTCGCGACCGGGAGGCTGCGTCAGGCTGCCCTGCGCGGCCAGCTGCGCGAGCATGCCTGCAGGTCCGTTGCTCAGCTGAAGCGCCGAGACGCCGATGAAACCGTCGGTGACGTTGCCGTGGCAGCCGTCGCACTGCACCTGTGTGGGAATATCATGGGTGTTTCCCAGCGCGTTCTTGACACCGTTCGGCGCCGCGATCGCGTCGGTGCCATCGGCGGACCACGCGTAGGCGACCTCGAACCAGGCGTCGGGCCTGGCCTTCCACAGAAGCCGCGTCTCGATCAGCGCTCCGCCGACGCGAAATTCTTTCCAGGCCTTTGTCCCGACGGGAAACACCCACCCATCCATGTTCGCAGTGTCGATCTGCGCATTGGGAGGAAGCAGCAGATAGCGATCCTTCGCAGCTGCGTCGGACCAGAGCGGATAGCGCGGGGCATACGAAATCACGCCTGCGGCCAGGGTGCGGCTCGCGAAGTCGGCGTACAGGCCTGTCTCCGACAGCTTGTCAGGTCCGGTGACCGTGACGGCGCCTGCGTCGAAATCGGCCAGCGGGTGCTTGTGCGCGTCTACCCCTGCGTCTTGCGCGGCAGTCGCGCCGCTTCCAACGGCGCTGCACGCCGCCGCCGCGACGCCAACACACAGCAGCAGCGCACGCATACCAATGAGGTTAGCGCGAAGCGTCCCCGTCGCCCAGATCCGTTGATTGAAGTCGTTTGAGGCTGCGGCGCGCGCCCGCCCAGCCAATCAGGCCGCCAAGCGCAGCGCCGGCTGCGACGTCGCTGGGAAAGTGAACGCCGAGCACTACGCGCGACGCCGCGACGCCGAACGCCAGCGCGATGGCCAGCGCTGACGTGCCGCGGGCGAACGCGGAGCGCGGGCTCCGCGAGAGCATCCAGGTCGAAAAAAATAGCGCGAACGCGAAGCTGCCGGCGGCGTGACCGCTGGGAAACGAGCCGTCGGTCGGCGCACGAAAGCCGAGCGCCTCGATGCCGGGAACGCACGCGCACGGCCTCGGGCGCCCTACGATCGCCTTGGTCACGAACACGACCAGCGCGTTGGCGCCCAGCGTGAGGGCCGCCGCCGCCGCGAAGGCGCGGGCGCGCGCGACGAAGAGCAGCGGCGCGAGCGCGAGCATGCCCCACCCGCCGCCGATCGCCGAGAGCATGACCATTGCAACATACACTGGCCCTCGCGAACTGCCTGCGTACAGCCAGCCAAGCAGGGCGTGATCGGCATCCACGGTGCCGACACTACCTCGCTTTGCGTTGACAGGCGCGAGGCGGCGGCGTCACCTGCGTTGGATGCGGTATGTGTTTGCCCTCGGGCTCCTGGCGCTCACAGCCTGCGGTAGCGACGATGCTCCGCCTGCGGCCACCGATCAGCCAAAGTTCGCGTTCGCGACGAGCAGCGACTCGCTCTATAAAATCGACACCCGCTCCCACGCCGTCACGCTGGTCGGTCCGATGACCGGCTGCTTCGACGTCGCCATCGTAACCGACGTGGCGGTCGACAGCGCGGGGGGCATCTTTGCGGTGAGCGACTCGCTGTACAAGGTCGACGGAGCCTCGGGCGTCTGTACGAAAGTGGGAGGTACGCCCGGCGTCACCGGGCTCGCCTTTCTTCCGAAGGGCGTGCTCGATGCGACCAGGGAAGTGCTCGTAGGGTACGCGGGGGCGACCTACGTGCAGATCGACACCGCCACGGGCAAGACGGTCACCCTGGGCTACCTCGCGAAAGACCAGCCCGCGATCACCCTGTCTTCGAGCGGTGACCTCGTCTACTCGGCCGACAAGCACCTGTATTTGTCAGTCACCGGCGTCGACGCGAACGGAAAGACGTGCGGCGATTGCCTTGTGGAGGTAGACCCGACGAAGGGCGCGATCGTGAAGAACTATGGCCCCATCGGGTACTCCCAGGTGTACGGCCTCGCGGCCTGGGACTTCGCGGTGTGGGGCTTTTCGACAGATGGCCGCGTATTTTCGGCAAAGCCTGCCGGCGACACGTTGACGGTCACCGCGCAGACGCTGCCTGAGGCGGGCGCCGCCATCGCGTTCGGCGGCGCGGCGAGCTCGCCGCTGTAATGTGCAAGAAGGTCGTGATGGTCGTAGTCGTCGCCGCCGCGGCGATCGGAGCCACGTTCTTCGGCCTGCGCAGGCGCCCGGCCTCTCCAGACGCAGCGCCGCCACCGGGCGTCGATCACGAGCCGGCCTGCATCGGCGATCGCGGCTGCGCGGTTGGGAAAGCCGAGGCACTCGCCAAGCTCGCGGATCGCGCTGCACCCGGGCTGTATTTCGACGCGCGGGCGCTCTCAGCGGCGCTGGCGCGCGGCGATTGCGAGGGCGCCACCGAGCTCGCGGGCGGCGTCGAGCGCGCCGACGTCGACAGGGGCCACTCCGCAGCGCTCGCGAAGGCCGCAGACGCGGCCTTGCTCGGACGCGAAGGCTTTTGCTCGACCGCCAAGCGCCGCGCGCTGACGGCGCCGCCGCCTGACGCGAGCGTGACGCTCGTGCGGGGGGCCTGTGAGGGCAACTGCCCCGTCTATGAGGTCACCGTTCGCGCCGACGGAGAGGTGAGCTTCGTGGGCCGCGGGCATGTTGCGTCGATGGGCACGAAGCTGTCGCGCATCAGTCCGCCGCGGGCGCGCGAGCTGTTTGACGCGCTCGAACGACTCTCCTTTTCGAAACTGAATGCAGAATACAAAAGCGGCATAAGCGACGCCGCTACGGCGACGGTGTCGGTGACGACAGGCGGCCGGACGCAAACCGCGTCGGACGACGCGGCCTGCTTCGGCACCGAATCGATAACCACAGGCTTGTGTTACCTCGAGCGTCGCATCGACGAAATCGCGCGGACCGAACGAAACGTGGCGCCGCCGAAGCCGTAGCGGGGGGTAACGGCGCGAGGAGGGGCTCGAAAAGGGGCTCGCGCAGGGGCTCGAAAACGGCATCGAAAGGGGCCGTGACAGCCGCCTCGGTCGACGAAGCGCTCGCCGACTGACGCGCGGGGGCTCACGGCGGGTGAAGCGGTCGAAGGCTCCGCCGGGTCGCCCTCCGCATGCGGGCGTCGTCCCTCGCTGCCGGCGTGTGCTACCGATCCCCGTGATGCAAAATCGACTCGTTCGAACGCTCTTGCTCCCTGCCTGCGCCTTTGCCGGCGGGCTCGTGGCTCAGCTCGCGAGCGGGAGCGCAGCGAGCGCCGCTCCGGGCGCTGAGAGTCCCTATTTCGCGATCTCGCAGCTCGGGCGCGTCGTCGCGCAAATCGAAAACGATTACGTCGACCCGGTCGACCGCAAGCGCCTCGTGGAGGGCGCGATCAAGGGCATGGTGGCCGAGCTCGATCCTCACTCCTCGTATATGAACGCAGCCGACTATGCGCTGTTCAACGGCGACACGGGCGGCCAGTTCGGCGGGGTTGGGCTCGAGGTCGACTTGCGCGGAGACGCAATCACCGTCGTGGCGCCGATCGAGTCGTCTCCGGCCGCGCGCGCGGGCATCGTGAGCGGAGACAAGATCGTGGCCATCGACGGCAAGCCTGCGCTGGCCACGTCGCTCGACAAGCTCGTACGCACCATGCGGGGAACACCGGGTACCCACGTGCTGCTGGCCGTTCGCCGCGAGGGCCAACGCGAGCCGCTTTCGTTCGATCTCGTGCGCGAGATTGTGCACGTCACGAGCGTCGTCGGAAAGCGGCTCGCGGGCGATATTGCCTACATTTGCATCAAGCAGTTTCAAGACAAAACCCATGATGAGCTGCTGCGCGCGATCGCCGCGATTCGCGCGGAGGCGAAGGCGCCCATCGCCGGGGTCGTGCTCGACATGCGGGGAAATCCGGGCGGACTCGTCGATCAGGCGGCTGCGGTCGCCGATGAGTTTCTCTCTGCGGGCGCGATTTACTCGACCCGTCATCGGGGGATTCTCATCGACGAAGTGGGCAGTCGCAGCGGTGGCGCGCTCTCGGACGTTCCGGTCGTGGTGCTCGTGAATCAGTGGTCGGCGAGCGCCTCTGAGCTCGTCGGCGGAGCGCTGCAGGACAACCGGCGAGCGCTCGTTGTAGGGGAGCGAACCTTCGGTAAGGGAAGTGTGCAGTCGATTATCGATTTGCCGGGCGGCGAGGGAATGCGTCTTACGACGGCCCGCTATTATACGCCGAGCGGTCATGCGATTCAGGCTGATGGCCTCCACCCGGACATCACCGTCGAGTCCGGGGCGCCGGCCAATCGGGCCTTGCCTCAGCTGAGGGAGGGCGACCTCGATGGCGCGCTCGCTGGCGAGGGGGCGGCGCGAAACGCGAGCGGCAGCGCGGTTCGCTATTCAGGAGACGCGGGCGCGGGCGACCTGCCCGACGCCAAAAACGTTCCCCGAGATCCGGCTGCCGGCGGCGATGTCGTGTTGCGGGTTGGCTATGTAACGCTGCGTGACAGACTTGCGGGGCACGGGCCGCTCGTGCGCTGAGCGCGCAGCCGCTATTTGTAGCCCGTGACCAGCGCCTGCGCGAGCAGCCCCCACCCGTCGATCCCCACGAAGAGCAGCAGCTTGAACGGCAGGCTTATCTGCGTCGGGCTGAGTGACTGCATTCCGAGCGCGAGCAGCACGTTCGCGATCACCAGATCGATGACCAGAAATGGCAAATAGATAAGAAACCCGACGGCAAACGCCACGGTGAGCTCCGTCACGACGAACGACGGTATGAGCACATCGAGGTCGTCGGCCGTTACGGCGGCTTTGGCGGCGCCTTCGCGGGCCCCCTTTGCGACCGCGACGAAGCGCGCCCGCTCCTTGTCGCTGGCGTTCTTCTTGAGAAACGCGCGCATCGGCTCGCGCACGGCCTCGATGCCGCCCTGGACGAGCGCCTGCGTCGTCGGCGTTTTTTCAGCGAGCATCAGGGGACTGGCGCGGGTCCAAATTTCCTCTCCGACGGGCGCCATCGCGAGGAGGGTGAGGGAGGCCGCGAGCGCCATGATCACCGTGTTCGAGGGCACGCTCTGGGCGCCGATGGCGCTGCGAACGATCTGAAGCACCGTGGATATTTTCACGAACGCAGTCACGCTCATGAAGGCGATCGGCAGCAGCGAGACGAGCGCGAGCGCGACGACCAGCACGATGGGACGTCCCAGGAGATCGTCGGCGCCCGCTCCCTCCGCAGGGGCGGCGATGGCGTGCGCGGGCAGGGCGGCGAGCGCTGCCGCGGTCGGAGCGAGGAGACGCAGCTTCACGCGTCCTCGCGCGCGGTCGAGCGCTTCGTCGTCACGCGCGCCAGGACTTTCGAGAACGCGTCGGGCGCCGGCTCGACGACAGGCAGCTCGCCCGCGTCGACTTCGCCCAGTCTCGTGAAGCCGGCGTCGCTCACGCCCACGACGAACACGTGCGCGCCGACGCGCACCAGCACCACGCTGCGTCGCGCGTCGAGCGGGAGACGACCCGCCAGGCTGATTGCGCCTTGCGCCTTGCCGGCGCCCAGCTTGCGCGCGCCGTAGAGCACTACGAACGCAACGCCGCAGACGGCGACGAGCGTGACGAAGGTCTGAATGAGGTAGCTCGCGTACGCGCTCACGACCCCGCCACGTTGCGACAGCTCATGCGTTACCGTCAACCGGCGCGTTACAAAAGTCGTCTTGCGGCCGATGGCGATCGGGTATCGTGTCTCCCAACATGCGTCTTGTCGCTTTTGCCCTGGTAGCGCTGCCCTCCGTCGTCGGCTGCGCGGAGCTTCGCAGCTCGTATACGCCCGCGAACGGCGAGCCGATGCGCGTCTACGACAAGACCGTTCTGCGCACCGGCACGCAGCGCGTCGCCACGGGGCAGGACGAAGTGCGCAACGCGCAGGGGCAGCTTGTGGCTACGAACACGCACTACGAAAACCAGGCGGTCAGCTGGACCGAGCGCGAGTGGTTTCCGATGCAGGGTGGTTCGCGCATCGACGACGAGAGCTTCTACCGCATCGTCGACGACACCGAGGCCGTCGAGAAATACGACAGGTACCACCAGTCGGGCATGCGCCGGAACAGCGTGGGAGGCATCGTGCTGGGCATCGGCGGCGGCGTGTTTGCCGCGAGCACGCTGCTCTACGCGATCGGTGGGCCGACTGTCGATCCGAACACTGGCGCCAGCTCCGGCGGCGGGCTTCGCACTGGCGGTTACCTCGGCATGACCGCCGGGCTCATCACGGCGGTCGTGGGCATCATGATGGTCACGAGCGGCAAGCACGACGCGCACGCGATGGACGCGCGCCTCTTCGACGAGCCCGAGCGCATCAAATACGACGCACAGAAGTACAATCAGCGCGGCGCCGCAGCGGCTGCGCCCGCGCCTGCCCCCGCGCCGATGCCGGACGCGGTTCCCGTTGCCGCGCCGCGCGGCAAGAAGCCGAAGCCTGTGCACCATTGACGCTGAAGCCGGCGCTTCCTAAAGCGTCGCGTAGTGGCGCTCGTCGTTCAGAAATTCGGTGGCACTTCGGTCGGCTCGATCGAGCGCATTCGCAGCGTGGCGCGCAGGTGCCTGGCGGCGCAGCGCAGGGGCGATGACGTCGTCGTGATCGTGAGCGCGATGAGCGGGGAGACCAACCGCCTCCTCGGGCTCGCCCACCAACTCACCACCGTGCCCGACGCGCGCGAGATGGACGCCCTCGCGGCGACTGGCGAGCAGGTCGCGGCCGCGCTGACCGCGCTCGCGATTCAGGCCGAGGGAGGCCGGGCGCGCTCGCTGCTCGGCCATCAAGTGCGAATACGGACCGACGGCGCGTTTACCAAAGCCCGCATTCAGGCCATTGACGGCACGAAGATCGCTTCCACCGTCGCAGCCGGAGAAATCGCAGTCGTGGCTGGTTTTCAGGGCGTAAGCGAGTCAGGCGACATCACCACGCTCGGTCGCGGCGGCTCCGACACCAGCGCCGTCGCCATCGCCGCGGCCATCGGCGCCGACGCGTGCGAAATCTACACCGACGTCGACGGCGTCTACACCACGGACCCGAACGTGTGCCCTTCGGCCACGAAGATCGACCGCATCTCGTTCGAGGAGATGCTCGAGCTCGCCTCGCTCGGCGCGAAGGTGCTGCAAATTAGAAGTGTGGAGATCGCGATGAAGTATGGAGTTCCCATTCACGTGCGCTCGTCGTTCTCGGACGCGGAGGGCACGTGGGTCACCGCGGAAGATCAGTCGCTCGAGCGCGTGGTGGTGGCCGGGGTGGCCTACGACAAGAGCGAGGCGCGCGTCGCGGTCATCGGCCTCACCGACACCCCGAGCACCGCGGCCGATCTCTTCGGCGCCATCGCCGACAAGAACATCGCGGTCGACATGATCATCCAGGGCGCGTCGCGCGGCGCGCAGGACGAGACCGACATCACCTTCACCATCGCCCGCAGCGATCTCGATCGCGCGAAGCCTGAAATCGAGGCGATCGCGCGAGAGCGTCTCGGCGCGCGCGAGGTGCGCTACGACAGCGCCATCGCCAAGGTGTCGATCGTGGGCCTCGGCATGCGCTCCCACGCGGGCGTAGCTGCAAAGATGTTTCGCCTGCTCGCAGACGAGGGCATCCCGATTCAGGCCATATCGACGAGCGAGATCAAAATCTCGTGTCTGGTCGCTGTAAAATACACAGAGCTCGCGGTGCGCGCGCTCCACGACGGCTTTGGCCTCGGCGAGCGTCCAAAGACCTGACACGACGCTCGAAAGACGCCCTGTTAGCCGTTCATCTCGGGGAGGCATGCACCTCGCCGCCACGACAGACGCGGTTCTTCGCAGGTCTAACAGGCCGTTGAAGAACGGCCTGCTAGCCTTTCATCTCGGGGAGGTATGCACCTCCCCGCCCCGAAAAACGCGGTTTTTCGGGGTCCCCACCCCACGCAATTGGCTTCGCCAATTACTATCAGGGTGTTTTTCAACACCCTGCT
>CANJCO010000059.1 GCA_947473045.1 Myxococcales bacterium | reverse complement strand
CTTTTTCGGGCCCCCGTTCGGGTCGTCGACGATCTGAATGGAGTCCCACGGGTCGGGCTGAACGAGAAAGCGGTACCAGCTCTCCATTTGAGCTTCGAGACCGCAGCCGTATTCCTGTGTGCCGCCGACGAGCGACTTGAAATCAGCCTCGAGGGTGGTCTGGTCGGGCTCGACCGGGACGTTGGGCTGGGCCTTGCCGTTGTTCTTGTCGATCGCGGGAAGCCACGCGAGGAAGTTGCCGCCGGAGCCGTCTTTGGCGACCGCGTTGGCCACGGTGTCTTCGACGCCGGTGGAGTTGGCAGCGACCGGACGCTTGCGGTTGAGCAAGTGGCCCTTGTCGTTGTTGTGGCCGTTGTACTTGCTGTAAACCGGCTCGAGCGCCGTGTCGGGGCAAATGGCCGTGCCGCCGGTCTGCTCCGCGCCGCCGCCGCCGAGCGACGACGAGACGATGCCGATGTGCAGGTCGTAAACGGCCGGAAACTCGAGCTTCAGCGGGTCGGCGCAGGTCGGCTGACCCGTCTTCGGATCTTTCGCCGAGGCGGTGGGCGCCACCGAGGGATCGGTCGGGTTGATGCAGTCGGGGCTGAGCAGGCGGCCGATGAGGTCGGGCACCGCTGCAGCGAGCAGCGCCTGCTTGTCGCCCATGGAGCGCGAGTTGTCGATCGCGAACAGGAGGTCGACCTTGTCGATCGCCTGCTGTTTGACGACAGTGTTGAAATTGGTCTTCGTCGTGGGCTGCAAGCCTGCGACGGGGCGGCTCAAACATCCGACGCTGATAGCGATCACCGAGCCGATAATCGCGCCCCCGATGAGCTTTCTCGCGCCGGCGCCGAGGCCGTTCGACTGCTGTTTTTCGTCCATGTTGTTTCGAGCTCCTCGCCGACGTGATCGGTGCGCGATCCGCGCGCGCACTACGGCAGTGGTTACCGTCAGTAAAGCACACAGGGTGCCAAGCGCGAACAGCCAAAATCGAACGCATTTGGGGGAAAACATGCCAACGCTGTTGGCAGCCAAGCAACGAGGGTGACGCTTTTCGCGCGCTGCGATCCGCGCGCGGGCGGCCTGCGCTCAGCTTCGCGGCTCGGATTTCGGGAGGGCGTCGCGCAAGGCGACGAGGTGTTTTCGGCGAACCCCGGGCACGGCGAGCAGCTCGTCGTCGGTGGCGCGGGTGATGGCCGCCAGGCTACCGAGCTTCGTGAGGAGCGCTTTTTTGATGACGGGGCCGATGCCCGCGACGTCGTCGAGCGCCGAGTGAAAACGCCGCTGCTTGCCGAGACGCTTTCGCGCGAAGTTCGAGAAGCGGTGCGCTTCGTCGCGCACGCGGGCCAGAAAAAAGAGCGAAGCAGTGTGGCTCTTGAGCGGTATCGGATTCTTTTGCCCGGGCAGGTAGACGCGGTCGACCAGCGTCTCGCCGGCGACGTTTTCTTTCTCCTTCGCGAGCGCCACGATGGAAAGGGAGTGGAGCCCGAGGTCGCGCGCAGCCGCGAGGGCCACCGCGAGCTGTCCCCTGCCGCCGTCGACGACCATCAGGTCGGGCAGGTCCCACTCGGCGTCGCCGTCGGCTTCGGCGTCTGCGGCGGCCGCGCTCGCCAGCCCGCGACGAAAGCGCCGCGCGAGCACTTCGTACATCGCGGCGTAGTCGTCGTTGAACCCCGCGCGATCGGCCGCGCCATCGACCCCCGCGTCTTCGATGGGCACGCCTTTGCGTGCGACACCTTTGACGCGAAACGATCGGTAACGCTTCTTGTCGGGCGCGCCGTCGCGCAGAGCCACGACCGCGCCGACCGTGTCTCCGCCGCCGAGGTGCGAGATGTCACAACACTCGATGCGCCGCGGCAACGTGGGCAAGCGAAGTCGCTCCTGAAGCTGCGCGAGCCTCGCCTCGACGTCGTCGCCAGTGCGCTGCTTTTCGACGAAGGAGTGGCGGGCGTTGTCGGTCGCGAGCGCGAGCAGGTCGACCTTGGTGCCGCGCTGCGGGCAGGCGATCACGACCTTGCTGCCCCGGCGATCGGACAGCCACTCCCCCGCTCCCGCGACCCCGTCCGGCAGCGCAAACACGAGAATTTCGGGAGGAACGACGACGCTCGCGAGGGCGTCGACGGCGTAGTGCTGCGACAAAAATGCCGACACGATCTCGTCGTCCGGCAGCTCGGCGCTCTTGAGCGAATAAGTCTGCACGTCGGCCAGCTTGCCCGCGCGGATGACCAGCAGCGCGAGCTCGACAAGGTCGCCTTCGCGGTGCAGGCCCAGCACATCGCGATCGGCGCGATCGGTCGACACGACGCGCTGCTCCTGTCGCGCGACCTCGATGGCGCGCAGCTGATCGCGATAGACCGCGGCGAGCTCGAAGCGCATCGCGCGGGCCGAGTCTTTCATGCGCGCGTCGAGCTCCTGCGACAGCTCGTCGTGCCGGCCATCGAGAAACATGGCCACAGCCCGAACCTGATCAGCGTACCACGCGGCGTCGACGTCGAGCACGCACGGCGCAGGGCAGCGCTTGATTTGGTATTGCAGGCAGGGGCGCCTTCGCGAAGCCAGCTCGAGATCGCCGCACGTGCGCAGCTGAAAGTGCTTGTTCACGAGATGCAGCGTGCGCCTCGCCGCGGTGGCCGAGTGGTACGGGCCGAAGAGCTTCGCGCTCTGGTCGGACCGCTTCTGCTCGGCGCTGATCTCCGCTTCGGCGTGCTCGCCGCGGTGCATGCGTTCGACCTCGAGGCGGGGCCACGGCTGCGAGGTCGCGAGCTTGAGCACGATGAAGCTTTTGTCGTCGCGCAGCTTGACGTTGAACCGCGGCTTGTGGCGCTTGACGAGGTTGTCCTCGAGAATGGCCGCTTCTTTTTCGTTCGCGGTGACGACCGTGTCGAGGTCACCGATGATGCGCGGGAGCATCGGAATAAAGGCGCGGACGTCGCCGGTGGACTCCTGGAAATAGCTGCGAACGCGGCTTCGGAGGCTCTTGGCCTTGCCGACGTAGACGACCTCGCCTTTCTTGTCCTTAAACAGATAGACGCCCGGGGCGACCGGCAGGCTGTCGAGCTTCTGCGTGACGATTTCGGGCAGCACCGCGGCGCGATGATAGCGCGGTTATCGCCCGACCGACTGCGTGCGAAAGCGGAGCTTGCGATCGCTTGTGCCGATGTCGCGGACGAACAGACCGACGAAGGAGCCGAACAGCGCGTCGCTCGGAGTGAGGTTGGTCGACCCGGCAGGACGCGAAACCCAGCGGCGCATCTGGTCGAGCATCTCGGGGCTGATGGGGTTTACGTCGACGATCACGCCGAGAAAGTAGCTCGTTCCGGGGCGGAGGGCGCTGCGCGAGGCCAGCGCTAGATCGCGCGCCTCAGCGCACTGGCGCAGAACGCCTTCCGTCGAAACCGCGGCGGAGTCACGCTCGCCGCCCGGTCCGCTGAGGCGGATGCGGTAGACCTCATCCCACAGATCGTAGACGACGCGGCACGAGCGAACGGCGAGCGCGACGGGCGCCTCCACGCCTTCGGCGAACAAATAGGCGCGCATCGCGATGACCATGGGCAGCCCGCTCGACAGCTTGGCGGCGAGCGGAGCGTCGATCGCATCGCGGAACGAAAAGCTCGCGCGCAGCAGCGTCTGCCCCGCGTCGGGCCCGGAGGTCACCGCGTCCCATGCGTAGTTGGCCTGCCTGGCCGGGAGCTTGGCCGCAGCGGCGGGCGGATCGTCAGCGCGGGCCACCGCCGGAGCGAGCAGCGCGATCGTGATCGCGATCAGTGGAGACCATCGCGAGGCGCGCTTCATTGCGGCACCGCGTGGACCGGGATGAAGCCGAGGAGCGTCGAGAGCCCGAACGCAAAGCCGCCGACCGAAGTGGAGATGCGCACGCCGAGGTTGCACGTGACGTCGATCGGGAGCCTCGCCAGGGCCTCGTAGCCGCGCGCGGGCTGCGTGAGATCGCGCAGCGTGGCGACGGAGTACAGGCCCGCCGCGCCGAAGAAGTCGATCCCGTAAATGCTGCGCTGGCCGCGATAGAGCGGGACGCGGTACTCGGCCGACAGCTTGGCTGCGTACTCGCCGTAGCGCACCTCGGCGATGGCGTTGGAGAAAAAATTGGGCGCGGCGCGCCTGTCGAAGTTGAGATCGAGCACCCGGTCGGGGAGCAGATCGCTGAAGTCGCCGACGTAAAACCGCTCGAAGAGCGGCGCGTCGCCAGAGATGGCGCCGCCGAACGCCTCGAGGCGGAGCACGTGCTGCTTCGGGAGGGAAAACCACTTGAGCAGACGCGCCTGAACCTTGAAGAACGCGTAGTCGCCGCCGAGCACCGCGGGCGCGAGGTCGGCCACCAGCGAAGCGTGGGAGCCCTGCGTCGGGAGCACAGGCTCATCGCGTGTATCATGCACGAGTGAGGCATGAATTCCGGAGAGCGTCGCGCCGCCTCGGATCGCATAGAAATCGATCGGCTCCACGTCGAGGCCCCGACGATGGCTCGCCGCCACTGGAAAGGACGCGTCGACCCGCTCGAGCCTGTAGTCAACGAAGAGGCGGGTCGAGCGATCGAGATCGTGACCGGCGCCCATGAGGCCGCCGAAGCGTTCGTAGGTGATGACCGCGAAGTCCTGCGCGGGCTGCGCGGGATCGGAGACGAGCACGTCGCGCGCGCCAAAATAATCGCGGGCGTGGTTGTATAGAAGCTGGGCCTCGACCATCCACGACGAGCCTAAAAATTGCGGGTCCGCGAAGCGCGCGCGAAGGGCGAGCTGCCGGTCTGCGAGGGCCACGGCTCCGCCTATCGCGGCCCCCGTGCCGCCAAGGTTGTGCTCTGTGACGTCGACGCCGCCGAACGCGGTGACGGGGCGCGCGGCGCCGCTGGGCTCGACGTCGGAAGCGATCCCGAGCCACACGTCGCTGACGACCAAGGTGTTTCGCTCCGTCACGCGGACGACGAGCACCGCCGCCCCGCGTCGCGACCCCTTCTTCAGCGACAGCTCGACTTCGCGAAAGTAGCCGGTGCCGAGCAGACGAAAGCGCGTCATCACGAGCGCTGGGTCGTCGACGTCGACCGTGTCTCCAGCCGAAAATGGCACGTACCGCAGCACCAGCCGCGATCGCGTGACCGTGTTGCCGACGACCTCGACCCCTTCGAGCTCATAGCGCACGCCCGCCCGCCCGATTCCGCGCGGAGGCGAGACGCCCGCGCCCGTGTGGTCGTCCGCCAGAGGCGCGGGCAGCGCATCGACGGGAACACCCAGCGTGGCGCTCGGAGGTTCGGGAGGAGCTACATTCGCGAGAGCGGCCTCGGGCGGCGACACCTCGGAGGTTATGCCCTCCTGACCGCCCCACGTCTTCAGGGGCTGCGCGCGCGCCGAACCGACGACCAGAAGCCCGGCGAGCAGCGCCGGACTGCCACCGGCAGGCCAGCGTCGAAACATGCGTAAAAAAGGCCTCAATCGCCTTCCGAAGCGAGCGCCGAGGCACGCTCGAGCAGCGCGCGGTGGCGCGCGACCACGGGCGGGAGGTCGACCTCGTTCAGGAACGAAGTGAAGGCAAAATAGGAGAGCAACGTATCCCACTTGTCGAGCCAGCGCGGCACGAGCCTGGGAGCCGTGAGTACTCCCTGAGCGCGGAGCCAAAGCAGGGCGTCGAGATCGCCCAGCGCCAGGCGGCCGGAGACGAGCACCTCGGCGATTTGGCGGGCGCCCGCGCGCACGGCGACCCGCAGGAAATTGTATACGTCGACCAGACCTGCGAGGTAGCAGGCATCTTTCGTGAAGGGCGCCCCTCCGGCGACGTTGCCCCCACGAAACACGCGCTGGACGTCGAGGTAAGCGTCGTGCGGTTCGGCGCCCTCGGCGACGAGGTATCGGTAGACGTCGAGAAACGAGGCGCCGTCCTCCGCCATGCCGACCATGAGCACGCGCGTCGCGAGGCGCGACAGACGCGGCGACGAGAGCGAATGACTGTACAGCTCGCCGAACACGGCCAGCCCCTCCTGGGTGCGCGTCGCCCGGGGGCCCCCCGATCGCAGGAAGCGCAGCCGCTTCTGCGCGTCGCCGTTCTGCGCCGTGAGGGCGTGGGTCTCGACCTCGTGCTCATAGAGCCCCTCAGCCTCGTCGCGCGAAAACTGGGCGCCCTCGCGCACGCGGAGCCGGCGCGTGCCGCAGATGACCTTCGCGTGCAGCTCGGGATCGCGCACAATGGCCAGTTCGATCGGGCGCGAGCGACGGGCGAGCTTGCGCTCGATGAGCGCGACAAACGCGTCGGTGTCGAGGCGCGCTGCGGGCGCGTGCGCGACTGCGCCGTCGAGGCGGGCGAGGATGTGCTGTGCGAGGTCGAGGTTCGTCGTGTCGCCATCGAGCGCAGTAGTGCGCGCCCCGCCGTAGAGCCCGAGAGACAGCTCGTAAAACCGCGGAGTGCCGATCGCGAGCACGAGCCCGTGCGCGTCTGCGTGCGAGCGGCAAAGGGCGCGAAGCCAATCGAGCATCGGGTGGTCCCCCTGCAGCTCAAGCTCGAACGCGCGCAGCGTCGCGAGGCTGGCTTCGACCCGCACGCGATCGACCACCAGCGCGGGCGCCGGCAGCCGCGTGGCGCCGCTGCCGAAGAACTCGTGCTCGACCGATCGCGGCCAGGCAATGGCGTCGAGCAGTCTCACCTCGCCGGAGGCTGCGCCGAAGACCTGATCCGCGCGCGACAGGAGCGCATCACGGGGCTCCGGGCGCATCACGACCGGACGGCGTCGGGCTGTGCCTCGGGGGCGGCGGCCAGACCCGCTTTGGTCGCAGCAGCGGCCTCGCCGGCGGCGAGAACGCGCGGATAGTGAGCCAGCTCGACGCCGAAGCGACGCGCGCCGTAGAGCTGCGGCACGAGGCACAGGTCGGCTGCGGTGAGCGCATCTCCGAAGGCGAAATGGCCGCAGATTCCGTCGGCCTCGTTCGCGATCATGAGCTGCTCGAGCGCCGCCAGACCGCGCTCGTTGAAGTGCTTCGCCCAGGCGATGCGCTCTTTCGGATCGCTCGAGTGCCGCTCGAGGACGTTGAGGTTTTGGAGCGGCTGAATGCCGGCGTTGATGAGCTCAACCATCGCCCGCACCCGCGCGCGTTGCCACTGATCGCGCGGATAGAGCGGAGGGTCGGGAAACAGCTCATCGAGCAGCTCGATAATCGCCACCGACTCGATCATCGAGCGACCGTCGATTTCGATGCACGGCACGTAGCCTGTCGGGCTGCGCGAGACATGCGATACTTCGCGCTGCTCTTTGTCGAGCAAGTTGACCGCCACGTAACGGTACGCGAGCCCTTTGAGGGCGAGAGCGAAGCGCACCCGGTACGACGACGACGAGCGCCAGTAGTTGTAGAGGACGATCTCGGCCATCGGGCGACTCGTATCACGCCCGCGTCCGGCCCGCGCGCAGAGCCGCATTTGTAAAATGTTTCGCGGAGGTGACGCGCCCGGCGCCGGCAGAAGCATGTAGGGCGCAAGGCCCGCGGGGGGTGTGGATGCGTGAGGGATGCACGCATGCCGCGGCTGACAATGGCTGCGATCGTGACGCGAGGCCTGTGGATAACGTGCGCACAAGTCGAGGATACGCCCGCGCCGGGGCGCGCAGATTGCGGGAAAAATCGCGCGGCCGTGCAACGAACGTGAAACGCGAAGCAGCCGTGCATGCGCGCCGCCGGCGGGGCGCCGGAAAAGCGTACGGCTCGCCCTTCAATCAGGCGAGGCCTCCGGCTACCCGCAATGAAAGAGCGCGGGTTTGGGCTTCAGTACGGCCCGCACGGACACCCGATTCGCAGCTCGAATCTCCGCGTAGGCCCGCTTCAACAGGCTGCTAGGTTTTGTGCAGCCGGACGGCTATCGGTGTGCCGTGACCGACGAAGACCAAGAAGCGCAGGCGCCACCCGAGCAGCGGAGCGTGACCCCGAGCCGCTGGATCGGGCCCGCCTTGATCGTCGCCCTCGCCGTCGCGCCCTACCTCGGGTCGCTCCACGGCGCCTTCGTCTTCGACGACGGGAGCAACATCGTAGACGCGCCCGCCGTGCACGCGCTGTGGCCGGCGGGGTGGCTCGACGCGTCGTCGCGCCCCGTAGTCTCCGTCACGTTCGCGCTGTGCTGGGTCATCGGCGGCGGCGCCGTCTGGCCCTTTCACGTGTTCAACATCGGCGTCCACGCGGTCAATGCGCTGCTGGTCGCCTACCTGGTGCGCGCCGCGCTCCGTTTGCCGCGCGCCCCCGAGGCCGCGCGCGCGAACGCGCCGGCGATCGCGCTGTGGGCCGCTGCGCTGTGGAGCGTGCACCCGCTCCACACTTCGGCGATCACCTATGTAGTCCACAGGTATGAGTCGCTCTCGTCGCTGTTTTACCTCGTGGCCGTCGCGGCTTTCGTCAAGCTCGCGCAGCCCTCCGGGCGCAGGGCGCTTTGGCTCACCGTGCTGTGCGTCGGTTCGGCGCTGGCGTGCTGGAGCAAAGAGATCGCGGTGACGATTCCGCTCGCGCTCGCGGTCGTCGACGCAGCGCTCGTGTCAAAGTCGCTGCGCGAGGCCGCGCGCAAGACCGCGCCGGTGCACCTGCTCGCGGCGGCCATTTGCGCGCTGTCGCTGCTCGCTGTGGCGCAGCCGCGGGACGTGAACTCGTCACAGGGATTCGCCCTGACCATGCTTCGTCCGCTCGACTACGCGCGGTCGCAGCTCGGGGTAATCGCCCATTATTTTAGACAGATCGTGTGGCCGTCCGGTTTGTGCATCGATTACTTCGACTGGCCTGTCGCGCGCTCCATCGGAGCGGTCATGCCGGCCGCGCTGGTGACGCTGGCCGCGCTCGGGGCGACTGTGCTGCTGCTCTGGCGGAAGCCTGCCCTCGGCCTCGGCGGCGCGTGGTTTTTTCTGATCCTCGCCCCCACGTCGACGTTTTTGCCACTGGCGGGCGAGCTCGTCGCGGAGCGGCGCCTGTATCTGCCGCTGGTCGGCCCGGCCGTGCTCGCAGCCGCCGCGCTCGCGCTGTGGCAAACGAAGCATCGAATCGCGGCGACGGCGACCGGGGCGCTCATCGTCGCGGCGCTGCTGGCGACCACCATCGCCCGTAACGCCGACTACCGCAGCGCCGCGAGCATTCTCGGCGACAACGTGAGCAAGCGCCCGGGCAACGCGCGCGTGCGCTACAACTACGGCAACGCGCTCAAGGACGAAGGCCATATCGACCTCGCGCTGGGTGAGTATCGCGAGTGCATCCGCAGGGACCCCGGGTATATGGACTGCTTCGCCAACGCTGTCGTGGCCGGCGGTCACTTGCAGCTTCGCGATCCCTTTCAAGGCGACGGTCTGCTGCGCGAAAGCGCCGAAGCAGACGAGCACAAGGCCGCCGAAGAGCTGATCGCGCGCGCGGACGGGGCGATGCGATCGGGGCGACGGACGCTTGCGATCGCGACGCTGCGCGAGGCGATCGCCCGAAACCCGAGGTCCGACGGCGCGTACGCGAGGCTGGCGATCCTGCTCGCGCTCGACCAAAGCCCCGCCAGTCGCAACGGCGCAGCAGCGCTCGAAGCGGCGCTGCGCGCGTGGGCGCTCCGCGGCATGGTGCTCGATCCGATGCTGGGAGAGTCGCTCGCAGCCGCCTACGCCGAGGTCGGCCGCTTCGACGACGCGATTCGCGTCACGCTGCAGCTGCAGGCCAACTTTGCAGCGGCGGGCATCGAGGCGGGCGCGCGCGCCCAGGCGGCCCACGCAGAAGGCTATCGACGCCACGAGCGCTGGACGCCGATCCGGTAGGATATTCCCATGGGAGGTTCACCTCCCGGTTTTCATCAAAGGCAGGCGGCCGAGCAGTCGCGAAAATTCGAGTCGGCGACCGGCGTGCAGGCGCCGCCGGCCGAGTCGGTCTTCACTTCGAAAAATACGCGGGCGCCCATGCGGCAGTCGCTGCGCTCGTAGTCGCACGCGTTCGATGCGCCCGATCCCGCTGCGCGCGCGCGCGAGCACATGGCAGTCGAGGCGCGCAATTCAAAGCCCTTCGTGCCTGATCGCGGTTCGAGTTTGTAGCGGCTGCACGGATACACGTCGTAGAGCGTTCCGCCCACCGCCGCGATTTCGCGCTCGTGCGTGAGGCACTGGGCGTACTGCTCGTCGCAGCGCCGCTCGTCTTTGGCCTGCTCGCGGCGTTCGGCAGCGACTTGCGCGACGGCCTCGCGCCTGCACGCGGTGATGCCTGCGTCGCGGCAGGATCCGCCGGCCGCCGGCGCATGCGACGCGCCCGCGCGCGCGCCGACCAGCAAAGCGAGCGCAATCGAGGCTGCGCGAGCCGGGGTTAGGATCGCACCACGCTACGCCCTCGCGGCGACCGTGCGCGCCCCCGGCCACTTCGACGACGCGTGAACTTTTCTGCGTTCTCCGCTAGGCTGCGCCCCCGAAAGCCCCCGTAGCTCAGTGGATAGAGCAGCGGTTTCCTAAACCGAAGGTCGCAGGTCCGATTCCTGCCGGGGGCGCCCATCGTTTTGCAACGTGGGGGGCGGCGTCCAACGTCGCGTCACCTGTGTTCGAACGTGTATTTTTGGCAAGTGATCGGATCGGCGCCAGGTTCTCGCCGCCGCGCTCCACGCGTCGAGCGGCGGTTGTGCGTCGGCGCGCGCTGCAAAATTCGGAGGTCCGAATTTTCGGGCCGCGGGGAAGCTGACGGTCGCGAGACTCGGATACCGGCAGGCACGGGTTGCAATCGCCGAAGTGAACGATGAACGCCGTGTCGGGCGCCGCACGACGCGGGCTGAAGTGAGCTCTTCTGCGTTGAATCAGCACGATGCTCACGGTCGCGCCGATCAGGTTGCGCCCGCAACCTCCCACGCCCAGAGCGCTCCGTCACGACGCGATCGCCGAGTCGCACACTTCGATTCGCCGCGCGCTGCCGCGTCCGTGAGCCGCGCCGCCGTCGCTCGTGAACAGCCGGAGCGCCGCCTCGAGCACGCTCCGTGACAGGGCTCTGCCGGCGTGAAGTCGCACGGCCCCGAGCCCCGCGAACGCGAGCAGCTTGAGGCGCGCCAGCAGGGCATCGTCGGTCACGCTCGCCGGGGCTCCTACGTGAAGCACCAGACCTCCGCGGCCCGATGAAAATAGCGGCCATCGCCAAAAGAAGCGATCCTGCGCCCCGCGGGGCGGACGAAACCAAACGGGCGGCGGACACCCGAACGTGGACAGCTCTCCCCCGCGGCGCCGTTTGAACTGCAGCAGCCCGCCCATCGGGGCCGCGATCGACGTGCCGAAATCGAGCACTTGATAGCCGCCATCAATGGCGAGTTTGAGTGCGTAATAAGCATTGAGTGAATTGGCATCGGCGAGCGCTTTTGGATTACCGAAAATGTGCGATGGGTATCCGAAGCGGAGCGCGCACCATGTGCGATTTCCGTTGCGCACGTAGGGACTTCCTGTTTGCGCTGCGACTTCATGGCCGCTGATTCGAAGGACGCCCAGGTAGTGGTCGCGCGCAATACGCATCAACTCGGCCTCCGGTATAATCGAAGCCCGCCCCTCGTGCCGGCTGCGAGCGAAAGGTTCCATCAAGTCGCGATGAATGCGAGCCGCCGAAGCCGCGTCGGTGACTTGTTCGATGGAGCCGCGCTCGGCGAGCCTTCGAAGGCGGCGACGCAGCTCGGGCTCGAGCCCCGCCAACGTGGCCTCGAGTGTTCCGGGTAGCGAGACCAGTGTGCGCAACATCACCGGCACGCGAAGCGAGCCGGGTAGTGGCCAGTCGCTAAACAGCGCCAAATCAGCCGGTCGGTCAGGCGCGGCGAGGGGGGGATATTGTCCGGCGGCCTCCTTGATTTGCAACAAGTCGGACACGTGCGTCTCGAGATCGGCATAGCCGGCGACCGCGATGCGCAGCGGCGCCGTCACCGCCGGAGCGACGAGGCGCACGCGCTGACGCCACAGCGGCGCACGCCTCGCGAGCTCCGCGGGCAGTTGGCGGAGCAGCGCACGGGCGTCGGGCGACATGACGCGGGCAGCGATTTCGGTGAGCGCGGCGGCGGCAGCATTTTGCATCGCGCCACACACTGCATGCCACGGACCACGCTCCGGCGGGCCCGTTGTCTGCGCCCCGCTCGGTTTGCGCGCGCAGCGACGCTGCGCAAAGCGCCAATTCGGCGTGAGTCGCGCCCGCCGGCGCCCGCGCTACCGGGCCACGCCGCGAACAAACGGTTCGCACGGGCGACCCGATCGCGTCACGTCGCAACGTCACCCCGGCGGAGGCGCCACCTGCGGCACGCAGGTCGACTGGCCCGCGCCGGTCACCGTGAGCGGTGCGCTCCCGAGCTTCGTCGTCGTGCTCTGCTTCGGGTCGAACTGGTAGATGACGCTGTTTTCGAAGGCGTAGAACGAGCCGCCCCAGAACGCGAGCGCCTGCGCGCCTCCGCCGTTCGCTGCGATCGCATACGACTTGATCGTAGCCGCGCTCGACGGGCTGAAGTTGTAGAGCACCGGGTTGAAGACGTCGTTCAAGTAGTAGAGCGTGCCGTCGCCGTTGCTCGTCATGTCTCCGAGCGTCTGCGCAACCGAAACATTGCCAATCGCCGAGACGGAGCCTGCGACTGTGTCGAAGCGCGCGAGCCCGGCGAAGTCGTTGAGTATATAGAGCGACGGGTCGGGGCTGTTGCTGTTGCCCACGAAGGTGAGAGAAAAATCGCTGAAGTTCCCGTTCGGCTTCCAGGTGGGCACCTGCGCGCACGTAGCGTCCACCGTGCTGGCTTTGTAGAGCAGACCCGACGAGACGACCCACGCGCTCCCCTGTCGATCAACCGTCATATGGGTAGGCGACGCGAGGCAGTTCATGGTGCCAATGAGCTTGAAGGTACTGGGAGGCTTGAAGCTCCACAGTTGATTGCCAACGCCCGTGACATACACGAGCTTCGCAGACTCGGGACATCCGTCGCCCGCGTCGCCCTGGGGCCCTACGCCAGCATCCGTGAAAATGGGCTCTGCGCCGTCCGAGCCACCGTCGCCCGACGCCGGTCCACCGCCCGCCCCGGAGTCCCCGTCGTCGAAGAGGGTCGAGCGCCCGGGCGCGGCGCCCTGACCGCACGCGACGGCGAGTCCCCCGAGGCCGACGACAGCGAATGCCGCGGGCACGCACGCGCGCTGCAGATAGCGGAACGAAACCATCATGGGGAGGACGGTATCACGTTGTAGGTGCGCGCAAGGGCGCCTGGCTTTCGCTACGCCGCGAGGCGTGGTTCAAGGAGGGTCCATGATCGTCGCACAGTTCGATTCGCGTCTGTCAGCAACGGTCGTCGCGACCCGCGAGCTGCACTACTCCGCCGGCGCCGATCCGGCGCAAGACCGGCCCGGCCACGTGCGCGCAGGCTCGGGGATCGCCCGCGTGGGCGACGCGCTCGCCGTCATTCAGGACGACACCAACTTCATCGCCGTCGTGCGGGGCGACCACGTCAGGGCGGTGCCGCTGCCTCCGGGTCCGGGAGGCGCGCGCCAGTTCGGCGAGGCCCTCGGAAACAAGGTACACAAGCTCGACCTCGAAGCGTGCATCTTGCACCAAAACGCGCTCATCGCGTTCGGTTCCGGATCGACCCATGAGCGCCGCCGCGTCGTGATCGTGCGCGACCTGCTCGGAGCCTCCCCTGACGTGCGGGTCGTCGACGCCTCGGCGCTCTATGCGAGGCTCGGCGCCGAGGAGGCGTTCGCCGGCAGCGAGCTCAACATCGAGGGGGCCGCGGCGTTCGGCGACCGGCTCACGCTCTTTCAGCGCGGCAACGGCTCGGCCCGCGGCCTCCTGACGCCTCGCAACGCGACCTGCGCGCTGCCCATGAACGAAGTATGGAAGTACTTGACCGCGGGAGGCCCCTGCCCGCGTCCCGCAGACATTGAGAGCTATGATCTCGGGGAGATCGACGGCGTGCGGCTGACCTTCACGGACGCGGCAGCGACAGCAGGCGGCCGCATGGTGTTTCTGGCCGCCGCGGAAGATTCGCCGGACACGTATTCTGACGGTCGGGTGGTCGGCGTGGCGGTCGGCGTGATCGCTGGTGGCTCGGCGCGCCTTACGCGGCTCACGAGCGCGACGGGGGCTCCCGTGCTGGCCAAGACAGAGGGCATCGCCCTGCGCGGAGACGACGCGTCGATGGCAGACGTGGTCGTCGACAAAGACGACGCGGACGCTCCGTGCGAGCTGTATTCGGTTCGGATGTCCGGCTTCTTCTGAGCCGCTTGCTCAGCGATGCAGAGCGAGCGCCGCGCGCACGCCAACGTCGGCGGAGCGGTATCCGGCAGAATAGAGCTGATAGCGATCGGCCGATTTGAGGTGCACGGCCGAAGACCGAAAGCCGCCTCCCCGAAATACGTGCGCTACCGCAGCGGCGTCTCCGGTGACGACCGAGCGCATCCCGTCGCCGGGCGCGACTTTCGCAGCGTAGGGCGCGAATCCGTCGCGGCACCACTCCCATACATTTCCGGTAACGTCATAGAGGCCAAACGGATTGGGCTGGTAGTTCCCGACGGGAGCATGAAGCAGGTGTCCGTCGACCAGGCCGGGAACGTAACTCCAGCTCGCCGGCCCCACAGGTTTGGAGCCCTCGTCGGCGAGGTTGGCGCGCCCTTCGAGGTCGGCCGCCTCCGCGTGATCACCCCACCACCAGATCGAGCTGGTTCCGCCGCGTGCTGCGTACTCCCACTGCGCCTCGGTCGGCAACTCGAGGCCCACCAGCGCGAGGGCATCTGAGGCCTCGTCCCAGGTCATCTGCTCGGCGGGGTTCATGGGAGATATGGTACGACCGGCGTGCGTCGTGCCCACGGTATAGGCGCTCGGATTGTGGAACGCCGCGCGCATGTACTGGGCCTGCGTCAGCTCGTACTTGGCCATGAAGAAAGGCGCGAGCTTCACCGCGTTCACGGGCGTGGCGCTCGCGACTGCAACCGGATCGCAATTGGGACCGCTGCCAGCGGCTCCCACTTTCGATCCCATCTGAAAGGTGCCGCCCGGGAGCAGCACAAGCACAACACCGGTAAGAGGCCCGATTTCGAGCCGGCCACCCCGCCGCACCGCCGGCTCGCCCGATTGAAGGTGCGCGAACTCTTCGAGTCCTGACGCGGGATCGGCCCCGAGCGGGACCAGCCCGATTTGTGCTGAGAGCGCCACTTCGGCGTCGCGATAGGCGCGAGAGCGGGACTCCGCGACCGGGCTCGAAACCGCCGCGATGGCGGCGGCCCACGCGGGTCTCACGTCGTCGATGGATCGCTTCGCGATCATCGTCGCGAAGGCGAATCGCTCTTCCATGCGGGGAACCCGCTCGAGCGACAGCAGCGCGAGGCGGCTGAGAATGTCGCGACGCAGCCGACACTCGAGCTGCGGCAGCCCGCTGAGGGGCGCGCAGTTCGCAGCCAGCGGCCCGTGGGCCTCGGCCTCAAGTCGCGCGAGGCGGCCGCGATGCACGGGCTCCGACGCCATCACCGCGCGTGCGCGACGCAGCCACGAGTCAATTCGCGCAGCTTCGCCCGGCGTCGCCGCGGGGGGACGCTCGGCGAGCAGCGCGTCAATCTCGGAAGTATCTCCCACCTCGGACAGCACGCGCTCGCGCTCGCGCAGGCCCTTCCACGCATAGACCGCAAAAATGAGGGCGATGACGACCACAGCGGCCGAGACGTAGAGGGCCTGACGCGTCAGGCGGGCGACGCGGGCGCGGCGGGCGACGAGGCGCATGCGGGCCTTGATCTGCGCTCTAAGCTCAGCGACGCCTTCGTGCGCGGACTCGAGCCTCTGAGCCTGCTCCTGCGCCAACGCGAGATCGCCCGCGCGCAGCGCGATTCGACACATCATCACAAGCGCGCGCTGCTCGCCCTGCGCCGCGGCGACGTTGTCGGGCCAAAGGGCGCGCGCCTCCCGGAAACCGTAAACGACGGCCGCGAGCTTGTCATATAGATCGCGCCCGCTTCGAGCCTGCTCGGCGAGCAGCTGGCCGACTTTCGCGAGGCCGGCTTCGGCGCGCGTCGACAGCCCGAGGCTCTCGCGGTGCTTTATGTATCCGCGAAGGGCCGCCTGGAAATCCGCCACGCTCGCGTACCGGTCGGTCACGTCAGGCTGCAGCGCCCTCTCACAGGCTGCCCGCAGCGGGAGCGGCACGTCGGCGGGTAGCTGAACGGGCTCCGGATTCGCCGCGAGGGCGAGCGCGCGCGCCAGATCGGCTCCGCGGTTGGGCGGCGAGCCGGTGAGGATCTCGTGCAGCAGCGCGCCGAGGAGAAACACGTCGGTCGCCGGGCCAATGTGCTCGCGATGCGCCCGCGCGAGCTCCGGCGGCATGTAACAAGGCGTTCCGCACGGGTGCATGAGATCGGAGCGGTGGGGCACGAGCGAAGCCGCGGGATCGCGCGGATCACGATCGCGGAAGCTCATGGCGAGCCCCCAGTCCATCACGAGCACTTCGCCGAACTCACCAATCATCACGTTTTCAGGCTTGAGATCGCAGTGAGCGATGCCGCGGCTGTGCGCGTAGGCGACCGCATTGGCCACCTGCATGAGGATCTCGAGGTGCGCCTGCCGATCGAGGGGCGCCGCGCGCGCGCGCTCTTCGTCACCCGACGGGCTGAGCAGGCGATCCCACCCGACCCCGCGCACATGCTTCATCACGAGCGACAGCGCCCCACCTGCGCCGTCGACCAGATCATGCACCGGCACGACGTTGGGATGATCGAGCTGAGCAGTGGTGACAGCCTCTGCGACGAATCGCGCGTGCGCCTCCGCCCCGAGGCCCGCCCTCACCTGCTTGACGGCGACCTCTCGCGACAGGCGGCGCTGTCGCGCCCGATGCACGACGCCCATTCCGCCCTGCCCGATGCGTTCGAGCACGTCGAGGCCCGCGGACGTTGGCGCCTGCGCCTGAGCGCGGGCGGGCGCCCGGAAGGTCGCGCGGGGCCCTGTACCATCGGGATTGGCAAGCAGGGTCGCGGCCCACGCGCTCTCGAAACCCTCTTTGCCCATCGTCTTCAGCATAGTCGGGCGGGCTGCGCAGCGGGCGCGAAACCAACGCGAGAGGCGGCGCTTGGACAGCGCGCAGCGGAGCCGGTAAACGTAGGCGGAAGATGAGCGAATCGACCTCAGCGCCGCGGGCGCCGGACGCGGCCGCGCCGAGCAAGGCCCAGATGGCAGCGATCGCGATCCTCGCGGTGACCGCGCTGCTCGTCATCTGCGCCTATGCCGTGGCGCTGGACGCGCCCTACCTCTTCGACGACGAGCACGACATCGTCAGCACGCCGGAGCTTCACGTGCTCTGGCCGCCGGCGTGGCTTCACGCCTCGCACCGACCGCTCACCACCGCGACGTTCGCGCTGTCGTGGTGGATGGGCGACGGCGCGCCGTGGGCGTTTCGCGCGTTCAACCTCGGCGTGCACCTGTGCGCCTCGGTCGCCCTCTTTCTCGCGGCTCGCGGCGTGCTGTCAGTCCCCCGCATCGGGCTGGGCGACGATCGCGCGACCCTGCTGGCCGCCGCGACAACGCTGCTGTGGGCCGTGCATCCGCTCCACACTTCGGCCGTCACCTATGTGGTGCACCGCTACGAATCGCTCGCCGGCGTGTTCTATTTCCTGACGGTCGCAGCGTTTGTCGAGGGGGCACGCAGGAGCCCGGGGCGGGCCGGCCTTTTCGTGGCTGCCGCGATCGCGTGCGCGTGCGGATCGCTGGCCAAGGAGACGCTCGTCACGGCTCCGCTCGTCGCGCTGATGATCGACGCGGCGCTTGTCGCAGAAGGGCTTGGCGACGCGCTGCGCAAGCGATGGCGCGCCCATCTCGGGCTGTGGCTCGCCCTCGCGCCGATGGTCGCGATCGCGCTAAGCCAGCCCATCGGAGGGTCGCAGAAATACGACCCTGCGAAGCTGTCGCGAGGCGCGTACCTGCTCTCAGAAGCCTCCGCGGTCGCGCGATATCTCAAGCTCAGCGTCGTGCCCGCGCCGCTGAGCATCGACTACTACGACTGGCCGATCACCCGCTCGCTCGCGGCGCTCAGCTGGACGTCCTGGCTCGTGATCGCGCTCGCGGCCGGATCGTTCGTGGCGCTCGTTCGCTCGCGGTCGCGCCCTGCGCTGGCGATCGTGGTGTTTCTGGTCATGCTCGCGCCGACATCTTCGCTCATCCCGCTCCAGCACGAGCTGGTAGCGGAGCGACGCATGTATATTGCACTCGCTCCGCTGACGCTGCTCGCGGTCTACGCCGCCGCGCAAATGAGCGCCGGGTCGAGGGCCCGCGGCGTCGCAGCGGGTGCGGCCCTCGCCGCGGCCGCGCTCGCGCTGAGCTTCGTCACCCTGAGCCGCAACGTGCTGTACACGAGCCCGCTCGCGATTTACGCCCACGACACGGCAGCGCGTCCCGAAAACGCGCGCGCTCACGCCTGGTATGCCTACTACCTTGAAGCCGCCGATCGCGTCGCCGACGCCGAGGCGCACGTACGCGCTGCGTTCGCCCTCGATCCCGATACGCCGCGCCTGGAGCGCATTGCGATGCTGGTCGCCGACCGCACCGGCAAGCGCGAAGAGGCGGCGCGATGGGCGATGATCGCGCTCGCGAAAGAACCAAACGACGAGGGCGCCGAATGGATCGCCGCCACCCACCTCGCGAGCACGGGCAGGGCGTCGGAGGCCGCGCGGGTGCTCGAGGTCGCCGTGAAGACCAACCCGACCGCGGTGAAGCTTCACGATGCGCAGGCCTGGCTGCTCGCCACGGAAGACACCCTGCGCGACGGACCGCGCGCAGTGGCCGCCTCGGATCGCGCCTTCGCCAACTTGCAGGGCGGCCCGCCTCCGACGTTGATCGAGACGCGCGCCGCTGCGCTCGCCGCGCGCGGAGACTACGCGGCCGCAGTCGCGATGATCGGTCCCGTCGCGGAGGGAGCGCGGGCTGCGGGAGCGACCGAAGCCGCGAAGCGCTTCGACGCCGAAGCCGCCGCCTACCGCGCCGGTCGTCCGTGGAGCCGCGCGGAGCAGACGCGCCTCGGTCTGTAATCGGCAGGGTCAGCCCTTGCGCGAACGCTTGCGAAGGGCGATGAGCGCGAGGCCGAGCACGAGGGGCGAGGCGGCGTTCGAGCCGTGACCGGCGGCGTTGCAGCCGCCCTCTCCCGATGCATCGGAGGCCGCGGCAGGCTCCGGCAGGCTCGGCGAAGCGGGAGCATCCGGTGATGCGGGCGCCGCATCGACGACATAAATCGCGGGGGCCCCCTGCCCCTGCATCACGAAGGGCTTGAGCGGCCAGTCGAGCCCCTGCGGGAGCGCCGAGACCTTGGTCGCCGGCCACGCCTTGACCGCGAACTTCCACGCCGCGAGCGACGTCGCGTTCAGCACATGCCTGCGCATGCCGCCGTCGATGACCCAGACCGAAGGCGTGCCGTCGTCGCTCTTGACGACCACCGGCGCGCTGTCGAAATCAGGGCCGCTCGGGACAGCGGCCACCGCCGCGAGGGGCTCGGGCGCCACGTCCTGCAGCGAATCAAATTGCCAAGCGGTCATCGCGGCCGGGCTCAGCACGTGGCGCTTGATGCCCGCCGGAATGGGCAGCGCCGCGCATTTAAACGACTTTGGGGCGTCCGCCAGCAGCGCCGACTCTCCCGTCTGAACGTCAGAGGCGAACGCGTACGCGGAATGGGCCTTGCCGTCGCGCAGTCCGGCCGGCACGGGCACTGCAAAGCCGTGATTGCACGAGCCGATCGCCTTGCACAGGTCGTCGCGGTGATCGCTTGCTGTAATATGCATCGATCCCGAGCCGGGCTTGCCGATGGGCGCGTCGAAGCTGAGATCGACGCCCACCGCCGCGTCCGCCGAATCGGGATCCTGCGCCCAGCCTGCGATCGCTCCGCACGCCGCCGAGTCGAGGAAGCCGCGCGCAGCCGCGTTGGGAAGCTGCAAGTTCTTGTAGCGAATCGCCGTGTAGCTCGATCCCTGAACCGAGACGGAGATCGACGTCCCGCTCACGGTCACCGCCGAGGCCAGCTCGTGCGCATAGGGCTTCGAGCTCGAGCAGCCCGGCTCCTCGATGAACACTGCGCTCTTGCCAGGCACCGTCCACTCCTTGAAGAGCATGATGTGCTCGGAGTTGTTGACCGCGTCGCCCGCGCGCAGCTCGATCGCCGGGATCGCCGATGAGATGTCGGTCTGAAATGGCGCAAACTGGCCAGTCACCCGACCCGGCGCGGGCAGTGCCCACGCCCACGACACGAGGCCGGAGCAGTCGCTTCGATACGGGTCCCACTGCGGGTTCGAGTAGCGATTGCAGTAGGTCGAACACGCCGCGTCGTAGTCGCGTTGCCCGTTGGGCGCCTGACAGTAGTGCAGCTTTACGGCGCACCACGCTTCCGCGCGCGACACAGCCTCGGCGGTGGTCAGCTCGTCCGACGACGATGCCACCGCCTCCTGCTCCGCGGGCGGAGCAGACGAACACGCCGCGAGGGACACGCCGAGCGCGACGACAGCAGCGATCGCGACCGAACGAAGGGGGAGCGGGGACATGTGAGCACGGCTCTGCTCGAACCGTACCAGCCGAAGCGAGCGCTGATTTACCGCTATTTTTCAGCCGTTCGCCATCGCTTCGCGATCGGTCGCGAGGTCGACCGGCGGTGGGGCGCGAGGTGGATCGCGCGCGAGCCAGCCCGCGAGCGTCACGCCGTCGAGGCGTCTGCGACGATGAGCGCGAGGTCGAGGTTGACCACGAGCAACCGGGCTCCCGCGTCGAGCAGCACGAAGCTGCCACCCTCATTGACGAGGTCGAGCGTTCTGCGATGACCCACCGGCGCGACGATGGTCACGTTGCCGGTGATCTCTCCCTGCGCGCGAAGCATGATCGTCACGCTGCGCGCCTCGGACCACTCGTCGCCCGCCCCATCACGCTCAGCCGCATCGAGCTCGACGACCGTGATCGCGCGCGTGCTCACGAGCACCGGCGACGACGAGCGATCCGGGAAAAACGGAACGAACCGGGAGGACCCGTTGAGCAAGTCGACAACGGTCTCGCGGCCGCTGTGCCCCGCCGTCTGCCCCGCGCACAGGAACGCGCCCTCGAGGGCCGCCCCGGTGTCGAGGCGCACGGTGGCGGCGACCCTTCGCTTGTCGATGCGGAAGCTCCCGGGCGGAAACTGGGAGGTGCTCATTGGGTAATACCTTCCTTTTCGAGAAACGCCGCGATGACCGGAACGCGCGCAAAGTTCTCCTTGTCTGCGGCTTTGTCGAGTCCGGTGCGCGCGGTGATGAGTCCTTCTTTCACCAGTCGCTCAAGCACAGCGTCCATTGTCTGCATCCCTTCGCGTCCGCCGGCCTGAATCAGGCTCGGGATCATCGAAGTCTTCGACTCGCGGATGGCCGCGGCGATCGCCGGATTGCCGATCATGATCTCGTGGGCTGCGGCCCGGCCGCTGCCGTCGGCGCGCTTGAGCAGCTGCTGGGCGACGATTCCTGCGAGCGAGTCGCTGAGCAGCCCGCGAATTTGCGGTTGCTGCGCCGCAGGAAACGCGTTGACGAAGCGCTCGATCGTAGCCGACGCCGAGTTGGTGTGCACGGTGGCGAAGATGAGAACGCCGAAGCTCGCGAGCTGCAGCGCGAGGCGCATGGTCTCCGGTCCGCGCAGCTCTCCTACAAGGATGACGTCGGCGTTTTCGCGACCCGCGCTTCGAATCGCGTCCTGAAAACTGGGAACATCGAGCCCGACCTCACGATGGGTGACTTGACACCGCACCGGTTTGTGGACGAACTCCACCGGGTCTTCGACTGTGAGAATGTGCCCGGCGCGGGTGTGATTGATGTGACTCACCATAGCCGCGAGCGTCGTGCTCTTTCCGCTTCCGGTAGGCCCCGTCACGAGCACCAGCCCGGCGCGCCGCTCCGACAGCGCGATTATCGAGGGCGGGAGCCCAAGCTCCTGGGCGGTCAGAATTTTGCTGGGAATCACGCGAAATACGGCGCCGGGGCCGGTGGTCTTGACGAGGTAGTTGGCGCGAAAGCGCGCCCGATCACCGTACGCGTACGCGAAGTCGAGATCCCAGGTGCGCTCGAACTGCGCCCTTCGCTCTTCGTCGAGCAGCTCGAACAGGAGCTGGTCCATGTCGGCGCGCGCGAGCGGGCGGGTCGAGAGCGCGACGAGGTCTCCCTTGTGACGAATCAGCGGGGGATAACCCACCGACAGGTGAAGGTCGGATCCCCCACGGCTAAGCAACTGATCGAACAGCGCATCGATGGCGGGCATCGTCGTTTACTCCTTGTCCTTGCGACCGAAGAGGTTCTTCAGCCCGCCGAGGCCCTGCCCCGAGCGAGCCGCCTGCTGCGCCGGCGCGACCTCTGCTGGCTCCGGCACGAGCCCCACGAGGCGCGGCTCGTGAGCGTGCGCGCGCGCGGCCTCCAGCGTCACGGAGCCCTTGGCCAAGAGCTCGTTGATCGACTCTTCGAGGCGAATCATTCCCCACGAGTGTCCCCGCTGCATCAGGCTCGGCAGCTGGTAGAGCTTGCTGTCGCGAATGAGCGTCCACAGCGGCAGACTGCCCGTGATCAGCTCGATCGCGGCGACGAGGCCCGACCCGTCGGCCTTCGGGAGCAGCCGCTGCGAGATGACGAGCTTCAACGCCCCGGCGAGCGTCGCGCGGACCTGCGCCTGATCGTCAGGCGGGAACATGTCGATGATGCGATCGATCGTTCGTGCAGCCGAGGGCGTGCTCATCGTCGCGATCACGAGGTGACCGGTCTCGGCTGCCGAGAGGGCCATTTCGACGGTCTCGCGATCGCGCAGCTCGCCGATGACGATGATGTCGGGATCCTCACGAAGCGAGCCCTTGAGCGCTGCGTGAAACGACTTGGTGTGCGTCCCGACTTCGCGCTGTGAGACGACCGCGCGCAGCACGGGGTGCACGATCTCGACAGGGTCTTCGACCGTGATGATGTGCACCGGCCGCGTGCTGTTAAACATGTGCACGAGCGCGGCCATCGTGGTGCTCTTGCCCTGACCGCTAGGGCCCGAAATCACCACGAGTCCCTGATGGTAGAGCGTCACCTTTTCGAGCTCGCGCGGAAGCCCGAGCTGCTCGAGCGTCGACGGCGTCGCGGCCACGAGCCGGAAGCACCCCTTCAGACCCGCGCGGTGCCGGCAGACGTTGACGCGGAGCCTGCCGGTTTTGTCGAGGTCGGCGGAGAGATCGGCGTATCCGACCGAAGCGAGGGCCTCGCTGTGCCGGGCCTCAAGCACAGAGAAGACCATCTTCGCCGCCATCTCGTGAGCAATGGGAGGCCCGTGCGAGACGAGCTCCCCGGCGACACGGATCTGCGCGGGGCGATCCGACGACACGTGAACGTCGCTCGCGCCGCGCGCCCGAGCGTCGCGAAGGAGCGCCGCCAACTCCGGACTCGGCGCTCGCGGCGCCGCCACGGCAAGACCGACCGTCGACGGACGTTGCGCTGCGGGCCCGCCGCTTGGCACGGGCTTCGGAGCGCGCAGGTCGGGCTCGGCGCGCGATGCCGAAGCGGGCCGCGGCGACGCCGACAGGTCGAGCGCGCTCAGGCCGCTCGGCCGAGCGTCCGGGGAGTTGCCGGGCGAAGCGCCCGCGGCGGGCGAAGGCGACGCTGCAGCCACGGAACGCGACGACGGAGGGTCTTCGGGCAGCGAGGGCAGCGACGGCGAGCTGCCGAGCGGGGCAGGCGCGACTTTGGGCGGATCTGCCGACGCTGCGCGCCGAACGCCGGAGCGCGCGATGCGAATCTGGAGCCGATCGCCGAAGCGCGAGATCTTGGTGACGAAAATGCGACCGCCGAGGTCAAAACTCGCGGTCGCCGCCGCTTCGTCTTGAACGGGCACGAGGGGCGCGAGGGGCGTACCCGCCACCAGCGCCAGCAGCTGCTCGGCCGACATCTCGCGATTCGACAGCCGCCGCAGCTCCGTTCCGATGCGAACGCAGGGGGCGCCGCCGCTCAGGAGCACGACCTCCTTGACGCCGTCGCGTTCGAGGTAATCAAGGATTTGCTCGAGGGTCGCCATCGGCGCTCACACTATCAGAACGCGAAGACCCCGAGCGCAGGGCGTTTCCGCCGACTCCGGCGCGCGCGCGCGAGCGCTCAGTTCGGGGTCGGATTCACCACGACCGTGTTGATCGGCAGCACGCTGGCGCCCGCCGGATACGCGTAGCTCACGTACGTCGAGTTGAAGCTCGAGGCCTCGGATCCCCAGCCCCAGACCGTGAGCCCGAACGGCGAGTTGCTGTGAATCTCGTGGCGACCGTTGTCGCAGCTTCCCTGCTTTTCGAAATTGCCGCGCACGAGATCGAGGCGCGTATACTGGTAGGTTCCCGAGCTTCCGAGGGGCAGCCAGCCACCGATCGGCGCCTGCTGACAGTCGATCGTCACGTCGGCGAACGTGGTGGGGCCCTTGGTGCGAACCAGCACCAGGTCAGTCTCGGGGTAGGTCGGATCGGTGAAGAATACATACGACGCGAGGTACTCCTGCGGGGCGATCACGTTGACCCACTCCGGATCGCCGCGACCGCTCGACCCGCCCGAGCCAGCGTGGTCGGCGCCCGTCATGTGCGCCCCCAGATAAAACGGGTGCTTGTCGTCCTGGCTCTTCACGACGAACGCGCCCTTCGACCAGAACGTGATGACCTGGCGCTGGTTGATGCTGAGCGGCGCGCCCTGAGGAGGCGCGGGTTCGTAGCTGAGGGCGGTGCCGTCGACCGCTCCGACGATGCGCCACGGAACGACCTCTTCGTTGCCGTCGTAGCGGTTTCGGTAGCGCACGGCCGCGTATTCGTGGCCCAGGGTCGACACCGGAAACAGCTGCTGGTGGGCCGAGTCGCACGCGGCGTCGTTTACGTCGATGTTCAGGCAGGTGGCACCACCCCACACGCCGACGGGTTTGTCGGACAGAATCGGGCTGCCGGTGAGCTCGGAATCTTGTGTAATCTGCAAGTATTGCCCGCGGTTGAGCAGGTAGTCCTTCGGCGCGCCCTTGGGGGTACCGGCCACGCCGTTGCCGCCCACGATCGCCGCAGTCGGACTGATGGTGACCTTGGTCTGGTCCTGCGACGCCACGACCTCGAGGAAGTTCTGCGCGATGCCAACCAGCTTGTCTTTCGCGTACGCGTTGACTGCGATGTAGTTCTTGTCCCACGCGCTCGTCGGGATGAGCAACGTGGCGCTCGTGGCGGCGCTTTGGCCACCACCGAACGGGAAGATGTCGTAGGCGACCACGGGCCGATCGCTCGTGATGTGAAACGCCTTGCCGATGCCGGTGCCGTGCGTGGCGCCGTCGGCGTTGGTGACGCCCGGCGTGACGCCGCTGGGGCAGTTGAAGTTGAACTGCCCGAGGCCCCCGCTGCCGAACCGGTTGAGGAAGATGATAGCGACTTCACCCGGCTGCAATTTGCCGCCCGTAAGCGCCTTGTAGCTGAGCGACTGGCCCGCGCCCGACGGTATGCGCGCCGCGTTCGCGATCGACAGCGGAGCTCCGCCCCAGTCTGCCGTGAGCGTGACCGGCGTCGTCCACGTGTTGGCCACGAACGCCGCGAAGCACGCGCCTGCCGCCTCGGGGATGATGTCGGGATCGACCGCGTAATAGTCGCATCCGAACGTGCTTCTGTTGGCGGTGGCGCTGTCGCAGGCCGGGACGCACGACGACCCGCCGCAGCCCTGATCGTCGGGGCACTTTTGAAGCACGTTGTTGTTGCAGTCGAGCACCGAGTGGAGATCGCTCGAGCAGTGCGCGTCGCAGTTGGCCGGCTTGCCGCTGTCACGGCCGCTGATGATGGGCGATTCATCGCCCGCGCCCGCCTCGCCGGCGCCGCCGTTGTCGCCGAACGTCGACGAAGGGCTGCTGCATCCGACCGACAGGGCGTAGGCCACGCCGCAACCCACCACGCACGCGATTCCGAGCTTTTTTAGCATTGGGATGTCCTTCCCTGACAGCGACAAGGCCCCACATTGTAGCCGACGACCCGGTCGCACATCGATGAATTTTGGGCGGCGGCGGGGTCGGGCCAGCAAGCGAGCGACGAGCGGCGCAACGACGACTCCCGGGGTCGGCTATGGTGCCTCCCCATGAGCGAGCCGTTCAGCAACCAGCTTCAGCAAGACCTGCGAAACGGAGAGGTGGTCGGCGCCGCGATCGCGCTGGCCCTGCTCGCCGCCGTCTACGCGCTGCTGCCGAAGCACGCGCGCAAGCTCGCTCGGCAGCCTGCCGTCATGCTGGCGGCGCATACGGCGGCCCGCATCCTCATGCCGCTCACGCATCCCGACACCACCCTGCACGAAGTGCTGGTGGTCGGCTCGGTGCTGCTGCTGCTGGCCTCGATCGGTCGCAGCGGCGTGCTGCTCGTCTTTGACATCGGGTTCGGACGACGCCTCTCGCGCCCGCTGCCCCAAATTACGCGCGATCTGGTGCAGGGCATCGTCTACGTGTTTGTCGGGCTTGCTGCGCTTCATGCGGCCGGCATCGCGCTCGGCTCGATTCTCACGACCTCGGCGCTCATCACGGCCGTCATCGGCCTGTCGCTTCAGGAGACGCTCGGCAACCTCTTCGCGGGCCTCGCGATTCAAGTTCAGCGCCCCTTCGACGTCGGCGACTGGATTCAGTTCGAGTCCGATCCGAAGCGAATCGGTCGCGTGCTCGAGATCAACTGGCGCGCGACGAAAGTGCAGACGCTCGACGACGTGGAGATCATCGTGCCCAACGGCACGCTCGGAAAAGCAGCCATCGTCAACCACTCCAAGCCCACCGCAGCCACGCGCCGCAGCGTCTACCTTTCGGTGCCGTACGGCGTCCCCCCGCGGAGCGTGCACGCCGCCGTGCTCGCGGCGGTGCAAGGCGCGCCCGGCGTGTCGGCGGCCCACCAGCCGAACATCGTTACCAGCGCCTTCAACGACTCGGGCATCGAATACTGGCTGCGCTTCTGGACGACCGATTTCGGGCGCCGGGACGTGGTCGACGGCGAAGTGCGCGACCGCATCTGGTACGCGCTTTCGCGGGCGTCGATCGAGTTCGCATTTCCGACGCGAAACGTCTTTTTGCACGAGGTCTCCGACGACACCCGCGAACGCGCCAAGGCCGCGCGACGGGGCGAACGCATATCGGCGCTCCGCAGCGTCGACTTTCTCTCGATGCTGTCGGCGGATGAGCTCGAGCGCCTCGCAGACATGGCGCAGTCGCGTCTGTACACTGCGGGCGAAGTCATTGTGAAGGCCGGCGATGCGTCGGGGGAGCTCTTCATTGTCGCGCGCGGCGCTGCCAAGGTGCTCGCGCCCAATGCGCGCGGCGAGTTCGAGCAGGTCGGAGACATCGGCGCGGGGAAGTTCTTCGGAGAAATGGCGCTCATGACCGGAGAGCCGCGAAACGCCACCGTCATCGCGGAATCGGAGAGCGAGCTCATCGCGATCGGCCACGAGGCCTTCAAGGCAACGCTCGATTCGCACCCGTCGCTGGCCGAGACGATGAGCCGCGTTCTGGCCGAGCGTCAGGCGAGACTTCAGGCCCACGCGGCCGCGGGCGCCGATGATCCTCGCGAAATCACCGAGCGCAGCCACCAGCTGCTGTCGCGAATTCGAAGCTTCTTCGCGCTTTGAGGCGCGCCGCTATTCGAGCGAAATGTAGCCGCGCTCAAGCCACACGCTGAGGTACGTCAACGCCTCGAGCATCGGCATGCCCGCGAGGTCGAGCAGGTCTTCGATGCTGGTAACGCCGTCGACGCGCGACATGAGAAACCCGCCTTTGTGGTCGAGCTTCGTGCCCATCAGCGAGCCCATCGGCACGCGCAGAACCACGATGCGATCGAGCGGAGCGAGGGCGACCAGCAGCCGCGCTTGTCGCGCGCCGTTCGTCTCGACGGGCGGGTCCCACGCGGCGTCTACGGCCAGCGCCATCTCGACGTCCGCGAACACGTCGGAATCGATGTCGGCGAACGGGTCCGAATTTGTGGACGTACCGGTCGTGGGCGGCAACAGGCCGGCTGCTCGCGCGGCGCCCACGTCGAGCGTCGCGCTGGCCTCTCCGTCATCAAGCGCGTCTGCGTCGAGCCAAAGGTCGTTGGCGACCGCCAGCGCCTCGGCGGCGCCGCCCGTCTTTACGCGCGTTTGCGTGGTGAGGCTGCCGGAGGCGATCGCGGTCGCGAGGGAGCGGCGAGGCGTGACGCTGTCGAACATACGCGTAGTGGGCTCCACATTTTGGAAGGCGTCAAGGTCGAAGCACTTCCCACTTTGCGGTCGACCCCCGATGGCTGGCGCAAGCCGCAGCGCGTCCTTACAGTGCAAACGCGCTCGCGCCGAGCAAAAGGGGCTTCGAAATCGATGAGACAGGTAGTGATCACGCGCCACGGCGGACCGGAAGTGCTGCAAGTGCGCGAGGCCGCCGATCCGCACGCGGGCCCCGGGGAGGTGCGCCTCCGAGTGGCCGCAGCCGGCATCAACTTCGCCGATCTCATGGCGCGGATGGGCCTGTACCCCGAGGCTCCGAAGCCGCCGTGCGTCGTGGGCTACGAGGCCTCCGGCACGATCGACGAAGTCGGCACCAACGTGACCGGGTTTTCGGTCGGAGACCGCGTCTTTGGGATGCCGCGCTTCGGAGGCTACTCCGACACGCTCGTGCTGCCGGCCGCGCAGACGCGGCGGATGCCGACCGCGATGACGTTCGAGCAGGCCGCGGCGATGCCCGTGGTGTCGCTCACTGCGCACCACATGATGCTCGGAATCGGCAACCTGCGACGCGGCTCGCGCGTGCTCATCCACTCTGCGGCGGGTGGCGTGGGCGTGGCGGCGGTGCAAATCGCCAGGACGCGAGGCTGCGAAATCTTCGGCATCGCCTCGAGCGGAAAACACGATTTCCTGCGTTCGCTCGGCGTTCAGCACTGCCTCGACCCGCACGCGGGGTTGACCGCTCAAGTGCGCGCGATCGCCGGAGCGCGCGGCGTCGACCTGGTGCTCGATCCGGTGGGCGGAAAATCGTGGCGAGAAGGCTTCGAGCTGCTCGCGCGCGGCGGACGGCTCTGCTGCTTCGGTCTGTCGGCAGCCGTCGGCGGTGAAAAGCGAAGCCTGTTTCGCGCGCTCAGCGCGTTCGTTGCCGTGCCGAAGTGGAGTCCGATGCAGCTGATGGAAACCAACCGGACGGTGAGCGGCACCAACATGCTGCAGCTCATGAACGACCTCGAGCTGCTGATGCCGCAGCTGGACGACGTGCTCGCGATGTTCGCGCGGGGCGAGCTGCTACCGCACGTCGACAAAACGTTTTCGTTCGCCCAGGCCGCCGAGGCCCATCAGTACATTCACGACCGCAAGGCGATGGGCAAGGTGCTGCTCACGCCGTGAGGCGTCTCGTCTGCGCTGCTTCGCTAACAGGCCGTTGAAGAACGGCCTGCTAGCCTTTCATCTCGGGGAGGTATGCACCTCCCCGCCCCGAAAAACGCGGTTTTTCGGGGTCCCCACCCCACGCAATTGGCTTCGCCAATTACTATCAGGGTGTTTTTCAACACCCTGCT
>CANJCO010000058.1 GCA_947473045.1 Myxococcales bacterium | reverse complement strand
GGCCGTTGAAGAACGGCCTGCTAGCCTTTCATCTCGGGGAGGTATGCACCTCCCCGCCCCGAAAAACGCGGTTTTTCGGGGTCCCCACCCCACGCAATTGGCTTCGCCAATTACTATCAGGGTGTTTTTCAACACCCTGCTAGCAGGCCTGCTAGCCGTTCAGCTCGGGGAGGCATGCACCTCACTGCCCCGAAAAGCGCTGTTTTTCGCGGGTATCCACCTCGCGCGATTGGCTTCGCAGATCCCTCGCAGGGTGTTCTTCGACCGCCCTGCCAGCAGCCTCGCTCACCGCCTCGAAAAGCGCATGCGGTGCACCGGCAGGCCGTCGGTGATGGCGCGCTTTTCGCGGTTGGTGCGGGCGCCGTAGGGGTTTTCGAGCATGCGCGCGAAGCCCGGGGCATCGCCTGACGGCGCGAACGCGTCACAGCCGAGCACCTGGGCCTCGTACTGACTCGCGCGCTCTTCAACGTCGGTCTCGATGAACAGCTCACCGCCGGGCTCGAGGAGCCTTGCAATCTGCTCGAGAAAGACGTCGCCCATCACGAGTCGCTTGGTGTGGCGCTTCTTCCACCACGGGTCGGGGAAGAGCAAAAATACGCGCTTCACGGAGCCGTCGGGCCTGAGGCGCGACAGCGCGTGGAGCGCGTCTTCGGCAAACACCCGGGCCCGCGGCGCGAGGCCCTTCGCGGCGAGCCGACCGTCTACGATGGCCGCCCATTTGCGGCGGATTTCAAGCCCGATCAACCCCGCCTCAGGCGCCGAGGTCGCGCGCTCATGGATGAAAATGCCGCGCCCCGGGCCGATCTCGATTTCGATCCAGTCGCCCTGCACGAGCGATCGGACCTCGATGGCGTCGCCCTCGGGCAGCGTGGGGGCGTCCGCGTAGGGACGAGGCGCGCGCTCGTTCATTTGCAGGCACGAGGTGCCCGACGCCACCGGCGGTGTCAAGCGTAGGTTGACGCAGATCGGCCGGAAGCGGCTACCTTGCGCCGCGTGATGACCCTGCGTGAACTCGCCCAGCGCGGCAAACGCCTCGCGCCGATGCTACCCGTCGTGCTCGCCACCGCGCTGCTCGCGCAGCGCTGCATTCACGCCGTGATCGCGAGGCTCGGACACCCGGGAGCGTCGCTCGACGACTCGTTCATTCACTTTCAATATGCGCGGGCGATCGCCGAAGGGCACCCGCTTCGCTATCAGGCCGGCGCGCCCATCACGACAGGGGCGACGAGCGTGCTGTGGCCGGCCCTGCTGGCTCCGTTCTATCTGGCGGGCTTTCGCGATCTGGCCATGATGTGGCCCGCGTGGGCGCTTTCGTTCACCGCGCACGGGATGCTCGCGTGGGAGGCCTACCAGCTCGCGCACCCGCTCTCCGGCAAACGCTCGGCCTACGGTGCCGCGGCGATGGTGCTGGCGTTTGGCGGCTTCGCATGGTGCTCGACGAGCGGCATGGAGGTCATGCCCTTCGCGTGGGCGATGGCGCGCGCCACGCGGCTCGCAGCGGAGTGGGCGGAAGCGCCTGAGCGGCGCGACCGAAAGGCCGTGGTCAGCCTCATCGCGATGGCGTGGGTGGCGGCGCTCTTTCGGCCGGAAGGCGCGATCGCGGCGATGTTCGTGGCGGCGACGTTGGCGCTCTTTCCGCGCGCGAATCGATGGCAGCAGCGCGCGTGGTCGATCGCCGCGGCGGGCGGCGCGATGGCGACCCCGCTGCTGCTGCTAGCGCTGACCGGCAGCACGCGGTCGAACACCACCGTCGTGAAGCTGATGCTCGGAAACCCCTATTTTCAGGGACAAACACTCCGGGCTGCGTTCGCGCACAACGCGCGCACGCTCGTCGGACAAATCTGGAACGGAGAGGTGTGGTCGACGGAGTTCATCCCCACAGGCTCTGCGCCGCTCGCGCTGATGGCGCTGGCCGCGATCGGGGTCGCCGGGCTCGCGGCCCGGAAACGTTGGCGCGCCGCCGGTGTTTTACTGCTCGCACTTGGGATGTTCATGCCTTGCCTGTATGTGACCTTCCTGTGGAACCGCCTGCGCTACCTGTGGCCCTTCGCGACAGGCTTTTTTGTGGGGCTCGCTTGTCTGTCGCGCGTCGCCACCGACCTCGCAGCGAGCGTTTGGCCGAGGGCCAGGGCGCTCGCACCGGCGCTCGCGGGGGCGTTTGCCGGCGCGCTCGTGGTGCGGCTCGACTGGACGATCGACGACGTCGCGAACTCCGCCCACGGCATCGACCAGCAGCACGTGAAGATCGGGCGATGGGCGGGAGACAACCTGCCCAAAGAGGCGATCATCGGCGTCAACGACACGGGCGCGATCGCGTATTTCAGCGGCCGGCGCACCTTCGACATCGTGGGGCTCACCAGCGAGGCCGAAGCGAAGTACTGGGTGGCCGGTGCCGCTTCACGCGTCGAGCACTACGAGCGCCTCAGACGCACCGACCCGACGCGGCTTCCGACCCACTTCATCGTTTATCCGGAGTGGATGGCGACCGACGCCATCCTGGGCAAACAGCTCTTTGACGCCACGGTGACCGACTCGACGATTTTGGGAGGTCAGAGCATGCGCGCCTACGAGGCGGACTACTCACGGCTCGGCAGCGGGGAGTCTCCGTGGACTGCGGGGGGACGCGAGACCGACGCGCTCGACGTAGCGGACCTCGAGAGCGAAGCCGCGCACGCCTATGATCTCGTCGGCGCCCGCGACGGCGAGCAGACCGTGATCAACGGCCAGTCTCCGGCGGGTGCGCCGGTGCTCGACGGCGGCCGCACCCTTCGTCGCACCGAACGGTTTTGGCTCGATGTGGGCGAGGGCGGACCCGCGACGCTGATCGCGCGCATCGCGAAGGCGCCGGCGAAGGATTCGCCGCAAGCAGACGCTCCGCTCGAGGTCGAATTCATCATCGACGGCGCCCCCTTCGGGCGCGCGACGATAGACGCCGGCGACTGGCAGGAGGCGACGATCGCGCTGCCAGGCACTGCAAAAGGAAAGACCCGCCTCGAGGTTCGATCTCGGGACGGGTCTACCTTCACTTCACTGCACTACTGGGCGACGCGTGGCTGACGCGGATCACTGCGCGGGGGAGAACGTCAGCGGATAGGTCACCGTCACGATGCCGCCGGCGGGCGGGGGGAAGCTCAGGCTGTAAAAGCTCTTGATCACGCACTGGGTCACGGCCGGGTCGGCCAGATCGCTGCCGGCGTCGCGCACCGTGCTGACGGACCCTTCGCGGTCGATCGCGAACGCGACGGCGACGCGACCGCTGAGCGCGGGGTTGGTGCGCAGGCCAGTCTGGTAGCAACCGACCATGCGCCCCGAGTTGAGGCGAACGATTCGGCGGATGACCTCGGGGTCGAGGCGGCCGTTGGTGCTGATTTCCTTGGGCTGTCGCATGGTGGGCCCCGTCGCGACGTGGCCTCGTGCCAGCGGTCCGTGGCCGTTACCGAAGCCACCGGTGCAGTCGGCGCCGAGCGGGCAGGTGCCGGCGTGGCCGTAGTTGCCGACGCCGTTGATGCCGATGCCCTGCCCCTTGCCTCCCCCGCCCTGCTCGTTGCCGCTCAGGCCCAGCCCTGTGCCGAGGGCGTCGCCGATGTCGTTGCCCCACAGGTTGCCCATGTGGCTTTCGCGGTCGGCGCCTGCGAGCACCTCGCCCCACGGCACCACAGGCGCGTTCGGGTCGCTCGCCTGCGCGGCGTTCAGCAGGCCGATCATGCCGAAATCAGCAGCTTCGGACAGCGCGCGGTCACGAGCGAGCCGGGCGTCTTCGGGGCGATTGTCGCCCTTCGCGGACCAGCGCCCCGCGGTCGTGACGGGCCTGGTGCTGCCCATCGCGCCCTCGGCGCCCTGCGCGCGCTGACCGGCATTGGACCCCGAATTCGCGAGGTCGTGGGAGACGGCTTCGACCGGCGGCGGCGTGTCGAGCTCGCGCTCGGCGGCGGCATCGATGAACGCCTTCATCGACAGCATCTGATCGCGGTCGTAGCTCTCCTGATCAGCTTGGCCGAGCGCCGGCATGAAGAACGCAAACGCCGCCAGAAACGCGGCGTGCGTGACGGCCGAGAAGCCCACCGACCCGAACGCCGACTGCTCGAGGCTCGCCGCGATCGCCGCCGGGATCGGGCGCTCGGCGGCGCTGATCGAGACGCGAACGCAGAAGGCGCCCATACGCACTTCGCAAGTGTGGCCGTGCGCCAGGACGAACGGCTCGGGGGAGCGAACGGCGCCGCTGACGAGCACGAGCGCCCCCGGCGGCGCGGTGACCACAGCCTCGCCTCCGCGAAACGAGACGAGCTCGTGGCTGCTGGCGCCGATCGCGTCGGCGGGCACCGTGAGGTCGCACGCGCCATCCTCGCCCACGCGCACCGACCTGCCGACCGCGACGTGCTTGGTGGCGAGCGCGGAACCACCTTCGGGGTTGCCCCAAAACAAGGTGATCTCGACCTCATCGCGGGGCTCGGTTGAGTCGATCGCGCCCACATCGTTCATGGTGATTGTGCTCATGACAAAGGTCTCCTCTCACGCGGTCGCGCCGCGCTGATGTCTGGTCGTTGTCCCGGGCCAACCGCCGCTCGCAACGCTCAAAGGGAGAGACATCGCGGGCCCTCCGCGGTTTCCGAAAATCGACGCGTTGGGGCGTCTTCCACGGGCAGCGGACGTTTGCAGTCAGGCGCGCCGCGGCCGAGCCGACCGGATCGGAATGTCAGGGCAGCGCGACAGAAAAAGGCCTGTTTTACTGGCAATTTTCCCCGGCATGGCGCGTGCTATGGTGGGAAGTCCATTCTTAAGGAGCCAAAGACCATGAAGCGTTCACACACAACCCGGGCACTCGGAGTTGCAGCCATCGTCGGAGCCGCGTTCGCAGGCGACGTGAAGCCGGCGAGCGCGTGCGGAGGCTGTTTTCACGCGCCGACGGAGGTGACGGTGGTCAATGAACACCGCATGGTGCTCTCGGTCTCGAAGACGCAGACCGTGCTGTGGGACCAGATCAAGTACTCGGGCAGTCCGTCGGAATTTGCGTGGGTCCTCCCGGTCAAGCCCGGGACGAAGATCCAGCTTTCGCACGACGAATTCATTGCCGCGCTCGACGCCTACACGCAGCCGGTGATCACCGGCCCGACGCCGCCGCCCAGCTCCGAACCGGCGTTCAGCTGCGGCTCGGCGGAATACACAGCGGCCTCGTTCGACAGCGCGAGCGCGGGGGGCACGACGATCGTCAGCCAGCAGGTCGTGGGGCCGTACGAGGCAGTCACGCTCCACGCTTCGAGCGGCGACTCGCTCGAAGCCTGGCTCACGGCGCATCACTACGAAATTCCGGCGAACATCAAGCCGATCGTGGGCGCCTACGTGAAGGAGCAGTTCGACTTCATCGCCCTGCGATTGCTGCCCGGCAAAGACGTGGCGGCGATGCAGCCGGTGCGGGTCGTCACGCAAGGCGCGGACCCGACGCTGCCCCTGCGCATGGTCGCCGCCGGCGTGGGCGAGCGCGTCGGAGTGCTGCTGTATGTGATCGGTGAGGGACGCTACGAGGCGCCGCAATTTTACAACGGCGTCATCAAAGACGAGCAGCTCACCTGGGACCAGAGCGCGCAGAAGTCGAACTACAACGAGCTGTCGGACGCGTTCATGACGAGCGGCCCGAAGCCCGGCGTGCTGACGGAGTTCGCAGGCCACGCCTTCACGCGTGACTTCGTGAACCCGAACGGCGGCGGTTTTAGCAGCGGTTTTGGCGCCGCCCCGGTTCAAGGCTGCCAATCGAACGGCGGCGGCGTCGAGGAAGACTACGCCTGCGCGATTGCGTCCGCTGCGCTCGCGTCGGGCAAGGCTTGCAAAGACGGACCGGGCGTACAAGACGGTGGTCTTGCCCCTTACGACGCCGCGCTGCCGCCGCCCATCGAGGACGCAGGCGCGGCCACCGATGCGAGCAGCGACGCCGCGAGCTCGGCCGACGCCAGCGACGACGCAGCCGCAACCGACGCGCAGGCGGCGGACGCGCAGGCGACGGACGCAGGAGCCAGCGGCGACGCAGGCCCCGGCAGCTTCGACCGCTGCATCTTCGATGATCTCGACGTCGCGACTGCGTACATGACGAAGAGCGACGTATGGATCACCCGCATGCGGATGCACCTTCCAGTCTCTGCGCTCGCAGCCGACTTGAAGCTCGGCGCGTCGTCGACTCAGGCGCTGGTGAGCCCGTATCACTACGCAGGCACGGCCGACAGCGGCGGCTGCTCGACCTCCGCGAGCAACACGAACACGTCGATCGGCGTCGTCCTCGGCGCGCTCGGGCTGACCTTGCTCGTTCGTCGTCGCCGCCCCCGAGCTTGAGCGTGGGCATCGGGTCCGCTATGCCGTGAGCGTGCGCAAGCGTCCGCTCGGAAAGACGGGTCTATCCGTCTCGCAGATGAGCCTCGGCACGTGGGGCCTGTCTGGCGACGCGTATGGCCCCGTCACCGAGGCCGACGCCGAGCGCACCGTCGCGCGCTGCCTCGAGATGGGCATCAACCTCATCGACACCGCCGACGCCTACGGCGCGGGCCACATGGAGGCGCTGCTCGGGCGCGCGCTCAGCGGGCGCGACGACGTGTACGTGGTCACCAAGATCGGCACCGATCGCACGATCGAGCCGCCCCGCAAGCGCTTCGACGCCGAGTGGCTGCGCGCTTCGGTCGACCGCTGCCGCAAGCGCCTGCGCCGCGATACCCTCGACGTCTGCCTGCTGCACAACCCGAGCGTCGATGCGCTCATGGCCAGCGATGCGCCCGACACGATGAAGGCGCTGGTAGCCGAGAAGAAAATCGCGCACTGGGGGGTGGCTGCGGGCGACGACGAAGTGGCCCGCGCGGCCCTCGATCACGACGCCGAGGTAATCGAGCTGGCCTACAACCTCGTGCACTCGATCGACCTGCACCGGATCGCCGGCGACGTGATGGTGTCGGGCGCAGGCGTGCTCGCGCGGTCGCCGCTGGCGCACGGGCTCTTGTCGGGCATCTGGTCGACGGAGCGTGAATTCGACGAAGGCGACCACCGGCGCGAGCGCTGGACGAAGCTGGAAATCGAGGCGCGCGTGCAGCAGCTCGCGGCCTTCGACTACCTGCTCCAAGGCGACGTAAAGACGCTGCGTGCGGCGGCGATTCGCTTCGTGCTGTCGAGCTCGATCGTGTCGTCGGTGGTGCTCGGCCCCCGCACCCTCGCGCACGCCGAGGAGCTGGTGCGCGAGACTGGCGACGGACCGCGCTACCTGCCCGACGAGCTGCTGCTGAAGCTTCCGCGCGTCATGGCCCGCGCCGGCATTCTCACGTGAACGAAGACGCCCGCATTCTGGACGTGCTCGAGGGGCTCGCAGCGCGCGCGTCGGCCGTGGTGCTGCAAGCCTACGCCGGCGACATTCGTGCAGAATACAAAAGCCCCGGCGACCCGGTCACAGAGGTCGATCGCAGGGTCAACGAGCTGCTCGTGCAGGCCCTCATGCGCGACTTTCCCGGCGTGCCGATCGTGGCCGAAGAGAGCGACGCGGCGACGTTCGCAGGCCGCGCGCAGGGCGACGCGTTCTTCGTGGACCCAATCGACGGAACACGCGAATTCATCGCAAAAAACGGTGAATTTTGCGTCATGATCGGTCTCGCCCGCGGAGGCCGCGCGGCGCTGGGCGTCATCGACTGCCCCGCCACGGGCCGGGTGATCGCCGGAAGCGCGACCGCCGGCTCGTTCGAGCGCGCGAAGGACGGCTCGCGAGCAGCGCTGCATGCGAGCGTACCCACGGGCGCGATGACGGTGGCGGTTTCGCGCTCACGCTTCGGCGCGCGCACGCGTGAGGCGCTGGCAAAGCTGGGCGAAGTGATCCCGCGGGCTGTCGGCAGCGCCGGCATCAAGACGATGCTCGTGTGCACGGGCGAAGCGCACGCCTACGTGCATCTCGGGCGCGCCGGCTGCCTGTGGGACGCCTGCGCCGGCGACGCGATCGCGCAGGGTGCAGGCGCCGTGCTGACTTCCGGCACGGGCGCGCCGATCGACTACCGCGACGGGCCGCTCGAGCTGACAGGCGGTGTCATCGTGGCCGAGGCCGGGGTTCACGCGTCGATCCTCGCGCGCCTGGGCGACTGAGCCGCCTGCAGCGGCGCCCGCGACACGCCTCCGCGTAAGGTCGGCAGGGCTTAGCGCAAGGGTGGGGGGGCTTGTCGTAAGGTCGACGAGCCTTGCGCGACCACCCGCAGACCATGCCCATCGGGCGCGCCCGCCGTTTGCCGGTGCGGCCGCGGCGATGGGCGAGCGGGCTCAACGCCAAAACAACGCTAAAAACAGGGCGATCGCGGCCAACCTGTGCGGCTCGCGCAGGCGCACGGCACGCCCCGACAAAAGGCGAAGCGGCCCCCGGTGCCCCGGGCGCAGCGCCAAAAAGCGCAGGAAATGGCGCTTCCCCGGCCGACGCACAAGGCCTGCCGGGGAGCTTGCAAGGTCGTCGCCCCCACCGGGCGCCCCACGCGAGGCGATCGCGGCCGCCCCGTGCTAGCGTTTCGGTCCGTGAGCGAACAGGCGGAGGTCGTCGTCGTCGGGGGCGGCATCATGGGGCTGGCGATCGCCTACAATCTGGCGCGCGCCGGCACCCAAAATGTGGTCGTCGTCGACAAGACCTACCTGTGCGGCGGCGCGAGCGGTCGCAACGGCGGCGGCGTGCGCGCCCAGTGGTCGAGCGAGGCGAACATTCGGCTGATGCAGGAGAGCATCCGCATGTGCCGCGAGTTCGCGACCGAGATGAAGATCAACGTCTGGTTCCGCCAGGGCGGCTATCTCTTCATCGTTCGCAGTGAAGACAAGCGCCGCTCTCTCGAAGCGAGCGTGAAGCTGCAAAACGAGTGCGGCCTGCCCACGCGCATGCTGACGCCCGGCGAGGCCCAAAAGCTCGTGCCGGAGCTCGACGTCTCGGGAGTGGTCGCGGCGAGCTACAACGCCACCGACGGCGTCGTGTTTCCGTGGCCCTTCGTGTGGGGCTTCGCGCAGGCCGCCATCAAGCTGGGCGTTCGCGTCGAGACCTTCACCGACGTGCTCGGCTTCGACACGACCGGCAGACGAATCGACGCGGTGGTCACCCAGAAGGTCGACGCCAAGGGCCGGCCCACCGGAAAGCCTTCGCGGATTCGCACGCACAAAGTCGTCAACGCGTGCGGAGCGTGGTCGCCGCAGGTGGCCAGGATGCTCGGCGTAGAGCTCCCCAACCACCCGCACCGCCACGAGATCTGCTCGACCGAGCCGCTCAAGCCCTGGCTGCGGCCCCTCGTGGCCGATCTCACCGACGGCCTGTATTTCAGCCAGTCGACGCGCGGCGAAATTGTCGGCGGCGTCGGCCAGGAGCGCGTTCCGGAGGGCCTCAACCAAGACAGCTCGCACGCCTTCCTCGGCCGGTATGCGCGGTCACTGACGCGCGCCTGCCCCGTGCTCGGCGACGTGAAGGTGCTGCGACAGTGGTCAGGCTGCTACGACATCACCCCCGACCAAAACCCCATCGTGGGCGACGTCGACGAGGTCGACGATTTCTTCCAGGCCTCGGGCTTCATGGGCCACGGCTTCATGATGGCGCCGGTGGTCGGCAAGCTGATCGCGCAGTACATTCGCGAGCGAACGCCCCTGCCGATGTTCGAGCGTTGGAACCTCCGGCGCTACAAAGAGGGACGGCTGCTCTCCGAAGCGATGATCATCGGCTAGGGCTGCGATGAGGCGGCGCCGTTTGACGCGCCCTGCCCCTCGGGGCTAGCGTTCGCGTCCGCTCGCGCCGGACCGCCCCCGAGCGGCTCCGCAGCGCCTATTTCGCACGTTTTCGGGAAAGGACTCGTCCCATGAAGCGCACGGCCACAGCTCTCACGTTCGCCCTTCGTCTGTCGCTCGCCGCGATGATCCCCGTCGCCGTCGGCGCGTCCGCCGCAGGTTGCGCCGACGAGAACGACCCCGCGACGTGGGTCAAGCGTCTCGACGACCCCGCGCAGCGCGCGCCGGCCATCAAGCGCCTCGGTCAGTTCTACGAAGACGCGATGACCAAAGCCGGCAAAAAACACGACGATCCCGGCGTGAAGAAGGTGCTCGACGCCATCGTCGACCCCATGGCCAAGACGTACATCGCCGGCGGCCTCGACGAGAAAACCCGCAAGGACCTCATCAAGGGGCTCGGCGACATGCGCGACGCCCGCACCTCGCCCGCGTTCACCAAGGCCTTCGCCGAGTTCGAGCTCGGCAAGAACGACGATGACGTGAAGTTCGCCGCCGAGGCCGTGGGCGCGATGGCCAAGGAGGGCACGAAGTTCGATCAGGCGCTCATCGACGCGCTGTGGTCATGCTTCACCAAGTACAAGCCCTCGAAGACCAACTCGATTCAAGGCACGCAGGCGCTTCACGACGCCATTTTGGCGGTGAAAGACGCGTCGTACGGCCCCAAGGCGGTTGAGGCGATCAGCAAGCCGCTGACGCTCGACGACTCGGTGAGCGAGAAGGGAACGCGCAAGACCAACGACCAGCTCGAGTTCTGGCAGACGACGTCGGTGCAGCTGATCAGCGCGCTGAAATACAAGCCTGCTGCCAAGGCGCTCGTGTCCGTCATGATGACCAAGAACAAGCTCGGCCTCGCGCTCATCGCGCAAAAGGCCCTGCTCGCGATGGGCAACGACGCGGTGCCGCTGCTGTCGGGGGCCCTCAACGGCACCGATCCCGAGCTCGCGAAGCAGCAGCTCGAGTGGAAACCCGACAACGGCTTCGTGCCCGTCATGATGAGCGTGCTTTCGTACATCTCGACGCCCGCCGCGCGCGACGCGATTTACACCGCCATCCCGGGCCTCGATACCGACGCCAACCGCGCAGCCGCGGCGCAGTCGCTCGTGTGGTTCCCGGTCGACGCGACGCTGCTCGCAACTTACAAGGGCATCTACGCGAAGCTGCCGCCGATCGCCGACAAGACCGACACCGGCTCCGAGCGCGCGCAGGTGCTGCAAGTGGCCGGCGAGTTCTACGATCCCGCGCTGCTGCCGTGGGCGCTCTCCGAATCGTCCGGCGCCAAGGGCGTCAACATGCTCACCGCCAAGGTCGGCGCGCTGACCTCGGCCATCAAGCTCATGCAGCCCGAGCAGAAGAAAGCCGTCGCCGACGCGCTCGCCAACCTCGAGGGCAGCGGACTGTCTGTGCAGGAAAAGCAGGCCGTCTCGAGCAACGTGCGGGCGGTCTTCACCTTCGCCTCCGAGACGCTCGACAAGTGCAACAAAGACACTGCCTGCTACCTCGGCGTGCTCGGCGAGCCCATCGCGCCGGTGCCCAACGCCAACTGGCGCGCCATCAAGGCGGCGGCCATGTGCGGCATCCTCGGCAATGACCAAACACGCGGAGAGCTCGTCGCCAAGCTGCCGAAGATCAAAAACCCCGGCGCGCGCCTCGCGACCGTCGTCGCGATCAACCACCTCACGCCCGCGGGCGACGCGGCCGTGGCCGACACGCTCGAAAAGATCGTTCGCGAAGACACCGAGCGCAAAGACGCCGAGGCCCTCAAAGGCGACGACGCGCTCGTGAAGGTCGCGCTGATGCTCCGCGCGCGCGCAGGCAAGTGACGGCGGCAGGCAGTCGCAACGTGCACGCAACCCGGCCGGCCACCGAAGCATGATTCGCATCGAGGTCGTTTCGTCGCAGGCGCCAGGGACGAAGTTCTCGGCGCCGCGCGACTCGGTTCGGATCGGCCGGGCTGCGTCGAACGATCTCGTGCTCACCGACGCTGTCGTGTCGAGTGAGCACGCGACCATCGCGCTCGCAGGCGGCCGTTACGTGCTGACCGACTTGCGCTCCACCAACGGCACCGCGATCTTGCGCCGCGGCGATCGCCTGCGCCTCGAAGCGCACGCGGCGGCGGCGCTCGAGCCCGGCGACATGGTCGAGCTGGGTCAGGGCGCGAGCGCAGTTCGGCTCGCAGTCACGACCTCGACCGAGGACGAAGCGCCGCGCATGCTCGCAGTGCGGCACATCGACGACATCGGCCCCGTCGCGACCAGCGTCGAGCAGGACGAGAGCCGCGTGCGGGCGCTCTACCTGGCGCAAAAGCACGTCTCTGCGGCCGGAGATTTGGCCGAGGTGGTCGACGCGATCGCCGACGCCGTGCTCGAGCTGATCCCGAAGGCCACGCACGCGTGCATCGTGCTGCGCGACGACGACGATCCGTCGGGCGCGGACGCGAGCGCCTACGTGCCCATCGTGACGCGGGCGCGCGGGCAGGTCCCAGCCGGGCCAATCCCGATCACCCGCAGCGTGTTTCGCAAGGTCGTCACCGAGCGGGCCGCGGTCGTCGCCGCCGACGCGCAGCAGGCGGTCGGCACTTCCGAGTCTCTGCTCGGCACAGCGATTCGCTCCACGCTCGCCGTACCGCTCTGGTCCAAAGACGAGATCCTCGGGGTGCTTCAGCTCGACAACCGGGAGACCACCGTCATCTTCAGCGCGCAGGACCTCGAGCTCGTCGCGGCGGTCGCGCACAACGCCTCGCTCGCCGTCGCCAACGCGCGCCTCGTCAAGCGGCTGCGGGCCGCCGAAGACCGTCTGAAGAAGGAAAACAGCTTCCTCAAGGGGCGCGAGCAGGAGCGTCGCACCGGCGGGCGCGACAAGCAGCCCATCATCGGCAGCTCCGCGCCCATGAAGGCGCTCATCGCGCAGCTCGACAAAGTGGTCGACACGCGGGTGACGGTGCTCATCGAAGGCGAGACCGGCGTCGGAAAAGAGCTCATCGCCGCCGCTGTGCACTACCGCTCCCGCCGGCGCGACAAACTGTTCGTGAGCCAGAACTGCGCCGCGATGCCCGAGAACCTGCTCGAGAGCGAGCTGTTCGGGCACAAGAAGGGCTCGTTCACCGGCGCCCACGAAGACAAAAAAGGCCTCTTCGAGATCGCCGACGGCGGCACGCTGTTCCTCGACGAAGTCACCGAAATGGCGCTGTCGCTGCAATCAAAGTTGCTGCGCGCGCTGCAGGAGGGCGAGATACGCCCCGTCGGTGCGACGCAGGAGAAAAAAGTCGACGTTCGCATCGTGGCCGCGACGAACCGCAACCTCGAAAAAGAGGTGGCGGAGGGGCGCTTCCGCGAAGACCTCTACTACCGCCTCAAGGTGTTTCCGCTCCGTGTGCCGCCGCTGCGCGAGAGGCGCGACGACGTGCCGCTGCTGGCGCAGTATTTCCTCGCGCGTTTCTCGACCGAGATCGGAAAGCCCGCAGCGGGTTTCTCGCAGCAGGCGATGGAGCTGCTCGAGAGCTACCAGTGGCCGGGCAACGTTCGCGAGCTGCAAAACGAAGTGCAGCGGCTCGTGATCCAGATCGACACGGGCGGGTTCGTGACGCCCGATTTGCTCTCGCCGCGCGTGCGTCAGATCGAAGGCGTCGTCGATCGCGTGCGGCCCGCGAAGGGCACGCTCAAAGAGATGATGGACCACCTCGAGCGCTGGCTGCTGATCGAGGCGCTGCGTGAGCACGGCAACAACAAGACGACGACAGCCAGGACGCTCGGCATCACGCGCGAGGGGCTCCACAAAAAGCTGCGCTCGCTCGGGCTGTAGCGTCTCGGGCGACTACTTGTCGGCGTCGTCGAGATCGTCGCCCAGGTACGAAAGAATGACGTCGTCGAGCGACTGATCGCTGATCATGTCATCGCCGAAAATAGAGACTTTGCGCCCGGGCCCGGCAGGCGCCGGACGGGCCGACGAGTAGCGCGCCCCCTCGTTCGTAAGCGGCGGGCGAGAAGCTCCCGGCGAAGGGCGCGGCACGGGCGGCGGGACAGGCGCGGCCGGGCGCGCGACCGCAGGCGCAGGCGGCGGGCGAGAAGCTCCCGGCGACGGGCGCGGCACAGGCGGGGCCGAGCGTGCCACCGCAGGCGCAGGCGCAGGCGCGGGCGCGAGCGGCGTCATCTCGGTGACCGCGTGGTAGCGACCGGTTTCGTGCCGCGGCGGGCGCTCGCTGAGGAGGTTCGGCGGCGGCGGAGGAAGGTCCGAAGGCATCTTGTCGAGACCCGACGACGGCTCAAGGGACGCGCGCTCGAGCGCGGCGAGGTCGACCGCCGGATGCGGCAGCATCGCCGCGAGCGCCTCGAGCGAAAAGTCGCGCGCCGTGGCCGGGCCGCCCTGCGACGGCGGCGCGATGGAATCGAGCGGGGGAAGCGAAGCACGCGAGGCCGGCGGCGGCGGCAGCGCGACACCACCGACAGGGGGCGGCTCGGGAGACGAGGGACGCGCGGACCCGCCGGCGAGGGCGCCGTCCACCAGCGCGTCGAAGTGACCATCGCGTAGCGCGACGAACATCGCCTTGTGCTGCTCTTTCATCAGCTGACGCACGTAGTCGACGACGCGCTCGTCTTCGACGCGGTCGGCGTAGCTCGTCTTCACCGACTTCAGGATGCGACCGCCATCCATGAAGAGGTGCGTCATCACGTGCGGCCGCTTGAGGCCCGAGTCTTCCGTTTGAATGTGGAAGACGCGGTCGTGGTGCCGGACGTTGTTGTTGTAGCCGAGCAGCGGCGAGGAGACTTTGGACATCGGCAGCTACGCACGCCGGAGATGAGCCGGCGCCTGAAGGACGCTCGCGTGAGACGTACAGTCCACGCTACCACACACGCCGGCCGCCCCGCGCTACCGCCCGACGATACTGCCCAGGCAGCCCTCGCGGGCGCTTCGGAGCTCCGCGACGAAAACTCGGGAGGATCGGGCCCCGAGCGTGAGCGCGAGCGCGTCGCCGCCGACGACGCCGATGCGCTCGAAGCGCACGCCCGCTGCCGACGCCATCGAAGTCGCGGCAGCCTCGTCACCGGGACGAACGCTTACGACCACGCGCGTAGGGGCCTCTCCGAAGAGGGCTGCGGCTTCGGCGACAGCGCCCGCGCCCGTCATCGGCAGGGCGACTTCAGCGCCGCGGTCGAGCTCGGCGCGGGGAGCAGTCACGCAGCACTCGGCGACGGCGACCGCGAGGCCTCCCTCCGACACGTCGTGCGCGCTCGCCAGCAGTCGCGCGCGCGCCAAACCGAGGACGAGCGATTGAACGCTCGCCTCGAGCGCGAGATCGATCACCGGGGCGTCGCCGACGATCTTCCCGAGCTTTCGCGTGAGCCATTCGCTGCCCGACAGGCTCGTCCGGGGCGTGCCCACCGCGCGGCCGATCACGAAAATGAGGTCGCCGTCGTCTTTGAAATACTGCGTCACCGCATCGGCCGGATCCGCGAGCTGTCCGACGCCGGCGATCCCCGGAGTCGGCAGGATGGCGCGCGTTCCCGACGGGGTGCTCGTCTCGTTGTAGAGGCTCACGTTGCCGCTGACGATGGGCACCGACAGCGCAGTGCAGGCCGCCGCGATGCCGTCGATCGCGCGCGACAGCTGCTGCATGATCTCCGGGCGCTCGGGGTTTCCGAAGTTGAGGCAGTCGGACAAACCGATGGGTTCGGCGCCCGAGCAAACGAGGTTGCGGCACGCCTCGGCCACGGCCATCGCGCCGCCCGCGAACGCATCGAGCTCGCCCATGCGGCCGTTGCAGTCGACCGCGAACGACAGGTACTTGTAAAATACATCACCGTCGCGCTCGCACTGCACGCGGACGATCGCGGCGTCGGAGCCCGGCCGCACCATCGTGCCGCCGCGCACGATCTGATCGTACTGGCGGTAGATCCACGCGCGGGAGCCGAGGTTCGGCGAGCCGCACGCCGCGAGCAACTCGGCCTCGATCGACCCAATCGCGGGCACCTCGTCATCGCCCAGGTGCGTGCGCGCAGCATGCGCGGCGTCGTCGGCGCGGGGCCGATCGTAGACCGGAGCGTCGTCGTTTACGGCCCCCACCGGAATTTCGCACACGACCACGGCGTCCCGCGCAATGGGCGAGGCATCGAGGGGATCGTAGCCGGGCGTGGCCTTGACGACCCACTTGCCGGTGCTCGTGACGTGACCGATGACGGCCGCGTCGATGTCCCACTTTTTGCAGATCGCCAGCACTTCGGGCTCCCGGCCCTGCTTGGCGACCAGCAGCATGCGCTCCTGCGATTCGCTCAGCAGAATCTCGTAGGGCTGCATTTTTTTGGCGCGGCGGGGCACAAGGTCGAGGTCGATTTCGAGGCCGCTCTGGGCGCGACCCGCCATCTCGACGCTGGAGCTCGTAAGGCCGGCGGCGCCCATGTCCTGAATGCCCTCCAGCGCGTCGGTGGCGAACAGCTCGAGGCATGCCTCGAGGAGCAGCTTGCCCATGAAGGGATCGCCGACCTGCATCGTGGGGCGCTGGGCCGCAACGCCCTCCTGGAACTCGTCGGAAGCCATCGTGGCCCCGTGGATTCCGTCGCGACCGGTCTTGGCGCCGATGTAGAGGATCGGGTTGCCGAGGCCGCTCGCGCGACCGTAGAAGATGCGGTCGGTACGCGCGACGCCGCACGTGAACGCGTTGACGAGGATGTTGCCGTCGTAGGCCTCGTCGAACATCACCTCGCCCCCGACTGTCGGGACGCCGATGCAGTTGCCGTAGCCACCGATGCCCGCCACCACCCCCCGCAGCAGCTCCGGCGTGCGCGGATGATCGGACCGGCCGAAGCGCAGCGAGTTGAGGCTCGCGATCGGGCGCGCGCCCATGGTGAACACGTCGCGCATGATGCCGCCTACGCCGGTCGCGGCGCCCTGATGGGGCTCGATGAAGCTCGGATGGTTGTGCGATTCCATCTTGAAAACAGCCGCGAAGCCGTCGCCGATGTCGACGACCCCGGCGTTCTCGCCGGGTCCCTGGATGACCCGCGGGCCCTTCGTCGGCAGGCGGCGCAGATGCACGCGACTCGACTTGTAGGAGCAGTGCTCGCTGTACATCACGCTGAAAACGCCGAGCTCGGTGAAGCTCGGATCGCGACCAAGCGCGGCCTGGATGCGCTCGTACTCGCTTGGAGAGATTTTGTGCTGCTTGAGCACAGCCGGGGTGATGGGCGGATCGGTGGGCAGCGTCGTAGGCATGACGCGGCCCGACTTAGCCTGTGCGCGATCGGGCGTCGAGAGACCCGGCGTCGGGGCAAACGTGCTAGCAACGCCCGTCGATGCGCGCTGCTGTCGTCATGTTCCCGGGCCTCAACGCCGACGCCGAAATGCTCCGCACCTTGCGGACCGTATGCGGCGTCGAAACAATCGTTGTACAGTACACCGAAACCGAGCTCCCTGCCGGCGTCGACCTCGTGACGATTCCAGGGGGATTCAGCTACGGCGACTACCTGCGTTGCGGCGCCCTCGCGAAGGCGAGTCCGATCCTCGCCGCCGTGAAGAAGCACGCCGACCGCGGAGGCTTCGTGCTCGGCGTCTGCAACGGTTTTCAGATTCTCTGCGAGGTAGGACTGCTGCCAGGCGCGCTCACGCCCAACGTGCATCAGCGGTTCGAGTGCGGTGACTGGTACGTCAAGACCACCGCGACAACGCCCTTCACCCGCAACCTCGGAGACGTCTGGCGACTGCCCATCGCGCACGGCGAGGGGCGGTATCAGGCCTCGCCTCGTGAGCTCGAGCGCCTCGAAAAAGAGGGCCTTGTCGCGCTCCGCTACTGCAATGCGCAGGGCGACTTCGCTCCCGAAGGCAACCCGAACGGGTCGATGTTCGACATCGCCGGCATCGTCGGCGGCCCCCGCAAGAACGTGCTCGGCCTGATGCCCCATCCCGAGCGCATGAGCGAAGCGCTTCAGGGCGGCGACGACGGCAAGTGGCTTTTTTTGGCGGTGACCGCGGCGTGACGCGCGTGCGAGGTGCAGCGTGGACCTCGTCTATTTCGTACTGCTCATAAGCGTCCTCATCTTCATTCACGAGCTCGGCCACTTCGCGACGGCGAAGCTGTTCGGCGTGAAAGTTTTGGTCTTTTCGCTCGGGTTCGGGCCGAAGCTGCTGCGCATCCACGGCGGCGAGACCGAGTACTGCCTCGGCCTGCTTCCTTTCGGCGGCTTCGTCACCATGCTCGAAGAGGCGCGTCAGGCCGAGCCGGTGCCGCCCGAAGATCGGCGGCGCACGTTCGAGGCGCAGCGGATCTGGAAGCGCATCGTGATCGTGCTCGCAGGCCCTGCGATGAACCTCATGTTCCCCGTGGTGCTCTACACCTCGGTATTTCTCGAAGATCGGGAGCTGCTGCCGCCGACGGTCGGCGTCGTCATGCCGGGCAAGCCGGCCGATGGGCAGTTGATGGCCGGTGATCGCATCACGGCCGTCGAAGGAGTCGCCGTCGAGAGCTTTCCCGAGGTGCAGCGCATCGTCGCGGAGCGCGCCGGCCGGCCAACGCGCGTGTCCATCGAGCGCGAGGGCAAGGCGCTGTCGGTCATGGTCACGCCGAGCGACGAAATCGCCGACGACGACGCGAACGAGCTGCTCGGACTCACGACGCACGTCGGCCGCGTGGGCGTTGTGCCGAGCTTCCCCTCCCCTGCGATCGGCGTCCCGCGCCCTGAGTCGCCGGCCTACCGCGCGGGCCTGCGCACCTTCGACCGAATCACCGCGGTCAACGGTCGACCGGTCGAGCGGATGCTCGATCTTGTCCGCGCGCTGTCGCAAAACCGGGGCGATTCCGTGGTGCTCGCGTATATGCGCCCGGTGCCGCAACCGCGCGCGATGGGGGGCCTGTGCGACATCGCGGTGATGGAGCCGGGCGTGGCAACGCTCACGCCGGCGTCGGCTGGGAGTGAGCCGCCCCCCACCGATGCGAGTCAGCGCGCAAAAGATGTGCTCACGCGGACGGGCATCGAGCCCAGCGACCTGTACGCGGCCTACGTTCCCGAGGGCTCGAGCGAGTGGAAAGCAGGCCTGCGCGCAGGCGATCGCGTCACCACGCTCGATGGCGCGCCGAAGCTGTCGTGGGCCGACATGCAGGATGATCTGAAGCGCGGCGCCGGTCGCATGCGCAAGCTCGAGTGGATGCGCGACGGTGAGGTGATGGCCGGCAGCTTCGAGCTGCGCGACGAAGCCTGGAACGACGAGTTCGGGCAGAGCTACGAGAAATACGTCTTTCGAACGACCCACTGGGTGCCTGCAGCCGCCGACGCGATGGTCAAAAATCCGCACCTGTATTCCTACGCGCTGCGGCGCGGGGTCGAGGAAACCGGGCGCGCGGTGCAGACGGTGGTCGTCGGACTCTGGCGCGTGGCACAAGGGCGCGTGAGCCTGCGGGCCGTCAGCGGCCCCATCACGATCTACGACGTAGCGGGCCAGGCAGGGGCCAAGGGCAGCACCTACTTCATGTGGGCGATGGCGCTGATTTCGGTGAACCTCGGGCTCATCAACCTGCTGCCCGTCCCGGTCCTCGACGGTGGGCACCTCGCGTTTTTTCTGGTCGAAGCCGTGCGGCGCAAGCCGGCGTCCCGGCGCGCGCGGGAGATCGCAAGTCTGCTCGGCATGAGCGTGCTCGTCGCGCTCATGCTCGTAGCGTTCAAAAATGACGTCGAGCGCCACTGGGGCGTCATCGTCGGCCAATGGCGGGAGCTGTTTCGATCATGAAGACCAAGCCCACGGCGCGCAGCGTCGCCGCAATCGCGCTCGGGCGCGTGACCACCGAGGGCGCGTTCGCGGCGGCCGCGCTCGAAGCCGAGCTGGTGCGCGCGGTGCAGCTCGACCCTCGCGATCACGGGCTCGCCACCGAGCTGGTGTACGGGACGCTGCGCGTGCTGCCGTGGCTCGAAGCGCGCCTCAACGCCTACGCGCGCAAGCCTGTGGCCACGCTCCCCGAGCCGGTGCGATCGCACCTCGCGCTCGCCGCCTACCAGCTGTTTTTCATGCGGGTGCCCGCCTTCGCCGCGGTGAACGAAGCGGTCTCGGCGGTGCGTGAGGCCCTGGGGGAGCGCATGAGCGCGTTCTCAAACGCCGTGTTGAGAAAGGTCGCGACGGAGGCTGCCGCGGCGACGCCCGAGTTGTTGCAGCAGGCGCGCCTCGCCTCGATTCCGGTGTGGCTGCGCGACGCGCTGATCGCGAGCGTAGGCGACGAGGGCGCCAGGGGGATCCTCGGCGGAAGCGAAGCGCCGCCGGCCGGCTTGCGCGTAGAGCGTGCGGCCGAACGTGACGGTCTGCTCGAGACGTTGCGGGCGGCGCGACCTTCGGCCAGCTTCGAGCCCGGCGCGGTCAGTCCGCTTTCGATCCTCGCGCGGGGCGCGGGCAAGCTCGAAGCGCTACCCGGGCACGGCGAGGGCGCGTGGTCGATCCAGGAAGAGGGCTCGCAAGCCGTCGCGCTTTCGCTCGGTGCGCGGCCCGGCGAATCGGTGCTCGACGCGTGCGCCGGCCGCGGCAACAAGACCGCGATCCTCGCCCGCGCTGTCGGCGAGACCGGCTCGGTCGATGCTTGCGATCTACACACAAAGAAGCTCGCGCGACTCAAAGACGAGCTGGCGCGCGTTGGGCTCTCGGCTCGCGGACTCTACGCCGTCGACTGGTCGGTCGGCTCCGGCGAGGTCACCGCGACCTACGATCGCGTGCTCGTCGACGCTCCGTGCTCGGGTTCGGGGACCCTCCGCAGGCGGCCCGAAATCAGCCTCCGCCGCAAAGACAACGGCCTCGGAGAGGTTGCCGCCACCGAGCTTTCCATCCTCTCGCGCGCCGCCACGCATGTGCGCCCGGGGGGCACGCTGGTCTACGCGATTTGCAGCGTGCTTCGTGAGGAGGCCGAGGCCGTCGTCGACGCGCTGCTGGCGAGCGACCCTACGCTGGAGGCCGCCCCGATCGCAGCGCCCGAGCTCGCGCACCTCGCGCAAGGCGCCTCACAGCTGCGCCTCATGCCGCACCTGCACGGCACCGACGGCTACTTCATCGCCTGTTTCCGCAAGCGCTCGTTGTAATGCCGCGCCGCGCGGCGTAAGGAAAAGACCCCCAATTATCAGGAGAAATCCGCGCGATGATCGACGTCATTCTTCCGCAGCTCGGTGAGAGCGTTTCCGAGGGCACCATCACCAAGTGGCTCGTAAAAGAAGGGGATGTCGTCGCCAAGGATCAGCCCCTGCTCGAGGTCGCGACCGACAAGGCCGACGCCGAGGTGCCCGCTCCGGCCGCGGGCCGGGTCGCACGTTGCCTCGTCAATGAAGGCGATGTGGTTCCGGTCAAGACCGTCGTGTGTCAGCTCGACGAGAGCGTAACCGCGAGCGCCGCCGCCGCCGCCCCTGCGCCGGCCCCGGTCGCCGTCGCCGCCGCCCCTGCGCCGGCCCCGGTCGCCGCCCGGCCCCTGGCCTCGCCCTCGGTTCGAAAAGAAGCGCTCGAGCAAGGCGTCGATTTGGCGGCCGTGCATGGCTCGGGCGACCACGGACGCATCACCAAGGACGACGTCGTGCGGGCCAAAACGCCCGCGATGCCTGCGCCGCCTCCCGCGCGCCCTGCGCAGCTCGCCTCGATGATCAACGCCAGCGGCGGCTTCGTTCCGCCCATTCCCGGCACGGGCTTCGGATCGTTCAAGGTGCCTCAATACAGGCCAAACGCGGGCGATCAGGTCATCCCGTTCACACGCCGTCGGCGCATCACCGCCGATCACATGACGTACTCGAAATTCTCGTCGCCGCACGTGGTGACGGTCGCCGAGATCGACCTGTACAAGGCGAGCAAGCTTCGCGAGGCGCACAAGGATCGCTACAAAAAAGAGGGACAGTCGCTCACGATGCTGGCCTTCGTGGTCGTCGCCGCCGCAAAGGCCCTGCGCGAAAACCCGCAGCTCAACGCGCGCGTGCTCGACGACGCCTACGTCATCTTCAAGGACGTGAATCTCGGCGTGGCGGTCGACTCTCCCGACGGCCTCGTGGTGCCGGTGATTCGGCGCGCTGACGAGCTCGGCGTGCGCGGCATCGTGCGCTCGATTGACGACGTCGCAAAACGCGCAAAGAGCGGCAAAATCACGATCGATGACCTGTCTGGGGCGACGTTTAGCATCACCAACCCCGGCCTGAAGGGCAACCTCTTCGGTGGCGCGATCATCAACCAGCCAAACGTCGGCATTCTGCGCATGGGCGAGATTCAGAAGCGCGTCGTGGTGGTCGAGGGCCCCGACGGCGAAGACCACATGGTCATCCACCCGGTGATGTACATGGCGCTCTCGTACGACCACCGCATCGTCGATGGCGTCGCCGCGAACTCGTTCTTGTGGCGGGTAACCGAGCTGCTCGAGAAGGCCGACTTCGAGGTCTGAGCCCGGGGCCTATCCGCGCCGCGCGATCACACGAACCTCACGCGCGTCGAGCGAATCAAAGCTCACGTCGAAGCCTTCGAGCGCCGCGCGCCACGTTGGTTCGTCGTGGGTAGCGACCTCGATAGAAGCCCGTGCGACGTGGTCGTGGTGGCGCGCGGTGAGGCGATCGGTCCGCACGATCGACAGCGGCTCGTCCCCCGCCGGCGCGGGCGGCAGCGAGTCAATCCACGCAGGCGTCGGGACCTCGAACACGAACACGCCGCCCGCGCTGAGCACGCGCCAAACCTCGCGCGAAAGCAGGCCCAGCGCGGTCGCGTCGGGCGGATGCGCGAGGCTTCCGAAGAGCGATACGACCGCGTCGAACGTGCCGCCTTCGAACGGCAGCGGCGCCCAGAAATCGCAGACCTGCGCCGTAATCTTGCGCGCCCTTTTATTGCACAACGCAAGCATCTCGGCCGATGCGTCGACGCCCGTCACCGTGTGACCTGCGTCCTGCAGCGCGCTCAGCTCCCGACCCGTTCCGACGCCGAGGTCGAGCACGCGTTTCGGCGCCCCGAGCACCTCGATCACGCCGGCCATTCGCGCGCGCGTGAGCGACGCGTCGGGAGCGTATGCGCGGTCATAGCGACGCGCAATGGCATCGAAGAACGCGCGCGTCTCGGAGAACGTGGCCATCGGCGATCAGCGCCGAATCGCGCGACAGAGCGCGAGGTAGGCGCCCTCGTGAATGCCGGCCAGGCGCACAGCCTGGTCGACGATGCGCTCGAGCTCGTCCTGCTTCCACGCCCGCTTCGACGCGGTGGTCGTTCCGCGCTTGTGCGCGCGCCCTACGAGGGCACCAAGGTAGCGCGCCAGGGCCGGCAGCTCCGCGGGCGCGACCATCGACAAATCGAGCTTGTCTTCCTGCGGCGCGAGCCTGCGCACGACCATCGGCGCTCCGAGCAGGAGACTCGTTCCCGCCAATCGTGGCGGGCTCGACAGGCACGCGCGAAGTCCCGCGAGGACGCGCTTGGCGCCGTCGAGCAGCGGGGGCGCGACCAGTCGTGAAGACGACGGCTCGCGCTCCTCTTTCATGTCGAACACCCAGTTGCAGCCCTTGCCGCTCACGAGCACCGCCACGCGAAGCGCGCCGAGGCTGCCGGTGCCCGCGACCCGAAACGCAGCATCGACGACCGCGCAGTGGCTCGACTTGGGGCGGACCGACTTGCCCAGCGACCGCACGTAGTCTTCAAACGCCTTCGGCACCGCGCGCCGCACGTCGGCATCGAGCTCGAGGTAGCGCTCGCCGCGAACGAAGCGCCGCTCGCCCTTCGCGACCGAGGTTCGCGCCTGCAGCAGCGCTTCTCCCGTGCGATTCGACGCCGTTTTCACGAGCGCGGCGATCGACGGCGGAGGCGAAGGCATCGCGACGTTCGCGCGCGCGTGCTTCGCGTATGCGGTGAGCATCCCCTCGCACAGCGAAAGGGCGCGCGGCCCGTCGCAGCCGAGCTCGCGTGCTGCGAGTAGCAGGCTCGTCGACAGGCGCAGCACGTCGTAGCGCTGCGGGCCGATGGTGCAGTCGTCGAAGTCATTGAGGTCGAACGCCGTGCTCTCCCCATCGTCAAAGTCGGCATCGGGCCGAAAGGCACCAAAGTTTTCGAGGTGCAAATCACCTGCGATCCAGCCGGCGCCCGGGGGCCCCTTTTCGAGTTGCGGGTAGGCTTCGAGCAAGTCGTAGAACAAGGGCGCGGCGCCGCGCAAAAAAGCGAGCGGCGACGCGGTCATGCGCGCAAGCTTGCGTTCGAGAAGGCCGGGATACCGCCCGGTCGCCGCCCGGTCGCGAGCGAGCTGCTTCTGGGCTATGTCGAACGCGTCGAGCTGCATGAAAACACCGTACGCCACGCGCGCCACGCAGGCGGCTGAATGATCCCGCGATCGGTCGCGGCGGCGCTCGAACATGGCCTGCCGCGCTGGCGCCTGCTCGAGGCCGCAGAGCGCGCGTACATGTATTTTGCACACGTTGAGCGCCCGCTCCGATTGCCTGCGGGGGTTCGCGTGGTGACTGTTGGCGGCGCGACCCTCGGCGGCTCCGGCAAGACCCCGCTCGCAGTCGCCATTGCGCGCCTGATCGCCTCGCACGGGGCGAACATCGCGCTCGTCTCCCACGCCCACGCGGCGTCGGGCGCGGCTCCGACGTGGCTGTCCGGCAGCGCGGACCCGAAGGTGTTCGGCGATGAGGCAACGGCGTCGGCGGAGGCGCTCGCCGACACAGGCGCGCGTGTGGTGTCGGCGAAGCGGCGCCAGGACGCCGTCGATTTCGCGGCGCGATGGGCCGACGTGCTGGTGCTCGACGGACCTGTGCAGCTGACGCCGGTGCGCGCCCACCTGTCGGTGCTCGCGCTTGATGCCCGACGTCCGTGGGGCAGCGGCGCGTGTCCGCCGCGGGGCGATTTGCGGGCCCCGGTGCGCACGTTGACGCTCGCCACGGATCGGCTCGCGCGGATCAGCTCCGGCACCGCCGCCGCGGAGGGCGATGGCGAAGACGCGATTTGGCGCCTTCACGGCGCCCGTTGCACAGCCACCAACCGGCAGTTTCATCTCGCCGAACTTCGCGCGATGCGGCTCGGGCTCGTGACGAACGTCGCCCGCCCCGCACGCGTGCGGCGCACGCTCGAAGCTCGCGGTCTCGTCATCGACCGGCACGTGGCGCTCGCCGATCACGCACAAAAGAGCATCTCGCCAGCGATCACGGACGCGCCGCACATCGACCTCTGGCTCGCGCCGCGCAAGCTGCGACAGGCCCGCGAGGCCCCAAAGACCGCATGGATCGACGCCCACCTCGAGCTGTCGCCAGCGTTCGCCCTGTCGGTCATGGCTGCGCTGGGCGGCCCGTGCCGCGCGCTGCCTTGACCGGCGACCTGCCTGCCCATATTCTCATTCATTCGCGGGTTCCGCGTCCGGGGAACCGCTCAACATCGTGAAATTCCGCACCGAACCCGAGCCGAGGCGAGCGTGAGCAAAGCCGAGGAGAAGACGATCATCCTGGTCGATCAGCGCAAAGCGATCGACGAAGGTCGGCCGCGAGGCGGCGACTGTCTGGTCGTGATCTACACCAAGGAGCCCACTCTCCTCGGCAAGCGCTTCGTGCTCGACTCGAGCCCGTTTCGCATCGGACGTGGCTCGGAAAACCAGATCATGCTCGAGGGCGACAGCGTCTCGCGCAAGCACGCCCACGCCGAGGAGCGCGGAAACGGCATCTGGTGGGCGGTCGACGACAACTCGACCAACGGAACCTACGTCAACGACGAACAGATCCCCCGCGAGCAGCTGCTCGTAAACGGCGACCGCATCAAGGTCGGCCCGACCATTTTCAAGTACTTGTCGGGGCAGGACGTCGAAGCCCAGTACCACGAAGAAATCTACCGGATGACCATCATCGATGGGCTCACGCAGGCGCACGTGAAGCGCTATCTGCTCGAAGCCCTCGAGAAGGAAATCATCCGCGCGCGCCGCCACGAGCGCGCCCTGTCGTTTTTGATGTTCGACATCGACCACTTCAAGAAAATCAACGATTTTCACGGGCATTTGGCCGGCGATTTCGTTCTCAAGGAGCTCGCGAAGATCGTGCAGAGCCGCATTCGGCGCGATGAAGTGTTCGCGCGTTACGGCGGCGAAGAGTTCGCGCTGGTGCTGCCCGAGACCGATCTCGACGGCGCGCACGCGCTCGCAGAAGGCCTGCGCGAGAAGATCGAGGCGAGCCGGTTCACGTTCCAAAACGAGGTGATCCGCGTAACGGTGTCGATCGGGGTGGCCATGCTCGGCGAGGCCGATCGCACGAGCCTCGACCTCATTCGGCGCGCCGACGATAAGCTCTACGAGGCCAAGCGTGGCGGCCGTAACCGCGTCACCGCGTAGACGTTGAGCCCGCAAACAGGCCACGAGCTTCCGCACATCCGCGTCGCGCCGCCGGGGCCACGGTCCCGCGCGATCGCCCAGCGCCTCGCGGCCGTGGAGTCACCGGCGTTTGAAGCTCGGCGGCAGGCTCGCGAAGCCACGAGCCAAGCCGATCAGTCCGCGATCGCGTACGAGCACGGCGTCGGCGCCAACCTCTACGATGCCGATGGCAACCGCTATGTCGACCTCGTGGCGGGCTTCGGCGCGCTCGCGCTCGGCCACGCGAACGCCGCGATCTCCCGCGCCGTCGCGTCGCAAATGGAGCGCCTGCCGCTCGCCCTGGGCGACGTGTACGCGACGCAAATCAAGCTCGACCTGTGCGAGCGCATCGCCGCGCTCTACCCGGAGCCTGACGCGCGCGTGATGCTCGGTCTGTCAGGCGCAGACGCGGTGACGGCCGCCCTCAAGACGGCGGTGCTCGCGACCGGCAAAGCGGGCGTCGTGGCGTTCTCGGGCAGCTACCACGGACTGTCCTATGCGCCGCTCGCGGCCTGCGGCCTCGCCGAAGCCTTCCGCGCGCCGTTTGCCGCTCAGCTCGGCGAGCACGTGCGCTTCACTCCCTACCCTGCCGGAGACAGCGCGCTGGGCGGGTCGCTCGACAGCGTTCGCGGCGCGCTCGAAGGCGGAGACGTGGGCGCGGTGCTCGTGGAGCCGGTGCTCGGACGCGGCGGCTGCGTCGTGCCACCCGCCGGCTTTCTGCCCGCGCTGCGCGCGCTCTGCGATCGCCATGGCGCGCTGCTGATCGCCGACGAAATCTGGACGGGCCTCGGACGCTCCGGTGCGTGGCTCGCCTCGGTCGCGAGCGGCGTGCGTCCCGATCTCGTGTGCCTCGGAAAGGCCCTCGGCGGCGGCCTCCCGGTTTCCGCGTGCGTCGGATCGAACGCGATCATGCGCGCGTGGGGAAAGCATGGAGGCACTGCCATCCACACAGCAACGCACTTCGGCTGGCCCGTGGCGTGCGCGGCCGCGATGGCGACGCTCGACGCCCTCGAACGCGAGCAGCTCCCCGCCCGCGCCGCAGAGGTGGGGTCGCGGTTCATCGCAGCCCTGCGGGAGGCCGGTTTCGACGCGCAGGGACAGGGCCTGATGGTCGGCGTGGTGCTCGCAGACGCGAGCGCCGCGCTCAGCGTGAGCCGCAGGCTGCTGGGCGAAGGGTGGCTCGTACTGACGGGCGGATCGCAGGGCAATGTGCTCACGCTGACGCCGCCGCTCGATATCGACGCCGCGCTCCTCGACGCATTCACGCAGCGGCTCGCCGCGGCGGTGCATCCCGAACGGTAGCGCGGGCCCAAATGGCGCTAACCTCCCCCGCGTGAGCTGCATACACATTTCTGAGGCCGATGCGCTGCACGCGCGGGCGCAGAGCTTCGTCAAAGCCTACGAGCAGCGCGCGCCCATGCCGGAGGCCTTCGACTCCCTCGCGATCGACCTCGCGCGCTATCAAGCCGCGCACTGCGCCGGCTACGCGAGGCTTTGCGCCGCGAAAAACGTGCATATTGCAACGATATCGACCGCGGCGGAAGCGCCCGCCGTGCCCACCGATGCGTTCAAGGTCGCGCGCGTCGCCACGTTCGCGGAAGGGCAGGCACGCGTGACCTTTCGCACCAGCGGCACCACCCTGGGCGATCGCGGCAGCCACGAGCTGCGAACGACCGCCACCGTGGACGCAGGGGCGCTCGCGTTCGGGCGAGCCGCGCTGACGGCCGACCTCGAGGCGCGCCCCGCCGTCGTCGTCGTCGGGCCGCCGCCGTCGGAGGCGCCCGACTCCTCGCTGACCCACATGCTGGCGCTCTTCGTGCGTGAGCTCGGCGACCCGTCCTGCGGCGACGACCCGTGGTTCCTGCGCGAAGGCATCATCGATCTCGCGCGGCTCGACGAGCGCGTGTCCCGACTGCTGCAGCGCGGCGGGCCGCCGGTGCTGCTACTGGCGACCTCGTTTGCCCTGGTGCACTTTCTCGACGGGCTCGGCGAGGCCACCTTCGCTCTGCCGCCAGGAAGTCGCGTGATGCAAACCGGCGGATTCAAGGGCAGGTCGCGAGAGGTTTCGGCGAGCGAGCTCGCGGCTGAAATCGAGCGCGTGTTTGGCGTGGATGCGGCGCACCTGATCTCGGAATACGGCATGACCGAGCTGTCTTCCCAGTTCTATGACGCCACGCTCCGCGGAGGCGCACCCGGCGTCATGATGGAGCCTCCGTGGGCGCGCGTGGTGCCTGTCGATCCCGAGACACTCGAGCCGGTACGCGAGGGGGAGATCGGCATCGCGCGCATCGAGGATCTGCTCAACGTCGAGAGCGCGTTCGCCGTGCAGACCGCCGACCGCGTGCGGCGCGTCAGCGGTGGGTTCGAGCTGCTCGGACGCGCGCCAGGCGGCACGCCGCGCGGCTGCTCCATCGGCATCGACGAGCTGCTCGGAGGCGCGTGACTTCGCGCAGTTTTTCGGAGCGAATCGCAGCCGTGAACGACGTCATCGACGCCGCGCGCCATCTGGCGAGGGCGCCGGGAACGCTAATTTCTGAGCTTACGCACGCCACCGGCCTGTCCCACGAAGGCGTCGTGCTTGGGCTTGCCGAGCACCTCGAGACCGACGCCACGGCCGACGAGATCGCCGCGCTGGTGACACATGCGAGCGAGGCGCCTCACGTGCATGTCGTGCTGTCGGCCAACGTGTTCGTCGCGGCGCTGCGAGCGATCGCGCTGGCCGTCGCCGCTGCGCCCGAGGTGACGATCCGGGCGTCGTCACGCGAGCCGCACTTCGCGCGCGCGCTGGTCGCCCGCATGACTATGCCCGGAGTTCGGGTCACGCCCGAGGCTCGCCCCGAAGGCGTCAAACGCGGCGAGATTCATGTCTACGGACGAAACGAGACGATCGCCGCCGTAACGGCGACCGCCGCGGCGGGCGTCACGGTGCGAGGCCACGGCGCCGGCATGGGCGTGGCGATCGTCTCCGCGGGCGCCGACGTCGTCGCGAGCGCCTCGGCCGTCGCGCGCGACGTGATCGCGTTCGATCAACGCGGCTGCCTCAGTCCGAGGTTGGTCTTCGTACCTCCCGCGGCAGGCCCTGAATTCGCGGCGGCGCTCAGCGGTGCGCTCGAGGCGCTGGGGCGCATCGTTCCGCGTGGCGCGCTGCAGGCGGACGAGGCCGCGGAGGCCGAGCGCTACGCCTCGACCGTGGCGTTCGCGGGTCATCTGTTGCGGGGCGCCGGGCACCTCGTCGGCTTCGCAACAAGCGTCGTCGTGCCTCCCCCCGGCCGCCACCTTCACGTCGTCGCCGCCGATGACCTTGCGGTGCGCTCAAGTGTCGCGAAGCTCGCGAGGAGCATCGTGGCGGTCGGCGCGTCTCACCCCGAGGCTGTCGCGCGCTGGGCTCCCCCGCATGCGCGGCTGTCCCGACTCGGAACCATGCAGCAGCCGAGGCTCGACGGGCCGGTCGATCGTCGCACCTGAGCGCGCAACCGCGAGCGTGACCCGCCGATAGGCGCGTCATGCCCATCGCGCTGTCCCCCGCACTGCGCTCCCAACTTCACCCAAACGCCGACGTCGACACCTCGGCGCCCCGAGCGGCGACGCGCACGCGCGAAGCGCCCGCGGCCACAACATCGCCCACCGCCGCACTGGTGCATTATACATACACTGACAAGTCGGAGGCTGCCGTGCGCGCGCGCCTCGAGCGGTACCGCGACGGCTACTCGGGACCGTACATCGTCGCCGGGGCGCGCGTGGTCGCCCCCGCGCAGTTTCGCATGG
>CANJCO010000057.1 GCA_947473045.1 Myxococcales bacterium | reverse complement strand
TGAGGATCGACGGTATGACGAAGCGCCTCGTCAAACTGATCGAGAGCCGCCTCGCACTTGCCCTGAGCGGCAAGCGAACGACCAAGCGCGTACGGGCCAGAAGACGTGGCGTCGCGCCCGATCCGAAGCGTCGCGTCGTCGCCCTCAGGCGCAGGCGCAGGAGCAGAGGCCGGAGCAGGGGGCTTTTTCTTGCCAGCAGCAAACGCCGGCGAGGACAGCGGCAGCGCGAGCGCCAGCGCCGCGAGTGAGGTCACGATTCGCATGCCGCGATGGTACGCCAAGCAGAGTCGCAGTCGGTAATTTGCGGCTACTCAGTCGCCGGTCCGGGCGGCGGAATCGCCCCCGGAAGGCGAAACCGGGGGATCCGACCGGCCATTCCGGTGTCACGCCTTCCGCCGTCGGGCAGCAGGCCAAGGGCCGCGCCCATCGCGGGCGACGTGATAACGGGGCCGGCCGCTCCGGGTACGGAGAACGTCACGCGCCCGAAGCGCTCGGCCTTGTGAAAGTTGCCCTTGCCGAGGATCGGCGACCACGCGACGCCTCCGTTTTGGCGCATCGCATAGAAATTCAAGCGCCAGCTCTCGCCGGGCTTCGGGGCGTGCTGGCCAGGCTTGTTGAACGACGAGAACGGAATCGCGACCTCGACGGTGTAGCCCGTGGTTCCGCCGTCGGACTTGCCGACGCCGTCGTAGCTCGGGAGCAGCTTGCCGTGAACGACCACGGCGCTCTTGAGCTTCGGGTCCCAGTCTTCGTGACCGAACGGGCCGTTCGGGTCGACCTTGGGCAGGTTGTATTCGTCGTACTGCGTGTGAAACACCTTGTTTTGAGGCGAAAACTGCAGCTCGTAATAGTTTTGATTGTTCCCGTTGTCGTCGGGCTCAATCATGATTTCGACAGCGTCTTTGGTCCAGCATTTCGGCTGACCGGCGACTGTCCACTCGTCTTTCTTCTTGTCTGCCTCATTCCAGCCGCCGACAACATCGGCGGACTGGATCTCGGCCAGAACATACAAATTGGCTTCGTCATACGCGACCTTCGCGGTGGCGTTGACCGGGAACGAGGTATTGAGCTTACCCGTTCCCACATCGACAAAAGGGCCGAGGATCGGCGCGCCTCCCCACGCCCGATCGTCGCTCTTGCCATCGATGGTGATTTTCTCGGTCGCCGCGAGCTTGATGAGGCTGACGCCCGGAACGGCCTCGGTGTGCAGCTCCTGCGGAGGCGGCACCGTGATACCCGTCTTGATCTTCGCCGCGATCGCGCGGTTGTCGCCGTCGTTGGCGCCCGTGACGACCCGAAGTCGCGCGTTGCCCTTCCAGATGCCGAGCATGAAGGTGAGCTCCGAGCCCTTCACCCACTCCGGCACCTTGTACGTCTGCTGATCGAGATACGTCTTGCCCTTCTCCCAACGCGACGGTCCGAGGATCATCTTGTTGTCGCGATTTTCGCGGATCGGGCCGACCCAGTCGAGGTTGTCGCTCTTGTCGGCGACTTCGTCGTGCACGTGCGTAAAGAGCGACCAGCCCTCGTCGAGCGCGTCGTCACAGCGCCAGTACCAGGTGATCTTCATCTCGGTGCCGGGCTTGGCCACCTCGGGCTCGGCCTTGTATCCGATGAGGTGAATCTTGTTTTCAAAGTTGATATCCACTTTGTGCGGGATATCCGCCGGCTCCCCTTCGACCACATAGGCGGCGAGCTTCTCTTTGTCCTCTGAACTCAGGCCTTTCGACCCGCCCACGCAGCCCGCACCCATGGCGACGACCAGCGCGGCGACCGCGAGCAACTTCGGTTTCAACATTCGCTCCTCTCCTATCCTTGGAATCAGCAGACTGTGGTTTAGCGACGGCTCTTTTTTCGCGCGTCTTTTTCGCGCTTACGCTGGGCCTTCTTCGCGTTGCGCTCTTTTTCGCTGAGCGACTTCATTTTGGTCATGCTCTCGGCGTCGCCCGAGGGGTCGCCGAAGCCGCCCATACCGGGCATTCCGCCCATGCCAGGAAACCCGCCCATGCCGGGAAACCCGCCCATACCGGGCATTCCGGGCATTCCACCCATGCCGGGAAACCCGCCCATACCGGGCATTCCGCCCATGCCAGGAAACCCGCCCTTTGCCGCTTTTTGGAGATTGCGGGCCATTGAGAGGTTCTTCATGCCGGGGATCTTGCCGAGCAGGCCGCCGAGGCCGCCCATGCCGCCCATGCCGCCGAGGCCGCCCATCATCTGCTTCATGAACAGAAACTTCTGCACCAGCTCGACGACCATTTTCTCGTCGGTGCCGGAGCCCTTCGCGATGCGCCTGGCCCTGCCCGGCTCGCGCACGAGCGCGTTCGGGTCGGCGCGCTCGAAGCGCGTGAAGCTGCTGATCATCGCGTCGATTTTCACGAGCTCGCGGTCGTCGAGGTTCGCGTCGGCGGGCAGCATCGCGTCCATGCCGGGCATTTTGCCGACGATATCTTTCAGCGAGCCCATCTTTTGGATCATGCGGATCTGCTCGAGGAAATCGTCGAGCGTGAAATCGCCCTGAAGCATGCGCATCGCATCTTCCTGGGCCTTTTTCTGATCAACGACCTCCTCGAAGTCCTTCATGAGCCCGACGACGTCACCCATGCCGAGCACGCGGCTCGCCATGCCGTCCGGCCGGAACTCCTCGAATTTGTCGGTGCCCTCGCCCATGCCGACGAACCGCACCGGAGCGCCCGTGACTTCGCGAATGCTGAGGGCTGCGCCGCCGCGCGCGTCGCCGTCGAGCTTGGTGAGCACGACGCCAGTGAGTCCGAGGCGATCGTGGAAGCCCTTGGAGACTTTGACGGAGTCCTGGCCGATCATGGCGTCGACCACGAGGAAGATGTTTCCCGGGGCAACCGCAGCTTTGATGTCGGCGAGCTCGGCCATCAGGGCCTCGTCGATCGCGAGGCGACCGGCGGTGTCGTAGATGATGACGTCGCAGCCCTTGGCTTTGGCCTCGGCGGGCGCCTTCTTGCAGATGTCGAGCGGCGAGTCTCCGGGCACGTTGAAGACCGGAACCTCAATGCTCCGGCCGAGCACCATGAGCTGCTCAACCGCGGCGGGGCGCTGCATGTCGGCGGCCACGAGCAAGGGCTTTTTGCCTTGTTTTTTGAGCATTCGCGCGAACTTCGCGCAGCTCGTCGTCTTGCCGGATCCCTGGAGGCCGACCATCATGATTCCGGTGACCTTGCCCTTGTCGGCCCAGGCGATCGCTTCGCCTTCAGCCGTCATGAACGCGATCAGCTCGTCGTGGCAGATTTTGATGAACTGGTCGCTCGCCGACACCTTCATCGTCTGGCCGTCGGCGCCCTTGGCGCGTACGCGCACGACCTCGCCGAGGGCGGCATCTTTCACGCGCGCCAGGAACGCTTTTACAACGCCCAGCTCAACGTCGGCTTCAAGGAGCGAAAGACGCACCTCGCGCAGCGCGGTGTCGATGTTCTGCCCGGTCAGCTCGGTGAGGCCGGCGAGGCGGTTTTTGGCTTGCTTGAAGCCCTTGGTGAGTGCGTCGAACATGCGGGGTTGGGATCGCTCTTGGAAAACGGTAGCTGGCTAACGATCGGCGGCCTGCCGAACTGCGCGCGGGAGGAATACCACGGCCTGCCCCCGAAAAAAAACGCCCCGCGAGGGCTTTCCGCGCGGAGCGTTTATTCGTTTGAAACGATTTTTTAGAACGACAGCTTCAGGCCCGCCCCGTGGCCTGCGTGCGTGGCGCCCATTCCGAACATGGGCGTCAGCTCGAGGCGCTTCGAGCCGCCGAGCTGAAGCTCGAGCGGGTTGCCGGAGCGGCCGATGTCGTTGCGGACGAGCACCGTCTTGCCGATCGCCCCGACGATGATCATCGCGAGGCCGCCGGACTGCGCGAGGCCGTCGATGGCGAGGAGCACGCCGCCGGAGGACGTCGCTCCGAGCGTGCCGATCGCGATGAACGGGCCGACGACCGGCACGAGCAGAGGCAGAAAGCCGCACGACCCGCCGTTGCAAAGCGCGTCACCGAGCGCGCCGACGAACGACGAGAGAACGTAAAACGGCACGATGAGGCCGATTCCCCCGCCGATGAGGCCGCCCTTGACGCGCGACACCGGGCGGTAGCCCTGCGGAATGGGCTCGCCTTCGCTCCAGTCGGAAATCTCGCGCGGAGGCGCGTAGCCGGGGGGAGCGTACCCAGGCGGCGAGAAGCCTCGCGGCTCGTATCCCGGCGGCGGTGCGACCACAGCCGGCGCGGGAGCGGGAGCGGGAGCGGGAGCGGGAGCGGCCGGCGGGGGCGCTGCTTGCTGCGGCGGCAGGTACCCCTGCGCAGAAGCGGTCCCGGCGAGGCAAAGTGCGCTGGCGGCGACAGCGCCGGCTGCAAAGTACACGGAAAAACGACCCATGAGCGACTCCCGACTAAGTGGCGGCCGTGGCTGGCCGCGGACGGAGTTTAGCGCATCGCCCGGCTCGCTCGCCTCGCGCTTTCACGATTTCATCAAAAGCCGTAGCGAACGCGCAGCGCGGTAGCCTTTTCGGCGCAGTCGCCGAGGGCGGCCTCACCTGCGGCCAGCAGCGCGTCGGATTCGGCGAGTTTCGCTGGCAGCGCGCGCGCCTCAGGGGCCTCCTTCCCAAGCGCGCCGCTCGCGATGCGCCCGAGGTCGGTGGCCACTTCGCGCTGCAGCCGGAGCGCCTTCGCCGTGGGCTCAGCCACCTTCACGCAGGCGATCTTCGCGGAACAGACCTGCGCATCGCTGCACGGCACGCTCACCAGCGCCTCATAATAGGCTGTTTTGTGATCGTTGTCGGCCGCGCGGTAGCGATCGACCGCGCCGACCAGCGCGGAGGCCTCGCGCCTGTTTCCGTCACATCCGAGCAAAACGACGACGCATGCAACATACATGGTTTGCGCCTTCATGTCGCAACCGGGTAGCACGATGTGACATCTTAGCGGCCCATGGAATACCGCCGCCTCGGACGATCGGGACTCAAGCTCAGCGCGCTGTCGTACGGCGCGTGGGTGACCTTCAACAACCAGCTCGACGAGGAGCGCGCCCGCGAGTGCATGACCGCCGCCTACGATGCCGGCGTGAACTTCTTCGACAACGCTGAAGCGTACGCCGGAGGCAAAGCCGAGACCCTGATGGGGGCCACGCTCAAGAGCGCAGGCTGGAGGCGCGAGAGCTACGTCGTGTCGACGAAGGTGTTCTGGGGCGGCGAAGGCCCCAACGACAAAGGCCTGTCGCACAAGCACGTTATGGAAGGCGTCAATGCTGCGCTCAGGCGCCTGCAGCTCGAATACGTCGATCTGTGCTTTTGTCACCGGCCCGATCCCGAGACGCCCATCGAAGAAACCGTGCGCGCGATGGATATTCTCGTGCGGCAGGGCAAGGTTTTCTACTGGGGAACGAGCGAGTGGTCGGCCGCAGAAATCGCGATCGCGGTGGGCATCGCCAAGCAGAACGGGCTCACGCCGCCGGTGATGGAGCAGCCCCAGTACAACATGCTGTCGCGGCGCCGCGTCGAGCGCGAATACGCCGCGCTCTACCGCGAGCTTGGCTACGGCACGACCACGTGGAGTCCGCTCGCGTCGGGGCTGCTTACCGGAAAATACAACGACGGGATCCCCCCGGGCAGTCGCCTCGATCTGCCCAACCTCTCGTGGCTCAAGGACATGGTGCTCGACGAAGGGCGCCTCGCGAAGGTTCGGTTGCTCGCGCCCGTCGCTGGCGACCTGGGGGCTACGATGGCGCAGCTGGCGCTCGCCTGGTGTCTGAAAAACGAGCACGTCTCCACGGTGATCACCGGAGCGAGCCGCAAAGAGCAGGTGAAGGAGAACATGGGCGCGCTCGAAGTCGCGAAGAAGCTCACGCCCGAGATCATGAAGCGCATCGACGACCTGCTCGGAAATGTGCCCCGCGAAGACTGACGCGAGCTGAAAAATCGGCTGTAGACTGCTGCCTGCCATGCGCTCTGTCGTCGCCTGCTGCTTCGTTGCGATCTTAACCGGCGCTGCCTGCTCCGATGGCGGCGAGAGCGCGCTGCCCGAGCCCTCGGTTGATGGAGGGGTTGAGGCCGCGTCTGCCGCCGACGCTGCGCCGCCTTCGAAGGTCGATGCGGGCGCCGACGCTGCGCCGAAGGGCTGCGGCGAATACGCAGCCGCCACGCGCATGACGTGCTCGAAGGACGGCTCGGCGCGCGGCAAGTGCGTCGGGGGCGCACCGCAGATCGAGCCGTGTCCGCGCGGATGCCTGCGCGAAAAAGCGCCCGCAGACGACGTCTGTATGGGCACGACCACGCCCTTTTCGTGCACCGGAAGCTACGGCACCGCGAAGGCCGAGGACGGCGACTACTACCTGACCGCGTTCGGCTGCTGGGTCGACGCGAAGAGCGTGGTGCACACCGATCCCGGCGACAACTGCATTCCGGCGTGCCTCGCCGAAGCGCAGAAAACGGGCCTGTGCAAAGCGATGACGGGCCCGCAGTGCGAAGAGAGCGTCAACTGGTTTGTGGCGGACTCCGGGCGCTTCGGCTGCCTCGCGCACCTTCGCGTCGAAAACCCGAAAAACGGCAAAAAAGTAGTCGTGATCGCGCTCGACGCGGGCCCCGCGTGCTTCGTTGAAAACGCGGCGAAGAAGGCCGTGCTCGACGCGAGCGGCCGGGTGAACGACTACCTGTTCGGCACGCAGAACGGCTACTCTGACAAGGCCCTCGTGCACGTGATCGAGGTCGATCCGTCGACCCCGCCCGGTCCCGCGTAAAGCGCGTGCTCGCGAGCGTCAGCAACACCGGCGCGGCGAAGAACAACCGCGTTGGCGACGTCGTCTTTATTCTGAGCGACCCTTTTCGCAGTCGACGCCCGATTCGCCGGGCGGAAGTAGCGGCGAAGTGAGCGTTCGGGGGCTTCGCCGCTTGCTTTGCGGGGCCGGTTGGCAACGCGGCGCGCATCACCTACCGTGGAAGGTTAAACATTGCGCGCAGGCGCCCCGCCGAGAGAGCTCCCCATGATTCGTACGTTCGCTTGTTTCGTCTGCGCGCTGGCGCTCGTGCTTCTCGCGTGCGGAGGCGGAGACGGGACGACGACGATCGGTTTGCCCGGGGCGGACGGCGGGGGACTCGCCGAGTCGGGCACGCTTTCCGACGGGGCCAGCTGCGGCGGCGCCGGGCAGGCGTGCTGCGCGGGGGGCACGTGCGTCAACGGGTCGAGCTGCAGCGGCAACGTCTGTGCGGCGTGCGGCGGCCCCGGACAAACCTGCTGCACCGGTCGCACCTGCGCTGGGAGCGAAGTGTGCACGGGCCAGGGAAACGGCGTTTGCGCGTCATGCGGCGGAGGCGGCGAGACGTGCTGCGCGCTCAACACGTGCAGCGCGGGCGGCTGCTGCGTCAATAACGGCAACGGCACCACCTGCGTGGGCGCCGGCACAAGCTGCCCCGTAAACAACGGCGCGCTGTGTGCGGGCGGCGCGTGCGGCACCTGCGGCGGAGCTGGGCAGGCGTGCTGCGCAGGTCAACAGGGCGGCACGTGCACGGCACCTTCCACGCGTTGCCAGAACGGCACGTGCGCGACGTGCGGCGGCGCCGGTCAGGCCTGCTGCAGCGGTGGCACGTGCGGCGCGGGCCTCGGCTGCGGCAACGGAGTCTGCCAGACCTGCGGCGGCGCCGGTCAGGCCTGCTGCGCGGGCAACACGTGCGGCGCGGGCCTCGGCTGCGGCAACGGCATCTGCCAGAGCTGCGGCGGCGCCGGTCAGGCCTGCTGCACCGGTAACACCTGCTCCGGCGGGCTGGGCTGCACGGCAAACGACATCTGCGGCCAGTGCGGCGGCGCCGGCCAGGCCTGCTGCGTGAACGACACCTGCGGCGCGCAGAGCCTTATCTGCCGTCAGGGGCTGTGCAACACCTGCGGCACGCCTGGCGCGCGTTGCTGCGCCGGCAACACGTGCTCCCAGGGGCAGTGCAACCCGCAAACGCAGATGTGCCAATAGCCCGGCGCCGCCAAGCGCAGGCTGGCGCCTGTTCGCGCGCGCGGGCGCGATCCAGCCGAGGCGCGGCCGAGGCGCGATCGAGGCGCGATCGAGGCGCGATCGAGGCGCGATCGAGGCGCCGACTGGACCCGCTCGCGCGACTCTGCGATGATGGGGGGTTAACGTCGTTCGATTACGCGCCGTTAGTCCCCGTCCCGTTACGATGTCTTTACCCAGGCTGGCGCTCCTCACCGATGACCGCACCGTCGCTATGCTCGCGACGCGGGCGCTCGCCGAAGATTTCGATGTCCGCGCGTTTCAGTCGGACGTGCGTGACCTCGCGGTCGCCGTCGGCGAATTTGGCCCCGCGGTCGTTGTGCTCCGCGGCCTGCTCGCGCTCGGCCCCGCCACCAAGGTGATGCGGGCGCTGCGGGCCGATACGGTTCTCAGCGCGACGCCGATGGTGGTGCTTTCGGGCGATGCCGAGGGCAGCGACGCAGCGATCGCGGCCGGCGCCGCGGCGTTCGTGCCCATGCCGTTCGCCGGGGATCACCTGCGCGACACTGTGCTTCGCGTGACCCAAAAAGCCAGGACGATTCTGTACGTGGAAGACAGCCGCGCGCAGCACAAAGTCGTCGTGCCGCGGCTGCTCGAAGACGGCTATACCGTGTTCGAGGCGTTCGACGGGCGCGAGGCCCTCGCGCTGCTACAGGGCGGACTCCGCCCCGACCTCGTGCTGTCGGACGTCGACATGCCGGAGCTCGACGGCCTGCGCCTTTGCGAAGCGATCAAGGCCGACGAGGCGTTGCGCGAGATCCCCGTGGTGCTGCTCACGGCTCGCGACAGCGACGAGGCCGTCCACGCGGGCTTCGCGGTCGGCGCCGACGACTACATGATGAAACCCGTCGTCATTCCGGAGATGCTCTCGCGCATCGCTCGCTTCCTCGGAGCCAGCGTCGCGCAGCGCTCCGAACGGGTCCTCGTGGTCGACTCAGACGCCGCTGCCGCGCTCCTGCTGGTGCGCACCCTCGCGACGCACGGCCTGTCGTGCGAGCGCGCGGACGAGGCGGAAGCAGCGCGCAACTTGCTCGAATCGGGGCGCTTCGCGCTCGCCATCGTCGCGTGCGATCTCCCCGCAACCGACGGCGTCACGCTCGTGCGTCAGCTGCGGGACACCGCCGAGACGCGAGCGCTGCCGATCATCATGACGAGCGAGTCGAACTCCCTGACCGAACAGGTGCGCGTGCGCTCGGTCGGCCCGCAGTCGTTCCTCGTGAAGCCGATTTCGCCCGATCGGCTGCTCGCCGAAGTGGAGCGCACGCTGGCGACTGCGCGCCAACGTCGACAGGTCGCCGCGATGCAAGGTTACCTGTCCGACGGCGCGATCGAGGCGATCGTGCGACGCTCAACTGCGGGCGACGCAGCGCCGCGCGCCAATGCCGCGCTGCGCACCATCTTCTTTCTGGACATCGTGGGCTTCACGACGCTGTGCGAAGCGTTGGCGCCGCAGGCGGTCGTCCACTTTCTTAACTCCTTCTTCGACGTCGTCGTGGCCGTGCTCGTGAAGCACGGCGCGTCGGTCGACAAGTTCATCGGCGACTGCGTCATGGCGCTCTTTCCGCGCGCAAAGTCCGGGCCCCGGCGCGCGGCAGCGGCGGCGCTCGAGATCCTCTCGCTGCTTCCGGAGCTGCGCACCAGCACGGGCATCGACGTGCACGTGCGCATCGGGATCAACGCAGGACAAGTCGTCCTCGGCGACATCGGAAGCGCCCTTCACCGGCGGGACTTCACGGTCATCGGCGACAACGTCAACGTCGCCGCGCGCCTGCAGTCGAGCGCTGGCATCGACGAAATTTTCATCAGTGATTCCGTTGCTGCCCAGCTCGACGACACCTTCGACGTCGCGAGCGTGGGCCTGCTCTCGGTCAAAGGCCGCCGGGAGCCGATCCGCGCGTTCCGGGTCTGCGGCTGGACGGAAGGCCCCTCGTCGGCGCCGCCGAGCGACCTCGAGTAAGCTAAGGGCCCAGCAGATCGCGCGATCGGTGGGACATGCCTGCTGGGCAGGCGAGCGCGATGGTAGGCTCGCGGCATGGCCAAATACGCGACCCTTGCCGAGCCTTCCGAGCCCTCTGCAACCACGCCCGGCGGCAACGCGGAGAGGACGCTGCAAAACGTCTCGCGCGGCCTCGGTTACGCGTCACGCCTCGCCGGGGCGCCCGCGGGGACGGGCATCGAGGGGCTGCTCGGTGATACGAATCTGCCGCACCTCAAGGGCGACCGGCCACTGCTCGAGCTTGCCTCGCGCCTCGACTGCGAAGCCGACCTCTGGCGCAACCTCGCGCTTCGGGAGCTCGCCCGACTCGAGTTTCGGGCGCGCACCAACGGAGCGCTCGTGTTCGTATTTCTCGCCGCAGACCTCGCGCTCGCAGCTCTCGCCGGGCTCGGCGCCCTGTTCGGATCGTCGGCCCCGTGGGAGCGCGCCGGGCTCGTCGCGACGGGCGCCGCGATCGTCACAGTGGCCGCCGCGCTGACCGCCGCCCAGGGCGCGCGCGCGCGACGAGCCTCCGAAGAGCTCGTGCGGAGCGCACTTGCGCGCGCCGATATCGCCGAGCTGAGGCTCCACCGAATCGGAATCGCGATGGCCTACGAAAAGACCGAAGAGCCGCGAAGCCTCGAGGCCCTCACGCGGCTCGAACGCGACGCGACGGCGGCCTGACCATCCGCCGAAGATTCGCGTGACCCGAGCCGTGAACGCACCGCAAGGACGGCGCGAGGCCCGTCAGAATCGCGTGTAGAATGCAGCCAGTGCTTCGTCGAGCTTGTCGATCTGAGGCCCACCGGCCTGCGCCATGTCGGGCCTTCCGCCGCCCGAACCGCCGACGATTTGCGCGATCGGCTTGATGAGCTCGCCCGCCTTGTAGCGACCGACGAGCGACTTCGAAACCGTCAGCACGAGCTGCGCTTTGTCGGCCGAGGCGGCGCCGACGAGCACCACAGCGTCGCCCAACTTGTCGCGCAGCTGCTCGGCGAGCTCCCGCATGGTCGCGGGATCGGCGATGTCGACCTTCAAGGCGAGGGCCTTTCCGCCTGGAATTTCGCGGGCCTTGGCCAGCTCGGCCTCGGCTCCGCCGCCGCCGCCCATGGCGACCTTGCGTTTGAGATCGACGACCTCTTTTTCGAGCGCCTTGCGATCGACCGCCAATTTTTCGAGCGCGCGCGGGAGCTGCCCGCCGCTCGTGCCGACGACCTCGGCCGCCTCGTCGAGCGTGGCCTTTATCTGCCGCACGTACGCCAGAGCGTTGAGACCGGTCGCGCCTTCGATGCGGCGAACGCCCGCGGCGACGCCGGTCTCGCTGACGATCTTGAAGAGGCCAATTTCGCCGAGCGCGCGCGCATGCGTGCCGCCGCACAGCTCGACCGAGTCTTTCGTCATGGTGAGCACGCGCACGACGTCGCCGTATTTCTCTTCGAAGATCGCCATCGCGCCAGTCGTCCTGGCTTTGTCGATGGGCATGACCTCGGTCTCGACGGGCGCGTTGGCGAGCACCTTTTGATTGACGAGGTCTTCGATCAGGCTGATCTCGTGCGCCGTGACGGCGCGTCCAAACGCGAAGTCGAAGCGAAGGCGATCGGGGCCGACGAGCGATCCCTTCTGGGAAGCCTGCTCGCCCAGCACGGTGCGAAGCGCCCAGTGCAGCAAGTGCGTCGCCGAGTGGTTGCGGCGAGTAGCGCTGCGGCGGGCGTGGTCAACTACGAGCCTCACCTCGTCGCCGACCTTGAGCTCGCCGTGCGTCACCGCGCCGTGGTGCACGATGAGGCCCGCCACCGGCTTCTGGGTGTCGGTGATGACGACCTTGCTCTCGCCGCAGACGACGAGTCCGTGGTCTCCGACCTGCCCGCCCGACTCACCGTAAAACGGCGTGACATCGGTGACGATGCCGACCCGATCGCCCACGACGGCGCTGTCGACAAGCTCGTCGCCGCGCACGATCGCGAGCACCTTCGCGGTCCCGTCCTCGCGATCGTAGCCCGTGAAGCGAACGTCTTTCGAGACGTCGTGGGCCGCGCGCCACACCTGGTTGACCGCCTCGTCGCCCACTTTGCTGCCCGCGCTCTTCTCGCGCGCCGTCTCGAGCGCGGCTTCATAGCCGGCCTCGTCGACGAGCAGATCACGCTCGCGCGCGATGACTTGCGTGAGATCGAGCGGGAAGCCGAAGGTGTCGTAGAGCTTGAACGCGACGTCTCCGGAGATCGTCGACGACCCGGCCGCGCGCATGTCGGCGATGGATTCGTCGAGGATCTTCAAACCGCGGTCGATGGTCTCCCGAAAGCGAACTTCTTCCTGCTCGGTGACGCTCGCGATGAGCTCGCGACGCGCGACGAGCTCGGGGTACTGATCGCCCATCACCTCGACGACGCGCAGCGCGACCTCGTGCAGAAAAGGACGCGTGATGCCGAGGCGGTGACCGTGACGGATCGCGCGCCGCATGACGCGCCGCAAGACGTATTCGCGGCCCGAACGGTCGGGGAACACTCCCTCGGCGATGAGAAACGCCGTCGTTCGCGCATGATCCGCGATGACCCGCATGGAGACGTCATCGTCGGCTTGCGAGCCCCCGTACGGCTTGCCGGCGATGCTCGCTGCGGCGTCGACCAGAACGCGGAGGAGATCGCTGTCGTAGTTGGTCGTCTTGCCCTGCACCACGCTCGTGATGCGCTCGAGCCCCATGCCGGTGTCGACGCTGGGAGCGGGCAGATTTTCGAGGCGGGCGCCGTTCGCGTCGACGAACCGCTCGAACTGCATGAACACCAGGTTCCAGATTTCGAGCCACGCCGTGCCTTCGGGCGCGGGCTCCTGCCCGAAGGTCGAAAAGTCGGGCAGGCTGCCATCGGCGAGCTCGCCGAGAAAGACGTGAATCTCGGTGCACGGACCGCAAGGCCCCGTGTCGCCCATCTGCCAGAAGTTGTCGCCGGGAATTCCTGGGATGCCTACGATTCGGTCGTCGCCGAACCCGGTGACCCTGCGCCAGATCGCCCGCGCCTCGTCGTCGGGGGCCACGCCCTCGGCGCCGCCGAAGACCGAGATGATCAAGCGGTTCTGCGGCAAGTGGTAGACTTGCGTGAGCAGCTCCCAGCACGCCGAAATCGCCTCTTCTTTGAAGTAGTCGCCGAAGCTGAAGTTGCCGAGCATCTCGAAGAACGTGTGATGGCGCGCGGTGACGCCGACGTTTTCGAGGTCGTTGTGCTTGCCGCTGATGCGGATGCACTTCTGGCAACTGGTCGCGCGCTTGAACGGGCGCGTGTCTTTGCCGGTAAATACGTCTTTGAAGGGAACCATCCCCGCCGGGACGAACATCAGCGTCGGGTCGTTGGGCGGAATGAGCGCGCCGCTGGGACAGACCTCGTGGCCTCGGGCTTTGAAGAAATCGAGGAACGCCTTCCGAACTTCGGACGCGGTCATAAAGTGCGCGGGGCTCATGCCTGTTTGGCTCATGGGAGGCCGCGATCTAGCATGGTTAGGGCTCGCGGTAGATCTCGTCGTAGGCGGCGGCGACCACCGCCGGGCTGAACCGCTCGGCGTACAGGCGGGCGCCCTCGAGCGCCGACTCGCGCGCCTGCCCGCGCAGCGCCGAGATGCAGGCCGCGGCGAGCGCTTGCGGCTCGGCCGGAGCGACGAAGCTTGCAGTATGCACGCTTTGTAGCGGACCACCGCTCGAAAGCACAAGCGGCTTGCCGAGCGCCAGCGCTTCGATGACCACGAGCGGCACGTCAACCTTGCCGTACAGGTCGTCGACGGGCATCGCGACGACGTCCGCCAGGGTGAGCAGCGCGTGCATGTCCGGCACGTCTCCAAGAAAACGCACGAGCCCGCCGAGATCGCGCGCGGACTCCCGCAGCTCGGCCTCGATGCGTTCGGCGCGCGGCGTCTTGCGCCTGCACGCGAGCACGACGCGCGCGTCAGGAAGCTCGCGGGCGATCGCCCGAGCCGCAGCCACGACGGTGCTGGCTCCCGTCGAGACCTCGTAGTCGCCGGGGTAGAGCACGATCGGCCCGTCGCCCTCGAGACCGCAAGCGCGGCGGGCCTCGGCGAGCTCCGCGGGTTTGCAAACGCGCGGCGCCTCGGCGCAGGGAGCGACGACGCGCAGCAAGGCCGGGGCCACTCCGTGCTCCACGAGGCGCGCGCGCGTGTGCTCGCTTTGCGCGACAACGACGTCGCCGAAGAGCAGACGGCCGACGCCTCGAAACGACCGGGGCACGCTCGCGATGGTTTGAACGACCTTGCCCTTCCAGCCCCGCGCACGCCTCGAGCGAATCGCCATCCAAGCCGCGGCGGATGAGGCTGGATTGGGCGCGAAAACGAAGTGCCAAACGTCGAGCGGGTCGCCGAACATCAGACGCGCGAGCACGCGCGCGTTGGCCGACGCCGACGGCGCGAACGTGCCGGTCTCTCCGTAAACGGCCTCTTCGACGATGCCTCCGCCGAGCGGCGCAGCGCCCGGTGACACCATCACGGTCGGGCGGGCGCGCACCAGGTGCGAGGCGACGTCGCGTACGAGATTTTTTGAGCCGTCGTTCCACGGGGGCACGACGGGCTTGGAGACGAAAAGTACACGCACGGCAGCAGACGCTACACGAGGCGGGCACGCGCCAGCGCCTATTTTACCGCGAGGAGCATGCCGGCGGAAGCGCCCCGAAGCGCGCTCGCGACGGCGCCGTCGACCGCCTGATCTTGCAGCTGCGCGAGGCCTCTTTCGTCGGGTGCGACCCTCCCCTGCCCGACGCTCGTCGCGTTGCCGGTGAGCACGCCCTTGAGCGCCTGCTCCGGCACGCGGCGCATGCTGAACTCGACGCGCGCCGACAGCTGCGTCGCGCCCCCGCTCTGCTGCTGCGTGAGGGTGAGCAGCGCCCCGTCGAGGGCCACGACCGGAACATGCTTTTCAGCGGCGCGCGCGAGGAGTGCGGCGTCGCCGGGATACGCGACGAGCGCGTTGGTCATGCTTCGCGCGCGGGTCGCCGTCGAGCTCTTGAGCACCTGCACGAGCGCATCGCCCCGCACGGCGGTGGCGTTTCGCATGGATCCGATCTCGACGACAAACTGCACCCCCTGAAACGTCGACAGGCGCGTGAGGCTCGCGACGGCCGACGCGATCTGCGCTTTCACCCCGGTGCCAGGCTCGCGGGCGAGGCGCTGGCTCAGGGCGGGCAACGCAGCCGGATCGCCAAGGGCGGCGAGGGCAGCTGCGGCGGCGGTGCGAACGCCAGGGTGAGGGTCGGAGATCGCGCGCTCGAGGGGCATGCGGGCGCCCGGATCACGGCTTCGACCCAGCGCGAGCGCCGCGCTCATGCGAAGACGAAAGTCGTCGGCGGAGACCACGTCGTGTCGGGCCACGGAAAGATCCTGCGCGCACACGTGCGGAGCGAGCGCCGTCGCCAGCGCCACCGTCATCACGCCGACTGCTCGCTGCGCGCGCCTCAGCAATGTTCACCTCGCGGACAGTAAATGCCGTCTCGCGATGATAAGTGCCGCGAGCCCTACTGGAGAAGGCTCTTTATTTCCTTGTCGATCTCGGCCTCGTCGCCGTCGTGGTAGCCAACGTGCGCGAAGCGAACCACGCCTGTTTTGTCGACGATAAACGTCGAGGGCATGGTCTTGGGCTGCCACTTGCCGGCGATCGACTTGTCGGCGTCCCACCCGAGCGGAAACTTCGCGCCGAGATTTTGGCCGAACTCGCGAATGCCGTCGGCTTCGTCATCTTCCGAGATGCCGACCACCTCGACGCCGCTCGCCTTGTATTTTGTGTAGAGATCCTGAAGCTTCGGAAACGACTTTTTGCATGGCTCGCACCACGTCGCCCAAAAGTCGACGATCACGACTTTGCCGCGCAGCGCGCCGAGGTTGACCCGGCCCTTTTTGTCGGCGGTCGCGATGCTGAACTCCGGTGCGGCGCTGCCGACGAGCGGGTGGCTTCCGCTCGTGGCGCTCTCGGCCCCGCCCGAGGAGGCCGCATCACCGCAAGCGACGACACCGAAGGAAAGTGAAACGACAAGCGTGGCCAGGCACGAACGCGATCGGGTCATGGCTTTAACTTTATCACGCCGGGCACGGGCCGACGAGCAGGTCTCGCCTCACATGGCCAGTTCGATCGCCTGCGCCAACGTACGCACGCCGAGCACCTCGATGTCGGCCGATGTGCCGCCCGCGCTCACGGGGGCGATCGCGCGCTTGAAGCCCAGCGCCGACGCCTCGGCCAGACGCCCGGCGACGCGCGAGCAGCCGCGCACTTCGCCAGCCAGCCCGATCTCGCCAAACGCCACGATTTCAGGCGAAACGGGCCTGTCGCGGTAACTCGAGGCCACCGCGAGTGCCACGGCAAGGTCCATCGCGGGCTCGTCGATTCGCGCGCCGCCGGCCACGTTGACGAACACATCGCACGCCGTCACCGACAGCCCGCACTTGCGGTCGAGCACCGCCAAAATCATCGCCAATCGCGCGCTGTCCACGCCCGTGCAAGTGCGCCTGCCGCTGCCGCCCGCCGAAGGCCCCACGAGCGCCTGCACTTCAACGAGCAGCGAGCGGGCGCCTTCGCTGGTCGCAGCGATAACGCTACCCGACGCCCCCTTCGGCCGCTCTGCGAGAAACAATTTGCTGGGAGAGTCGACCTCGCGCATGCCCTCGGCGGTCATCTCGAAGACGCCGACCTCGGTGGCGCTGCCGAAGCGGTTTTTCTGCGCCCGCAAGGTTCGAAGCGCGTGCCCACGCTCGCCCTCGAACGACAGCACGGTGTCGACGATGTGTTCGAGCACCTTGGGGCCGGCGATGGCGCCGTCTTTGGTGACGTGCCCTACCAGGAACGTAGCGATGCCGTCTTTTTTAGCGCGTTCGACGAACCTCGCGGCCACCTCGCGCAGCTGACTCACGGTGCCCGCTGCGCTCTCGAGAGAGCCGGCGCGAACGGTCTGCACGCTGTCGACGACGACCGCGCGCGGCCGGCACTCGGCGATGGCGCGCTCGATGGCGTCGAGATCATTCTCGGCCAAGACCATGAGGTCTTTCGTGGCGGCGACCCCTGAAAGTCTGCGCGCCCGAGCGGCCGTCTGGCCGGCGCTCTCCTCGCCCGACACGTACAGCGCAGGGCAGCCTTTGCGCGCAAGACCGGCGAGCGCCTGCATGAGGAGCGTGGATTTCCCGACGCCGGGATCGCCGCCGACGAGCACCACGCCGCCGAGCACGGCACCTCCGCCCAGCACGCGATCGAGCTCGCCGATGCCCGTAGGCACGCGGGCGCTCGAGTCTTCTGCGACGTCTCCGATCGCTTGCACGCGCGACGTTGCCGAGGGCGCGGCGCGGGCCAGTTTCTTCGGTTCAGCTTCCTCGACGAGCGTGTTCCACGCGCCGCACGAACCACAACGCCCCATCCACCGAGTCACCGCCGCGCCGCAAGCCTGACACACGAAACGAGTCTGTAATTTGGCCATAATCTGAGCCTTTCGGTGGTTACGCGCGGATGTTGCGGCTCAGCGTGAGACAAGACGCTCGAGGATTTCGTAACCCTCGTGCACGAGGGCGAGCGAGGTCGACTCGTTCTTCTGGTGCGCCTGCGCGTTTTCGCCGGGCCCGAAGTTTACCGCCGCCACGCCGAGCTGGGCGAAGCGAGCCACGTCGGTCCACGCCTGCTTGCGCTCGGTTGCGCGCACGCCGCACGCCTCGAGCCTCGCCACGATCGGATGGGTGCGGTGCGGAAGCGCGGCTGGAGACAAGTCGGTGAACGCGAGCTCTGCGCGACCCGCGACGAGCTCCCGCACGCGCTGCTGCGCCTGTTCGAGCGAGTAAGCGGGAGCGAAGCGATGATTGACGTTGAGCACGAACGTGTCGGGCACGATGTTGCGGCCCCGGCCGCCGTCGCGCGCGCTCGTGATGGTCGTGACGGTGCGGTAGACGATGCCGTCGATGTCGCAGTCTTCGGGCTCGATCGCGCCGACTTCAGCGATGAATCCTGCGGCGCGCGTGATGGCGTTGTCGCCCTCCCACGGCCTCGCGCTGTGCGCCGTGCGCCCGCGGAACGTCACCGTCGCGTGGACGGAACCGGCGCATCCGAGCTGCAGCCTGTTGTCGCTCGGCTCGAGACAGATCGCGAGATCGACCTTCGACAGCTCGGGGTCGGCAGCCAGAACCGGACCGAGCTCGTTTTCGGAAAACGGGCCTTCTTCGCGGGCGTAAAAGACCAGCGTGAGCGACCCGGCAAACGCGCTCCAGTCGAACGTCTCGGCGAGCGCGATCATCACCGCGAGGCCGCTCTTCATGTCTGATGCGCCCGCGCCGATGCACCGCCCGGCCTCGATACGCGCGGGGCCGTTTTCGGTACGAACCGTGTCGAGATGCCCTACGAGCGCCAGGTGCGGTCCGTGGTCGCCGCGCACGAGCGGCACGACGATCGAGTCGCCGTACCTGCGGATCGGCGCCGCGAGGGGCAGCGCGGCCAGACGGCGCTCGACAGCGTCGCAGAGCGTTTTCTCTTCACCGATGGGCGAAGCGATCGCACACAGCCAAAGCAGGGTTTCATCGAGGAGCGTCGTGGGCGCAGACATCGCCACGGTGGTAGTCGCACCGGCGCTCAGCGGAAACCGCGAACTCGCCCGGCGCCCAACGAAGCGGCGCGGCGGCGCCCTTCAGGCGCCCAGGAGCAGCGGCGCGGCGGTCGGGCTGTGCTTAAAGCAGCCTCACCGCGGGCTTCACACTGGAACCGAAAAGTCGCGCAGGGCGTGGTTGAGGCTCACCTTCTTGTCGGTCGACGCTGTGCGCAGGCCGATGATGAGCGCGCAGGGCACGCCGAACTCTCCCGCGGGAAAGCGCTTCATGCGAACCCCGGGAATGACCACGCTGCGGGGCGGGACTTTGCCCCGCAGCTCGACCGGCTCGCTGCCGGTGACGTCGAGGATGACGGTCGACGCGGTGAGCACGACGCCTGCGCCGATGACGGCCTCATCGCCGACGACCGTGCCTTCCACGATGACTGCGCGCGAACCCACGAAGACGCCGTCGCCGATGATGACCGGGCGCGCGCTGGGAGGCTCGAGCACGCCGCCGATCCCGACGCCGCCCGCGAGGTGGCACTCCTTGCCAATCTGCGCGCACGATCCGACGGTCGCCCACGTGTCGACCATCGTACCGGCCCCCACGCGCGCGCCGATGTTGACGTAGCCGGGCATCACGATCACCCCCGCTTCGAGGAAGGCGCCCTTGCGCACGACACCAGGCGGGACCACGCGTACGCCCGCGGCGTCGAGGCCACGCTTAAGGGGGATTTTGTCGTAAAATTCGAACGGACCGATCTCGATCCGCTCCATCTTTTGAAGCGAAAAATAGAGCAGGATGGCCTGCTTGACCCACGCATGCGTCGTCCACGCATCCCACGCGTCGCCCTCGGGCGGCGGCGACGCCACCCGCAGCGATCCGGCGTCGAGCGCGTCGATCGCTGCGTGAACCGCCTCGGCGTAGCCCGGGGCCGCGAGCAGCGATCGGTCCATAAAAGCCGCCTCAATTCGCGCGCGAAGGCTCTCGTCCATGGCGCTGCCCGTTAGCACGCGCGCAAGGGAGACAAAAAGCGAAACGCCACGCGAGCCGTCTCACGTGGCGCTTCAAGGCGGCGACCAGGGCCGCCAGGCTCGTTTCGAGCGCTCGGTTCAGGCGCTCGGAGCGACTTCGCTTGAAGCGAAGAAGTACGCGATTTCGTTCTTCGCGTTGTCGAGCGAGTCAGAACCGTGAACTGCGTTTTCGCCGACGTTTGCGCCGTAGAGCTTGCGGATGGTGCCGGCGTCGGCCTTGGCCGGATCGGTCGCGCCCATGACCTTGCGGTACTGGGCGACCGCGTCGTCGCGTTCGAGCACGGCGATGACGACGGGCGATCGGGTCATGAAGGTGACGAGCTCACCGAAAAACGGACGCGCCTTGTGGACGGCGTAAAAGCCCTCGGCGACCGCCTGCGGCAGGTGCGTGCGCTTGAGCGCGAGGATCGAAAAACCGGCCGACTCGAGCAGCGCGAGGACAGCGCCCGCGGTGTTCTTTTCGACGGCGTCGGGCTTGATGATGCAGAGGGTGCGTTCGGTGGCCATGATCGTTTCCTGTTCGCGGGGACTGCGTCTGCGCAGCGCCCGAAGGTGAGGTTTATGCGGCGTTGCTGGTTAGGGGAGCAGTCCGCGAGCGGGCAACGGCAAGCCGCCGGCTCGCGGGCCGGGAGTTACATCATCGAGCGGAGCGTGGTCGCCATGTCGCTCGGGGTTGGAGCGACCTTGCAGCCGGCCGCTTCGAGCGCGGCGATCTTGGCAGCAGCGGTGCCCTGACCGCCGCTGATGATCGCGCCCGCGTGGCCCATGCGCTTGCCCGGAGGGGCGGTCGTGCCGGCGATGAAGGCCGCGACCGGCTTCTTCATGTTGGCCTTGATCCACTCGGCGCCGCGCTCTTCTGCGCCGCCGCCGATTTCGCCGATCATGATGACGCCGTGCGTGTCGGGGTCCTTGTTGAACAGGTCGAGCACGTCGATGAAGTCCATGCCCGCGACCGGATCGCCGCCGATGCCGATGCAGGTCGACTGGCCGATGCCGAGGGCCGTCAGCTGACCGACGGCCTCGTAGGTGAGCGTGCCGCTCTTCGAGACGACGCCGATGTTGCCGGGCTTGTGAATGTGACCGGGCATGATGCCCATCTTGCAGGCGCCGGGGGTGATGATACCCGGGCAGTTCGGCCCGATGAGGCGCGTCTTGCCGGTGAGGGTCTCGAGGACGCGACGAACCTTGAGCATGTCCATCACCGGGATGCCCTCGGTGATGCAGACCACGAGCTCGAGGCCCGCGTCGAAGGCCTCGAGGATGGCGTCAGCCGCGCCCGGGGGCGGCACGAAGATGAGGCTCGCGTTGGCGCCAGTGTGGCGTACGGCGTCGCGTACCGTGTCGAACACGGGCACCGAGGACTCGAACTTTTCGCCGCCGCGGCCCGGGGTCACCCCCGCCACGACCTGAGTGCCATATTGCATGCACTGCTTGGCGTGGAAGCCTCCGGCGCTGCCCGTGATGCCCTGAACCAGAACGCGAGTGTCTTTGCCGACGATGATGCTCATTTTGCACCTCCGGTGACCGCAGCGACCACTTTGGCCGCGGCGTCCGACATGGAGTCCGCGGGGATGATCGCGAGGCCCGAGTCTTTCAAGATTTGCTTGCCCAGCTCAACGTTCGTGCCCTCGAGCCGCACGATGACCGGCACGGTGAGGCCGAGGTTTTTGGCCGCAGCGACCACGCCCGTGGCGACCACGTCGCACTTCATGATGCCGCCGAAGATGTTGACGAAGATCGCTTTGACCTTGTCGCTCTTCAGAATCATAGAAAACGCCTTGGTGACCTGCTCCTGATTGGCGCCGCCGCCGACGTCGAGGAAGTTGGCCGGCGTGACTCCGTGGGCTTCGCCCGCGTGCTTGATGATGTCCATCGTGGCCATCGCCAGGCCCGCGCCGTTGACGAGGCAGCCGACGTTGCCGTCGAGCGACACGTAGTTGAGACCGACCTCTTTGGCCTCGAGTTCGACCGGGTCTTCTTCGTCTTTGTCGAACACCGCGGCCCATGCGGCCTTGTGGCGAAACTCGGCGTTGTCGTCGAAGTTGACCTTCGCGTCGAGCGCCATCACGTCGCCATTTTTGAGCACGACGAGCGGGTTGATCTCGACGAGCGAGCAGTCTTCTTTGACCATGACCTCGTAGAGCGCGCTCATCAGCTTCACGAACTTGCCGACGGTCTCTTTCGAGTACGTGTGCAGGCCGAGCGCGTACGCGAGCTGACGCGCCTGAAACGGCATGAGGCCCGTGATCGGGTCGACGTGCACCGTGATGATCTTCTCGGGCGTCTCTTCGGCGACCTTCTCGATGTCGACTCCGCCCTCGGTCGAGGCCATGAAGGCGACGCACCGGCGATCGCGGTCGACGACGGCGCCAAGGTAGAATTCCTTGAGCATGTCGAGCCCCTGCTCGATGTAGAGCCGCCCGACCTTTTGCCCGGCCGGACCGGTCTGGTGGGTCACCAGCTGCATGCCGAGGATCTTGTCGGCGAGCACGCGCGCCTCGGCGGCGCCGCCTTTGGCGACCTTGACGCCGCCGCCCTTGCCGCGGCCTCCGGCGTGAATTTGCGCTTTCACGACGACGACGGGGCTGCCCGTCTCGGTCGCGAGACGCGTGGCCATCGCCTCCGCCTCGTCGACGGTAAACGCGGGGTAACCCAGGGGAATGGGTACGCCGTACTTGGCGAAGATCTGCTTGCCTTGATACTCGTGGATTTTCACGCTTGGAGCCTCCGGAGGAATGCGAGCGTCCGAGTAGCACGCCACGCACCAATACGGAACGACGGACGTCGCCGCTTTCCTTTCCGGCCGCGCGGCGTATATGGCAGAAATGCGCCGCGCACGTCTCATCACGATCCAATTTTCGCACTATTGCGACAAAGCCCGATGGGGCCTGAAGCGCGCGAAGATCGAGTTTGACGAAGAGGCGCACGTGCCGATGCTGTCGTGGGCGGCGACCCTGGGTAGCGGCGCGACGCGCACGGCGCCCGCGCTCGTGACGGGCGACAAGGTGCTGGCCGACTCGACCGATATTTTGCGGCACGCCGACGCCCACGGCTCCGCGGATCCGCTATTTCCGCCCGGCAATGACGACGCCGCTCGGCTGGAGGATCGCTTCGACCGCGTGCTCGGACCGGCTACGCGGCGCTGCGCCTACGACCTCGTGCTGCGCATGCCGACCTCCCTCGTGGGCGAGCTTCTCGGCTCAGGCGCCCCGGCCTGGGAGCGGGCAATCGCGCGCGCGGCGCCCGGCGTGTTCATCACCATGCTGCGGCGCGGGCTGCGTATCGTTCCGGAGCATGTCGCCCGATCGCGCAACGCGGTCGAGACTGTATTCGACGAGGTGGCGACCCTGCTGGGCGACGATCGACCGTACCTCACCGGCGATCGCTTCACCGCCGCGGACCTCACGTTTGCCGCACTCGCTGCGCCGATGGTCTACCCCGACGCCTACGCGAACACGGCGCTGCCGCTCGACCGGCTCTCCGACGACGTTCGCGCCTCGGTCGACGCGCACCGCGCAACGCCGGCAGGACAGTTCGCGATGCGGCTCTACGCGCGCGATCGCGGCTGAATCACGGCGTCTGCGCGACCTGCGCGGGCTTCGGCGACCACCACGCCGTCGCCTCCGTAGATGCGTGAGCCGCCCTGCCCGGCCACCCGCGGCGAGCCCGCGCCCCAGTTCGCGTTCGCGATCGCGGTCGTGAAAGTCTGCGCGAGCGAGGGCAGCATCGAAGGGCGGGAATCGGACTGCTCGACCCACGCGCTGGGAAACAGCAGCAAGTCGGCCTCGGCCAGCTCAGCGGCGGCCTCGGACTTCATGAAGTGAATATCGAAGCACGTGCCGATCGTGACGCGCAGTCCGGCGATGTCGACAACCGGGTGGAGCCCCTGCCCCGGCGCCGCCCAAACCTCAGGATACCAAGGATGGCGCTTGCGGTAGCGAAACACTTCGCCGCCGTCGGGAGCAAACGCAACCATTGCATTATACAAGCAATCGCCCGCGCGCTCGATCGCCGGCCCGACGAGATGCACGCGGTGCTTTCGCGCCAGCGCCGACAGCGCCTGCTCGGTCTCGCCGCCCGCAGGTTCGCCGAACGCAGACACGTCAAAGTCGCCGTCGGGCGAGACGTAGCCGGTCAGCGACGCCTCCGGCAACAGCACCAGCTCAGCTTCGGGCCCGCGGGCCAGCAGCGCGTCGACGCGCGCGAGCTGGCGGTCACGAAGGCCCCACGTCGCAGGCAGTTCAAGGACGGCGAGGCGCATCGGCCGCTACTGCCTCGCCGCGCGCACGGGCGCGAGCCTCACCAGACGCGGCAGGCGGCTTCGCGCACCATCGGCTCGCCTGCGTGGCAAGCGAACGCCTCGCGAAACTCAGGCAGGTTCGACAGCGGTCCGTTGACGCGAAACTTCGCGGGCGAGTGCGGGTTCGTCTTCACGCGGAGTCGCTCCATTTCGGGTCGCTGGTTGGTGCACCACGACTGCGCGTAGGCGTAGAAGAACGTCTGCTGCGGAGTGAAGCCCGCGCTGCCCGTGCGGCTCGCTTCGGGATCGCTCATCATGGCCTGATAGGCCAGGCTGATGCCGCCGAGATCGGCGAGGTTCTCGCCGAGCGTCAGCTTGCCGTTGATGTGCAGATCGTCGATGGGAACGTAATTGTTGTATTGCGCAACTACGCATTCCGCGCGCTCGTCGAAGCCCTTCGAGCACGCCGGCGTCCACCAGTTGGTCAGGTTGCCCTTCGCGTCGAACTGCCGCCCCTCGTCGTCGAATCCGTGGGTGAGCTCGTGCCCCATGACCATGCCGATCGCCCCCAAATTCGCGCTCTTCGCGTTACCGGGCGCGTAAAATGGCGGCTGCAAAATCCCGGCGGGAAATACCATCTGGTTGGTCTGCGGATCGTAATAGGCGTTTACGTCCGGCGGGCTCATAAACCACTCTTCGCGGTCGACCGGCTTGCCCACCTTCGACAGCTGGCGCGCGTTTTCGAACGCCTCGGCGGCCAGCACATTGCCGAAGTGATCGCCCGCCTTCAGCGCGAGGCCCTCGTAGCTGCGCCACTTCGACGGCCGGACCACTTTGTTGACGATCGCCCGCACTTTGTCGAACGCCTTCGCGCGCGTCTCGTTGTCCATCCACGCGAGCGCGGGCAGTCGCGCTTCCATCGAGGCCTCGATCGAAACGATGAGCTTTTGGACGGCGTCTTTGCCCCCGTCGCCGAGCGTCCGGGCGATGAACGGCCGCGCGAGCGCCTCGCCCATCGAATCGTTCACGAGCCCAACGCAGCGCTTCCAGCGGATCTCTCGGGTCTTCTGGCCCGTGAGAGCCTGCCGGTAGGCAAACGCGGCGTCGTCGAAGGGCTTCGCGAGCTGCGAGGCCATCGAGGTGAGAATGCGCGCTTCGAGGTAGTGCTTCACCAGCGGCAGCGGCTCGCTCGAAAGACGCTCGGGAAGCGCCTTCACATAGCCCACCATCGAGACGTTGATCGCGACCGACTCGGAGACCTTCATCGCCTTGAGATAGGTCTTCCAGGCGAAACCCGGCGCGAGCTCCGAGACCTTCGCGAGGTCCATCTTGTTGGTCGTCTTCTGGGGATCGCGGCGATCGATCTTGTTCATCATCGGCGCGGCGAGCCGCTTTTCGAGCTCGTAGACCTCCGCAGCGATCTTCTTTGCCTGGGCCGGTTTGTTGCCGGCCAGCGCGAACAGGGTCTCGAGGTAGGCGCGGTAGGCCGCCTGCACCTCCTTCGTTTTGGCGTCGTCATCGAAGTAGTAGTCGCGCTCGGGGAGGCCAATTCCCCCCTGTTCGAGATTGCCGATCATCTGCGCGGAGTCTTTGGCGTCGGGCGTCGGGCCGAGCGCGAAGAACGCGGGAATGCCCTGACCGTGCAGCGCGGCGAGCGTCTCGGCGACGTTTGCCCGCGTGAGCGTGTTGGCTCTCGCGAGGAGCGCGCGCGCAGGCTCGAGGCCGCGCTTGTCGATGGCGCTCTCGTCCATGCAGGCGCCGTAGAGCGACGCCATTTCGCCGCCGAACGCGACGCCCTCGGTCTTTGCCGCCGAGAGGTCTTCGAGGATGGCCTTGAGGAGCAGCTTGTTCTGCTCATCGATGACGCTGAAGCTGCGCGTCCACGCGGCCTTGTCGTCGGGGATCGGTGTATTGCGCAACCATGCGCCGCACGCGTGCTGGTAGAAGTCGGAGCACGCCGGCGTGCGCTCGTCGATCACCGAACGGTCGACCCCGGGAGCCTGAGCAAAGCTGACCGTCGCAGCCGGGGCGGGAGTCGCAACGGGCGCAGCTGCGATCGGCGGAGAGGCCGGCGGAGGGGCGACTTCGCGCGAGCACGCTGCAGCGACGACACCGAGCAAAACAGAGGCAGTGGCGAGGGTTCGAATGCGCATCGGGGCGAAACGTACACGATCAAAAGACAATGTCAGCCGGCGCGATCCGAACGTGGCGCGAGCCTGCGCCGCATGTCGGCCGTGATCGCGTCGGCGACGGCCCGCACGCGCGCGATCCCGCGCATTTCGGGGTGCATCACGAGCCACACCGGGCGCGGAGGGATCTCGGGCAGGGCCCGGACGAGGCGCGCGCCGGGGCACGTGTCGGCGACGCTCACCGGCAGCGCGCAGACGCCCAGCCCTGCTGCGACGGCCTGCGCGAGGGTCGCCAGGCTGCTCGCCTGCAATCGACACCGCGCCTGACTGGCATGCGTATGAAGCCACTTCGCCTCCGGTCCGCCAGCGAGCTCGCGCGACGGGGCGACGACGTCGTGTCCGGCGAGGCCCTCGCAGAGCGGAAGCGGCTTGCGCGCGCAGTAGCGATCGCTCGCGTAAAGGCCGTAGGTCACGTGCCCGAGGCGCTTGGCCACGAGCCCGTCGTCGGGCTTGACGAGTCGCACCGCGAGGTCGGCCTCGCCCCGCGCGAGGTCGGCCGCGCTGTTGGAAGGCACGATCTCGAGCGACAAATCCGGATAGGTCACGAGAAGGTCGCCGAGGGCGCCCTCGACAAGATTGCGTGCGCCCGTCTCAGTGATCGCGATCCGCACGAGGCCGCCCACCGATCCGGGTGCCCCCCGCGCGCCTTGCTCGAATCGCGTCAGCGAAGCGGCAAGCGCATCTATCGATGAAAGCACCCGCGCGCCGTCGGGCGTCATCGTCATGCCCGTCACCGCGCGGACGAACAGTCGCACACCGAGCGCGCTCTCGAGCGCCTCGAGCCGCCGCCCCACGGTGGTCTGGTGAACGCCGAGCGCGCGCGCCGCGGCAATCAGCGACCCTCCGCCCGCCACTGCATGCGCGTACCTGAGATCGTTCCAGTCGAGCATGCATGCATATTCGCATAGTCAGTATGCATATTTTGGCATTTTTGGTGGGCCCGCCCGAACGCATGCTGCGGCCATGAACCTCTCAACGCTCCTCGCAAGCCGCCTCGCGCGCGCTTTTGTTCTCACCTGCTCCGCCGGCCTCGCGGCCTGCGGCGGCGCCACCCCCGCGCCTGTCGCCTCTGGCGCGCCGCCAGCCGCATCGCAGAGCCTCGTGGGTCACTGGACCGGCGCGTGCTCACCAATGGGCGCGACGCAGGGATCGACTGTGACCTTCGACATCACCGCTGCAAACTGGGCGATCGACTTCGACGTGTTCGGCGACGCCGCGTGCACTGCAAAGTTCGCCACCGTCCACATCGAAGGTCCCTACGCGATCGGCGCTGCGTCGAGCGTCGTGGCCGGCGCGCATGACGCGAAATTCGGCTTCTCGAAAAAGACGATCACCGCCCACGTCGACGCCGCTGCGCAATTTCTGTCGAGCGCGAACGGATGCGCGCTCCCGGGCTTCGCGGTCGGCGTCGCCCGCGACATCTCGGTTACAGGCTGCGCTGGAATGGGACAGCGCCCCATCGCGGCGTGCGAGGCCGACTACGATCTCGCGCACGTCGAAGGCGACCGCCTCACCTTCGGCGCACGCCCCGCCGACAACGATCTGTGCACGCCCGCCAAGCGCCCCGCCGCGCTGTCGAAGTCGTCGGTCACGCGGCGCTGAACTGCCTTGCAGCGCGCCGGATTGGCGCTCGTTGCGCCCGCGCGCGATTCGATTGATAAACGCTACCCAGCAACCACAGGAACGGAGAATTTCGATGAATATTGGTGTGATCGGCTCAGGCCAGGTGGGACAGTCGCTTGCGAAGGGTCTCGCTGCGGCGGGACACGCAGTGCGCATTGGCAGTCGCGAGGGCAACAAGCTCGGCGACTTCACGGCGCAGACAGGGATCGCCGAGGCCGCGTTTATCGATGTGGCGCGCGACGCCGAAGTGGTGATCCTCGCGGTCAAGGGCACCGTCGCCGAGGCGCTCGTGCGAGAGCTGGCACCCGCGCTGGTCGGCAAAGCCGTGCTCGACACGACCAACCCCATCGCGGACGTCGCGCCCAAGGACGGCATCGTGCAGTACTTCACCGCCGCAAACGAGTCGCTGCTGGAGCGCCTTCAGGCAGCCGCTCCGACTTCGCATTTCGTGAAGTTCTTCAGCTCGGTCGGCTCCGGCATGATGGTGCACCCGAAGCTGCCGGGGGGCACGCCGTCGATGTTCGTGTGCGGCAACGACGCCGGCGCGAAAGCGACCGCCAGCGCGCTCGCCGCGCAGCTCGGATGGAACGTGGAAGACATGGGATCGGCTGCGGCCGGTCACGCGGTCGAGGCCTTGTGCCAGCTGTGGTGCGCTCCCGGTTTCATGAAGAATGACTGGGCCCACGCGTTCGCGGTGCTGCGGCCGTAACTGGCCGAGGGCCGGGCCGTTTTCCCGCGGGGAGGGCCCATTGTCGGACGGGCCGCAGACGTGCATCATGCACCCATGCGGCATCTTCCTTTTGGCGCTCTGTCCCTGATCCTCTTCGCATGCGGCCTCCAGGACGGCGGCGAGCTCGTTGAGGGCGCGCCGGTCGACGGTGGAGCGGGCGACACCGGGACGCTGCCCGATGCGAGCTTGCCCGACGCGAGCTTGCCCGATGCGGTCGTCGCGGACTCGCAGGTCCCCGATGCGAACGCACCGGATGCCGCCGTAGCCGACGCGAACGCCCCGGACGCCGCCGTAGCCGACGCAAGCGCTCCGGACGCCGCCGTAGCCGACGCGGGCGCTCCCGACTCGGGCGTCGACTCGGGGGCGTGCGGCAACCCGAACGCCTGCGCAAAGCTCAACCTGCCGAACATCTGGTCGCCTGTCGCGTATCAGGCCGGCTCCCTCATGTGCCCGCAGGGATACAACACACCCGCGAACCCGGTCACCAACCCGGTCGCGGGGAACCTGACGTGCGTGTGCGGAGTGACCCAAAACACCCTAAGCTGCACCACCGGCACGCTCGCGACGATGGACGATCCGCCTGGAAACAGCTGCGGAAACGTCGGCAAGAGCTTTGCGTTCACGAACGGCCAGTGCGTCAACGTCGCGGGCAACATCCCGAGTGACGTGAAGCTGACGCCACTGCCGCTGTCGGGCACTTGCACGGCCAGCGCGACCCCGGACCTCACGAAGGTGAGCGGTACCCTAACGACGACCTGCAAGGCCACATGTCCGGATGACATTTGTGCGGGCTCGGTGCCAAACGGCTGGGGCGCCTGCATCGTCGCCGCCGGCGCGCAAAATTGCCCCGCTCCGTTCAACGTAAAACAATACACCGTGGGCGACAGCGTCAGCGCCACCTGCGCGAACACCTGCGCGTGCAACCAGCCCGCGTGCACCGGCCCCGTGCTGACGTACTTTCAAAATCAGAACTGCACGAACCTCGCAGACACGCTGAGCGGGTCGAACTGCTCGCCGATGGCGCAAAAGGGAAACGGGTATGCCTCCGTGAAGTATGCGGCCACCCTCGGCGCGGTCACCGCTGGCACCTCGGCGGCGACCGCGGGGCTCGTCAACCAGGCGACCATCTGCTGCCGCTGACAGCGCGAGGCCGGTAGCGCCTCCGGGCGCACGCGTCGCGACGACAGGCTCTAAACGCGCTTGTTTTGGGCATTTCTACGGCGGATCGCCCACACGCCCAGCGCCAGCACCGCCGCGGCGGCGACCACCACGAGCGCCGTGTCGCGCGGCGCGGCGCGAAGCGCGTCGAAGAGTCGCTGTCCGAAATAGCTCATCGCGAGGAGCGGCACGACGTAGCCCGCGAGCGAGCCCCAGAAGTGCGTCCAGAAGCGCACCTTCGACACACCGAAAAAGGCGTGGAGCAAGGGCGGCATCCAGAACACAAAGCGGAGCGTCGCGACGGTGGCAAACCCGCGCTCCGCGAGCGCTGCTTCGTAGCGCAGAAAGCGCTTCGGAATGCGCGAGGCGATCCAGTCGCGCGCGACGAACCGCGAGAACGAAAACCCGACGACGCTCGCGGCCATCGTGCCTACCATCGACAAGCAGAACGCCAGCGGCCAGGGCCAGATGAGCGGCGCTGCGAGCACGAACACCGTTCCCGGAATGCCGAACGGCTGAAAAAGCGCGTAGGCGACGACGAACGCGACGCACCCCCACGCTCCCATCGCGACGAGCGTCTGGGCCGCATGTGCCGGCTCGGCGAGCTCGCGAAAAACGCCGATACGCTGCGCGACCACGAGCAGCGCGACGGCGAGCGCGGCTACCACGAGCTTCGCCGCGCGCGAGGCGGGCGCGGGGCCGGAGACGACGTCGGGGTCCAACAGCCAGCAGTCTACTCGGAGCCGCCTCGATTCCGACCGGATTGATCACGGGCCGATGTTCGCGCGAAGATCCGACATCGATCGCGGGCTGCGATCTGCGTTCAGCGTGGCGCGCGAAGGCCCGCACGTGCGCGAAGGCCGCACCCCCCGAAAGGAGCGCGGCCTTGCGCGACGGCAGCGTAATGACCCTGAAATCAGGGCGTTTTTTTGCAGATATCGACGACCGATTGGACGCTCGCCGCGCTCTTGGCGAGCATCGCTTTCTCGCTGTCGGTGAGGGCAATCTGTACGATGCGCTCTACGCCGCCTGCGCCGACGAACGCGGGCACGCCAATGAAGAGATCGTGGTAGCCGAACTCGCCGTCGAGGTAGGCCGCGCACGGGAGCAGTCGCTTTTGGTCGAGCAAAAACGCCTCTGCCATCGCGACGGCGCTCGAGGCCGGCGCGTAGTAGGCGCTCGTGCCCATCAAGTTGACGATCTCGCCGCCGCCTTTGCGGGTGCGATCGACGATCGCCTGGAGTTTATCGGCCGCGATGAACGTCGACGCCGGGACCCCGTTGATGGTCGTCATCGACAGCACGGGGACCATGTCGTCGCCGTGGCCGCCAAGGACCATGGCGCGCACGTCTTTGATCGACACGCCCGCTTCGCGCGCGACGAAGAGCTGAAAGCGCGCGCTGTCGAGCACGCCCGCCATGCCCGCGACCATGCCCTTGGGACAGCCGGTCACGCGCTTGTACTCGTAGACCATCGCGTCGAGCGGGTTGGAGATCACGATGGCGAACGCGCCGGGGCAGTACTTCTTCGCGTTGGCGGCCACGTCGCGAATGATCGGCAAGTTAATGGCGACAAGATCGTCGCGCGACTGGCCGGGCTTGCGCGGAACGCCTGCCGTGATGATGACCACGTCGCAGCCTTCGAGATCAGCCCAGCTCGACGTGCCCCGAATGTGGGCGTCGTAGCCGAGCACCGAGCTGTTTTGCTCCAGGTCGAGCGCCTTGCCCTTCGCGAAATTTTCTTTCGCGGCGATGTCAAAGAGCCATACGTCGCCGAGCTCTTTGTTCGCGCAAAGGCGCGCGAGCTCGCCGCCAATGTTCCCTGCGCCAATCAGACCAATTTTCTTACGTGCCATGGTTGAGCCTCTTCATCGGTAACGGATTCACAGTCAGTCGATCGTTTGTTGCTGAGCGAGCCAGGAGCCAGGCGCT
>CANJCO010000056.1 GCA_947473045.1 Myxococcales bacterium | reverse complement strand
CTCGCCCTACTAGAACGCCGGCGTCCCGGGCGCCACTCCCGCAGGACACTCGCAGGTCTCGCATCGTGGGCGCGCCCGCTTCAGCCCTTTGCAGGCACGTGGACTTGGCCTAAGAGCGTGCGCGACGCAGGACCGTCCGCGAGCGCGACGGCGACGACACTCCCTTAGAAGAGGCGACGAAGATGGGTAGAGCAGCAAAGATCGTGGGCTACGGAGCGGCAGCCGCACTCGCGGCAACCGTCACCGGACGCGCGCAGGCGCAATCGGCCGAGCAGGGGTTTTCTGTAAACCGGTTCGAACCGTCCGAACAGAACAACGAGTGGTTCGCCAACGACAGCCTCGACCTCCGCGGCCGCATGCGTCCTTCGTTCGGCGCGACGCTCGACGGCCAGTACCGCCCCGTGGTGGTCTACCGGTCCGACGACAGCATCGCGGCGAGCCCCGTCCGCAACGTCGGTACGCTCCACCTCGGCGCCGCCGTGAACCTCTTCGACCGCGTCCGCGTCGGCCTCAGCGTGCCGATCGTGCTTTTCCAGGACGGCCGCCAAACGGCCTTCGGCACCAAGACGATCGCGCTTCCCGCGAGTGAGCAGGCCCTCGGCGACGCGCGCATCGGCCTCGACGTGCGCCTGCTCGGCGAGCACCAGTCGCCCTTCACGCTCGCCATCGGCGCGCGGGTATGGCTGCCGACCGGCGATCAAGCCAGCTACTCGGGCGACGGAAACGTGCGCGTTGCGCCGCACGTCGCGGCCGCCGGCGACATCGGCGTGTTCACGTATGCAGGCCAGGTCGCGATGCAGCTCGGTCGGTCGGAGCGCTATTTCGGCGCAACGAGCCTTGGCCAGGAGCTGAACTTCGCAGCCGCCGCGGGCGTACGCGTACTGAGCAAGCGCCTCGTGATCGGCCCTGAGGTCTTCGGAAGCACCGTCGTCGTCAGCGACCCTGCCACCGGCAACACGAGCGGCGTCACCGAGAACACCGCCGCGCAGACCTCCCTCGAGGCCATGCTGGGCGCTCACTATACGGTTGGCTCGCTGCGCTTCGGCGCGGCCGGTGGCGGCGGTGTCTCGCGCGGCCTCGGATCGCCGGAGCGACGCTGGATCGCGAGCTTCGAGTTCGTGCCTTCCGCCACCGCAGACGCGGACGGCGACGGTATCCTCGACAAAGACGACGCCTGCCCCAGGGCGTTTGGCCTCAAGAACGCTGACATCACGAAAAACGGCTGCCCGGAAGACCGCGACGGCGACGGCATCTTCGACACGGTCGACGCGTGCCCGATGGTGGCCGGGGTCGCGAGCCAGGATGCGAAGAAGAACGGTTGCCCGGAAGACCGCGACGGCGACGGCATCCTCGACAAGGACGACGCCTGCCCGATGGTGGCCGGCAGCGCGAACGACGATCCCCGCAAAAACGGCTGTCCGGCTGACAAGGACGGCGACGGCGTTCTCGACAAGGACGACGCCTGCATCGACGCGGTCGGCCTCAAGACCAGCGATCCGAAGACCAACGGCTGCCCGGCTGACAAAGACGGCGACGGCATCTTCGACAAGGACGACGCCTGCGTCGACGTGAAGGGAATCGCGTCCGACAAGGCTCAATTCAACGGGTGCCCGGTCGACATCGACGCCGACTCCATCCAGAACGACAAGGACGCCTGCCCGCGCGAAGCCGGCAAGGCCAACGCAGATCCCGCGAAGAACGGCTGCCCGACGGCCTATGTCTCCGGCGGTGTCATCAACATCCTCGAGCAGGTCAAGTTCAAGACCGCGAGCGCCGAGATCCTCGCAGGCAAAGACACCGAAGACGTACTTCAGGCAGTGCTCGGTGTGCTCACCAGCCACCCTGAAATCAAGAAGCTCAACGTCGAGGGGCACACCGACAACAAGGGCGCCGCTGCGATGAACAAGACGCTCAGCGCGAACCGGGCAGCCTCCGTCGTGAAGTGGCTCGTGGGCCACGGCATCGACGCAGCGCGACTCGCGAGCGCCGGCTACGGCCCGGAGCGACCGCTTGCCGACAACAAGACGGAAGACGGGCGTCGTCAAAACCGCCGTGTGGAGTTCCACATCGTGACCGAGGGTGGCGGAACGACCACGACGATCTCCACGCCGACCGCGCCGACGCCCGCGCCCGCCGCAGCGCCCGCCGCCAAGCCGGCGACGCCCGCAGCTCCTGCCGCAGCGCCCGCCGCCAAGCCGGCGACGCCCGCAGCTCCTGCTGCAGCGCCCGCCGCCAAGCCGGCAACCAAGCCCGCAACGCCCGCGACCAAGCCCGCGACCAAGCCCGCGACGCCCGCCGCCAAGCCCTGACCTGAGGAGCGCAGCGCCGCCCGACTTATCCTCGGCGCGGCGCTACGCTTCCCAGATTTTTCCGGGGTTCATGATGGCCTTCGGGTCGATCGCCGCCTTGATCGCGCGCATCATTGCGATTTCCGCCGGAGCCCGGGTAAACCCCAGAAAATCCCGCTTGAGCAGGCCGATGCCGTGCTCGGCGCTGATGCTTCCGCGATGACGCTGCACGAGCGCGAACATGTGGGTGTCGAGCTCGTGCGTGCGGGTGAAGAACTCCTCGCGCGTCATCGTTTCTGGCTTCATCACGTTGACGTGAAGGTTACCGTCGCCGATGTGGCCGAACAGCGCGATCTCCCAGCCGGGGTAGCGCGCGGCGAACACCTCTTCCATCTCGGCGCAAAACGCTTCGAGCCCGGCGACGGGCAACGCGATGTCGTTTTTGTGAGGCAAGCCGGTCGCCGACAGGCTCTCGCTGATGCCTTCGCGCAGCTCCCAGAGGCTCGCCGCTTCTCGCGCGTGCTGCGCCATCACGCCATCCTGGGCGAGCCCGCGCTCAAATACCGACTCAACCCATTCGAGCAGCGCCGTCTCGTCGGCGCCGCCCTCGACTTCGACGAGAACGTAGTGGCTCGCTGGAGTCGAGAACGGGTCTCGCAGCGCGCGGTGCGAGAGCAGCCGGGCCATGCACTGACGCGTGAAAAACTCGTACGCTCCGAGCGAAAACGGCGCGCTTCGGGCCTCGCGAAAGAGGGCTAGCACGCCCGCGAGATCGGCCACGGCGAAGAGCATGACGCGGGGAGCCTGGGGCAGCTTCGCGAGCTTCAGGGTCGCGCCCGTGATGATGCCGAGCGTGCCTTCGCTGCCGATGAACAGCTGCCGCAAGTCGATGCCGGTGTTGTTCTTCTCGAGCGCCCCGCCGATCTCGAGGACCGCGCCGCCTGGGACAACCACTTCGAGGCCGAGCACCCAGTTGCGCGTGAGCCCGTAGCGGATGACGCGCACGCCGCCTGCGTTGGTGGCGATGTTGCCGCCGACCTGACTCGAACCCTTCGAAGCGAAGTCGACCGGCCAGACGAGCCCGTGCGGCTCGCAGTGCTGGTGAACCGCAAGCGTGACGGCGCCGGCTTCGACGCGCACCGTGCCCCCGAGGGCGTCGACCGGCCCCATCGCGCGCATGCGCGAAAGCGAAATCACCAGCTCGCGTTCCCGGGCGACCGCGCCACCGGCCAGCCCGGTACGCCCGCCTGAAGGAACGACGGGGATCGCAAGCTCCTGGGCGATCGCGAGCAGCGTAGACACCTCTGCGGTCGTCCGAGGAAGCGCTATGGCCGTCGGGTTCGGGGTAAAAACCCGGGTCCAGTCCCGCCCGTATTCGGCGAGATCGGCGGGGTCGGTCGATAGCACGCCGGCAGGAAGTGCCGACTCGAGTTGAGAGAGCCAGTGAGCCACGGCAACGCTGGTAGCGCCGGCTCGTCGCCACATCAAGCCTCCGCCCAGGCCAATGTGTTAGCGTCAGCTGCGAGATGAGTGGGCCGAACGAGGACGACGCCGTCGCCTGGAGCCTCGGGCGCTACACTCTGTACGGCGAGATCGCAGCCGGCGGCATGGCCACTGTGCACATCGGCCGCCTCACGGGCGCGGTGGGCTTTGCCAAGCTCGTCGCCATCAAGCGCATGCATCCGCAGTTCGCGAAAGACGAGGACTTCGTCGCGATGTTCCTCGACGAGGCGCGCGTCGCTACGCGGATCCGCCACCCCAACGTCGTTCAGATGCTCGACGTGCTGACCGAGCAGGGCGAGATGTTCATTGTCATGGAGTACATCCATGGCGACGCACTTTCGCGCCTTCTCCGCGTGCTTCGCGCGAAGCGGGAGGCCGTGCCGCCGCGCATCGCGATCTCGATCTGCGCCGCTGCCCTGCACGGGCTGCACGCAGCGCACGAAGCCAGAAACGAGCGGGGCGAGCCGCTCGGCATTATTCACCGCGACGTGTCGCCGCAGAACATTCTTGTGGGCACCGACGGCATCGCGCGGGTGATCGACTTCGGCGTGGCGAAGGCAGCCGGTCAGGTGCACCTGACGCGCGACGGCGAGATGAAGGGCAAGCTCGTCTACATGGCGCCAGAGCAGTTCGCGGGCGACGCCGTCACGCGCCAGAGCGACATCTACGCGATGGCCATCGTGCTCTGGGAGAGCCTCACCGGGCGCCTGATGTTCGACTCGGCAGACTCGGCGATCACGGCGCGCGCTCGCGGGCATCGTCCCGATCCGCCCTCGCTCACCGCGACCGATCTGCCACGCGCAGTCGACGCCATCGTGCTCAAGGGGCTCGACGATACGGCGGCCAACCGGTGGGCGACCGCGCGCGAAATGGCGCTCGCGCTCGAAGACACCGTCGCCATGGCGACGCCGGCGCAAATCGGCGCCTGGGTCGAGCAGGTCGCCGAGCGATCGCTGGCCGAGCGACAGGCACGCATCGACGAGATCGAGCTGCGCGGGGCCGACGAAATACAGAGCGCACGCGAGCTCGTCGATGAGCTGCGCTCCGAGCGCTCGGTGGTGAGCGCCGCGCGCCCGGCGTCGACCGCGCGCCCCGCGCCGCCGCTGCCACTGGCCCAACGGGCGACGCGTCCACCGCCGTCGGCCACACCCGCGCCCGCACGCGCGATGCCGCCTCGCCCGCTGCCGCCGCCGATGTCGCTCGATCCGTGGGCGCTGCCTCCGCTGCCGCGCGATTCCGGAGACGCAACTCCAGAGCTCCCCCAACTGCCCATGTCGCTGGCAGCCCCTGCGATCCCGACGGAGCTCGCCAAGCCCGCGCGCACGCGTGTCGAGGAATCGGGAGGCCGAGGGCGAGGAGGCCTTTTTGCGCTCGCGCTGCTGGTCGCGGCGCTGGCTGCGCTCGTATTTTGGGTGCCCGGGCTGGTGAAGAAGAACTACGTCGCAGCCGCCGCCGCGAACGGCGCCAGCCTCTCGATTGACGACGTTGAGCTCTTCGCCGATCCAGGCTCGATCGATCTCGTCGGAGTGACGCTGTCGAGCGGCGATCTGCCGGGCGTTTCTGCTCGGGCAAAGCGCGTGCAGCTCAAGCTCGACGGCAAGCTCGACGCAAAAACACTCTTGATTCACGACGCCGACGTCACGATCGACGCGAGCTTCGCGGCGCTGCAAGAAGGCCTCGACCGGCTCGCCGCGAGGCAGTCGACCAATGGCAGACTGCACCTGCCTTCCACGCTTGCGCACGCCCAGCTTGAGTCCATGCATCTGGTGTGGACGCAGCCTTTCGGAGCAGGAACGCGCGCGGAGGCGAAAGGCATCAACCTGGAAATGTCGCAAAGTGCCGAGGCCGCGAACGGAGACAACTTCGCGCTGACGCCGGCGCTCGTGTCGATCACGACGCCGCTCGGGCCCGTCGGTCCGTGGGTGATGGACGCCCGGCGAGCGGAAGGCAAGCTCAAGGCGCGCGTCTCGTTCGACGCAAAGGCACCTCAGACGGCCGGTCTCGACGTGGCGACCGCTCCAGGCACTGCCGCCGTTGACTTGCATTTGATGCACGCGAGCGCGGCGAGCCTCGGCCTCGATCCGACGCTTTTCGGGGCCAGGCCAGGCGATCCGGTGAACCTCGACATCGACCTGCGCGCGCGCCTCGAGTCGCAGAAGCTCGACGCGTCGATCGACCTGCGCGTCGTGGGCTGGCGCGCAGCCGGCGGCCCGCCCGCCACGTTCGCGCTGAGCGGCACCGCCAGGGGCGATATCAGCCGCCCGATCGACCTCGGCAGCGCGCGAATCGCGCTCGGCGGCGCGTCGGCTCCGCTCACCGGAAAGCTCACGGCCCAGCTTGGCGGCGTCGCGCTGGCAGGCTCGGCTGCGGCGCCCGTGTCGTGCGAAGGCGGCGCCCCGCTCGCGACCGTTGCGCTCGTCGCAGATTCGCGCGATCTGGCGCGATTCGGCCTCGGCCTGTCGCGGGGTTGCGGCAAAAACGCGCTAAAATAACGCGCTAATTCGCCGCCACGAGACCGCGCAGACGCTCAGGGGCAAAGCAGTAATGTTTGCCGCAATAGTCGCAGTCGATGTCGAGCGGCGCGCCCCCCTCGAGGAGCTCGGCGATATCGTGCTTCGGCAGGCTCGACAGGCTTGCCACAAGCCGCTCTTCGCTGCAGTGGCACGCAAAGCACACCTCGCTGCGGCCCACCTCGCTCCACTCCATTCCGTAGAGCACTTCGCCGAGCAGAACCGCCGGATCGGCCCCGCCGCTTGCCAGCAGGGCGTCGATGGATTCGAACGCGCGCAGGCGCTCGGTCATGACCATGAGCGGCCCCTCCGGTGCGCCCGGCAGCAGCTGCACGATGTAGCCCCCCGCCGCTTGCACGACGTCGCCTGAAACCACCGCGCCGACGGCGATGAAGCTGACAACCTGCTCGCTCGCCTGCATGTACTGCATGAGCGCGCCGGACATGCCTCCGTTGACGTTCGCAGACACGAGGCCCTGCCCCAGCTCGCCGTTTTGCAGGGTGCGCATCATCTGCAACATCGCGTGCTCGCCGAGCTCGAGCTCCCGGTCGGGCGCGACCTGCAGAAGCGCGCGCGAAGACCCGTCGGGGAGGCTGTCGGCGATGATGCGGCTCTTGCGGTCGTTGCCCTGAAGAATGCCCTGCACGCGGAGCCCGGGCGACATGGTCTCGCGCACCAAAATGGTGCCCACGAGCATTTCGGACAGCAGCCGCGCGCGCGGGCCGGAGCATTTCTGGGCGTGCACGGCCCCCTGCGCAGTAGCCGTCGCCTGCAAGGCCACGACCCGGAAGGCGCCGTCGTCGGTCAGCCCGCGGAGTACGTAATCGATCATCGGGGCACTATAGAGCGACCTTGCGCCGCCGGCGAGTCGCGAGCCGCGCGAAAACTTGGCCCACGCATGCGAATTAAGCGAGCCCTGTGGCATGAGCAACGGCGCACGCGATGTTCAGGCTGGCGCTCGCAGCACGATGCTGCCGCCGCCGAGCGACCACGCGCCCGGCTACCTCGAAGCCGTTCTGGCGCGCGTGTGGGCGATAGAAGCTCCCGCCCACGATTGGACGCCGCCTGACCTGCCGACGCTGATCGCGCCGCCGATGACGCTTCCGTAAGCGGCCGAACCTCGCTAGCGTCTCGCCTCTTTCACCACGCGAGGAAACGTGAGCGAAGCGACTGGCAAACCTCTGGTTGGCGTGATCATGGGGTCGAAGAGCGACTGGGAGACGCTCCGCGAAGCGTGCGAGCTCCTTCAGGCGTTTGGCGTGCCGTACGAGGCCCGCGTGGTCTCCGCGCACCGCACGCCCGACGAGATGTTCACCTACGCCGAGACGGCCGAGGCGCGAGGTCTGCTGGTCATCATCGCGGCCGCAGGCGGAGCGGCACATTTGCCCGGAATGGTCGCCGCCAAGACGCTGGTGCCGGTGCTCGGCGTGCCGATCCCCGCGACGCTCCTCAACGGCCTCGATGCGCTGCTGTCGATTGTGCAAATGCCGAAAGGCGTTCCGGTCGGCACGCTCGCCATCGGCAAGCCGGGGGCGGCAAACGCGGCGATTTTGGCGGCGTCGATCGTCGGCTCCGTTCACCCCGAAGTGCGCGAAAGACTTCGCGACTGGCGAAACGCACGCAAGCAGGAAGTCCTGGAGCAAAAGCTGACTTAAATGGCCCGCAAGACCTCGCCCGTTCTCCCCGGTGGCACGCTCGCAATCTTAGGCGGTGGCCAGCTGGGCCGCATGATGTCGATGGCGGCGCGCACGCTCGGCTATCACGTTCGCGCCCTTGATCCCGACCCGTCGTGCGCGGCGCGCTTCGTCGTCGACCACTGCATCACGGCCTCGTTCGAAGATGAGGACGCGGCGCGCGAGCTCGCACGCGGCGCTGACGTCGTCACGCTCGAGATCGAAAAGGTCTCGCTGGCGAGCATGCGCGCCGCCGGCGAATTTGCGCCGGTTCGCCCTGGGCCCGCGCTGCTCGCCATCGTTCAAGATCGCGTCAAGCAGAAGCAGTGGCTCGTCCGGCACGGCTTTCCGGTCGGTCCTTTTTCGATCGCCCGCTCCGCAAAGGATGTCGCGCGGGCGCTCCGCGAGTCGCGTAAGCCCGTGTTCGTGAAGGCGAGTCACGGCGGTTACGACGGCCGGGGGCAGGCGTTTGTGGCGGCTCCGGACATGGCGGCCGCGGCGTGGGCCGACCTCTCCTGCAAGGCCGCCGTGGTAGAACACGCGCTCGACCTCAAGCAGGAGGTCTCCATACTCGTAGCGCGGCGTCCAAGCGGGCAAACGGCTGTTTTCCCGCCGTCGCAGAACCACCACGAGGACCGTATCCTCGTTTATTCTGTCATGCCTGCGCCCATCCCGAAGCGGCTCGCCAAGCAGGCAGAGGAGATCGCGCGCGGCCTCGCCGAGGCGCTGTCGCTCGAGGGTTTGCTCGTCGTCGAGTTCTTCGTGACGCGCGACGGCGAGCTGCTCGTCAACGAGCTCGCGCCGCGGCCTCACAATACATTTCACGGCACCGAGGTCGGATGTGTGACCTCCCAGTTTGAGCAGGCCGTGCGCGCGATTTGTGACCTGCCTCTCGGCTCCACGGAATCGACGCGGCCCGTCGCGATCTACAACCTGCTCGGTGATCTGTGGGCCGGAGGCGAGGCCCCGGCGTTCGATCGGGCGCTCGCCCTGCCTGGCGTCCGCGTACACCTGTACGGAAAGCGCGAAGCGCGACCGGGACGAAAAATGGGACATCTCACTGCGCTCGGCAAGACTCCCGCTGCCGCGATCGACCTGGCGATGCGCGCGAAGAAGGCGCTCGAAGTGTCGGGGAGCCGCGTTCGGCGCACCTGAACGACGGCCGACTCAGGCGGCGCGCGGCCGCCGGGCGGTGATGGCCGCGGGGCGACTCGATAGGGTGACGGAGCCCGGATCGTTGCGCTGAGCGCCCCGCATGACTGCCGAGGGTGCCTCTTCTGCGGCGAACCGGGACGGTTCGGGCGGACGCGCTACGGGCGCGCACTGCGACTCGGAGAGCGCGCCGCCGGGAGCCCAGAGGCCGAGCGCCGCGTCGTAGTGGCGGATTCGCCCGATCGGCGGCATGCGCGGGATCGCCACGTCGACCGCAGCCCGTGGCGGCGGCGGAAGCAACATGCTGTCGCGATCGGATTCGGCCGATGCGTCCGCCGACACTGGGCTCGCGCAGACCAGTCGCGTCTCTGAGTCGAACGTGGTCATCTCAGGCGGACCTTCTGCAAGCGGCCTGCCATCTTGAAAGCTCGAATCATCGGGGAAATGGAGCACTTCGCTAACCCTGGAGCGTCAAATCGATGACGCAGCGTTGGTGGGGTGACTGGAAACAACCGGCACTCCATCCCGTGAACGGCTCAACGCGCCGCACCCTTAGCGATCGCTTCCGCTTCCCTCCCGGCCACAAGCCACTACGGTGACAACCGCCATGCTTTCGCCCTTCGCCGACGTGAGTCCCAAAGACCTCTCGCCACTCGATGCCGTGTCCGCCACCGACGCCGATGCCATCGGCGACCTCGTCGACCGGGCGCGCGGCGCCCAGCGCGCATGGTCCGAGCTGCCCGCGTACGAACGCGCGGCGCGAATCGCCAAGGTGAAAGACAGGCTCCTCGATCGCGCTGCAGCGCTTGCTGCGCTCGTCAGCCGCGAGGTCGGCAAGCCGGAAGCCGAGGCGCTGCTCGGCGAAGTCCTCGCCTCCGCCGATGGTTTCGACTTCTGGTGCGGATCGATCGAAGAGCTCTGCGAGCCGCAGGAGATCGCGCTCGACAAGCTCACCTACCCAGCAAAGCGCGGGACGATCTACCGCGAGGCGCGCGGCACGCTCGCGGTCATCATGCCGTGGAACTTCCCCGTCGCGCTGCCGCTGCGAACCCTTGTTCCCGCGCTGCTCGCCGGCAACGCCGTGGTGTTCAAGCCGAGCGAAATCTCGCCGCGCTCAGGGCAGGCCGTCGTCGACCTGTTCGCGGGCCTTATCCCTGACGGCGTGCTGACGATCGCCCAGGGCGGCGGCGATGTCGGCGCGGCGCTCTGCTCCGCGAACGTCGACCTCGTGGTGTTTACCGGGAGCGTGGCGACGGGCAGGAAGGTGGCCACCGCGTGCGCCGAGCGCCTCGTGCCCTGCTCGCTCGAGCTCGGCGGAAAGGACGCCGCCATCGTCCTGAGCGACGCCAACCTCGAACGCGCTGCGCAGGGCATCGCATGGGCAGCCCTCACCAACGCCGGCCAAAATTGCGCGGCCATCGAGCGCGTCTACGTGGAGCGGGGCATCTCCGACGCGTTCATCGCGCGCCTGACAGAGGTGGTGCGGGCGCTCGAGCCCGACCGGGATCTGGGACCGCTCACAACCCACGCGCAGCAGCAAACTGTGATGCGCCACGTCGCGGACGCTCAAGCGTCCGGTGCCGAAGTGATTCTGGGAGGTAACGCCGGAGAAGACGGCTACCGGTACCCGGCGACGATCGTGAAGGTCACGAGCGACGACATCGACCTCATGCGCGAAGAGACCTTCGGACCGGTCATCGCCGTGCGCGTCGTTGAGAGCGCGAGCGAGGCCATCGCCCTCGCGAACGCCTCGAAATACGGGCTGACCGCGAGCATCTGGACCAAGCGGGCGAGCCACGGAGAGAGCCTCGCGCACGAGCTTCGCGCTGGCGTCGTGACGATCAACAACCACGCGTTCACCGGCGCGATCCCCGCCGCTCCGTGGAGTGGTCACGGCCAGACCGGAGCCGGCATTACCAATTCGCACCTCGCGCTCGAGGCCCTCACCCGCCCGCGCTTCGTGCTCGTCGACCGGAGCTCGTCGAAGCGCGAACTGTGGTGGTATCCCTACACCCCGGCGCTCATGAAGATCGGTCTGGCGATGGCCGCGCTGCGCAGCGGATCGACCGGCCTGCTGCGAAAAATCGGGGCGGTGCTGTCGCTGCTCGGTGCCTTTCCGAGGCGCTTCCGCTGAGCGATCGCCCGCGCGCTGGCCAGCGCCGAGGCCTTCGTGCTCTAATTATGGGATGCGTCCATCGCGCCCGCCGCCGGAAGCCAGGCGCGCGCTCTCCCGCACCGAGCGTGTCGCCTTCGAGCTCGCCGATTTTTCGTGTCGTTATCTCACCACGCCCGCGAAGGCCTGGAACTCGGCGTGGATGGGCGCAACGCTTTGGGCGACCTCGAGCAAACGCACCGACATCGTCGGGCTCGAACACCTCGCGGGTTTCGGCCCGCGCGACCGCGTGCTCTTCGTCTGCAATCACCGCAGCTTCTTCGATTTTTTCGTAATTACGGCCACGTGTTTTTGGCGGACGAAGCTCTCCCGGAGGATCCTCTTTCCGACGCGCTCTACGTTTTTTTACGACCATCCGCTGGGGCCCGTAGTCAACGCGGCGATGAGCGCAATGCGCATGTTTCCGCCGTTTTTGCGCGACAGGGGCGACGACCGGCTCGCCTTCAACCGGTGGGCCGTCGAGCGGTGCGTCGAGGAGCTCGCGATACCGGGGACCGTGATGGGACTGCACCCCGAGGGCAGGCGCGGTACCGGCCCGGACCCGTATACCCTGCTGCCCGCGCAGCCCGGCGTCGGGCGGATCGCGCTCGGCGCAGAGGGCGTTCACATTATCCCGGCGTTCGTGCTCGGACTGCAGAACGACCTTCGCGTCGAGCTCGCGCGAAACTGGACGTCGCCTGACGAGCACCGGATCGACGTGTCGTTCGGCGCGCCCATCGATCTGTCGGACCTGCGCGCCAAGGGCGTGAGCGTTACGACCGCGCTCCGGGCCTCGAAACGATGCAGCGCGGCGATCGAAGCGCTTGGCGCCCAGCAGCGCCTCCGGCACGACCGCGTCCACAAACTCGCAAACGATGCGCGAGCGACGCTATAATTTCAGCTCCGCACGCCGCGATCGGCCCGCGCGGCCACAAAAGGTGACGAGCTTGCCCGCAGACCCGACCTACCAATCGTTCGAACAAGCCGAGCTCATGGAGCGGGTGGAAGGCGACGTTGAGCTGCTGCTGGACCTCGCGGAGACATTTCAGTCGCTCCACGCCGAACAGCTCGCCGACCTGCGCGCGTCGCTCGAAGCTCGCGATTTCGGGGCGCTGGGGCGAACCGCGCATGCGCTCAAGGGCTCCCTGTCCACGCTCGCTGCGCGCGCCACAGCCCGCGCGGCGAGCCTCGAGCAAATCGCGAAATCGGCCGACGTTGAGGCCTGCGCGCGCGAGCTTGCGGCGTTGACGACCGAGCTGCCGATCCTGGCGCGCGAGCTCACGGAGCTGGTGGCACGCCTGTCGGCCTAGGCCCTCGCTTCACACGATCCCCGACCGAACGCGCGCAAGCACTGCGTCGGCCCGAAGCGAATACGCGGCCGCTTCGTCTTCGACGCGCGGATCGACCTGATGCTCCATAGTGCCGCGCAGCAAGTCGGCGAAGGCGCGGTAGCTTCGCGCGAGCTCGACTTGATTGCCGGCCTCTTCGAATATTGCGATCGACTGGCTGAGGTAATCGCGCGCCTGGGCGAGGCCCGCGCCGCCCGCCGCTCCGGCCGCCGACACTTCGCCGAGCGAGCGAAGCGCGACTCCAAGCTGCACCCGCGTATCGCCGGCGCGGAGAATTTCCACGGCCCGACCGATGCACTCGCGTGCTTTGGTGAAATCGCGCTGGGCCATGTAGGCCTTGCCAAGGCCACGCACGGCCTCCGCGAGACCGAGCCGATCGCCCAGCTCGTCGGCCAGCTCCTCGGCCTGTTTGAGATATGCGATCGCCGCGTCGGACTGGCCAAGGCGGCTGAGCGTCTCTCCCAGATTGGTGAGCACGAGCGCGATTCGATTGCGATCGCCCGTCTCCTTCGCGACCTCGTGCGCCTCCTTGAAGAGCTTGAGCGCGCGCACGTCGTCGCGCTGATCTTGCGCCACGGTGCCGAGGTTGCTGAGGCTGATCGTGACGCCAACGAGATCGCCGATCTCCTGACGAATCGTCAGCGCCTGCTCGAACGCGTCGAGCGCGAGGCGAAACTCTCCCGAGTCCTGGTAGACGAGCCCCATGTTGTTCAGGCTGAGCGCGATCGACCGGCGATCGCCGAGCTTGCGGCGCATGGTCAGGCCGCGCTGGGTTTCGGACAACGCGGCCTTGTAGTCGCCCTTGAGCCAGTAGAGCTTGCCGATGTCGTCGGTCGTGCTCGCGACGCCCCGCTCGTCGCCCGCGGAGGCAAAAAGCGCGAGCGCGGCGCGAAGGTGCTCCTGCGCAAGTTCGAGCTTTCCGGTATCGCGGTGCAGACGCCCGATGCGCCCGTGCGCGGCGCCGCCCTTCGCAGTGCGCCCCAGCTTGAACGCCAGCGCGAGCATGCGCCGGAAGGCATCGAGCGCAGCTTCGGTGCGACCGACCGCTTGCAGGCAGTCGCCATAGTGATGCAGCGCCGCAAGCTGGCGGTCGGTGTCGATGTCAGCGCCGGTATCGGAGAGTAACGCGAGGCCCCGCGCGTAGTGATCCATCGCGCGGCTGTGTCCGTAACGCTCCCGGGCAGCGTCTCCGGCCTCGAACCCGCTGCGCGCAGCGCGGGAGGCGTTGCCTGCCTTCTCCCAGTGGCCAGCGAGCATCGCGAGCGGCTCTTCCTGACCGCGGATGCCTTCTTTCGAGGCCAGCCAATCAGCGATCGCGTGGTGAAAGACCCGCGCGCGCGCCGCGGGCGTGATCTTGAGCAGCGCCTCGCGCTCGAGGTTGTGTTTGAACACGTACTCTTCGTCGCCGCCGAACGAGCTGTCGGGCAGGCGCAGCACGTAGTCTCGCGCGGCCAGATCGCGTAGCGCGTCTCGGATCCGCGCGACTTCGGGGTTGACGGTGGCGCTCCAAAACTCGGGCGCGGGCATGTCGCGACGTTCGATCGAGACCAGCCCGCCAACCCAGAATACCGAGCCCATCGCCGCTGCACGCTCGAGCAGATCGCGTTCGAGCGGCGTGAGCGCAGCGATGCGTGCCTGCACCGCGTCTTCGACCGTCATGGGCAGCCGAACGCTCGCGAGCTTTTCGGGATGGACGACCCATTCGTCGTCGGGCCCGTCTGATTCGACGACCTCGACCACGCCCATGTCGCGGAAAATGCGCACCATCTGCTCGAGCAGCGACGGGTTGCCGCCGGCAAGCGTGCATGCTGCATCAATCAGCTCCTCGACGGCCTCATCATCGCCCGCCGGCGCGAGCAGCTCCTGCATGACGGCCGCCGAGTCGGTCTCTGACAGCGGCTGAAGCTCGATCACCGAATGGCGTCCGTGGCCGCGGGTGCGCCAATCGTCGCGACGCGCGAGCAGATCGCCGCGCGACAGGCAGACGATCAGGATCGGGGCGGCGAGATACTCGATGAGATACGAGAGGAGGTCGAGCGAGTCGTCGTGCGCCCAATGCAGATCGTCGAGCACCAGCACGAGCGGGCCACGCGGTGCGCCTTCGCGCGGCGCCGCGTCCGCTTCGAGGAAGCGCTTGATCACCGCCCGGCGCAAGTTGCGCAGCTGGGGGAGGTCGTCCTCGATGGCTCGAATGAGGGGGGATCCCTCGAACTCGAGGTCGAGAAGCTGCCCGAGGAAGTAGACTACATCGCCGATTTTTCGGTCCTCGAGCACTTCGGCGGTGCGCGCGCGCAGCTGCGCTTTGGCCGTCTCGGCGTCGTCGCTCTCGACGAGGTCGAACCGCGCGCGCAGCACCCGCGCAAACAGGCCGTAGGCTGCTCCCTGATCGCGCGCCGAACCGCGACATACGCGCAGCTCGCGACCGGGAACGCGCGCGCGCTGCAAGAAATCGCGAACGAGGCGGGTCTTGCCAACGCCGGGAGCGCCGATGACGCTGACGACACGGACCTCCCCCGTTCGCTCGACCGCGGCGAGCGCATCATCGAGCTCGCGCAGCTCGGAAGCGCGACCTACGAGGAACGCCCTGCGCTCGGACACGAAGGGCGATGATGCCTGCACGCTCGGACGATCCGTCATCGCCTGAGGATACCAGCTTTAGCCACGCGCGCGCGGCGGAACGCCCCGCTCGCTCGGCACGAAACGGCGCAGCCGAAGCGAGTTGAGCAGCACCGACACGCTCGACAAACTCATCGCTGCGCTTGCGAACACCGGAGAGAGCTGCCATCCGGTCAGCGGCACCAGCGCGCCCGCCGCAAGCGGAAGGCCGACAACATTGTAGACGAACGCCCAGAAGAGATTCTGGCGAATGGTGCGCAGGGTGGCGCGCGCGAGCTCGAGCGCGGTGGGCAGCGCGGCGATCGTGCCTCCGAGCAACGCTACGTCGGAGGCCGCGGCCGCGATGTCGGCCGCTCGCGCGACAGTAACGCCAACGTCGGCGGCGGCCAGCGCGGGAGCGTCATTGATTCCGTCGCCGACCATCGCCACAACGTGGCCGTCAGCGCGCTCGGCCTGAACGAGCCGCGCCTTGTCCTCGGGGCGGATCTCGGCGTGGAACGCGGCGATGCCGAGCGTTCCGGAGATGGAGCGCACGACGGCCTCACGATCGCCGCTGACGACGGCAACTTTCAGCCCCATCGCGAGCAAGCGCCGAATCGCACCCGCCGCCTCGGGCGCGACCGAATCGGCCACGGCGACGAGCCCCGCGAGCGCGCCGTCGACGACGACAAACGAGGGCGACTCTCCGCGCGCGGCGAGCTCGTCAGCCTGGACCGAAAGCGACGAGAAGTCGATCTTCGCAGCGGCAAGGTAGCGGGCCGTCCCGACCCGAACTTCGCGCCCTTCGACGTTGGCCGACACCCCGCCGCCCGGATCGGCGCGAAACGACAGCGGTGACGCGAGCACCAGACCTCGGTCGCGCGCACCCGACACCAGCGCGCGCGCGATCGGATGCTCGCTGCCGAGCTCAGCGGAGCCCACGAGCCGTAGCAGCTCCGCCTCATCGACGCCCGCCACCGCGACCGCCGCCGTGAGCTTCGGCTGCCCCAGGGTGAGCGTGCCTGTTTTGTCGAGCATCACGGAAGTGACGCGGCTCGCGGCCTCGAGCGCGGCTCCGCCCTTCACGAGTACGCCAAGCTCTGCGCCCCGCCCCGTTCCCACTGCAACGGCCGCCGGAGTGGCAAGTCCGAGCGCGCAGGGACAGGCGACCACGAGCACGGCGACGAAGCGCTCGACTGCGATCGACAGCCCGGCGCTGTCGGGAGACGCGGCCAGCCACACGACGAAGGTCACGACCGCGAGCGCCAACACGAACAGCGCAAACACGCCGCTGACCCGATCGGCGATCGTCGCGATAGGCGCCTTCGATCCCTGCGCCTCCTCGATGGCGGCGACGATGCGCGCGAGCGCGGTGCCCGAGCCGGTCGCGCCGACGCGAACGAGCAGCATTCCGTGCCGGTTGAGGGTTCCGCCGATGACGCGACTGCCGGGGCTTTTGTCGACGGGCAGGCTCTCGCCCGAGAGCATCGACTCATCGAGCGCAGACTCGCCCGACACAACCTCGCCATCGCAGGGAACGCGGTCGCCGGGCCGGACGCGCACGAGATCGCCGCGCGCGAGCCGATCGGTCTCGACGATGGCCTCGACCTCGCCGATCACGCGAAGCGCGACCGGAGGGCGCAGCGACACCAGCCCCCGCACCGCATCGGTGAGGCGTTTGCGTGCGCGCGTCTCGAGCCACTTGCCCAAAAGCACGAAGCTGATCGTCGCGCCGGGAACCTCGAAATACAGGTGAGGGAGGGCGCCATGGCTGGCATGCACGAACCACGAAGGCGAAAGGAGCGCGACGGTCGAGTAAGCCCACGCGGCGCCGTTGCCCATCGCGACGAGCGTGTTCATGTCGGCGCTGCGATGCCGGAGGGCCGACCACGCGAGCGAAAAAAAGCGCCGCCCGGGCCCCATCACGACGAGCGTCGCCAGAACAAACTGAAGCGCGCGACCCGCTGCGCCGTCCGCCCCCGGAATGGCTCCGTGCGACATCCCGAGCACGAGCAGCGGCACCGAAAACGCTACCGAGACCGCAAGATCGCGCGTCAGCGTCGCGCGCTCGGCATCGAGCCTCGCGTCGAGGCCAGCCACGCCTTCGCCCGATCCGCGCGCGTCGCCTGCCACCGGAATCGACGGCACGACGTACCCCGCGTCTTCGATGGCCCGGGCCACGCCCTCGACTGAAATGGCGTCGGGCGCAAACGTGACCGAAGCGCGACGCGTCACCAGGTTCACCGCGGCGCCGCGCACGCCAGGCGTCGCGAGCAGCGCCTTTTCGACCCGCGAGACGCAGGCCCCGCACGTCATGCCGTCGACAGGCAGGTCGACGTGCGCCGTCGCCGGCGGAGACACTCGTTGAGTCATGGGCTTGGTGCGAGGCACTGTAATCACGACTCGCGCCGACGTCGCGAAAGGCAGCGAAGTCGCCCCCGGCTCCGCTATCGTCTGTGGCATGATCGGCCGACACATCTTCGCGGTCTGCGCGGCGCTGATGCCCGTGATCGCGCTCGCGTGCGAATCGACCGCCTCCTCCGAATATCCCGACTTCACCCTCGACGACTCCGCCGCGACGCGCCCCGCCGCGGCCGCTGTACCGCCGCAGTTCATCGGTTCGGGAGGGTTCGGCTTCGCAGCGGCGAACGTGTTCGTCGGAGCCTGCGCCCCGCAGGGCCTCGTAAAGGTGGCGCCCGACACGAGCGGACCGTGGGGCACCGTGAACTTCTTGCACTATGCAGGTTATTGGTACGACGACGACACCGTCCTCGGATTTTCGCACCTGCACCTGCACGGGACCGGCGCTCAGGACTACGGCGTGCTCGCGCTGATGCCGACCGACGCGTTCGACGCCGCGCGAACGACGTCGATCGGCTACGCCTCGAAGTTCGACAAGGCGACTGAGGCGGCATCCCCGGGCCAGTATGCGGTCACCCTGTCGCGCGGCGATATTCGCGTGGAGCTGACTGCGACGCCCCACGGCGCGCATCACAGGTACACCTGGCCCGCCGCAGCGGCGAGCGGGCACGTTATCATCGACCTCGACCACCGCCTGAGCGGGAGCGTGAAGGACGCCGCGCTCGACGTCGATCCCGTCGCGCGCACCGTCCGCGGCAGCTTCAGGAGCGTCGGCGGCATGTCGGACGGCTTCGGCGGCGTGCCCGTGTTCTTCGCGATGCGCACCCGGCAACCGTGGAGTGCCGCGCAGGTGTGGAGCGATGGCCTGCAGCCAGCGGCCACAACCCACGCGGCGGGCACCAAGGTCGGCGCGGAGCTCAGCTTCGACTTCGCCGTTGCGCCTGGGCCGGTCGAGGTTCAAGTGGGCATATCTCTGGTCTCGGGCGATCACGCGCTGGCCAATCTCAACGCAGAAATGCCCAGTTTTTCGTTCGAAGCCGAGCGCGACCAGACGCGAGCGGCGTGGCAGCAGGCAACCGGCGCCGTCGCATTTCAGGGAGGTACGCCCGCCCAGCAGCGCATGCTCGAAGCGGCGCTCTACCACCTGTTTCTCATGCCGACCGTCACCAGCGACGTCGACGGATCCTACGTCGGACTCGACGGAAAGACGGCGACGGCGGACTACCGGTATGTGTCCGATATGTCGCTCTGGGACACCTATCGCACGCTTCACCCGCTCTATGCGCTCATCGCGCCAGCGCGCGCGCGCGACGCCGCCCGATCCCTGACCGCCATGGCAGCAGCCGCCGGATACCTGCCCAAGTGGCCGCTCGGCACCGGCGAAGCGGCGACGATGCTGGGCGCCAGCGCCGAAGTGGTGCTCGCGGACGCCTACGTGAAGGGCATTCGCGACTTCGACGCCGCAGGCGTATGGCCCATCATGCGCGCGGCGGCGCTCGACCGGCAGGAGCCCCCGACCGGACGCGGGGGAAGGTCAGAAGTTGTACCCTACATGGATCTCGGCTATGTGCCGTCGAGCTCCGGCAGGTCGGTGTCGTGGACGATCGAGTACGGGCAGGACGACCTCGCGCTCAGCCGCTTCGCGTCCTCCCTCGGTCACGACGACGACGCCGCGAAGCTCGCAGCACGCTCGCACGGCTGGAAGGCCCTCTACGAGCCAAAAAGCGGCTTTTTGTGGCCTAAACGTGTCGACGGCACCTTCGACGCGGCCGGCGCCGATCCGGCGATTGGAAGCGACGCCTTCGCCGAGGCCAACGCGTGGCAGAGCGTGTGGGGACCCTGGTATGACTTCGACACCCTCGCAGCGTCCATGGGAGGTCCCGAGGCGCTCACAGCCAGGCTCGAGAGCTTTTTTGTGCAGGGCAAGGCTGAATACGACGCCGTCAACTGGTCGAGCCAGCTGTCTGTGGGGGAGCGCCACAATTTCTTTTGGGGCGGCAACGAGCCCGACATCCACGCGCCCTACTTGTTCGCGCTGGCCGGACACCCTGAGCTGACGCAGAAGTGGCTGCGTTGGGTCGAAGAGCAAATGTATGGAGACGGCGCCGACGGGCTTCCCGGAAACGACGACGGCGGGACGATGTCGGCGTGGCTCGTATTCAGTGCGCTCGGGCTGTATCCCATGGCTGGAAGCGACACCTATGTTGTGGGCGCGCCGATGTTTCCGCATGCTGAAATCAAGCTCGCGGAAGGAACCTTTACCGTCGAGGCCCCGCTCGTCTCGAAGGCGAATTTGTATGTGCAGTCGGTCGTGCTGAACGCGGCGCCGCTCACGAAGCCCTGGCTGCGCCACAGCGATCTCAAAGCGGGAGGTTCGCTGCGCTTCGAGATGGGCGCCACGCCTTCACACTGGGGGCGATGAACCCGCCGCTCAGTTGCCGTCGGCGTCGTCGATTTCGTCGACCATCATCGCGGGCGGCGCGAAATCAGGCGAGCTCTCAGGCGTGACGTCAGCGGGGGGCGGTGCGGCCGACTCTGCGTGCGCGGCCGGATGATCGGGGGCCGGGCGCGGCACGACCGGCGCAGGCGCTGCGACGCGGCGGGCAGCAGGCGGCGACGCGTGATGCAGAGGCGCCCCGACCACCGGCAACTTCAGTCCGTGTCGCTTGGCGCGCGCGATGCGGGAACCTGTGGGGTTTTCGATGCAGCCCTGCATGCCCGACGGGCACGAAATGCGCACGTGGAAGTGGTCGTCGTGCGGGAGCGACCCGTGCGGCTGCACCATGGTGAGGGCCGCGCGATCGCGCAGCCCCTGCGAAACCCCCGCGTGCGCGGCGTAGGCGAGCAGGCGCGCCCGAATCGGGGTGGCGACGAAAATATGACTCACGCGCGCTACCGGATCGTTCAAAAACGCCGACACGAGCGCCCAGTTTCGCGCGTCGTCGAAGCGGGCCCCGGCCCACGCGAGGGCGGTACCGTCGCCACGAAACGGCACGAAGTGATCGGTATAGACAGGCTTTCCGTGCTCGTTGCGCACGTAAAACTGCACGTCCGCGTCGCGTCCGCTCTCGTGAGACGCGTGACGATCGAGCTCGCCCCCGCCCTGCCGCGAAATGTGGCCGAGGCTCATGACGGCGTCGGGAAACTGCCGGCGCACGGTGCGCGCCGAGCGGTCGAGCATGCCGATCATGGCGCCAATACCCCAGCGCACGTCGCCGCCCGCATATGCCGGCACCACGCGGAGGTAGGGGGCGTCGCCGAGGTGCGCTCCTCCCACGAGGTGACCTTCAGTCGGCGAGCCGACGCTGAGCCCCATGGGCGACGCCGGCGGGGAGGCCGACGCGCCGCGCGGCGCGGGACCAGCCCACGCGGCAGGCGCGGCGAGGGCAAAACCGATGCACGCGATCGCGGCGATAATTCGCATGTTGCGGCATGCAAGAACATACCGCGGGGCGAAGGGCCAACAAACGGGCGACGCGTGCAGAGTGCAAATATCGCCGCGGCCCGCCGGCATTGGCGCCTGCCGCGCACGGCGCTAAAGCTGGCTGCAGCCCATGACCGACGCCAAGCGCCGCGCACTCCATCTGCTTCACGCCGAGCTCGACGCCTGCACCGCGTGCCCGAACATGATTCGCCCGGTCGTGCACGGACCCGCGGTGGTCTCACGCGTGCTTCTCGTAGGTCAGGCGCCAGGGCCCCGCGAGGGGTCGTTCGGGAGGCCGTTCGCGTGGACGGCTGGCAAGACGATGTTCGGCTGGTTCGAGGGGGCGCTCGGTATCGGCGAGGAGGCGCTGCGCGAGCGTGTGTACATCGCCGCGGTCGCCCGCTGCTTTCCGGGCAAAGCGAAAGGCGGCGGCGATCGAAAGCCGGATCCCGCTGAGATCAGCCGCTGCCGGGGGTTCCTCGAGCGCGAGGTCGCCATACTTCAGCCCGACCTCGTGCTGCCCATTGGGGCGCTCGCGATCGAGCAGATCACCGGCCACAAGGGCAAGCTGGTGGACATTGTCGGCACGCTCCGACGCTGCCGCTATCACGGCCGCGAAGTCGACGTCATCGCCCTGCCCCATCCGAGCGGCGCCTCGACCTGGCACCGCACAGCGCCTGGAAAGCCGCTGCTCGAGGCCGCCCTGACGTTGCTCGCGCGGCACCCCGCGATGCAGGCTAGCCTCGTGGCATGACGACCCACGAAGCGCTGGCGGCGCGCGTAATCGACCTCGAAGTGCGCTTCATGAAGCTCGAACGCTACGCCCACGAGCTTTCCGATGTGGTCGCCCTGCAGCAGAAGAGCATCGACAGGCTCACCCTCGAAGCGCAGCGCCTGCGGGAGCGCGTGACCGACGAGGGCGAGGCCGTTCCAAACGATCGTCCCCCGCATTATTGAGCGCGGCGCGCCGCATAAAATGCGCCTCAGCCGTTTCTTGTAAAGCGCCCTTATCGCCTTCGAGGGTCGGGCGTTCTCTCTACTGTTCAAAGAGTCGGGCCCCTGGGGGGGGCGACGCCGCATTCTTCGGAGTGCGACGTCGCAGACCGACTGCTTGGATTGGGGGGGACTAATTCATGTTCAAACGCGTACTGGTCGTCGACGACGAGCCACTGATGCTGCGCGCGATGGGTCGCTGCCTGGGAGCGATCAACGCCAAGATCACATTAACAAGCTCGGTCGACGAAGCGCTGGCCGCCATCGGCGCCGGGGTCGATCTGGTCATTACCGACGTGCATCTCGCGGGTCGTACCGGCATCGAAGTGGCGCGCGCGGCAGCAGCCCGTCATCCAAAAACCCCTGTAATCGCCGTCAGCGCAGAGGCCAGCGAGTGCGAACGTGTGGCGCTGGGCGAGGCCGGCATCGCCGCGCTGCTCTCCAAGCCGTTCACTTCGAGTGAGCTGATCGGCGTCATGCAGCACATCTCGGACCTGAACGCCGCGACCTGACCGGCGGCAGCGACTACCGCGCGCGCCACGACTGCGAAGGCGTGGCCGCGCGGGTTTGCATCTGCTGCGAGACTGCCGGCGTGAGCGCGCGCAGCTCGGCCCCGCGCATCACGCGGTCAACCTGCTGCCCCAGCCCGGGCTGCTCGTCGACTGCGGACAGGTTCCACGAGCCGGTCAGCGCCTTCTCGGCGAGGGTCGACTGCTCCCCACACGACAGCGGCCAGCGGCGCGCCGTGTGCGAAAATGGCGTCATGTCGGGCGCGGCCGAGAACATATCGAGCGGCAGCGCGGCCTTTTCGACGAGCGCGTTGGGATACGGAAGCCCCAGAATATGGGCGAACATTTTGTGCAGGCTCGACGCGTCGATGTGGGTGGGCGACACGTAGCCGCGCTTGATCCACGGCGATGCGAAGGCGATCGGCGTGCGGTGATGGTCGATGTGATCGCCACCTCCCGACGGGTCGTCCTCGGTCACGACCACCAGCGAATCAGCCCAAAATGGGCTCTTCGACAGGGCCTCCACCACCATGCCGGTCGCTTCGTCGTTCACCGCCACCATGGTCTCGGGCGACGGCGTCTTGTCGCCCACCCCGAGCGTGTGATCGTTGGGCAACGTCATGTAGACGAACGAAGGAATATTGCACAGTACACGCAGTCTGCCCGCGTAGTAGCAGGCCTTTTCGATGTCGGCGTGCCCAATGCTCTGAATGAAGCCGCCCGGATAGTGACCGTCGACGTGCCCTGCCCCGCCGCCCGGGGGAATGCCGCACGCCTCGCCGAAGACCGCGTACGTCGCGTGGTTGTTGCCCAACCACTCGAACAATCCGCCCTCCTGGGGAGTTCCCACATCGGAGACGCACTGAGGCTGAACCGCGCTCCGCCAGGCCGATCGCGAGTAGCCGGTGGCTTGCCACGTGCGCTCCATGAAATCGCTCGATCGACCGAAGACGGTCCAGAAATGGCCCTGAATCGAGAGCTCGGCGTCGGTGTAGTAGTTATCGCTGGTCGCGAACGTTCGGGCGACGTCGCGGAAGTTTCCGAACAGCGAGTCCATATCGGCTGACTTCGACTTCATGGTCAGCGAGGGGTCGCCCCGCACGCCCTTCATGTCTCCCATTAGCGCATCGAACGTCTTGTTTTCGCGCACCACAAACACGATGTGTTTGATCTTCTTCGAGGGGCCGGCCGTGTTGGTCGGCGGAAGCGCGAAGTCTTCTTCGCCCGCCGGGCAGGTCACGGAAGGCGCGCCGGTCAGTGCGCCGACGTCGTCGTTTGTGTCGACCGCAGCCTCGCCTTGCGCGAGATCGCTGGGCTGCGGGGCGGCGAGCGCTCCGATGCCGCCGGCGACGCCGTGCATTCCGTCACCGTCGCCGACAGGCAGCTGCGAGGCGATCGGACCGTTTCCGTGTCCGCGCGCGCTCGTCCACAGAAGGCCGCCGCTGTCGTCGACCGCGACCGACGACGGCCACCACGAAGTCGGCAGCCTGCCCGCGGGCGTCATTTTTGGAGGCGTCGCCGTCGCGTCGAAGGTCCACGCGCCGATGGCGTTGCGACCCGAGAGCGTCGCGTAGAGCAGGTGGTGCGCGGCATCGACGGCGAGCGTGGTGGGCTCCTGTCCGTGCAGCTTGGTCTTCGTGTCGACCGCGACCGTCGTCACGCTGCCGCCGACCCGGTCGACGACCGAGAGCGTGTCGCCGAACGTATTGCCGACCACGAGCCAGCGCGCGTCGAGAAACGCCATGCCCTGAGGGTCCTTGTCGGTCGCGAAGGAGCGCGTCAGCTTCGGCGCAGCGGGCGCCGACAGATCGATCTCCGCGACGCTTCGCTGCGAAATACGTGAAACATACACATATCTTCCGAGCGCGTCGTTCGGGTCGAAGGCGACATCAAAGGTGCCTGCCGCATCGAGCTCGACTTGCCCGGAGAGCTTGCCGTAGTTGCCCGCCGACAGGTCGAAGACAAGCACGCGCTTGTCGAAGACCGACGCCACGACGAGCGTTTTGGCGTCAGGCGACACGGCAAGGCCGGACACAAAATACGTGGCCTTGCCGCCTGTGTCGTCGATCGAATCGGGCAGCGCGATGGTGCGCGCGGCGTCGCGCGCGATCGTTTTTGCCGAGAGGTCGAGCTTGAGCGCCTGCACGGCGCCGTCGTTGGTGGCCACCAGCGCGAGGTCCGGTCCCACGATCGCGAGCCCCTGCCAGAGCATCTCCGGCACGTCGAAGCGCACCGTCGACAGCACCGGCGAGCCAGCCTTGCCAAGAAGCGCCGTATCGACGAGGCGGACCGAGTGTGGTCCGTAGCCCGCGTCGACCACGAGGGCGAGGGTCGACTGCGGCACCGGTGCGATGCGAACCGGGAAGCCTGCCGCGAGCTCCGGCTCATTGAAGAGCCATTCGCGGCCGGCGCTGCGCACGCGACGCCCGTCGGGGAGGATCGTGCGGGCAGCGTCATCGGGGTCGACTCCGGCCGTCTTCATGGCGTCCGCCGAGGCCGCCGACGCCGTGCATTTCGACGCGGCCACCACCTGCGGCTTGCCGTCCCACGCGGGGCACGTCGCGTCGTGCGCGATGGCCGCCCAGTCGCCAAGCGCAGGGCAAGCGTAAGGCGTAGTCGATTCCGCGCAGCCGCTCGACGGGCAATCGAACGCGCAGCTTCGGGGCACCTCGGCAAATTCGGCGGGATCGACTCCCGGCGGCGGCGGGGCAACGACCGTCTCGCTCGAACAGGCCGCAAAGAGCGTGGCTGCGACGGCGACTGCGCGAACCTTCATCCGTCGATGGGACACGCTCGCGAGCGTTTTCGCAAGGGCGAGGCCCTCGCCGCCCCGAAAATGGGCGGGGCTTTGCGGCTCGCTTTGGGTGAATTGTTCGAGCGCATTTGCTAGGTTCGCGGCCCGCATGGACAAAGTCATCAAGACGGCGCGCGAAGCTTGCGCCGACATCACGAGCGGCGCGACGATCCTGGCGGGCGGTTTCGGCCTCTGCGGAATTGCCGAAAACTGCATCCGCGCCCTCGCCGAGCTCGGCCCGACCGACCTCACCTTCGTCTCGAACAACTGCGGGGTCGACGACTTCGGCCTCGGCATTCTGCTGGCGAAGAAGCAAATTCGAAAGATGATGTCGAGCTACGTCGGCGAGAACAAAGAGTTCGAGCGCCAGTACCTTCAAGGCGAGCTCGAGGTCGAGTTGGTCCCGCAGGGCACACTCGCAGAGCGGCTGCGCGCAGGGGGCGCCGGAATACCTGCATTCTACACGCCCACCGGCGCAGGCACCGCCGTGAGCGAGGGCGGGCTGCCGCTTCGATATGCGCCCGGCGGGGGCGCCGTTATCAAGTACAGCGACAAGAAAGAGACGCGCGAATTCGGCGGGCGCCTCCACGTGCTCGAGACTGCGATCACCGGAGATTTTGCGCTGGTAAAAGCCTGGAAGGCAGACCGCTTCGGCAACCTCATCTACCGAAACACGGCCATGAACTTCAACCCGATGTGCGCGGCGGCCGCGAAGATCACCATCGCCGAAGTCGAAGAAATCGTCGAAGTCGGCGCGTTCGAGCCTTCGCAGATTCACACCCCCGGCATCTTCGTCCACCGCGTGTTCAAAGGTTCCGGTTACGAAAAGCGCATCGAGCGCCGCACCGTGAGGAAAGCGTCATGAGCAAGGGACTTTCACGCGAGCAGGTCGCCCAACGCGCCGCGCTCGAGCTGCGCGACGGCTACTACGTCAACCTCGGCATCGGAATGCCGACGCTCGTGGCCAACTACATTCCCAAGGGCATCGAGGTCGTACTTCAGAGCGAAAACGGCCTCCTCGGCATCGGCCCCTACCCGATCGCGGGACAGGAAGACGCCGACCTGATCAACGCCGGAAAAGAGACCGTGACAATGCTCCCGGGCTCGGCGATTTTTTCGAGCGCCGAGAGCTTCGCGATGATCCGCGGCGGCCACATCGACCTCGCGATTCTCGGCGCCATGCAGGTCTCCGAGCGCGGCGACCTCGCCAACTGGATGATCCCCGGCAAGATGGTCAAGGGCATGGGCGGCGCGATGGATCTCGTGGCGAGCGCCAGGCGCGTGGTGGTGATCATGGAGCACGCTTCCAAAGACGGCGCGCCGAAGATCCTCAAGGAGTGCGACTTGCCGCTGACCGGTCGCGGCGTCGTGCATCGCATCATCACCGAGCTGGCGACGATCGACGTGACGAGCGAGGGCCTCGTGCTGCGCGAGGTCGCGCCCGGGCTAAGCGCGCGCGAGGTTCAGGAGCACACCGAGCCGACGCTCAAGGTGGCCCCCGATCTCGCGACGATGCCGCTTCGCTAAGAAGCGCGCGGGCCTACTTGCAGAACAGCCCGATCAAGGCGGCGAACGCGGCCGGATCGTTGTTGAAGTCGCCCGCGCAAACGTTGGCGGGCCCCGCGTCGCCGCTAAGGCACGCGCCCGCGGCGTCTTCGTAGGCCTTGCACGTCGGAACGGCCGCGGCGTCGGTGAGGCACTGGTCGTAAGCGTCGTAGGCCGCCTGATCGTTTGCGGACAGGTCACAGACAGGCGGATTGCACGCCGCGAACTCGCAGGCGAGCGCGTACTGCGACGACTTGGCGCACGTGGTGTTGCCCTGCGCGAGCTCGAGGCAACCTGCGATGTTGTAGTAGATCCCCGCGTCAACGGCAGGCGTGCTGTAGTTGACGAGAGGCCCCCACGCAGCGGCGCTGCTCGGCGTCTCGATGCAGGCGAAACAAGCCGCGTTCGCCTTGATCCAGGTATCGCAGGTCGCCTGCGTTGAGCTCTGATCGTAACACGCCGTGATGCCGGCTGTGATCTGCGCGTCGCTGCAGGCCGCTGGCGCGTGAACGGCGGGAACGTACGCGGGAGCCTTGAAGCCCGAGACATCGGCCGGCGAGCAGGTTCCGGCGTCGGGGTCCGCCACGAACACGTCGGGCACGGAGGCATCTTTCTTGGGAACGGTGGACGCGTCGGCGGCGGCGGCGTCGGCGCCGGAGGGCGTGGTGGCGGCCTCATTCGACGAACACGCGGCGATGCCAGTGGCGGCTGCGGCCGCGAGCGCCAGCGCGCTAATACGATGTGCGAAGTGCATCAGAGTAACCTCGGGGTTGTAGCGGCATCCGCGCCGCACAAAGGGTGGAACGATACGGGCGCGACCGGAGCCGTCAACGACCTTTACGCAGCGCTGTTCCGCTGTAGGGAGTGATGCGAGCAATCGACACGCGGCGCGATCGCGACCCGCAACAAGCGAGCGCAGCCTCGTATAGTTCGCGCCGCAATGTCCTCGCCCCGCACGCCACCAACGGTGAAACGGCCACGCGCCGCGCCGAAGGTCGCGAAGGCGAAACCGCAGGCGAAGGCGAAGCCGCACGCGAAGGCGAAACCGCAGGCGAAGGCGAAGCCGCACGCGAAGGCGAAATCGGCGAAGGCTGCGGGCGCCCCGAAGCGGTCGAACGAGCCGCTCGTCGTGCTGCTCGAGCTCACGCGTGTGCTGGCCGACGACAAGCCGGTCGAGGCCGCGCTCAGCGCCGTCACCGACGCCGCGCTTCGGCTGCTTCCCGCCGATCACGCCTCCGTTCGGCTCCTCGATGCGTCGCGCGCCGAGCTGCTGAGCGGCGCGCGATCGGGCGCTGGGGCGGGCAAGCGCCCCATGTCGTTCCGCAAGGGCCGCGGCGTCATCGGCTGGGTAGTCGAGCAGCGGAAACCGATTCGCATCGACGACGTGCGGCGAGACGCGCGCTTCGTCGAGCAGACCGGCCAGGGATTCAACGTCGTCGCGCTCATCGCCGAGCCGCTCTGGAGCGCCGGCGAAGTCATCGGCGTCATCTCCGCCTCTTCACCGGTGGCAGCGGCCTTTGGCGAGGCCGACCAACTGATGCTGCGCCTGCTCGCCAACTGCTCGACGCCCCCGGTCGAGCGCGCGCGGCTCAGGCGCCTCGCGCTCACCGACGACCTCACGCTCGCCTACAATCAGCGTTACCTGTCACCCCGCTACAACGAAGAGATCGAGCGCGCGCGTCGATCGGGACAGCCGCTCAGCGTGCTGATGCTCGACCTCGACCACTTCAAGCGCGTCAACGACACGCACGGACACGAGGCGGGCGACGTGACGTTGCGACTGTTCGCCGATCGCGTGCGATCGCTGGTGCGACGGGTCGACATTTTCATCCGCAGGGGCGGCGAAGAATTCTTGCTCGTCATGCCCGCGACGAGCGCCGCACAGGCCCGCGCCACGGCCGAGCGCATCCGGCAGAGCCTCGCCGGCGCCGATCTCGACCTCGGGGGCGCCGTGCGCGTGCGCCAGACCGTGTCGATTGGCGTGGCGACGTGGGACGGCAGCGAGGCTCCGGAGCGGCTGCTGCGCAGGGTCGACGCTGCGATGTACGACGCCAAGACCGCCGGACGCGATCGGGTCGTGACGTCGCCCGGCGGCGAACGAGCCCGCGACTGAGCGCACCCCGCGCATCGATCGTCGATTTCTGCCGTGCGTGCAGGTAGCCTCACACGTTCGTCCCACGAGGAAATTCATGAGCGAAACCATCGTATCTCGTCTGAAAGAGCATCGCACCTTCGCCCCGAGCGCCGAGTTTTCTGCGGCCGCGCGGGTGACCTCGCACGAGGCCTACGCCGCCCTGTACGCGCAGTCGCTCGAGGCGCCCGAGGAGTTCTGGCGCCAGCAGACGACCGACATCGTATGGCGAAAAACATGGGATACCTTCTGCGAGTGGAACCTCCCACACGCAAAATTTTTTGTGGGAGCCAAGCTCAACGTAACGGAGACGTGCCTCGACCGGCACCTCACGACTTCGGCGCGCACACGGGCCGCGATCGTATGGGAGGGTGAGCCTGGCGATGTGCGAACCCTCACCTACTTCGAGCTGCACCGTGAAGTGGTGCGGTTCGCGGCGGCGCTGGCCGATCTCGGCGTGGTCGCCGGCGACCGCGTCGCCATCTACCTCGGGATGATCCCCGAGGCCGCCATCGCGATGCTCGCCTGCGCGCGCCTCGGCGCCGCTCACTCAGTGGTTTTCGGCGGTTTCTCGGCCGAAGCGCTGCGCGATCGCATCAACGACTGCCAGGCGAAAGTGCTCATCACGCAGGACGGCGCCTATCGACGCGGCAGCGTTGTGCCCCTCAAGCAAATGGCCGACAAAGCCCTCCTCGAGACTCCCTCGATCGAAAAGGTAATCGTACACAGGCGCATGGACGACGGGCGCGCTCCCGTCACGATGCACGAGGGGCGGGATGTATGGTGGAGCGACGCGCTCTCGCGACCCGCGAGCGAACAGTCCATGGGGCTGGCGAGACGCCCTGACGCGTTCGACGCGGAGCATCCGCTCTTCATCCTGTACACCTCAGGTTCGACCGGAAAACCCAAAGGGGTGCTCCACACCACGGCCGGCTACCTCGCAGGCGCGCACGTCACGACGAAGTACATCTTCGACGTCAAAGACAGCGACTTGTACTGGTGCACGGCCGACGTCGGTTGGGTCACCGGCCACAGCTACATCGTGTATGGCCCGCTTTCGGTAGGCGCCGCCTGCATGATGTACGAAGGGGCCCCCAACTTCCCCGACTGGAGCCGTTTCTGGAGCATCATCGAGCGCCACGGCGTCTCGATTCTCTACACGGCCCCCACTGCGATTCGCGCCTTCATTCGCGCCGGCGACGAGTGGCCGAACAAGCACGACCTGTCGTCGCTGCGCCTGCTCGGATCCGTCGGCGAGCCTATCAATCCCGAAGCGTGGGTCTGGTACCACACAGTGGTCGGCAAAGGCCGATGCCCCATCGTCGACACCTGGTGGCAGACCGAGACTGGGAGTGTGATGCTCACGACCCTGCCCGGCGCTTCGTACTCGAAGCCCGGGGCCACCGGCCTTCCCTTCTTCGGGGTCGAGATCGAGGTCGTGAAAGATGACGGCGCGAAGGTCGCTGCAGGCGATGGCGGCAAGCTCGTCATCAAGCGCCCATGGCCGTCGATGGCGCGCACGCTGTTTCGCGACGATGAGCGCTACAAGCAAGCGTATTGGTCGCAGATCCCTGGCGTGTATTTTACAGGTGACGGCGCCCGCTGCGACAGCGACGGGTATTTCTGGGTGGTAGGCCGCATCGACGACGTGCTCAACGTGGCCGGACACCGCATCGGCACTGCGGAGATCGAGAGCGCCCTGGCCAGCCATCCCTCGGTGGCCGAAGCCGCTGCGGTCGGCAAACCCGACGAGCTCAAAGGCCAGGCGCTCGTGGTGTTTGTCACCCTGAAATCGGGTCAGGTGGCCAGCAAGGCGCTCAAAGATGCGCTCGCCGTTCACATCGACAAAGAAATTGGGAAGTTCGCGCGCCCGGATCAAATCCGGTTTGCCGATGCGCTGCCCAAGACGCGCAGCGGCAAGATCATGCGGCGCCTCCTGAAGGAGATCGCCTCGGGCACCGCGCAGGGCGACACCTCCACGCTCGAAGACCTCGGCGTTCTCGCCAGCCTCCGCGCGAGCGACGAAGACTGAAGCGCCGCGGGCGAAGTTGAAGTCAGCGCGCGTCGATGGCGAAGCGCGACCACGCGCTGCCGCCGCGTGAATCGCGAAGGACCACCCAGCCGCGCACCTGACCGGGGGCGGCCGGCAGGGTGAGCGTGTTGGACGAGGTTGACGACAAGTCGGCCTCGTCCCGGCCCGTTGTGTCGACCCCGAACACCCCGCCCGTCGCAAACCACGAGACGCGCATCGACTCGCGACGAACCACCAGCCGCTGATCGGCAGTGTCGTAATACACATAGCGCTCGGACCCGCCGCACCCGGCGGGCGCCGCGCAATCGGCCTCACAGCCCGCGCGCGTCTCATCGGGACCGCACAGCCCGTCGCCGCACGCGTCTTGTGTGGGGCACACAGGCCACGATACTTCGAGCTTGAGGGCCGCCCCCGCGGGCGCGGATATCGCAGCTTCGCCAGCCGCCACGCCGTCGACGGAGAGCGCCACAACCGCGGGATTTTCGTTGAGGTGGTAGCGCTGGAGGAAATCGCTCGCGTCGCCCGAGGATGCGCCGGCGACGCCGCACGCGAGCCGCGTGCTGCCAATGGCGCCAACATCGCCGGCAACGTCGGTGAGCAACACGCGCAGCGGCTGATAATACCCGCCGGACGGATCGGGGTCGGCTGGCCGACCATAGGCCTCGCCCGCCTTGGGAGGGGGCACCTCCGGACCGAACAGGCGGCACGCCGCAGAAGGCACGGTCGCGAGGGCGT
>CANJCO010000055.1 GCA_947473045.1 Myxococcales bacterium | reverse complement strand
CTATCAGGGTGTTGAAAAACACCCTGATAGTAATTGGCGAAGCCAATTGCGTGGGGTGGGGACCCCGAAAAACCGCGTTTTTCGGGGCGGGGAGGTGCATACCTCCCCGAGATGAAAGGCTAGCAGGCCGTTCTTCAACGGCCTGCTAGGGTCGGGCTTGTCATGCGGCTTCTCCAGCGCGTCGTCGAAACGCCGCACCCCTGCACCTACCTTCCCGCTCAGCGGGCGTCGCTCGACGTGCGCCTCATGCTCGACGTCACGCCGCTGGAGCTCGACGCGCTGCTGTCGCGCGGGTGGCGGCGCTTCGGGCCCTGCTATTTTCGCCCTCAGTGCGCTGCGTGCAAAGCGTGCGTCACGACGCGCGTGATCGCATCGCAATTCGCGCCCACGCGAAGCCAGCGGCGCGCCGTGCGCCTCGCGGCCGGACTGCGGCGCGTGGTTGGCGTACCCACCGTCGACGATGCGCGCCTGCGCCTCTACAGCCGCTGGCACGCGTCGCGCGAAGGCGCGCGCGGCTGGGAAGAGAGCGAAATGGACGCCGAGCGCTACCGCATGGACTTCGCCTTCCCCCACCCTTGCGCCCGCGAAGTCGCCTACTACGACGGCGATCGCCTCGTGGGCCTGGGGCTCATCGATCAAACGCCCACCGCGCTCAGCGCCGCGTACTTCTTCTACGAACCGCAGCAGCAAGGCTCGCTCGGCGTCGCAAACGTGGTGCATCTCGTGCAGGATGCACGCAATTGGGGGCTACGCCACATGTACCTCGGCTATCGCGTTCAGGGATGCGCGTCGCTCGAATACAAAGGCGCGTTCCGCCCCCACGAGGTGCTGGTAGGCCGGCCCGCGATGAACGAAGGTCCGGAGTGGCGCACCGCTTAGATTCAGCCGCGCGCAGCGGAGATGGCGTCGAACTCCTCTTTTGATAACGCAAGCCGCCGCGCCTCCCAGTTCTCTTCGAGGTGCGCGACACGGCTGGTGCCGGCAATGGGCACGAGCGTCGGTGAGCGCGCGAGCAGCCAGGCGATGGCGACCTGCGCCAACGTCTTGCCGTGACGCTCCGCGATCTCGGTGAGCGCAGTGTTTTCGCGCCTCGGTCCGGGGATAGCGAGCAGGAAAAACGGCAGAAACGCCATCCCGTGCTCCGCGCAAAGGTCGACGATCGCTTCCTGACCCTCGGTCGAAGCATGCGGCAAACTTCCGAGCTTCTGCTCACCGTGCGCCACGTTGTAGAGGTTCGAGACGCAGACGATCTTCGCGCGCGTCATGGCGTCGCGCAGCTGCGCGGGGGTCACGTTCGACAGGCCGATGTGGCGAATCTTGCCCGCCTGCTGCAACGCGATCATGGCGTCGAGCGACTCGCGAAAGGGCACGGACGTGTGCGGGATCCAGCGGAGGTGCACCACGTCGAGGCGCTCGAGCCCGAGCGTGCGCAAGTCTTCCTCGCAGCCGAAGCGAAGCTCCTCCGGGCTCAGCGCAGACGCCCAGCCTTTGTCGTCGGTGCGACGACCGCCGAGCTTGGTCACGAGCACGAGGTCTTTCGCGTAGGGGCGCAGCGTCGCGGCGATGAGCTCGTTCGAGACGTGCGGCCCATAGTACCAGGACGTATCAATCAAGTTGATGCCCAGCTCCACGACGCGCCGAAGCACCGCGCGCGCCTCCTCGGGATTTTTGGGAGGTCCCCAGACCATGGGGCCGGGGAGCTGCATGGCGCCGAAGCCAACGCGGCAGACTTCAATATCGCCGAGGCGGGTGGTGGCGGGCAGGTGTGCGAAATCGGTCATGGGGCGAGGGCTACCTTGGGTTGCGAAGCGTCGGCGACACTGAAGCGCGGCTTGCGCAGCGCCGCGCGCGCACCGAATCACCTGCGGCAACGTAGCACCGGACCGCGGCGGGCCGCGCGGGGTGTTCGTCTGCGACCGTTTCGTGCGATGGTGCACCGATGCGCAAAGCGACTCTTGGGGCGTTCGTGGGGCTGACTCTCGCTGCTGGCGCGGGCTGCTCGAAGGGCTTCGGTCAGGGCTTCGAGGGAGAGATCACCATGCGCACACAGCGCGTCGGCGGCGCTTCGACGGAGATGGTCGTCAAGACGAAGAGCGACAAGCTGCGCTTCGACGTTGCCTCTCCCGGGGGTGAGATGTCGCACGCCATTTTTGATCCGGCGACGGGCAAGGTGCAGATGCTCCTCGACGCTCAGCGCGCCTATATCGACGTCGATTTCGCGCGAGCGGGCGCTCCGGTCGCCAACACCAGCCCCGACACGAGTCAGGTGCAGCACACGGGCAAGCACGACAAGGTCGCGGGCGTCGACTGCGAGACGTGGATCGCCGCCGACGTCAGCGGCAAGCGCACCGAGGTTTGCATCGCGACCGGAATCGCGTTCTTCGACATCAACGCGCTCAAGGGCGGCGGCTCGGGCCTCGCCAAAGAGCTGCGCGAAAAGCGCCTGTTTCCGCTTCGAAGCGTCGACTACGACAGCAAGGGCGTCGAGGTCTCGCGCATGGAGGTCGTCAAGATCGAGGGTAAGCGCCTCGGCGACGAGCTCTTCGCGGTGCCTGCAGACTACAAGAAGCTCGAGCTGCCGTCGGCGCTGTCGCCGAAGTGAGCCGCGAGGCGCGTCAGTCGCGCTCGAGCACCCCGCGCGAAGCGTCGACCGTCAGCGTCTCCCCCTCGCGCAGCGTGAGGGAGACCTCGCCGGTCACCAGCACCGTCTTGCTCATGTAGTCTACACGCATCATCAGCACGCCGGCGATGCACGGCTTGCCCATCGCGCGGGCTGCGATGGCACCGTCGCCCGTGATGCCGCCGCGCGTCGTCACGAGGGCGGCGCAGGCGGCGATGCCGGCCATGTCTTCGGCGAGCACTTCGGTGCGCACGAAGATCGCAGGAGTTCCCTGCGCCGCGAAGGCGACAACGACTTCAGGCGTGAGGGCAATGGGCCCGGTGGCTGCTCCCGGGCTCGCGCCCTGCCCTCGTGCGATGACGGCCATGACTAACCTCCGATGCGGGAGAAATCTGCGATGCGGAGCATACAGCCCGCGCCGTACGACAGCAGCGACAGCCTGCGCGGGGTCGAAGCGTCGGCGGGATCGTTGACGAGCGTCTCGGTGAAGATGGCATCGACCTGCAGCGCGAGCGAGCCCATCGCCAGCAGGGCTTCGCGGACCCCCTCCTCGTCGATCAGCGCGCGGGTTTTTTCGTCGAGGATCTGCACCAGGTCGACGATCGCCTGATCGCCCGGCCTCGGCAGCGCGCTCTTGGCGACGAGCTCCGGCGCGCTCTCTTTGCTGATGCCCGAGAGGCGCTTGGCGACGGTGCGCGCCTTGTCGAGCCACGCGGCTCCGCTCCCGATCACCGCCTCGAGTGCCCGCGCTCGCGCGAGGGCGTACGGAGGGTGCGAGACGACCGCGACGTGCTTGCCCCGAACGAACGCGCCGCCCGCCATCACCGCGTCGGCTGACGCCCGGCTCGTGCGCGACTCGATGAGGCCGCGCAGCCGTTCGCTCGCAAACTCGCCGACTTTGGCGACGGTCTCGAGCTCCGACAAATCCAACTTTTTGTCGCTGAAACCCCTGTAAACGTAGGCAAAGAGCTCGAGCACGTCGATCGAGGCGTAGCGCGCGTCGCCCGACTCGAGCAGCGTGCGCAAAATGCCGATCGTCGCCCTGCGCAGCGCGTAGGGATCGGCCGTGCCTGTGGGCTGAAGCCCGACCGCGAAGCAGCCCACCAGCGAGTCGAGTCGGTCGGCCAACGCTACGATCCGCGCGACGTCCGAAGCGGCAACGTCACCGTCGGCGCCCACCGGCGCGTAGTGATCGCGAATCGCGTCGCACACTTCGGCGGCCTCGCCCGCATGGCCGGCGTACACCCGGCCCATCGTGCCCTGCAGCTCGGGAAACTCACCGACCATGAGCGCGACGAGATCGTTTTTTGCCAGCAGCGCGGCGCGCGCGACGCTCGCGGTCTGCGCCTCGCCGAGCCCCAGCTCGCCTGCGAGGTGCGCGGCGATGCGGCCCATGCGGTCGACCTTCTCGCGAACCGTGCCGAGGCGATTGTGAAACACGATGCCAGCGAGCTTTTCGACGCGGGCCTCCTGGCGAACTTTCTTGTCTTCGTCGAAGAAGAAGCGGGCGTCCGAAAGTCGCGCGCGCATCACGCGGTCGTTTCCGCGCGCTACGTTTTCAGGCTTTTGCGCTGTGTTGGCGACGGCGAGGTAGCCTGGCAGCAGCACGTCCCCCGAGGCGTCGGCCTGGACGCAAAAATATTTCTGGTGACCCCGCGCGACCGCTCGAATCACGGCCGCCGGCAGCGCAAGAAACGCTTCGTCGAACGAGCCCACCACGATGTGCGGCTCCTCGACGAGCGACGCGTTTTCGCTCACGAGGCCCGGCTCCGGATCATGGGTTCCGCCCATCGCCGTAGCCGCCGCGGCCACGCGCTGCATCATGACGCGCGCGCGCTCATCGCGATCGCACACAACGTGCTCGGCGCGCAGCTGCTCCTTGTAGGTCTCCGGGCGGGCGATGACGATCGGGCCGGCAGACAGAAAGCGATGCCCGCGCGACACGCGTCCGCTCGTCACGCCAGCAAACGTGACCGCGATTTCTGCGTCGCCTGCAAGCGCAACGAGCCACTGCACCGGCCTTCCGAACGCGACCTCGCCGGAGCCCCAGCGCATCGATTTGCGAAACGGGATCGCGCCGCAGATCTCGGCGAGCGCGGCGCCAAGCAGCTCGCGCGACGGGCGCCCGGCTTCGACTCGGCGGCCAACGACATACCGGCCCGGCTTCTTCGCAGCGGCGCCGGAGAGCTCCTTCACCTCGAGCTGCGCGACCGGCACGCCTAGCTTTTCGGCGAACGCCTCCGCGGCTCGCGTCGGTGCGCCGCCCTTGAACGCGGCGGCTTCGGGCGGTCCGACCACCTCTTCATCAACGTCGGACTGCGCCCCGGCCACATCGGCTACGAGCACGGCGAGGCGACGCGGTGTTCCGAGCGCCTCGACCGCGCCATGCGCGATGCGCAGCTGCGCGAGCTTGTCGCGGACGAGGCCGGGGAGCGCGGAGAGCGCGGCGTCGACAAACGACGACGGCAGCTCTTCGACGCCAATTTCGAGCAGAAGCACAAAGGGATTCACAGCGCGCACCTTGCCTACAATCGCGGCAATTTTCCACCACTAGCGCCCGCGCCCAGAAACGAAGTGGCTCATTTTTCCGTCAAGCTACGTGTCCCATGGGCCTCGCCGCGCCCGCACGGTGCATGCACAATACACGCAACGAGCGCGCGCCGCGCGACACGCCTCTCGACGGCGGACGGTTTCGTCGCCATCTTGCGACGAGCCATGGACTATCCCGACCAATGCCGCTGCGGCTACACGCTCACCCACCCGATGGTCGAGACGAGCGAGCACTACAGCGTGCCCGGCTGGCTGCTGCTCGTGATGGGCGGCACGCCGAGGCCGGTACGGGTCGATTACCGCTGCACGCGCTGCGCGGTCACGCTCGGCACGACGACCAATCGCGCCGTGCTGAGAGACTACTGGCAGGGCGGCAAGCGCTGACGCGCGCCGCGTCGCAGCCGCAATTAGCAGCTGCTAGTAGCTGCGGCGACGGGCGTGCGGGCCGCGTGACTCGCCCGGACGGATCGGGGCGGCGGCACGCTGCTCGAACGGCGTGGGCTCGGGTACGCGCACGGTCTTGCCATCGCTCTCCGTGGCGGGAAGTCGCTTTTTGATGAAGCGCTCGATGTCGGCGAGGAGGCCGCGCTCCTCAGCGTCGCAGAACGAGATCGCGCAGCCCGAAGCGCCCGCGCGACCCGTTCGGCCGATGCGGTGAACATAGCTCTCGGCGACGTTCGGCAGCTCGTAGTTGATCACGTGCGAGATGCCGTCCACGTCGATGCCGCGCGCGGCTACGTCGGTGGCGACGAGCACGCGCGTGGTGCCGACCCGGAATGACTCGAGCGCCCGCTCGCGCGCGCCCTGGGACTTGTTGCCGTGAATCGCAGCCGAGCCGATGCCGGCGCGGTCGAGCTGCTCGCAAAGGCGGTTGGCGCCGTGCTTGGTGCGCGTAAACACGATTGCGCGCGACACCGTCTCGTCGCGCAGGACGCGCTCGAGCATCGCGCGTTTGTCGTGCTTCGAGACAAAAACGACCGACTGCGTCACGAGATCGGACGTGGTGACCGCGGGCCGAATCGAGACGCGCACGGGGTTTTGCAGCAAGCTGGTGGCCAGCGACTCGATCGACGACGGAATGGTCGCCGAAAACAGCATGGTGGTGCGCTGCCGCGGTAGCGCTGCGCATACGCGACGCACGTCGTGAACGAAGCCCATGTCGAGCATGCGGTCGGCCTCGTCGAGCACGAAGTGCGTGATCGACGAGAGATTGACGAAGCCCTGATTCATCAGGTCGAGCAAGCGGCCCGGCGTCGCCACGACGATGTCGGGCGTGTTGCGCAGCGCGATTTCCTGCCGGAGCTGACTGACGCCGCCGTAAACGATGACGTGGCCGATCTCGAGGTAGCGACCATAAACGGCAATGCGCTCGCCGATCTGGGCCGCGAGCTCGCGCGTCGGCGTGAGGATAAGCGCGCGGATTTTTCCGGTCGACGGCGTCTTGGCGAGGTGCTGCAAAATCGGCAGCACGAAGCCTGCGGTCTTACCGGTGCCGGTCTGCGCGCAGGCGAGTACGTCGCGTCCGGCGATCGCGGGGGGCAGCACTTCGATTTGCACGGGGGTCGGCTGGGGATAGCCCTCGTCGAGCACGCCGCGGGCGAGCGGCGCGGAAAGGCCGAGCGCGGTAAACGGCGAGGCCGCAATGGCCGCCTCGATTTCGGGAGTCATCGGCGCCGGCGGCGGCTTGACCGCGGCAGTGGCAAATGCCTGCGGAGCGCGGGGCTCCGAGCCGTTCGAGCGCGCGTGCGCGGGACGCCCGTGGCGACGCCGCGAGTGGACTGAATTCATGATGGGGTTGCTCTCTGCGGCAACACCCGAAAACGCGGGTGCTCGAGAATCGGGGCCGTTCCTCGCTGCCGCGGGTTCGGAAAGGCAGGTGGCGGCGCGATTGCCGCGGGGGACGCGCGCAGCGCAGGGGTGATGCCGGAGCATCGCCGGATGCGGCGCGCGCTTCGCACCACAAGGTGCGCGTCACGTCGCGTGCGAGACAACCTCGCAACCAACGCCGTGAACGAGCGGCTATGTATCGCGGAATCGCTCGACGCGCAACCACCCGGCCTCTAAATAGCGTCACCATGGCGCAGACCGCGACGATCTACCGGCTCACGATCGCGCTCTCCGACGTCGACCGCGGCGTTTATGAAACGCTCGATTTGCGCCTCGCACAGCACCCGTCCGAGAGCATGCGCTACATGCTCACGCGCACGCTCGCCTACTGCCTCAACTACGAAGACGGCATCGCGTTCAGCAAGGGCGGCCTGTCGTCGACCGACGAGCCGCCGGTGGCGATCGTCGACCCCACCGGGCTGCTGCTGGCGTGGATCGACGTGGGGGTGCCGTCGGCGGAGCGGCTCCACAAGGCCACCAAGGCCGCGCGCAGGGTTGCAATCTACACGCATTTTGAACTGACTCAACTGAGGCGCGAGGCGAGCTCGCGGATCATCCACAAGGTCGACGAAATCGAAGTGTGGCGCCTCGAGCCGAGCTTTCTGGGCGCGCTCGAAGAGCGCATCGATCGGCACACGCGGCTTGAGCTCGTGCGAAGCGACGGCTGCCTCTACGCCACGGTCGGCGCCAGCACGTTCGACGGCACGCTGGAGCGCGCGAGCCTGACGTGAGGCCCCGCCCTTGTGACCGCCCGCCCGCTCCCGTACGCTAAAACGTCCGATGGCGTCCCCGCACTCCGAGACCCGCACATGAACTGGCTTGTTCGCTCCGCGCTCGCGATTCTGTTCCCGCCGACCGGCGATCTTCCCGGGGTCGACAACGGCGGTCTCGACGCGTTCGTGGCCCGATTTCGACGCGAGACGCCGTGGCTGCTGTGGCTCGGCGTGGTGATGGGCGCGATGGTGTTCCACCTGACGCCGGCGCTTACTGTGCATGTGCCGCTGCCTGCGTTTTTGCTCTCGCCGGCCCTTGCCGACAAGCACGCCGATCGCATCGCGGGTTCGCGGTGGTACCTGATCCGTCAGGCAATTTTCATTCTCAAATTGCCCGGGGGCATGGCGTGGGGCGCGGATCCGGCCGTGCGCGAGCAGTTCGCGCTCGCGCCCATGGAACGCGACCCGGGAACATGGAGAACCTCATGAGCGGGCACGTCGCATTTCGCGGACGCGACGAAGCGGACTTCGACGGCGAGGCCGACTACGTCGTGGTCGGTTCGGGCGCAGGCGGTGCGGCTGCCGCGGTCACGCTCGCGCGGGCCGGCGCACGCGTCGCCATCGTCGAAGCGGGCGCCTGGCGCGATCCCGACGACTACCCGATTTCGGCGTACGGCGCGATGCGCGACATGATGGATGACTGGGGCTCGCAGGTCACCGTCGGGCGCGCATTTTGGCCTGTAGTTCAAGCAAGGACCGTCGGCGGAACGACCGTCATCAACAGCGCGATCTGCGTGCGCACGCCCGACGACATCTTTGCGCAATGGGAGCGAGACCACGGCGTCGGCGAGCTGCGCGCCGAGATGCTCGCAGCGCAGGACGTGCTCGAGCGCGAGCTGTCGGTCGAAGAAGCGCCGCCGGAGTCGCGGGGGCGCTCCAACCTCCTCGCCATGAAGGGCGCCGAGGCGCTCGGCTACCCCGAATCGCACTACATGCGCAGGTACGTCAACGGCTGCGCCGGCTCGGGCCAGTGCCTGCAGGGCTGCAAGAAGCTGCGCAAGCAAAGCACCAACCTCAACTACATCCCCGAGACGATCGCGCGGGGCGGAATGGTGCTTTCGTGCGCGCCGGTCGATCGCGTCGTGTTCGAAGGCACCCGCGCGGTCGGCGTCGTCGGAAGGTTTGCGCATCCCGCGTCGCGCGCCCGCGGCACGCGCTTTCAGATCCGCGCCCGCAAGGCCGTGATCGTGGCGGCGAGCGCCACGCATTCGCCTCTTCTGCTCATGCGCTCGGGCCTGCGCCACGCCGCGCTCGGCAAGCACTTCCGGGCCCATCCGGGCACGGGCCTCTTCGGCTGCTACGACACGCCGATCGACATGAACACCGGCGCCACGCAGGGCTGGGCGAGCACGGGCTTTCGTTCCGACCCGGGGCTCAAGCTCGAGACGCTGTCGATGCCGCTCGAGCTCATCGGCAGTCGCTTCGCAGGCGGCGGAGCCAAGCTCATCGAGCGACTCTCGGAGTTCAGGCACGTGGCCATGTGGTGCCTCGCAGTGCGCGCAGAATCCGAGGGAAGCGTGAGCCGCTCGCTCTTCAGCGACAAGCCTGTCGTGCGCTACGAGCTCGATCGCGGCGACATGGAGCGCTTTCGTCAAGGGATGGTGCTCATCGCGAAGCAGCACTTCGCTGCGGGCGCGCGGGCCGTAATCCCCGGCGTCGCGGGGCTGCCCTACAAGATCGGCCCCGACGACCTCGGCGTCCTTGAAGAAGCGCCCCTCGACCCTCGCCGCTACACCGCCATTCTGAGCCACCTGTTCGGAGGCTGCGTGATGGGCCGCGACGCGCGAACGAGCGTCGTCGACCACCGCGGGCGGGTGCACGGCACGACGGGCCTCGTCGTGGCCGACGCGTCGGTGATTCCCACCAACCTCGGCGTCAATCCGCAGCACACGATCATGGCCCTGGCGATGACGTTCGCCCGCGACCTCGCGAGCCGTTAGCAGGGCGCTCGAAAAACACCCTGATAGTAATTGGCGAGGCCAATTGCGTGGCGTGGGGACCGGCGAAAAACCGCGTCTTTCGGGGCGGGGAGGTGCATCCCTCCCCGAGATGAAAGGCTAGCAGGCCGCTGCTTCAACGGCCTGCCAGGGCTCACTCGCCACGAATTGGGTCGCGAGCTGTGTCACCGAGGGCAGCGAGCAGCGCGCCGCGCTCGAACGGCTTGAAGAGCACGGCGTTTCCTGCGGCCTGGACGAACTTGAGCATCGCCGCGTCCGAGCCTCCGCCCGTGATGAAGGTGATGGTCGATGCGCGACTCGGAGTCTGCGCGGCGAGCGCGTGATAGACGGCCTCGCCGCCGCGTTCGGGCAGCATGAGCGCGCAGAACACGACGTCGAACGACTGCTCGGCGCACAGCGCGAGGGCCTCGGTCGCGCCCGCGACGCAGCGCACGACGTGACCTTCGAGCATGCGCTCGAACGCCCGGCGAATCGACGCCTCCTCGTCAACCACCAGCACGCGCAAGGGCGCAGGCTCCCCGCGCGCGACCGCCTCTGACAACGACGCGCGCGCCTCGGCCGCGGCCGCGTCGACGACGAGCTCGAACCCGCCGTCGGGGTTCGCAGCCACGCGCAAATCGCTTGCGATCGAAAGCGCGCGCCGCACCGCCTCGCGCGCGTCGGCCAGCGCACGCTCCACTTCGTCGAAGGCGACCGGACCGCGACGCCTGTGCTCGAGCTGCAAGGCGATGAAATCAAGACTCATCACCGCGTGCGCGAGCGGCTCTTGAATCGCGTCGCCCACGGCGACCGCGGCTTTCCCGGAACGAATCACGGGTCGTTCGCTGACATTCATTGTGCTGTTCCCCCCCAGTAAGTAGCGCGAGGAACTTAACCACATGCGCTGGCCAACGGCCAAACGCGCGGGGCACTTAAGCGCGCGGCGCTCGCGGGATCACGCTGGTTTGACCATGGGGTAGCCGGCCTCGCGCCAGGCGCGCACGCCGCCGTCCATCGACACCGCGTCGGCGTATCCCATCTTGCCGAGGCTCTCGGCGGCGAGCGCGGAACGAAAGCCGCCGCCGCAGTACAGCACCAGCTCGCGCGCGGGGTCGGGAAAGGCACCCTCTACGTCGCGCTCGAGCACGCCGCGTCCGATATGAACCGCGCCGGGCAGGTGACCGGCTGCAAATTCGGACTCCTCCCGCACGTCGATCAGCGTGATCGCGTCGCCGCGATCGATGCGCGATTTCACGTCTGAAATGGAGCATTCGCGAATGACGCTTCGCGCGATCTCGACGAGCTTAACGAACGCTTCGCTGTGTGCCTTGGCCATACGGTCAAGATCACCGCAAAGCCCGGTGACGCGCAAGCCGATCGGCGGAGGCCTCAGCCGCGCTGGCGCGATCGCGCCCACTCCAGCAGCTGCACCACCTCCCATCGCACACCCAAAAACCTGGCGCGACCGGCCTCTGTGCGGATACGGGAAGCGACGGCGTTGATCTGCGCCGCCCCGGCCTCGAGGGCAGCGCGCGCCTCGACCTTGCGACCGTTTTCCCAGAGCGCGCGCGCGTGCGTACACGAGACGCATGAACGGCTGCCGGCCGGAGCTTACCGACCCGGGCACCGTCACGACACGCATCGCGTCTTCAGCCAGCGGCATCGCCTCCGCGTGGCGCACCGCTTTGAGGAGCGCGTGTGCGAGCATGGCGCAGGCATACGCATGCGCCTCGGTGCCTGGCGCGGCAAGCGCGAGGGCCTGCTGCGCCTCGGTCATCGCCCCCTCGGCGTCGCCCGCCCGCAGCAGCGCAAGCGCGAGAGAGGCTCGCGCACCCGACTCCATGCGTCTGTCGCGAATGGTCACATAGCTCTGCGTCGCGAGCTGGCTCATGGCGCGCGCCGCGTCGAAGCGCCCCCTCCACTCGAGCACGGTCGCGAGAGTCGTCCGCGCCGTGCCGGCGACGATCGACAGCTGCGACTGTTCAGCGAGCGCCAGCACATCGCGCAGGCGCGCTTCGGCCTCGGGGAGCAGCCCGAGCAGCGCCATCGAGTACCCCACGTTCGCGCGCATCATCGCCGCGCCGCGCAGGTCACCGCTGCGCGTAAATGCCGCCGCCGCTTCCTCGAAATGGTCGACCTGGCCCTCGAGGTCGCCATCGAAATCGGAGACGAAGGCCCTGAAGATCATCACGGCAGCACGCGTCCGGTCGTCCGCGCCAGTGAGTACGCGACCATCGACGATCACGGCGAGGATTTGGCGCGCGAGAACAACCTCGCCTGCGAAGACCGCTGCGGTGCCCGCGGTCGCCGCCAGCCGAACAGCGAACGGCGAAGAAAGGTTGCGCTGCGCGAGATCGAAAGTTTTTACGAGCAGGTCGCGAAGCTCGGAGCCGCGCGAGAGTCGCGCCGCGCTCATCACCGCGCAAGCCATCGCGCGGAGACTGGGCTCGGAGCCGGGCGCGGCGAGCTCCATCGCGCGCGCCGGCGAGATCGACCGCGCGGTAGACGCGCGCCATGCCGCCCGACCCGGCGAGCGCCTGAATCGCGAAGCGACCGGCCACGATCTCTACGGCTCCGGCGCTCGTCGCGTCATCCAGCACCGCCCCAGACTAGCACGCGCTCGGGCGGCTTCGAGCAGCGGCGCGCCTGTGCTACGAGCGCCGCCATGCTCTTTTCTCGCGCCCTCATTCCCACGGTCAAAGAAGCACCCGGCGACGCCACCAGCGCGAGCCACGTATTTCTCACGCGCGCGGGCTACGTGCGCAAGGTCGGCGCGGGCATCTACGATTTCCTTCCGCTCGGTCTGCGCGTGCTGCGAAAGGTCGAGCGCATCGTGCGCAGCGAGATGGATCGCGCCGGCGCCCAGGAGGTGCTGATGCCCGTGCTCCTGCCGTGCGAATACTACAAAGAAACAGGACGCTGGGACGTCTACGGCGACGTGCTCTTTCGACTGAAAGACCGCAAATCGAGCGACTACAACCTCGCGCCGACGCACGAGGAAATCGTCACCGACATCGCGCGCCGCGAGATCAAGAGCTGGCGCGACATGCCCCAGAATCTCTATCAGATTCAGACCAAATTCCGCGATGAGCCGCGCCCGCGCGGAGGCCTGCTGCGTTGCCGTGAGTTTATCATGAAAGACGCCTACTCGTTCGACGCGACCGAGGAGGGCGCGAAGGCGAGCTACGAGACGATGCGTCAGGCCTACGTGCGCGCCTTCGATCGCATGGGCCTGCGCTACCGCATGGTGGCCGCCGACAGCGGCGCGATCGGCGGCAACACGAGCGCGGAATTTCAGGTTCTCGTCGACTCGGGCGAAGACGCGATCGTGGCTTGCGACAAGTGCGAATACGCAGCAAACGTCGAGGTCGCGACCGTGCGGGCCCCGGCGGCAAGCGCCACCCAGGCCGGTGAGGTCGCCCCGATTTCGCGGCTGCACACCCCCGGAGCCGGCGCGATCGATGACGTGGCTGCGGTGCTCAAGGTGGGCGCGTGCGACATGCTCAAGAGCCTGCTCTACGTGCCCGGCGGCAGCACCGACGTCGTGATGGTCGTCGTGCGCGGCGATCACAGCGTCAACGAGATTCAGGTGGCGCGCGCGCTCGGCGTCGCCGAGGTATTTTTCGCGACCGAAGCCGACGTCAAGCGCGCAACCGGCGCGGCGATCGGCTTCGCGGGCCCCGTCGGCTTCAAAGGCCGGATCCTCGTCGATCGCGCAGCGGCTGCGGTCACCGCGGGCATCGCAGGCGCCAACGAGACCGACTGGCACCTCGGCAACGTGAGCCACGGCCGCGACTACTCGGGAGAGGTCGTCGACGTGCGCCTCGCCGCCACGGGCGATGCCTGCGCCAACTGCGACGCCGGCACCCTGACCGCGTACAAGGGCATCGAGGCCGGACACATCTTCATTCTCGGCACCCACTACAGCGCGAAGATGGGGGCCACGTTCCTCGACGAAGCGCAGCAGTCACGCCCGGTGATCATGGGCTGCTACGGCATCGGCGTTTCGCGCCTCGTGGCGACCGCGATCGAGCAGCACAACGACGCTGACGGAATTCGCTGGCCGATGAGCCTCGCGCCCTATCAGGTGCACATCTGCTCGCTGGGCAAGGACGCGGCCGTCCTGGACGCCGCCAAGCAGCTGTACGACGAGCTGTGGGCACTCGGCGTCGAAGCGCTCTGGGACGATCGCGACGAGCGCCCGGGCGTGAAATTCAAAGACGCCGATCTCATCGGCATTCCGCTCCGCGTGACCATCGGGGGCAAAGGCCTCGCCGCGGGCAACATCGAGCTCAAGCCGCGCACCGAGCCCGATCCCAAGAAGGCGGAGTTCATTCCGGTGGCCAGCGCAGCCGCCGTGCTTGCTGCGCGGGTGCAGAGCGCGCTTCAGGTCGGCTGAATCAACCCAGCGCGTCGAGCGCGGCGAGCAGCGCGTTGGCCTGCTCGGCCATGGCCTGCGGACTCATCGGCGGCGCCTCGGCGATCTCGCTCACCTCGAGCAGATCCTCGGGGATGTCGATGAGGAAGCGGCAGGGCGTCCGCGCAGCGGGCTTTCCGCGCGAGGCGCGAACCCGGCAACGCGAGATCGTGAGCCGCTCCTTCGCGCGGGTCACGCCCACGTAAAACAGCCTGCGCTCCTCGTCGATGTCGGTCGCGGCGTCGCCGTCCTCGCTCCGCCCGACGACGCTCGTGCGCGCATCGGTCGCCTTGGTGTCGATCGTCCGCGCGTGCGGAAGCAGGCCCTCCTCGACACCGATCAAATACACGTATTCGAACTCGAGCCCCTTCGCGCCATGAAGCGTCGAGAGGGTCACGCGCTCGATTTTGTCCTCTTCGTCATCGCCCGAGTGGTCGAGCGAAAGCGCCCGCAAAAAAGACGCGAGGCCTGCCTCTCCCGTCGGGTCACCACCGGCGGCCACCTCGCGCTTTTCGCGCGTGGCGAAGGTCTGCAAAATGGCCTCGACGTTGGCCCATCGCCTCGCGGCCGCGGTGGTGCTTCCGCTCGCAGCGTCGAGGTCCGCGCGCAGCTTGATGTGCTCCGCGAGCCATCGCCCGGCCTCGCTCGCGCGCACGCGCTCGACCAGCAGTTTGCGACGAAGGTCGGCGATGCTGCGCTCGAGCGCTCTGCAACCATCGCGCGCCGCGGAGGCGATCCCGTCGAGCGCATCGACCCGCTCGATCGCCTCCCAGAGCGACCAGCCCTTGGCGAGGGCGAGCTGCGACAACTTCTCGACGCTCGTGTCTCCGATGCCGCGCGCCGGATAGTTCACGATGCGGCGCAAGCTGATCTCGTCGGCGCGGTTGAGCGCGAGCTTCATATACGCGATGAGATCCTTGACCTCTTTGCGCTCGAAGAACTGCTGCCCGCCCACAACGCGGTACGGCACGCCCTGCTCGCGCAGCGCATCTTCGATGAGCTTGGCCTGGCCGTTGGAGCGGTACAGCACGGCGAGCTCGCGGGCCTTTTTGTGCTCGTCTTTGATCAGCCCGCGCAGCTCGCGCGCCACGAAGGCCGCCTCGATCTCGGGCGTCGGGCAGACGGCGAGGCGCACCTTTTCGCCGCCGACCTTCGAGGTAAAGAGCGTCTTTTTGTGCTTTTTGACGGAGCGTATCTCGCCTTCGGCCAGCGGGGCGTGGTCGCGCGAAATGACGGCGTTCGCCACCGCGAGCACCGGCGCGCGCGAGCGGTAGTTCTGCTCCAGCTTCACGACTTTGGCGCCGGCGAAATGCTCGTCGAACGACAAAATGTTTTTCACGTCCGCGCCGCGCCACGCATAGATCGACTGATCGTCGTCGCCGACCACGAACACATTGTTGGTAGGGCCGCTGAGCAGCCTGAGCATCTCGAGCTGCGCGCCGTTGGTGTCCTGATACTCGTCAACGAGGACGAAGCGAAAGCGCTCGCGCCACCGCGCCAGCACGTCGGGTCGCTCGGTCCACACGCGCGCCACTTCGCAGACGAGGTCGTCGAAGTCGTACGCGTGAAAGTTGCGGAGCGCCGACTGGTACTTCGGGTACACCTCCGACGCGATCTCGTCGTAGGCATCGGTGCCCGAGCCCGCCGCGACCCGCCTCGCGTATTCTTCGGGGGACACGAACGCATTCTTGGCCAGCGAAATGCGGGCGAGCACGCTCGGCACATCGAAGCGCTTGCCGTGATCGAGATGGCGCATGATCTCTTTGATCGCGCCCAGGCAGTCGCCCTGATCGAAAATGGTGAAGGCCCCGCCGTGCGCGGATTTCTCCTTCGTCAGCACCGACAGGCCGAACGAGTGAAACGTGCTGATCGTCGCGTCGCGCACCGACGTGTGCCCCGTCGCCTTGCCGAGCGCGTGCACACGCTCCGCCATCTCGGACGCTGCCTTGTTGGTGAACGTGACCGCGACGATCGCGCGAGCAGGTACTCCGCGCTCGATGAGCCGGACGATGCGCTGGGTGATGACGCGCGTCTTACCCGAGCCGGCACCGGCCAAAACCAGCATCGGCCCGCTGTGGTGCTCGATCGCTCGCTGCTGGGCTTCGTTGAGCGGAACGGGCTTCATCGCGCGGTGCAAACACATCAACCACGGAGACGCGCCGGATGGAAGATTGCGCGGCCCCAAGCGGCGTGAAAAGCGCCCAAGGTTCGAACGTTTTCGGTGTCGGAGCGTCGATGGCCAAAGTGCTGCCGCTCTTCTTCGTCTCGCTGGCCTGTATCGCCCTGCCCGCGATGGCCCAACCTCCCGCCCCGCTCAGCCCGACGCAGGCCCCGCCCGCGCTGGCCGTCGTCGCGCGTGCGCGTCAGGAGGTCGAGCGCGCCGTCAGTTACGACGGTCGATGGGTACCGATCCGCTACCCCGGCGGCGACGTGCCTGCCGGCTCGGGCGTGTGCACCGACGTCGTCATCCGCGGCTACCGCGCGGCGGGACTCGACCTGCAGCAGCTCGTGCACGAAGACGTCGTTCGCGCGCCGAGCGCCTATGCGGGCTGGGTGAAACGCCCCGACGCGAACATCGACCACCGGCGCGTCGGCCCGCTGGGCGTCTACCTGCAACGCCACGCCGCGCGCCTGCCCGTCGACGACGCAAAATCCTATGCCCCCGGCGACGTCGTCATCATCTCGTTCGCCGCATGTCCCGCGTGCTCACCGCAGCACGTGGGCGTGGTCAGCGATCGCAAAGGGCCACGCGGGTTGCCGCTGATGATCCACAATTTGGGGCCCACGCCGACCGAAGACGACACCCTCGACGCGTGGCCGCGGCTCGCGCACTACCGCCTGTTGCCTTGAGCAGCCCGCGTCCGCGCGCTCCCTACCCCATGCGGAGCCAGGAGCGCGCGCCACGCTTCAGCCGAGCTGACCGAGCATCGTCGCCGCGTCGCTGACCTCGAACTTGCCGGGGCCTTCAACGTTGACCTGCTTGACGACGCCGTCCTCGACGAGGAGCGAGCAGCGGCCGATGCGCGTGCCCATGCCGTATTTCGTCAGGTCGACATCGAGGCCGAGCTTGCGCGCGAACTCGCCGCTTCCGTCGCCGAGCATGCGAACCTTGCCGATTGCGTTCTCCGCGCGGCCCCAGGCGGCCATCACGAAGCCGTCGTTGACCGCCACGCACCACACCTCATCGACGCCCTTGGCCTTCAACGCGGCGAGGTGCTCGACGTAGCCGGGAACGTGCTGCGCGCTGCACGTGGGCGTGAACGCTCCGGGAACGCCGAAGATGACCACGCGCTTGCCCTTGGTCGCTTCGGCGACGGAAACCGGGCTGGGGTTGATCGGACAGAAGTCGCCGAATTCAACAGTCTCGGAGAGGGTCGCGTCGGGGATGCTGTCGCCAATCTTGATCATGAAAATCCTCGTAGGGTTGGGCCCCGAAGATTACCAGACAAAGGCGCCCGGTTGGCGCGCGGCGATCAGCCCGGCGACGCGTCGAGGCTGTAGCAGGCGCCGCTGACGCACAGCGGCTTGCTCGGCGTGCAGGCGTTGAAGCACGCTCCGCAGTGGGCGTTGTCGCTGCTCGTGTCGGTGCAGAACGGAGGCGCGGTCGCGCCATCCTGGAGCGTGCCGCCATCGGGATCGCAGAGCGTTTGCGTCTTGGTGCACGCGCCCTTGCACACGCCGCCGATGCAAGCCTCGAGCGATCCGCAGGCGTGCCCGCACGCGCCGCAGTTGGCGTTGTCGGTGTCGGTTTTTGCGCAGTATCCGGGGCCGCCGTCGCCGAGGCACGTGGTTTGGCCCGCCGAGCACGTCGACGCGCACGCGCCTGCGTTGCAGACCTCGAGCGCCTTGCAGCTCACTCCGCACGCGCCGCAGTTGGTGCCGTCAGATTGCGTATTGGCGCAATACGGCGCGCCGACCTTCGGCGTGCAGCCGGTCTCGCCCGTCGTGCAGCCCGCGGCGCATTTTCCGGCGCTGCATTTTTCGAGGGCTTTGCAGGCCGCGCCGCACGCGCCGCAGTTGGCGTTGTCGCTCTGGAGGCTCGTGCAGAACCCGCTCGCCCCGGAAGGGCACCCCTGCTCGCCCGCGCCGCAAACAGAGGCGCAGGTGCCGTGCGAGCACAGCGAGGTCGAGTCGCACGCGGTGCCGCACGCGCCGCAGTTGAGCGGGTCGTTTTGGACGTTAACGCACTTGCCGCCGCACTGGCCGAGCGCGCCCGGACACGGCGGCGCCTCAACGCTTCCGCACGCCGAAGCTGCGAGGATGGCCGCGGGCGCCGACAGCACGAGAGCGAAGAACATCGCGCGTCGGGCGCGCTGCGTGTGATGAGGGGCCATAGACCGTGAGGATGCAGCAAGCGACGCGCCGATGGCAATCGCGGAAATCATCGCACCGCAATCGACGCGCATTTGAGCGACTGGCCGCCGCGGCCTCAGGTACGCTGAGGGTTCAAAGCGAGGTACCGCGTGCAAACGAAACGAATCGCCTTCTGGTCCGCGCTGTTCATCGGCCTCACGCTGCTGATGGCCTCCTGCGCAAACGCGACCGCGATCGTCACCTGCGAGCCGGGCAAAGAAGCCTGCGGTGCCGTGTGTATCGATGTGCAGGCCGACACCGAAAACTGCGGAAAATGCGGGTTGGTCTGCAGCGCAGGCCAAGCGTGCGACAAAGGCGTGTGCTCGCAGGACTGCCCCGCGAGCAACACGAAGTGCGCGCGCGACGGCGGCGCGGCGACGTGCGTGAACGCAAAAACCGACAACGCCAACTGCGGCGGGTGCGGCAAGGCGTGCAAGTCAGGCGAGGTCTGCAACGGCGGCTTCTGCACGGGCACCTGCGGAGACTCCACGAGCGGCCAGACCCTGTGCGGCGGAGACGCCGGCGCTCCCTATTGCGCGAACCTCAAGGCCGACGGCAGCAACTGCGGCAAGTGCGGCGCCGCCTGCAAATCCGATGAGGTGTGTGCGTCTGGGGTTTGCCAGAGCTTCTGCACGACCGACCAGACACGCTGCGGCGGCGGCGACGGCGGAGCGGGCTACTGCGCGAACGTGCAGACCGACAACAGCAACTGCGGCGCGTGCGGCGTCAGCTGCGCCGCGATGGAGACCTGTACGGCCGGCGCGTGCACCCCTGTGTGCGGGCCCGACCAACTGCAGTGCGGCGGCGACGCGGGCGCGCCCTACTGCGTCGACGGACAGACCGACAACATGAACTGCGGCCAGTGCGGCGCCGCGTGCCCCGCGGGCAAGTTCTGCAGCGCGGGCGCATGCAAGAACTCAACGGTGCAGGTCTGCCTTTCCGGAAACGATCTCGAGACGAACGACCCCTGGGTCGTGTGCCGCGCCGACTCGAACAGCGCCTGGCTGTCGCACAACAACCCGGGCGGAGGGCACTACCACTCTCTGCAAATTTGTCAGAAGCTCGGCTACACCAAGGTGGGCAAAATCGGCGGCACCTGCTCAGACGTGTGTGGCTACTGTCAGGGGGCGAAAGAGACCTGCAACGCGCCGGGCAACGAGACCTACGACGGCGGCGGCTCCTGCGGCTCCGACCAGTTCGGCCCGATCCTCTGCCAGACGGTCACCTGGCAGTGTCTGCCGTGAGCTGCCCGGCGGGCCGCTTTCTGGGAGATCGCACATGAGACAGTCCCATTTTCGAATCGGCGCGGCCGCGGGATCGGTGACGCTCATCGGAGCGATGGCCGCGAGTCTGGCCTCGGCGTGTGCCACCGCTGCGTTGCCCCTCGTGTCCGACGACGCCAGCACGGGCGCCCCGGCGGACGCCACAGCCGACACTTCCGCGTGCCCCGATGCGAGCACGTCGAGCGATCCGAAAAACTGTGGCGGTTGCGGTCACGCGTGCGCGTCAGGGCAGGTGTGCAGCAGCGGCGCTTGCAAGGCCGAGTGCACGGCGCCCGCGGTAAAATGCGCCGGCGAGCCGCTGTGCGTTAATCTCACGAGCGACCCGAAACATTGCGGCGCCTGCGCCACGGTGTGCGCTGTCGGCGACGCGGGCGCGCTCGACCCGGGCAACGGCAACCCCGACGCTGGCGTGCCCTTCGACGCCGGCCCCGACGCAGGCGCTCCGTGGGATCTCGGCTCGCCCGCGTGTGTGCAGTCGAAGTGCGGCATCGCCTGCAGCGGCGGCAAGCTCGATTGCGCCGGCGTCTGCTTCGACGTGCAGCAAAACCACGACCATTGCGGCGACTGCAGCACGGCGTGCGCGTTCGACGAGTGGTGCGGCGGTGGCCACTGCTGCCCGACCGGCAAGGCCTTCTGCGGTGGCGCGTGCGTCGACGTGATGACCGACCCGGCCAACTGCGGAGGCTGCGGCATCGCCTGCAGCGGGCAGACGCCCAACTGCAGCGCCGGCCTGTGCATCGCGGGCCTGAGCATCGAAGTCGAGGGGCACGCCAACGTCGTCGTCAACTGCAAGGCGGGCGACTACAGCTGCGAAGCGCAGCAGGTCTGCAACCAGGTCACCAACTCGGTCTGCATTTGGCAGCAGTACGACTGCGCCTACGGCACCAAGGGCTCATGGTACCCGCCCGACGGACAGAGCGGCAGCTCGGCCTTCAACTTCGCGTACGACTACGACTTTTACAACGGCACCTACGGCAACATCTGCGCGTGCACGCAGAGCCAGATGAACAAATACGGCCTCGCCGCGACGCATCAATACTGCGGCGTGGGCCACTGGACCCGCCAGTAGCGGGGCGATTTTCTTCCCCGCCGTTGCTTCGTTTTCCCGTCAGCCTCGTCCAACCCCAAGTTCAACGACCCAAGCAGGAGCACCCGACATGCGCATCGTTTCCGCCCTCCAACTCGCCGCTGCCGCTCTCATCGCCGCCGCCGTCGGCTACGCGGGCACCGCCCAGGCCGAAGATCAGTTCGACGTAAACGTGAAGGGCGACTCCGTCACCGTCACCGCCAAGGGCTCGTGGCATATCAACGAGCAATATCCGTGGAAGGCCAAGGCCGGCGACAAGACGATCGACAAGACAGGCTTCGCGCTGTCGGCCACGTCGGCGACCGTGAACGGGTTGCCCAAGGGCAAGGCCGTTATCAAGGGCGGCGTGTGTTCGGCTGACAACTGCATTCCGTTCTCGAAAGAAGTCACCGTCAACTGACGCGGCGCCCCCGCCAAAGCGAAACGCCCGCAGGCTGCGAAGTGCAGCCCGGCGGGCGTCGTCGTTTTGTGCGTGGCGCTCAGTTCGGGGTCGGCGGAACCGGCGGCTTGCCGTCGTCGATGACGCACGAGGCGAGATCGAAGAACATGTATTCGAGCGCCGCTTCCTGCTCGCTCATCGTGGTGAGGCTGCCGCTGCCGACGTGCAGGTCGGTGCCGACCGCGCGGCCGCAGCGCTTGTCGGGGGCCGCAGCCGTGGGCAGGTTCATCGAGAGATAAACCACCGACGAGCCGCTCTGCGGGTAGATCCAGCGCTGCGAAATGCCGGCCTTCGCCGCGCCGATGTCGCCAACGTTGGAGATCTGAATCTGCCCTTTGGGGGTGTTCTTGATGGTCGGGCCCCAGCCGCTCGCGGTCTTGAGGTTCCACAGCCAGTCGTCCATCGACTTGCCCTTCGGGAACGTAGTGTCGATGAGGTAGGGAGAGCCCCCGGGGCTCGAGCCGCTCCAGAGCGTCCAAGTTGCCGCGCTCTGGAGCTCGGCCGCAGCCTTGCCGCCATTTTCGGGCGAAGAACCGTAGAAGTTCAGCTGGTAGTGCGACGCGAAGACGCGTCCGCCGGCGTCGAGGTACGAGGCCATGTTGGCGTACGCGGGCCCCATGGTGTCGCGCGGGTGAGGAGCGCACTCGCACTCGTTGATGATGATGTCGTATTTCATCATCTCGCTCAGCGTGCCCCAGAACTTGTAGGTGTCGGTCGCGCCCGGAACGTTGCCGGCCTGGTTGCCATAGCCTGAGTACACGCGCACCATGCCGTTGCCGCTACCGGGAGTGAACTCGGCGAGGTCGATGCCGATTTTCTGCACCAGCGTGTGAATCGGATCGCAGCCGGCGGCGAGCGCGATGAGCGGCATATCGCCCTCGCTCTTGTTCTTCGGCAGGCGCGTCTGCGAAACGTCGCTAATCGGCGTATCGACGCACTGCACAACGTTGGGAATCGTGATCTTGCGGCGCCACTTGCCCACCTGCATCACGAGCGGAATGTTGGTGCCCACAGGCACGTTCTCGAGCTTGAAATGACCCTTTTCGTCGGTCAAAGCCGTGACGACCGGCTTTCCGGAAATGGGCGCGCCGCCGCACGAGTCGCAGACGGGGCCGTGGGTAATCGGGTCGAGCGGCGCGTTCGGAACGAACACCACAATGTTGTAGAGCGGGTTCTTGCCGGCCGGGTCGAACACCGTGCCGCTGACGCTCGTCGTCGTGCCGTTGTTGCAGGCGACCTGCTGGCACTTGAGACCCTCGCACGGCGGCGCGGCCTCGACGTTGACGTCACCGAACTGCGGCACCCCCTCGTCGGGGAGCGCGCTCGCGTCGTCGCCGCCCAAGCTCGCGTCGGGCTTGTCGTCGCCGGGGAACCCGCTCGTCGGCGTGCTCCCGCAAGCCACAAGCGACAACCCAAGAGACAACCCAAGCGCACTGAATACTTTAATGCCCATACGGACAATCTCTCGCGAGAGTCGCCCGCGCGGCAAGCGAATTGGCAGACCCCTGAAAAAAGCAAAAGCTACGGGGCGTTGACCTGCGCGCTCGAGGCACCGGCCGCCGTCGTGGCCTTGCGCAGCTCGTCGCGCAGCTCGATCAAACTCTTCAGCTCGGCCGATCGCGCAGCCGAAGCCGCCGGCGGCGCGGGGCGCTTGGCGCTTGGCGGCGCCGCTGCAAGAAGCGGCAGCCCAAGGACCAAACGCTCGAACGCCTGCATTTTTGCCGGCGCGGTAATGCCGTTGACGTCGATGATCGAGAGCTTGCCCGCGCCGCGCTTCATGTCGTTTCGAAAATCGTAGACCGCGCCTACGACGGTGAGCCGGCCGGTGCGAACTTCTTCGGCGAACGTGGTGAGCGCGAAGGCGACTTGATCGTGCACGTTTTTGGTAACGCCTTCGAGCCACGGGCCCGGATCGTCGCCCGACGCGCCATCCTTGCCTTTCGGCAGCGCAAGGCCGTCGAGCTCGTGGCGAATGGCTTCGCTCTCGTGGCTCGCGTCTCCCATCGCAGCCTTCACTGCGCCGCACCCGGTGTGCCCAAGCACGAGCAGCACGGGCGTCTTGAGATGACGAACTCCGTATTCGACGGAGCCCAGGTTGAGGCGCACCTGATTGCCAATGTTGCGAATGGTAAACAGGTCGTTTTCGGGCGCGTGATCGAAAGCTGTACTCTGCACGCGAGAGTCGGAGCAGGTCACGACCGTGACCCGCGGCTTCTGCGAAGAGGCAAACGCCTTGAAGAAGTCGGGGTCGTGCTCGCGCTGAAAGGCCGCGTTGTCTCCGAGCGCATCTTTGAAGAAGTTGCGCGTCTGCTCGAGCGGATCTTGCTGATCGACGAACGGCACGGTGAACGCCGAAGCGTCTTGTCCGTGCTCCGCGTGCTCAGCGGGCGCGCCGCCCGCGTCGGCGTGGTCCCCGTGCTCACCGTGCTCGTCAGGGTTGGCGTGCTCAGCGTGCTCGGCCGGGTCGGCGTGCTGCGCGTGCTCGGCGGAGGCCGCGTCGGCGACCGCTGCGTGTTCGGCCACCTTGCCCGCGTCAAGCTGGTCACCCGGAGCCTGCGACTTCTTGCAGGCGCCAGCGAGCAGCGTGAGGGTGAGCCATAGCGCAGGCCGAGCGAACTTCATCGCGCCTACAGAACGGCCGAACGGCGCGTAACTTGATTGCTTCACGGCGCGTCCTCGGGATCGGCAGAAAAGAAGCCGAAAGTCGCGCGCGTCGCCGCATGCGTCGCGGTCTGGCGGCCCAGCGCGTCGCGCACGAGATAGGGCTCCGGCAGCGTGGGCTCGCCGAGGCCGTGGCCGTCGTAGGCGCAGCAAAACAGCGAAAAGAGGGGCGCCGCCCCTTCGCGGGGAATGACGTCGCGCGACGAGACGAGCGCAAGTCCGGCGCAGTCGATCGCGCGCTCGGCGCGCACGCGCTGCGCCCAGGGAAAGCAGAACACGAACCGCCCGGACGGCGAGAGCGCCGAGCGCGCCGCGAGGCAGTAGTCGAACACGTCGCCCCGAAGCTCGAAGCGCGCATGTGCCTTCTGGGAGTCGGCGGGTACGACGCCGGCTTTCGGATCGAAGTACGGAGGGCTGCCCGTCACCAGATCGTACGCGGCCGCGTCGACGCTGATCTCGCGCAGGTCGCCGTAAATCGCGCGCACGCGATCGCCCAGCGCGTTGGCGGCGACGTTGCGCTCCAGCAGCGCGAAGCTGAGCGCTTGCGCCTCGATCGAGGTCAGCGTGGCACCGGGTGAGCGCCAGAGCGCCAAAAGGCCTACCGACCCGATGCCCGCGCCGAGATCGAGAATGCGCCGGGCCCCGCGCACGCACTCGGCGGCATACCAGCCCGTGAGCAAGTCGTCGGTCGAGTGGCGGTGCCCGCGCTTGCGCTGAACCATCGTCCAGCCCGAAGTGAGGCCGTCGACGGTCAGCTCATCGTCGCGCAGCTCGATCATGCCGCAAACAGCGCGGCGGCGTTGTCGTGAAGCACCGCGCGCCTCATGGCATCGTCACCCTCGGTCGCGAGCAGCACCTTCGCGATGGGCACGGCGACGTGGTAAAATGGCCAGTCCGACCCGAGCATGAGCCTCCCCGCCGGAAGCTCGGCGATGAGACGCTCCACCGCCGGCTGGCTCTGGCTTGCGATCTCGTAATAGACGTTTTGGTATTTCGCCGAAAACGCGATCGCCTCGTCCATTTGCAGGGCGCCCGAGTGGCCGAGCACGAACGTGGTTCCGGGATTTTCGGCGATGGCGCGCTCGTAGCGTTTGACCTGCGAAAGGCGCCTGCCGAGCTTGGTCTCGATGTCGACGGGGCCGCAGTGAAACAGGATCGGGAGGCTTCGCTCGCCGGCCATACGAAACAGACGCATGGCGCGATCGTCGTCGGGGCCGACCATCTGCACCGCCGGGTGGTACTTCAGCCCGCGGGCCCCCATGGCGACGAGGGCGTCGAGGTGCGCGCGCATGCCCCACCGGTAGGGGTGCACCGAGCCGAAGCACACGATGGGGTCCACGCCGCGGGTCAGCTTCAGCCATGACTCCGAGTTGTGAGACAAAAACGGGAAGTCGATGGGGAGCAGCACACTGCGGCGAACGCCCATCTCGGCCATGTCGCGCTGCAGGTTCGGCAGCGTGTGGGTGGCGCGCATTCCGCCCGCTCCCAGCACTTCGCGCGTCATGTCGCGCTCGATCGCGACCAGGTCGTGCGGGGCATAGTTACGATTCATGTAAACGCCGAAATCGATCGGCTTGTCGGCGCGCAGATACAGCTCGGCGGCCGGCGTCTCGCGCGCCAGATCGACCGTGGCCGTGCGCCCGTAGGCCAGCGCGAGGTGCGTGTGCACGTCGAACACAGGCCCGAGCGCCGCGTCGGCGAGCCGCAGGCGCCCATCACGAATCTCGAAGTAGGGAAGACGCGCGAGGTCGAAGAGAGAGGAGAACCTGGGATATTGGGAGGTCATCGAATCACCGGGAGAAGAAGGAGATCAGGCGCGAATCATAGAGCGGAGAGGCCGGAACGCCGCCATGGTCGGCGCCCGGAACGTGCACAACTTCGTGACGGGCGCCCGCGCCGATGGCGTCGCCCAGCTGGTCGACATACCTGGGCTGTACGAAGTCGTCGGCGTCGCCGTGAAACAGCAGCGCTCCGCTGGTGGCGTGAGACGCGGCCGCGCGAATCTTGCCGACGTTATCGAACTGGTTACCGGTGACGAAACTCCGCGGCACAACCAGCGATCCGTCTTCGACGAGGGCGGCAACGCTCGCAAAAGTCGACTCGGTGATCAACCCGCGAAAGTTTCCCATGCGGCTCGCCGTCTCGATCGCAGGCCCGCCCCCGAGCGAGTAGCCGTAGTTGAAGATGCGCAGCTGATCGATGGCGTCGCCCTGTCGCCGCAGGTAGCCGACCGCCGCGCGCGCATGGCTGTAAATTCCAGCCTCAGAGGGGTCGCCCTCGCACCTTCCATAACCGGGATAGTCATAGATGAGCACGTTGGCTCCGAGCGACCACAGGTGCGACACGCGCTCCCAGTAGGTGTCGATGCCCCCCTTGTTGCCATGGTGGTAGAGCACGGTCGGCGCGGCCCGGCGCTCGGCATCGGGGCGGCGCAAAAACACTGCGTAGACCGCAGTGCCATCGTCGGCGGGGAACGTCACCGGGTCGCGCTGCGATTCGGGCACGCGCCACGACTGCGGCACGCTCTCGGCGTAGGTGAGCGCGTAGGCGTCGACCCTCTCGGGATTGTACAGAAACGAGTCGAGACTCGCGCAAGCGCAGGCGAGCGCGATGAGCAGCAAAAGCAGGCGCTTCATCGCGCAGCTCCGTTCACGTCGTAGGAGAGGCCGAGCACGAGGCCGAGGGCGCCGGTGCCGGGTGACAGGTAGTCGGGCGCAGTGCAGTCAGCGCACGAGCCGATCCCGTACCATCGCGGCTCGACTTCGATGGTGGTGCGGCCAAGGTGAAACGCAGCCTGCAGAAACAGCGTCGGCGCGACCGGCGTCAAGCCGCGCTGGTAGCTCGACGTGGTCGCGACGCGCAGCCCGAGATGCGCGCCGGCCCCGAGCGACAGCCAGGGGGCAACCCGCGCCTGACCGCCGATCCACGGGTCGGCGAGGAGCACCGCGTCGGGGCCATTTCCGAAGCCGTAGGCGTCGAAGCCGAGCGTGAGAGCGCGCCGGCGCCGGAGCGGGTGCCAGGCGACGCCGAGATCGAGTCCGGCCACGCCGAATGCCGCCGCGGTTGGGTGAAGATCGCCGTGGACGTCGAGGCTGTCGGTCACCCCGTGCGCGAGGCCGAGCGTCGACACGGGCAGCGCAACCGGCGCTCCGCCGAAGACGATGAGCGGACCGCCCAGGCTGACCGACGCGCGCGTCTGCCCCGCGCCGACCGGCCGCAGGAGCTGCGTCGTGCCGCAGCCGCACAGCGCGAAGAGGAAAATGGCGAGGATGCGCAAATCGCAGATCACTCTACACGCGCCGCGCACCCAAGCGGGGGCGTCAGTTGATCGGAATCACGCCGCCGTCGGCGTTGGCCACCGGCGCGCTCGTGCTCGAGCCCGCCCCCCACCACTGCAAGCCGGCCGCGAGGGGAATGTCCTTGGTTTGAATGCCGTTGCCGTTCGGCGTAATCTCGAAGAGCTGGCCCGCGTTGTCGAAGCCGTAGAGCGTGCCGGCCCAGAACGCGAGGCCGTAAACGGCCCCGTGCCCGACCGATCCGTAGGCCTTGACGAGGCCGCCGCTCTTGGGGTCGACTTGAATCAGACAGTCGCCGCAGGTCTGGCTGGTGACGGTGAGAAACGTGCCGCCGTTGATGACCGAGACGATGTCGCCGCTCGACGCGTAGCCGCCGCTCAGCGTGCCGACCGTCGAGACTTTGCCCGTCTTGACGTCGATGCGAACGTAGGTCGATCCGTTGTAACCGACGAGCGCCTCCTGATTCGGGTCGAGCGTTCCCTTCGGTACGAACGACAGCGAATTCGGGTAGCTGCCCGTAGCGATTTCGGTGCACTTGGCGGTCTTGAGGTCGAGCGAATAAAAGCCGCCGAACGTCGTGACGAACGCGCTCGAGTTCGCGTCGATCGCGAGATCGATCACCGAGCTGCAGCCGTCGAACGGCCCGATGAGCGTCACCTTCTTCGTGGTGGGATCGAGGCGGTAGAGCTTGTCGGGGCTGTGCGCGTAGACGACGGTGACCGGCGGCGGCGGCGCCGCGTCGACCTGCTGCACGGGCCCAGCATCGGGGTTGATGACCGGCGCGCCCGAATCGTCGACGGCGCTGCCCGGGCCCGTGTCGGGCGACGTGCCGGCGTCGGGATCAGCCCCGAAGATCGAGGGCGACGAGCCCCCGCACGCTGCAGCAAGAGCGGCGCCGGCCGACAACGTGAGCACGAGGGTGATGATGCGCATGCGAACCTCCGAGGCAGACCAGTAGCGTGACAGTCTCGCAGGGGGCCGCGCGGGTCAAGGCGCGCGGGGCCCCGCGGGCGCGCTCGCGAGCGTAGGCAGCGCGATGCCGCGCGTCTCGGGCAGCACCCAGACCCACGACGCGGTTGCGATGGCGAGAACAAGGGGCACCGACAATCCGCCCGCGAGCCCGCCGGTGGCGACGGCCCATCCGACCAGCACCGGTGCGCCAAGTTGAGCGGCGCGCGCGAGGTTGTAGGTGGTGCCCATCAGCAGGCTCCGCACCTCGGTCGGATACAGCTCGGCGAGCAGCGCGCCGAACCCTGCGGTGCAGCCCGATCCAAAGCCTAGCGTGACCATCACGAGCCAAAAGAGCGGCGGATGGACCGACAGGAAGCTCCACCGGTACGCGAGCGGCGCGATGGCGCACGCGGTGATCAGCGAGAAGATCGAAAACGCGGGGCGGCGCCCGAGGCGATCAGAGACCCAACCGAACGAAAGCATCCCGGCAAACTGGCCCGCCTGCGCCGAGGCCACCCACGCGAGGCTCTTGCCGGTGCCCTGATGCATCTCGCGAATGAGAAATGTCGGTAACCAAGTATAGCAGGTCCAGTAGGTGCCGAGCTTGAACACGCCGAGCAGCCACGCCGACGCGACCCGCGGAAACTTCACCACGGCGCGCGCGGCCGCGAAGTCCGGACGCGGGGCAACATCATCGGGCAAGTGCATCGATTTTCGTGCCGCGAGCGCGAGCAGGGCGGTGACGGCTGAGCCGACCATCACCGCGCGCCAGCCCACCCGCGGAGCCACGAGGTAGCCCGCGACCGCCGCGAGCGCCACGCCGATGGGCTCGCCGGCCTGCAGCAACGCAGCGCCGCGACCGCGCACCTCGCTGCGCATCGCCTCGGCGACCATGGCGTGACCGATCGCCCACTCGCCGCCGACCCCGAGTCCGACGATGCCGCGCCCGAGCAGGAAAACCCACAGGTTCGGAGCGAGACCGGCGATCACGGATCCGGCTGAATACAGCAGGATCGTCGACGAGAGCATGGTGCGCTTGCCCACGCGATCGGCGAGCGCGCCGCACACGATTCCGCCGATTCCGCTCGTGCCGAGCGCCACCCCGAGCATCCAGGTTTCGGTCGTGTGCGTGAGGGAGAGCGAGCGCCCGACGTCTTCTTTTAGAAAGCCCAGGAGAACCAAATCGTAGAAGTCGAACGTCCACCCAAAAAAGGCGAACAGAAACAGCTTCACCGGAAACGGACGCGCGCTGGGGGGATTGACGTTGTTCACTGCGGCAGCTGCCTTGAAACGAGCGTAACGATAACCAAAATGGGCGATGCCCCGCGCACCCCCGAGGGGGCAGGCGGGGCATCGGTCACACCCGGCGCGATCAGCGGCCGAGGGCCTCGGCGCGATTGACGATGCGGGGCGTCAGGAAGATCACGAGCTCGTTGCGCGAGTCGCTGGCCCTGCGGCGCTGGAACAGCACGCCGAGGATCGGGATGTCGCCGAAGAACGGAACCTGATCGAGGTTGCGACCGGTGTTGCGGGTGTAGATGCCGCCAATGACCGCCGTGTGGCCGTCCATCACGAGCAGATCGGTCTCGGCTTCGCGCTTGAGAATCGTCGGATCGCCGCGCGCGCTCGTCTGGTTGAAGTCGGGCTCGTCGCGGTTGATCTTGACGTGCATCGAGACCGAGCCGTCGGCCGTGACGTGCGGGCGAACGAGCAGCTGGAGCTTGGCCTCCTGGAAGGTCGTCTGCACGCCTTGCGCGCTGACCTGCGCGAACGGAATCAGGGTGCCTTGACTGATGCGCGCTTCGCGGTTGTCGAGGGTGAGAATGCGCGGGCTCGACACGATGCGGAGCATGCCGCTCGACTCAGCCGCCGACAGGCGCAGCGAGAGATTAAGCAGGTTGTCGATGGCTCCGAACGTCAGGCCAATCGCGCCGCCGGTTCCGGTACCGACGGCCGCGGGCATGTTGACCGCGAAGTTCGGCACGGCGACCGTGGGCGAGATGGGCGACAGGCCGGCCTTCGGCGTTTGACCATCGTAAGCGCCGCCGGCGACGGTGACGTTCGACGGAAAGGCGATGCCCGTCGGGTTGCCCGTGGCTTGCGAGAAGGTGCCGTCGCCGCCCCACTGAATGCCGACGTCGCGCAGGTACTTGCTCGTGGCCTCCACGATGCGCGCTTCGATGAGCACTTGCGGGGTCTGCGTGTCGAGGGAGCGAATGAGCTCTTCGACGTGGTTGAGGTTTCCGCCGACATCGCGCGCGATGAGCACGTTGGTGCGCTCGTCGACGGCGAGTGAGCCGCGCGAAGAGAGCAGGTCCTTGGCCCGCGCCTGAAGCTCCTCGGCCGACGCGTAGCTGACCGGAATGAGCCGCGTCTCGAGCGGGGCAAGGTCGAGCTCCTGCTTGTGCCGCGCGATCTCGAGCTCGCGCTCTTTTTGCAACACGCCGAGCGGCGCGACGCGGATGAGATTGCCCTGGCGGCTCATGCCCAGCGTCTTCGCCTGCAGAACGACGTCGAGCGCCTGATCCCAGGGAACGTTGCGCATGCGAATCGTCACGCTGCCGGAGACGTCGTCGGCGGTGACGATGTTGACGCGACCCACGTCTGCGAGCAGCCGCAGAATGTTGTGAATGTCCGCGTCTTTGAGGTCGAGGTCGATGCGGCGGCCTGTGTACCTGCCTGCGGCCTGCATCGGAATCGAGCTGGTGAAGCCCGCCTGGCTGCCGCCCGTGAGGTGCTCGGCGGTGCCGTCAGCGTCGTGAATCGACGTCTCGACGCGCGTGGTCGCGACCTCTTCTTCGCGGGCCACGGTAACCGTGTGGCGAACCGCAGACGAAGCGCCCTGCGCAACCGTCTGGCCCTGGGCGCCCTTGGGAACCTCGAACGACCAGATAATGCGGCCTTCCTCGATGGAGACCTCGCCCTGCGTATCGCCGGCGCGATCGATCTCGACGATGGCGGTGCCCGCCTTGGCGTCTACGAACGTGCTGACCGTCTTCAGCGCGCCGCGATAACCGCCAACATCGAGCGTACGCAGCAGCGTATCGGGCACTTTCGTGCCGCGCAGTTCGAGGCGAACCTTGCCCGACGGCGTGGTCGACAGCGCGTAGGTCGGCATGTCGGTCAGCGCGACGATCACGCGATCTTTGCCGGCGGCCGTGCGCTCGAACCGAACGCCCTTGAGCTCCGAGTCGACGTTGTCGGCGGCGACGACGGGCGCGGCAACCGGTGCCGGAGGCGAGCCCTTCGACAGCGAGATATGCAGCGTCGTCCCGTCGGCCCGAACGCGGTAAGCCGCGTCGGTCGCCAGATTGACGGTCAGGCGGGTCATGCTGCCCGAGTCTGTCTTGTAGGCCTGCGTGAGCACGCCGGTGACCGAGCCCTTCGACTCGGTCAGGGCGGCAGGAGCGCCGGCCACGTCGGCATTCGCCAGCTCGACGATGAGGCGCTTGCCACCATCTTCGGCGCGGACGATGAACGACGGAGCCTCCGTACCGACGACTTCGATGTCGGTGTCGGTGGCGCCGGCAGCGCCAGCAGCAGTGTGCACCTTTACGTCGCGAACGTGGTTCGGCGTTGCGCCAGCCGCACGTGCAGACTGCGCAAGAAGGAGCAGGCCAAGAGAGCCCAGCAACGCGATGGGGCGGGCGTAGGTGCCGCGATTCGACATGGTCTTCCTCGTGTGATCACGCGTCAGCTCGGCTGCGCTGTCGCAGGCAGAGTTGCGCAAGAACATCCGGGAGGTTACTTCGCCTGCGCGCGGTCGGCCTAATTTGTTGAGCCGAGATGTGGCGGTTCTGTGCGGGCAGAGGCCGATACCTGCAAAATACGCGTGTTTTTTGCGGAGTCGTTTCAGCGTCAGCCCGGCCGCCTGGGAGGACATCGGCGACGCACGCGGCTGCCGAAGCGGTGCTAGCAGGCCGTTGAAGAACGGCCTGCTAGCCTTTCATCTCGGGGAGGTATGCACCTCCCCGCCCCGAAAAACGCGGTTTTTCGGGGTCCCCACCCCACGCAATTGGCTTCGCCAATTACTATCAGGGTGTTTTTCAACACCCTGCT
>CANJCO010000054.1 GCA_947473045.1 Myxococcales bacterium | reverse complement strand
CGGCCACGAGGTGCTCGTGGCCGAGGTGCTCACCGGCGACGAGGAGCCGGCGCCCGGGCTCCGCGCGAAGGTCGCGTCTACGGTCGAGTCATTTTTGCCTTTCGTCGAGCGGCACTACGCGCTCGTCGACTCGCCCCACGACGGCCTTCCGGCCTGCGACTACCGGTCGGGAAGACCAGTCGCGATCGAGCGCGCGTTGCTTCGTGCGGGAGGTGGTTCGGTCGAGGCCGAGCCCATGGTGCCGCAGCTCGAGGTGTCGCCGAGCGCCCTGTTCGGGCTGGGCGGCGAGCCGATCAAGACCCCCCTGCGCCACGCGTATCTCGTCGGCCGCTCGGCGCTTCCCGCGCTCGGACAGGAAGGTCAGCTGCTGGCCGCGTGGACGGCCGCGCGCGCCATCACGCGCACCGATCGGGCGAAGGAAAAGATGCGCCGTGAGATGTGGAGCAAGCTGGAAGTCGGCTAAAAAACGCCTCAGGCAGAGGCGCGGCGGCGCAAGATCGACGGAACGTACATCGCGCTCATCTCGACTTCAGCCAGCGCCGCCACGACCACGGCGACTTGATCGGCCAGCGGTGCCCCGCGATCGACCACGACGATTCGCCGGCCGCGCAACGTGCATGAGCCGCCCCGCGAGCTGGCTTTTGGGTCCATCGCGTCGAAGCGCACCTCGAGCCCCGCACGCACAGCGAGCGCCACGAGCTCTCTCAACACCTCGTTTAGCGGCACAGGTCCAATCGTAGCGGGTGCCGCAGGGTCCGGGCCAACAATAGGGTCACGGCCCCACGCCCGCGCGGCGGGGTGGCACTTGCGTCAGCGCCGCGAATGGGGGAATCTCAGGGTCTTCACGGCGCTTCGCCGTGAGCCTCGAGTCCCGACGACATGTCCGAAGCCACACGAAGCGCGCCGCCGATAACCACAGGGTCCATCGTCAACGAGCGCTACGAGATTCGTCAGAGCCTCGGCAAGGGCGGCATGGGCGAGGTCTTTCTCGCCTACGATCGATCGACGCAGCAGGCCGTGGCCCTCAAGGTGGTCCGCGAAGAAGCGCGCATGCCCGGCGACGACGAAGCGCTGCGGCAGGAGCTGCTCCACGCCCGCTCGGTGAGCCACCCCAACGTCTGCCGCGTCCACGATCTCGCCCCCTCCCTGTTCGGTCCGATCCTCGTCATGGAATACATGACGGGGCAGACGCTCCACACGCACATCCGCCGCAAGAAGGCCCAGGGCGGCTATACGGCCGACGAGTTTCGGCGCCTCGCGAGCGAGATCTCATCCGGCGTGGGCGCCATTCACGCGCAGGGCCTCGTCCACGGCGACCTCAAGCCCGGCAACGTGATGGTGACCACCAACGCCGACGGCTCGGTCGGCAAGGCCGTGGTGCTCGATTTCGGCTTTGCAAAAGAGCGCGCCCGCGTCAGCGCCCGCAGGCCCGGCGCCCCTCCCGATGGCGGAACGCCGAACTACATGTCCCCCGAGCGCATCCGGTCCGGCGGCGCGTCTTCGGAAGACGACGTCTACGCGCTGGGGCTCACGCTGTGGGAAATGTGGACCTGCCGCGTGCCCGAGCCGGGCTACAAGCCCCGCGCGAAGTCGATGAAGTCGCAGATCATGTTCGACGTCCCGGCGGGTCTGTCGGTCGACGAGATCAAGCAGATTTTCCGCTGCCTCGCCGACGATCCCGCGCAGCGCCTGCCCGCGCGCCACCTGCGGTTTTTCAATCCGGTGACCCTGACGACCAACCCGGTGCAGCTGCCGATCGAGCGCCTCGATCCGGGCGCGCCGCTGGGTCGCAGCTCGCAAAATCAGTTTGCGCCGGGCCAGCAGAGCCTGCTCGCGACCTTCGCCAGCAACGCGCACGATTTCGTCGGCGAGCTCATCGCCCTCGACAAGCCCGAGCTCACGATCGGTCGCCGAAGCGACAACGAAATCGTGGTGCCCGAGGCCACCGTCAGCGGCCAGCACGCGCGGGTGAAATGGCAGGCCGGTTCGTGGTTTGTCGAAGACGCCGGATCGACCAACGGCACCTACGCCGACCACACCTACGAGCGCAAAAAGAGCGTGAGCCTGCTTCACGGAGGCGAAGTTCAGCTCGGTGAGCTGCGCTTCAAGCTCGTGTCGTTCGCGCGCGAAAGCTCGGGGCACAAGCGCGCTCGCGCCTACCTCGCGCGCCGGGACGGACTCACCGGGCTCCTCAAGCAGGAAGACCTGCTCCGGGCGCTCGACGAAGAGGCCGCGTTCGCGGAGTGGGTCGATGCCCCGCTATCGATCGCGCGCTACGAGATTCGTGGCCCCAACCGCGTAGTAAGCGATCGGCCCACCATCCTCGAGATGCTCGCGCTCCGCCGCGCCGCCTCGCGCGTGGTCGAGCTCACCGACATGTTCCTGCTGTCGCTCATCGCGGTCACGGCTGGCCACACGGGGCCGCTGCGGTTCGCCGTGGCGATGGCGGGGCCCGGCCCGCAAGAGGCCAGGAACCTCGTCGAGCAAATCGTCGGACAGGTTCAGGGCATGCTGCCGGACGGCCTCGATCTCACCGCGTCGATCGCGCGATGCGAGTCTCGCGCGACGGTGCGATCGCTCGTAGAAAATCCGTGAAGAATACAGCCATGTTGGCGGTCTCGGGTGCGCGTGGCTGATCGGAGTGAGGCGCCTCGCGGCGACGACGACGACCTCGCGCGCTCGCCCTCCGCGCCGCGCACCGTCGCGCGTCGCGGTCGAGGGGCGCCACCTCCCGACGCGGCCGGCGGGCGGCTTCAACTGGCGGCAGTGCTCGCGCTGCTCGGAGTGCTGGTCGCGATTCCGCTCTACTTGTGGCGCCGGCCGCGCGCGGTTCCAGAAGAATTCTCCCAGGCCACCGAAGCCGACGCCGCCGTCGAGCTCGCCGCCCCCGTCGCCTCGGGCGCTCCAGCGGCCACCGCTGCCGAAGTGGACGCCGGGCCCCCGCCGCCCGCGCCCGCCCCGCCCCTGCCCGCGGGGCTGACACTGAGCGAACCGCGCATCACCGAGTGCCACGATCCGGGCTCGAAGCGCACCGCCGCAAGAGACTGCGATCACCTCCCCGCCTTCGAGCGCGCGCTCGCCAGGGCCATCGCCGACAATGCGAGCTGCGTCCCCGCGGGACCGGGCGGCGCGATCGCCTATTCGGCCGACGTGAGCTACCAGCGAAAAAGACAGCCGATCATGCTGTCGTTGCCGCGCGAAGGGCGCACGCTGAAGGGCGCCAGGACGGCCGCTGCCTGCGCCGCGGCTGTGCGAAAGACGCTGGCCACCGTCGCGCTCGAAGACGCGACCCACGCGCACTCGCGCTACCGCGTCGAGATTCTGGCCACGTACGCAGCCGCCGCCACCAAGCCCTGAGCCGGCGGCCCGCAGCGTGCGCGCGCCAGCGCCCCGAAACGTGATAGGGAGGCGAGGCTCGCTGCGCCTCGCGGCGGCTAGAAAAAGCCCAACCATGCGCCGACGCCTCGCCATCCTCGATCCCCACGCGCAGCCCGTCCCGCACCGCTACGACGACGACGACGATCACTTTCGCGATCAGTGCGGAGTATTCGGCATTTTCGGTCACGCCGAGGCCGCCAACCTCGCCTACCTTGGGCTCCACGCGCTGCAGCACCGCGGGCAGGAATCCGCCGGCATTGTCACGAGCGACGGCCAGCAGCTCTACGCCTTTCGCGCGATGGGCCTCGTGCAGGACGCCTTCAGCGAGGAGAGCCTCGCGAAGCTGCCAGGCAAGCTCGCCATCGGCCACGTGCGCTACTCGACTGCCGGCGGCTCGCACCTCAAGAACGCGCAGCCCCTCGCCGTCGACTACGCGCGCGGCTCGCTCGCCGTATGCCACAACGGCAACCTGACGAACGCCGACGAGCTCCGCGAAGAGCTCGAGGCGCGCGGCTCGATCTTTCAGTCGTCGAGCGACACCGAGGTCATCGTTCACCGCGTCGCGATGAGCCAGGAAATCTCCATCGAAGACCGCATCGTCGACGCGCTGTCGCGGGTTCAGGGCGCCTACTCGCTGCTGTTCATGACCGAAGACACAATCGTGGCCGTGCGCGACCCGCGCGGGATCCGGCCGCTTTGCCTCGGCATTCTTCCCGGAAATCGCGACGCGCACGTGCTCGCGAGCGAACCGACGAGCTTCGACCTCATCGGCGCCGAGTACGTTCGCGATCTCGAGCCCGGAGAAGTGCTCGTGATCGACAACGCGGGGATGCGCTCGAGCCGGCTCCCTGTCACCGTCGAGCGCCAGAGCTGCGTGTTCGAATACGTGTACTTTGCACGACCCGATTCCCAGCTCGGCGGGCGCAGCGTCTACGAGGTCCGCAAGGCGCTGGGCGAGACGCTGGCGCGCGAGCACCCGGTCGACGCCGACGTCGTCATCCCTGTGCCCGACTCCGGCGTACCATCGGCCATCGGCTACGCGCGCACCCAGGGCATCCCCTTCGAGATGGCGCTGATTCGCTCGCACTATGTGGGGCGAACGTTCATCGAACCACAGCAGTCGATTCGCCACTTCGGCGTGCGGCTGAAGCTCAACCCCGTGGCCACGGCCATCAAGGGCAAGCGCGTCGTGGTGATCGACGACTCGATCGTGCGCGGCACCACTTCGCGAAAAATCGTGAAGATGATCCGCGACGCTGGAGCGAAAGAAGTGCACCTGCGCATCTCGAGCCCCCCTACGCAGTGGCCCTGCTACTACGGCATCGACACTCCCACGCGACGAGAGCTCATCGCCTCGAGCCACAGCAACGACGAGATCGCGCGCTACGTCACGGCCGACAGCCTTGGCTACCTCTCGCTCGACGGCATGCTCGGCGCCGTCGGAGGACCGGGCGGCGCGCCGGGCGATTACTGCCACGCCTGTTTCTCGGGCAAATACGCGATCGCCTTCACGCCGTCGACCAAGCGCCAGACGCGCCTCGTAGGGCTCTGACCGGAAGATTCACGGTGCGCATCGCGATCATCGGCTGCGGCACGGCGGGAGCTGCGAGTGCGCTGCTGCTGTCTCGGGATGGCCACGACGTCACGGTCTTCGAGCGCGTCGCCGAGCCGAAGCCCGTCGGCGCAGGCATCATGATGCAGCCGTCGGGCCTGATGGTGCTGAGCGCCCTCGGCTGCGTCGATCCGGTGCTCGCGCGAGGCGCCCGCGTCGACCGGCTGCTGGCTGAAACGCCCTCAGGCGCGCGCGTGCTCGACCTGGCCTATGCAGCGCTCGGCAGCGATCTCTACGGCGTTGGTCTGCACCGCGGTGTTCTCTTCGACACGCTCCTTTCGGCCGTGCGCGCGTCGAGCGCGACGCTCGCGTGCGGAGTCGGCATATCGCGCGTGGTGTTCGGCCCCGGGAGCACGCGCGTGCTCGTCACCGAGGCCGCAGAGCGAATCGGCCCGTTCGAGCTGGTCGTCGTGTGCGACGGCGCGCGGTCGCACGTGCGCGACGCCATGCACGACGTCACAAAACGCGTGGAGCGCTACCCGTGGGGCGCGCTTTGGTTTGTCGGCAGCGATCGCGAGGGCCAGTACGAGGGCGTTCTTCATCAAAAAGTGCGCGGCACGCGCGCGATGGTCGGCATGCTCCCCACCGGCCTCGGCCCCGACGGGCAGGACGTGCGGCACACGAGCCTTTTTTTCAGCGTTCGCGGCGACGAGCTCGAACGCTGGCGGGCAGGCGGCGTAGACGCATGGAAGCAGCACGTGCGCACGATCGCCCCCGAGGCCGAGGCGCTCCTCGCGCAGATCGACGCGTTCGATCAGCTCACGTTCGCGACTTACTTCGATGTCACCATGCCGCGTTGGCACGCGCCGGGCGTCGTGTTTCTAGGCGACGCCGCACACGCCACGAGCCCGCAGCTTGGCCAGGGCTGCAACCTCGCGCTGTGCGACGCCGACGCGCTCGCGGTAGCCTTGCGCAGCTCCGCCAGCGTGGGCGAGGCGCTGGAGCGCTACTCAGCCGAGCGAAGGGCGCACCTCGATTTTTATCAGCTGGCGACGCGCTGGCTGACGCCGTTTTTTCAGTCCGATCTCACGCCGCTCGCGTGGGTGCGCGATGCGCTCATGCGGCGCGCAGGCTGGCTGCCTTACGCCGAGCGCGAGATGGTGCGAAGCATGTGCGGCACCAAGACCGGCATTTTCAGCGGGTCAATGCGCACAGAAATGCCCGCCAGGGCGCCGGTCGAGGCCCCAACGTCGTTGACGTGAGCCTCGCGCATCCGCGAGGCTGCTCCAAGCATTCGAGGGTCCACCATGTTTGAACATTTGCCGCACGAGGTCAGCATCTACGAAGTCTCGCCGCGCGACGGCCTGCAGAACGAGCGCGCGACCGTACCGCTTCGCGGCAAGCTCAGGCTCATCGAAGCGCTGACCACGGCTGGCCTCAAGCGCGTCGAGATCACGAGCTTCGTGTCACCGAAGTGGATCCCCCAGCTCGCCGACGCTGACGACGTGGCCGCCGAGGTGGCCGCCTGGCCACCGCGCGAGGGCGTCGTCTACTCCGCGCTGTGCCCCAATCCAAGAGGCCTCGAACGGGCAAAGGCCGCCGGAATACGCGAAATCGCCGTATTTCTCAGCGCGAGCGAGACGCACAACCGCAAGAACGTCAACAAGTCGGTCGCCGAGACCCTCGACGCGTTCGAAGACACGATCGCCCCAGCCATCGCCGCCGGAATGCGCGTGCGTGGCTACGTCTCGACCGTGTGGGGCTGCCCGTACGAGGGCGAGATCGCGCCCGCGAGCGGAGTCACCATCGCGGCGCGTCTTGTGGAAATGGGATGTTACCAAATCTCGCTCGGAGACACGATCGGGTGTGGCACCCCGGCGCAGACCCAGAACATTGTGCAGCTCATGCTCCGCGAGATCCCAGCTCACAAACTCGCTCTGCACATGCACGACACGCGCGGCACTGCGCTCGCCAACATCGTCGTCGGGCTCGAGCTCGGCGTGCGCGACTTCGACGCGTCTGTCGGCGGTCTGGGAGGCTGCCCCTACGCGCCGGGCGCCGCTGGAAACGTCGCCACCGAAGATCTCGTCTACATGCTGCACGGCATGGGTGTCTCTACGGGCGTCGACCTCGAGCGCCTCGTCGAGGCCGGCAAGGCCGCCGAGAGCGTCGTCGCCCGGCCGCTGCCCGGCAAAGTGCATCAGGCCGGCGTGCGCAGCCTGAGGGCCTGAGCAACCGGAAAAAAAGAGCGCGCCGCGGAAAGACTGGGGGGGTAGCCTCGCGGCACGGCGCGCAAGTGCAAGCTTTGCACATTTCAAACCAACGCTCGTTTGACTGTTTTTCGGCAAATACCGAATACGTGATTTCACAAGTGAAACAAAAGCCTGAAAATGCATTTCGTATTTGCATGATACGCTTCCGTTCGACGCGATGCGCCTGGCTTGGTAGACGTCCACGGCATGGTTCGACTCGCGCTCGCCTCGTTGCTCGTGTCAGTCGCCGTTTGCAACCGAGCGCCTGAAGAGCCGGCTCGCGTCATCGAGATAGCCGCCCAGCCCCCCGTCGCGAAGCCCGACGTTGCCGCCCGGGCGGGCGCCCCGGCCCCGGCGCGCTCGACTGCACGCTGCCTGCTGCCGACACCGCCTGCGCCGCCGCCGCTGGCCGCACCGGCGCTGCGCTGCCCTGCTGATCCCGCAGGGAGCCCGCCCAAGGCGCCCATCGTGAGCCTCCACTTCCTGGACGCTCCGGCGACCCCGCTGCTCGAGGTCGAGTTGGCGCGAACGCCCGAAGAAAACGCCCGCGGGCTGATGTACCGCACGAAAATGGCAGACAATCACGGAATGTTCTTCGCGTTGGGCTCCCACGAAGATCACGCGTTTTGGATGCATAATACCTGCATCTCGCTCGACATGTTGTTTGTCGAAAGCGACGGCACCATCGTCGGTGTGCTCGAGAACGTGCCCACGCTCGACGACGATCCGAGAAGCGTAGGCTGCGCCTCGAGCTACGTCATCGAGACCAACGCCGGATGGTGCCGCCAGCACGGCATCAAGGCCGGGCAGCGCGTGGAGCTGCCGCGCCTGTAGCTACTTCGCCGCGGGCGCAGGCTTCGGCGCGCCGCGCGAGATGGTGACCGAGTTGATCGACACCTTGGCGAGCGGCCGCTCACCCTGCACCGGCACGTTGGCGATCGCGTGCACCGTTGCCTCAGGAGAGCACTCGCCAAAAATGGTGTAGCTCCTGTCGAGGTGCGGGGCCGCCGCGTCGGTGATGAAAAACTGCGCGCCGTTGGTGTTCGGACCGCGGTTGGCCATGCAGAGCAGGCCCGCCCGATCATGACGCGCGCCGGCCCACAGCTCGTCTTTGAATACGTATCCGGGCTCGCCGGTTCCGTTGCCGAGCGCGTCGCCGCCCTGAATCATGAAGCCCTTGATGACGCGGTGAAACACCGTTCCGTCGTAGGCCGGCCGCGTGATCCACGCGCCGCTGGCCGGGTCTTTCCAAGGACGCACGCCGCGCGCGAGGCCGATGAAATTCGCCACCGCGATGGGCGCCTTGTCGTCGAACAGCTTGCAGCTCAGCGAGCCGCTGGAAGTGTCGAGCGTAGCGGTGAGGGGGCCCTCGCCCGGGAGATCTTTGGTCGCGTCCGCGAGCGTAAACACGCCCCGCTTCGGATCGCCCGAGCCGCCGCCCATGGCGCTGCCGCTGCCGCCGCCCATGGCATTGCCGCCGCCGCCCGCAGCAGCTGCGGCCTGGCCCTGCGGCTCGAAGTGGATCGCCGCGGGCTCCTGCGGCGCGTCGGACTTGCAGTCGCAAAGAGCGAGGACATAAAGAGCGGAGCTGGCGATCATGGCAATGCGCATGCTGCGCCTCTTACCGCAAAATACAGCCAAGCGGGAGGGCTACGTGCCGGGCTGCGCAGACCGTCGCGGCGGCCAACGTGGCGAACGCGGGAGCCGCTCCGGAGCGTCGCGAATGCGGGCGATGCCGAGCTTGCATTCTGCATCTTTTTTGGGCGCGCCAGGCGGTGACAATGCCCGTCCGCCGCCCGATCGCGGGCGCCCCGTCAGTCGTCCTGATAGAGAATTTTCTGCGTTCCCTCGCGCCAGTAATAGCGATCGTAGCCTTCGCGATCGAAGCTCACCGCACCAAAGAGGTTCCACGCAAGCGCCCACGCCGCGGCGCTCTTGAAGAGCCACCCGAACGGTCTTCCGCCGATCGCGAGCAGGAGAAATAGCAGCGGGGCGTAGTCGTTCGAGAAGCGGTAGCCGAACTGCCGCCAGCCGCTGTTTTGATACATCAGGTCCATCGCGATGGGGCCGATCGCGGCCAGCCACAGCGCTGCGTGAAGAAACCCCCGGGTGCGCGGCCACAGCAGCCACAAATAAAGCGGCGTCGTAAACCAGAGGGCCAGCCCGTGCTCGTTGATCTGAAAGCTCGGCGCCTGCGCGGCGTGCGATGCCGGCAGCCACGGCAGAACCGTCAGCGCCACGCCCAGATTTTTCGCGAGGTAATGATAGCCAAAAAGGCCCCATTTTGCCATGCGATCGTGCCACACGACGGTGAGGTGCTCGTGACCAAACGCGTTGGGGCTCCACGTGCCAAATCGCGCGTGATTGTAGGCCGCGGCGAAGCCCAGACACGCCAGCACAGGGAGCGCGAACAGGGCGAATTTCTTCGCCACCGCCGCGAGGTCGACGCGCCGCCACGTGGTCACGAGTCGCTCGGAGAGGGCCCCCGCGGCAGGCAGTCCATCCTTGCAGGATACACGCACCGCCTCGAGCGCGAACAGCGGCGCGACCAGCAGGGTGCTCGGGCGCGTGAGGAAGAGCAGGCCCAGCAGCAGCCCTGCGATCAGCGGGAAGGCGGCGTCGAGCGCGAAGAGGGCATAAAGCGACAGCAGACCGGCACCGACGACGTGCGCGGCGAACCACACGCTCCCCTGCACTGCCGTGAAAAAGTAAACGGTGCCAAACGCGAAGAGCAGCGCGAGGGCGAGATTTTCGCGCTCGGTGCGATCGGAGCGCCCCGAACTGCGCAGTTTTTCAAGCGCAAGAAAGAGCGCTGCGGGAGCGATGCCGCTCAGCCAGACGATGAACTGCGCGTCCTGAAAATTTTCGGGGCTGCCCGCCAGCGCGACGAGCGGCAGCATCAGCATCGCGGGAAACGGCGGGAAGCTGATGAACCACTTGCCGTCGAAGCGCGCGAAGTCGTTGCCCTGGGCGTAGGCCGGCGGGCCGCTCGCGAGGTCGTTGTGGCCGTGAAGCCAGGCGTGGGCGAGCTGCGCGTAGTGGTTGAACTGCGAGTGCTCGCGAAGTCGCTGCGGGCCGGCGACGATCGCCATCACCACCACGCACGTGGCATACACGGCGAGGGCCAGCAGCAGGCGCCTGCGGCGCGCGGGGTCCGGCGCAGGCGTCGGCGCGGGCTGCGGCTGAATTTCGGGAGCAGATTCGTTTGCGTCTGTCGCGTCGTCGCGGTCCGACATTCGGGCGACGCTAACACGGCCAACCGCGGGCCCGGCACGCCAAGGAGCGCGAACCCGGCTTCGCGCACGAGCGCGTACAGCCACGTCCGCTACGCACCCAAAAACGCGAAATCGCCCCGGAATCGACCGATTTTTGCGTGGCACGAGGTTTGTACGCGTGACCGGCGGCGAGCGGTTTTCGGCTTTTCGATTGCGCTTCGTCCCCCTGCACGAAAGAGCGAGATGGCCCTTCCCTTCGATGTATCGACCGGCAACCGCGACCCGCGCACCGTCGGCATTCTTGCCAAGACGATCTACCGGGAGCTGCGCGCCGGAGGCTTCAGCGAGCGCGACGTGATGGCGCTCGCGGGCGAGATGCTCGGCATCGTGGCCGCAGAAGTGAAGCAGAAGCGCACGGGAGCCTGAGCGCCCGGCAGGCGCGCTCATCCGTAAGCGCGGGCGAGCCGCTCGTAATCATTGACATCTGCCGCTCGGTAAACCGACAATTCGGCCCAGCGTCGGCGCTTTCGCGGCGCGCTTCTGCGACCCTGTCCGCCAAGCCGCTCCCGGCGCTGCGGGCGGGAGAGCACCAAACGCCCGCGTGGCCAAAGGCCCCGCACCTCCAGAGGTACGAATGTTCGCGATCATCATCAGCGAGAAGGGCGGCGCAGAGCGCAGGGAGACGTTCGACAAGAACGAGATCAACGTCGGCCGCGTGCAGGGCAACGATCTCATGTTGCCCAAGGGCAACGTCTCCAAGCACCACTCGCGTTTGCTCTACCGCGATGGACGATTCATCGTCACCGACCTGAAGAGCACCAACGGAACGTACGTCAACGGGCGCAAAATCGCGCAGGCGACGATTGTTCGCGAAGGCGACAAGATCTACATCGGCGACTTCATCCTGCGGGTCGACACCGGCAGCGCCGAAGGTGAGGCGAGCGTCGAAGACGCCACCGGAGCAGGCCACATGCCGCCGCCTTTCGCGCCGCCACCGCCGCCGATGGCTGCAGCCCCCGCGCCCCCGCCTGTGCCCGCGGCTCCGCCCCCCGTGCCACAGCCCGCGCCTGCTGCTCCGCAGCGGCCGCAACCGGCAGTAGCCGCCCCGCGCGCACCTCTGCCCTCCGTGGCTCAAGCGCCCGCCCCGCGCGCGCAGCCGCCCGCCGTGACGCGCGATCTCGCAGCGCCGACGTCGCCTCCCGATCAGCCGACCGATGACGCCGAGCTCAGGGGTGCCCCGGCCCCGGCCGCCAAGGTGCCGGCGCCGCCCCGCATGCCGTCAATGGCCAATGTTGCGCCTGGCCGCAGCACGCTCGCTCTCCCCGCGTCGCCGCCCGCGCAGCAGGCGCCGGCGCCCGCGCCGCGCTCCCCGTCGGTAGCTCCGCCGCCTCAGCCTGCAGCGCCGTCGGTGGCCGCATCCGCGCCGGCGCGCACCGTGCCCTCCTCCGTGCCGTCCCGCCTGCCGCCGCGCGAATCGCCAGTGCAGGCCGGACGCCGACTCGCCCTCGTCACGCTGCTCGATCGCATCGCCGACGTCGCCGATCTCTCCGAGCTCGATGCACACCCGGTAAGCGAGGGAACGCGCGCAAGCCTGGAGCGCCTCGCGCTCGAGCAGGCGAAGGCCATGGCTGCCGACGAGGGCCTGCCCGAGGGCGTCACGGTCGACTCACTCTCGAAAGACGCGCTTCGCGAGCTCGTGGGGTTGGGGGCGCTGAGCGCCGCGCTCGACGACGACGACGCGACCGAGATTCACTGCTCGCGGCACGATCAGGTGCTGCTCGTGAAGTCGTCCGGGCTGGCGCTCGCAGACGCCGGATTCACGACCGACGCGGCCCTCGGTCGCGCGATCGGGCGCCTCGCGGCCCAGTCCGGCGAGCCGGTGGCAGCCGGCGAGACGAGCATCGTTCGACACTTGCCGCGAGGCGCGCACATGATCGCGTTCGCGCCGCCGGGATCGCAGAGCCACGCGCTCATCATTCGCAAGCGCCGCCGCGTCGAAATGGCGCTCGAAGATTTCGTGCGGCTCGGCGCGCTCAGCCGCGCGATGGCCAATTTCCTCGAGGCGTGCCTGTTCGCGAAGACGAACCTGCTCGTCTGCGGTTCGAGCGCATCGGCGTCGGTCGGGTTTGTCGCGGCGCTGGCGTCGAGCAGCTCGCCGGGCGAGCGCGTGGTCGTCGCGGGTGAAGAAGAGGAGCTCAACGTCGGACCGGTCCACGCCCTCCGGCTCCGCGCTGGTATCGGGAGCGACGAGCTGCTTCACGCCGCCGCGCGCACCCGCCCCGACCGCTGGATCGTGAGCAACCTCGCCAGCGGGGCGCTCACTTCCACCCTCGAAGCCGTCGGGCAAGGCGCAGAAGGCGTGCTCGCTGCGTCTACCGCGCCCTCCCTTCGACAGGGCCTCGCGAGACTCGTCTCTCAGCTGCTGCTGTCGCGTCCGGGTATGTCAACCGACGCTGCCCGCTCGTGCATCGCCGAAGCCTTCGACATCGCGATTGAGGTGCACCAACTGAGCGACGGGCGCTACCGCGTCGGGCGCATCGCCGAGCTCGCCGCCGACAGCGCAACCGGCATCGCGACCCGCGACGTCTTCGTGGCCGACGAGTCCGGCGAAGGGCACGTGGCCACCGGGATCACGCCGCGCGTGATCAGCGAGTCCGCCGCACGAGGACAGCGCGTCGATACGAGCGCCTTCAAAAAGCCCAGCCGCTAGCCACCCGCCACGGGTCGCGCGACCTATGCAGAAGCGTGCTCATCGGCGCGCTTCTGCAGCTTGCGATGCACGATGCGCTTTTTGAGCGGCCCCATGTGGTCGATCATGAGCACGCCCTCGAGGTGCTCGAGCTCGTGCTGAATCGCGACGGCCAGAAGGTCTTCGGCTTCGAGCTCGAACCAGGCTCCGTTGCGATCCTGGGCGCGCACACGAATCTTCGCGGCGCGGTCGATCTCTTCGTGAACTTCGGGGAAGCTGAGGCAGCCTTCGTTCCACGTGACCTCGCCCTCGCGCTCGACGATGACGGGGTTGACGAACACGCGCAGCTGGCTGGGCTGTCCCTCCTCCGCGGTGTCGACGACGAAGATCGCAACCGGGACGCCAATTTGCGTCGCCGCGAGCCCGACGCCTGGCGCTGCGTACATGGTCTCGGCCATGTCGTCGATGAGCTGCCTGATCTCCGGGGTGATGGCCTCAACTCGCGCGCCGACCTCGCGCAAGCGCTTGTCGGGGTAGTGAAGAATGGTGCGGATCGCCATGCGCCCATTGTAGCGACGTACGCCGCCGGAGGCGAGCCTCGAAGCGACTCAGCCACAAGCAGGGTCAGCTCTCGGGGTAGTCGATTCGCCCGAACACGTGCGCGTCGTCGCCGCACACTTCCCACGAAGGGTCCACGATGCGCGGAGCGTGGGCGGGCACGTCCGGACCGGCCCAGTCCACGGCCCCCGGGCGACCCCTCGGACCGAGCAGGATCGGCGCGATGAACGCGTGGAGCTCGTCGGCAAGGCGGGCCGCGAGGAAGCTGCCCGCGAGCTCGGCTCCGCCTTCGACGAGCATCGTGACGACGCCCCGCGCGGCCAGGAGGCGCAGCGCGCCGGCGACGTCGATTCGGCCTTCAGCGCTGCTCGGAGCCCGGATCACCTGCGCTCCGCGCGCCAGCAGCGCCTCTTCATTCGCAGCGGGCGAATCGGCGCTTGCGATCACGATGAGGGGCACTTCACCAGCCGATTTGACCAACCGCGATTCGAGGGGGAGGCGCAGCCGCGTATCGAACACCACGCGCGTTGGGCTCGTTCCGGGCGCATCGCGCACCGTGAGGCGCGGATCATCGCTGAGCGCGGTGCCGATGCCGACGGCCACCGCGTCGTGGTCAGCCCGCAAGGCGTGTACGCGCGCGCGCGCATCGGGGCCGGTCACCCACTTCGACGCCCCCGTCCGCGTCGCGATTCGCCCGTCGAGCGACAGCGCCAACTTGAGCGATACGTGCGGCAGCCCGGTGGTGACGAACTTCACCCAGGGAGCGATGGATCGCCGCGCGTCGGCTTCGCGCACGCCAACCGTGACTTCGAGCCCCCTGTCGACGAGCTTTTCGAGGCCCCCGCCATCGACGTGCGGGTTCGGATCGCGGCAGCCGACGACGACGCGCGTGATGCCGGCGCGATGCAGCGCATCGGTGCACGGAGGCGTTCGACCGAAGTGGTTGCAGGGCTCGAGGGTAACGAACAGCGTGCCGCCCGCCGCACGGTCGCCTGCGGCGCGCAACGCGGCGACTTCGGCGTGATCGCTGCCGGCGGCTGCGTGGTAGCCCTCTCCCACGATGATGCCGCCATTGACGACGAGCGCGCCAACGTGCGGATTGGGTGAGGGCCGCCCCTGACGCGCGAGGTCGAGCGCGCGCCCCATGTAGTACGCGTCATCGGAGCGATCGGGAGACACGTGGAGAGCGCTCACGATACCCTGCCTTCGCGTTGCGCGATGTCGATGCGTTCGACCTCGGCGCGCAGCTCGGAGATGTCGCGAAACGAACGATAGACGCTGGCGAAGCGCACGTAGGCGATGTCGTCGAGCACCGACAGCTCGCGCATCACGCGCTCGCCGATAAGGCGCGCCGAGACTTCTTTGTCGCCGGTGTCGATGAGTCCGCGCTCCACCGCGTCGACGAGCGCATCGAGCGCCTCGCGCGAGACAGGTCGCTTTTCGCAGGCCCGCGACAGACCGGCCAGCAGCTTCTGGCGATCGAACGACTCACGACGACCGTCCTTTTTGACGATGACCGGGACCATGTCGTCGAGGCGCTCGTAGGTCGTGAAGCGACGCGCGCAGCTCTCGCACTCGCGGCGTCTGCGGATCACGTCGCCGGGCGCAGATGCCCGCGAGTCGATCACCTTGCTCTCAACATGCGCGCAAAAAGGGCACTTCACAGGGGATCCTGAGGCTGACGCTCAGGCGTCGAAGCGTGAGAAGACGAGGCTCGCGTTTGTTCCGCCGAAGCCGAACGAGTTGTTCACGGCGTGACGAATGACGCGATCGCGCGCAATGTTGGGCACGTAGTCGAGCGTACACTCGGGATCGGGATCGTCGAGGTTGATGGTCGGCGGAACCCTGCCCTCCGAAATGGCCAGCGCGCAGATCGCGCTCTCGACGGCTCCCGCGGCACCGAGAAGATGGCCGATCATCGACTTGGTCGAGCTGACCCAGAGCCGCTTCGAGGTCGCGTTGTCGCCGAATACTGCGGCGATCGCCCGCGACTCGTTGAGGTCGCCGATGGGCGTCGACGTGCCGTGCGCGTTGACGTAGTCGACGTCGTCGGCAGACACGCCCGCGTCGCGGAGCGCCATGCGCATGGATCGTTGCGGTCCGTCGAGGCTGGGCTGCGTGAGATGGTGCGCGTCGCTCGAGGCGCCGTATCCGGTTACCTCCGCGTAAATCTTCGCCCCACGCTTTTTCGCGCGCGTGAGCGACTCGAGCACCATAATGCCGGCTCCTTCGCCCATCACGAAGCCGTCGCGCCCGCGGTCCCACGGGCGACTGGCGCGCGTGGGATCGTCGTTGCGCTTGGAGAGCGCAAGCATCGCTTCGAAACCGCCAACGCCAACCGGTGAGACGGTGCTCTCCGCGCCGCCCGCGACCATGACCTCAACGCGGCCCCGGCGGATCCACTCGACGGCCTCACCAAGCGCGTGAGCGCCGCTCGAGCAGGCGCTCGTCGTGCAGTACGAAGGCCCTTTCAAGCCGTGTTCCATCGAAATCTGGCCCGCGGCCAGGTTCGAGATGATACCCGGGATCGAGTAAGGGCTGACGCGCTGCGGGCCCTTTTCCATGACCACACGCTTGGTCTCTTCGATGACCTCAAGCCCGCCCAGACCCACGCCCACGAAGCACCCTGCGAGCTCTTTTTCTTCGTCGGTGAGGGTGAGCCCCGCGTCTTTGATCGCGAGTTGCCCGGCCACCACCGCGAACTGGCAGAAGCGGCCCATTTCCTTGATCTTCTTCTTCTCGATGTAACGAGAAGGCTCGAACGACTTCACTTCGCCCGCGATTTTTACGCGAAACGCAGACGTGTCGAACAGCGAGATGAGGCCGATCGCGCTCTGACCTGCGAGCAGCCCCTGCCAGGTTTCGTGCGTGCCGATGGCCAGCGGGGTAACGAGACCGATTCCTGTGACGACGACGCGTTCCATGACGGAGTCCTCAGGTGAGAGTGGCCCCTCGTCGACACGACGTCGAGGCCATCACTGGATGACACAGAAAGCAACACGCCCGCGCCTCGTGAAAAGCGCGAGCGTGGCATCCTGACGCGCGGCAGCGCTCAGGACTTTTTGGCGTGCTGCTCGATGTACGTGATCGCATCCTGCACCGAACGAATCTTCTCGGTGTCTTCGTCGGGGATGTCGATCTCGAAGGCCTCTTCGAATGCGAGCACGAGCTCGACGAGGCCAAGCGAGTCGGCGCCGAGATCGTCGATGAAGGACGACTCGGGCTTGATGTCTTTCTCGTCGACGTCGAGCTGCTCTTTGATGATGCGCTTGACCTCGGTGGCGATGTCCTGAGCCATGTTTCCTCGTATCGTTGAGACGCGGGCGATTGATACCTGAGGCGGGCCCGATTGAAAACGCGAATCTTCGGGTCGCCGTGGTGCGTGAAGCTAGACGTACATTCCGCCGTTGACGCGGAGAACCTGACCGGTGACGTAGCCGGCCTCGTCGCTGGCAAGGTAGACGCATGCCGCGGCGATGTCGCGCGCGCTGCCCGTGCGGCCAAGCGGCACAGCCTTGAGGACGGCCTCTTTGGCCTGATCGTTCATCGCGTGCGTCATGTCGGTGTCGATGAACCCGGGCGCGATGGCGTTGACCGTCACGTTGCGCGCTGCGTACTCGCGGGCGATCGATTTCGCGGCGCCGATGACCGCTGCTTTTGTAGCGGCGTACGCGGTTTGACCGACGTTGCCCATCTCGCCGACGACGCTCGACATGAAGATAATGCGACCCGATCGGGCGCGCATCATCGACTTCATCGCCACGCGCGCGCAGGTAATCGAGCCGGTGACGTTGGTGTGCCACAGCTTGTCGAGATCTTCGTCTTTGACCCGAAGCAGCAGCCCGTCGATCGAAATGCCCGCGTTGGCGACGAGGATGTCGATTTTGCCGTGGGCCTTGATGATCGCCTCGAGCGCCGTCTCGGTCGCCGCGGTGTCGGCGACGTCGAACGCAGCGAGCTCGGCGGTGCCGCCGGCCGCGATGATGGCATCGGCGCACTCGCGCGCGGCCTGCTCGCCGCGCACATAATTGATGACGACGTGGGCGCCGTGCTCGGCGAGGGCTTCGCAGCAGGCGCGGCCGATGCCACGCGAGCCGCCGGTGACCACAGCAACTTTACCGGTTAGCCGAAACATCGAGGGCCTTGTCGCACCTTTTTCTGCGCGAGAACAGAGCGAAAACGCATCGTCATTCTGGCGCCGCCGACGCGGAGGCCACGAACGCCTCGACCTGATCGAGCGCCGCGAGGTCGCAAACCGACAGCACTTTGATGTCGCGCGCGATGCGGCGAACCAGCCCCGCGAGCACTTTTCCCGGACCGAGTTCGAGCGCGTGCGTCACGCCCGCGCGCTGCATGAGCGCGATCGACTCCTCCCAGCGAACCGCACCGTCGACCTGCTGCACGAGCAGCTGCTTGACGCGGGCAGGATCGACGTTGGGCTCGGCATCGACGTTGGCGACGATCGGGAAGGTCGGAGCGCTCACGGTGACCTTCGCGAGCTCGGCCTCGACCACGCGCGCAGCGGGCGCCATCAGCGCACAGTGAAAGGGCGCGCTTACTTTGAGCGCGATGGCCTTGCCCTTCGCCGCGACGACGAGCTCGCTGGCGCGCGCGACGGCCGCCGCATGACCGGCGATAACGATTTGGCCCGGCGCGTTGAAGTTGGCGGGCGACACCACCTCGCCCAGGCTCGCTTCTCTGCAAATTTCGTCGACTTTCGCGGGGTCGAGCCCCATTACGGCCGCCATCGCGCCGATGCCCGCGGGAACCGCCGCCTGCATCGCACTGCCGCGCGCGCGAACGATGCGCACAGCGTCGGTGAGCGAGAGCGCTCCCGCGGCGACGAGCGACGAATATTCGCCGAGCGAATGACCCGCGCCGAACGCGGGAAGCGGCAGCGCGGGCGAGCGCTCGCGCACGGCGGCAAGCATCGCGCAGCTGACGGCTACTATGGCGGGCTGCGTGTTGGCCGTGAGGGTAAGCGTCTCTTCGGGCCCCTCTGCGATGGTGCGCGAGAGCGCTTCACCGAGCGCGTCGTCGGCCGCAGCGAGGACCAGACGCGCCGGCGCGGAGGCGGCGAGCACGTCTTTGCACATGCCCACCGACTGAGCGCCCTGCCCCGGAAACAACCACGCAATTTTGCCCATGCGCACGGCTTTATCAGACGACCACGAGCGCGCCAACAAGGCGCGTCGGGCGCGTGGCCACTGCGCGCGTCAGCCCGCGTCGGGGGTAGCCGGCGGCTGCGGGTCGGGCACGACAGGAGTTGGCTGCGGGGCGGCGCCGGGAACGCAGTCGATGCACTGCGTCTTGCCTTTGCCCGTCAGGCACACGTGAAGGCCCGTGCCGACGGCGGTTATCGTCGCGCTGAGACCGTCGACGCTCCCCTTGCCTGTGCACGGATCGAACGGCAGTCCCTCGGCGTCGCAGAGGCCGCCTTTCGCCGGCGTCAGCGTCACAGTGTCGGTCTTGTCGCTGCCCGGTTTCGTGCAGGTGAACGAGCCGGCGCACGCGATGCATTTTCCGGCGCTGGCTCCGCCCGCTCCTTCGGACGAGCTGCCCGAAGGATCGTTCGACGACGTTGCGGGATCACCCGAAACGGGCACCGGATCGGAGCCGGAGCCCGCGCCGAGCGACGTTCCCGGGCCGCTCGAGCACGCCAGCACCAGACCCACGAACGCGAGCGCCGTGACGGCGAAAGTGGTCTTCATCAGAAGTAGTATAGCGCGCTGACGTTGTTCGTGAAAATCGCCCACGGAGCGTCCTGCACGCTGGTGCCGAACGAGGGTCCGCCCGACGACTGCGAAAACGAGTTGTCGCTGAGCGAAACCTTCACCGACGAATAGCGGAAGCCGAGTCCGACCGTGGCCTGCAGCGAGAGCTGCGGAACGCCCATGAAGCCGAAGTGCAGCTCGCCGCCGACGCGACCGCCGAGGTCGAAGCGGAGCCCCGACTGGCTGATGTCGGGCGAAGCGGGCTGCCCGGCGACGATGTTCGCCTTGATGGTCGAGCTGGCGTAACCGAAGGTCAGCTCCGGCACGAGCTCGAACGTGAAGTGCTTGGTATAGGCGAGCGCGAGGGGAACGCCGGCGTGAAGGCCGATTCCGGTGCGGCTCGGTGCATCGACGGAGACGGCGCCTGCCGCGGGGGTCGTGGTCGTCGTGGAGCCGCCTGAAAACGCGAGGCCAAGGCCGAGGTCGATGCCCATTCCGGCCGAGAGCCAGTAGCGGCCTCCGACGAACGGCGTGGTGACGTTGTCTGCGGTGACTGCGCCGCCGCCCGGGCCGGCCGCGAAGACCGCGATCGGGATCTGCGAAGCGCCCATGTAACCGACGGCGAAATGGCCGACCATCTGCTCGTGGTCCGACTTCTCGCCTGTCGCCGACGCCGGGGTCGACGCAGCCGGGCGCTTGTGCTGCGTTTCCTCTTCGGAGTCGCCGGTTGCGGCGAAGGCGAAGCCCGAGAGGGCGAGTGTGGTGGCAAAGGCACAAAAAGCGACAGTCTTCATGGCGCGATCGTGCCTGTCATCGGCGCGTCGGGCCAAAAAAACGGCGACCGGCTACATGCGCACGAGAGCAGCGCCCCACGAGACGCCCGCGCCGAGCGCGCACATCAGCACCACGTCGCGCGGCTTGATCACGCCGGCGCGCACGTTTTGGTCGAGCAAAATGGGGATCGAAGCGCTCGACGTGTTGCCCACCCGCTCGATGTTCGAGAGCACCTTGTGCTTGGGGTAATTGGCGCGCGCCGTGACCTGGTCGATGATGCGCAGGTTCGCTTGATGGGGAACCACCCAGTCGACGTCTTCGTTCTTCATGCCGGCCTGATCGACCGCCATCTGACTGGCCGAGTGGAGGTTCTTCACCGCCGCCTTGAAGATGTCCTGCCCGCGCATCGCGACCTTGTTTTTGCGGTTGGCGAGCGCCTCGACGGTGATGGGCATGGCGCTGCCGCCCGCCTGAATCATCAGCGACTCGCCGAGCGAACCGTCGGTGTGGGTGTTGGTCGAGAGGAGCCCGCGGTCGCCCTCGGCCGGGCCGAGCACCACAGCGCCGGCGCCATCGCCGAAGAGCACGCAGGTGGTGCGGTCTTCCCAGTTGACGACCCGCGACAGGAGCTCGACCCCGATGACCAGAATGCGCTTCGCTGTTCCCGACGCGATGAATTTGTCGGCGATCGACAGGCCGAACACGAACCCGGCGCAGGCGGCGCTGATGTCGAACGCGGGACAGTGGGGCGCACCGATTTTCTGCTGCACGAAGACCGCTGTGGCCGGCATGGGCATGTCGGGCGTCACCGTCCCCACGATGATCATGTCGAGCTCGCTCGCGCTCGTTCCGGCGGCTTCGAGCGCGTTTTTCGCGGCGTTCGCGGCCATGTCACTCGTGACCATGCCGTCGCCTGCGACCCTGCGCTCGCCGATGCCCGTGCGCTCGCGAATCCACTGGTCGCTCGTCTCGACCAACTTTTCGAGATCGGCGTTGGTGCGCACGTTCGGCGGAAGAAAATGTCCGGTGCCGAGGATGCGGCTCTTGGGCGGTTGGATCATGGCTGCGGTCAGGCTCGCAAATCGCGCGCCCCGTGCCAAGGCACGTGTGGCGCACACATGGGAAAATCAGCGCACAAAAAGCGAAATGCCGCGTGGCGAGGGAAGCGCCACGCGGCCTGTATGAGGTTTGCGCCTCTCAGACCTTCGCCTTGAGCGTCTTTACGGCCTTGCCCTTGTAGTGGCCACACGCCGCGCAAGCGCGGTGAGGGACCGAGGGTTCGCCGCAGTTCGCGCAGGCAATGAGCTGCGGAGCGGTGACTTTGTCGTGGTTAGCGCGGCGCATGTTGCGCTTGCTGCGGCTTGTACGCCTTTTGGGGACGGCCACGGAGTTACTCCTTCAGGTTTCGGGAAGGTTTGATTTGGAGAAGTGGAGCGAGACGAGGATCGACGGCAGGTGCCGCAGGACTCGCCTCGAAAGAGGGAGGGGGGCGTATACCCGGGCAATCCTCTGAACACAAGGGAATCATGGGAATCTCAAGCAAAAGCTCATCGCGGATGAGATCGTCGAGCACGACGGTCTCCCCTTCGTAGGCCATGACTTCGGCCTCCTCGGCGGCGAATTCATACTCGTCTTTGGCGGCGCCCACGAGGCTCGTCTTCGGCGAAAAAAGACCCGTAATGGGCTGCGAAATGACGATATTGGCCTCGCCGAGGCAGCGCGCGCACGAGGACAAAAGGCTCGCGTCGAGCGTGCCGTGAACGACCACGTCGTCGCCGCTTTTGCTCACGCGGACCGCGACTTCGCCTTCCTTGTCGGACGCAGCGGCATCGGAGCCTTCGAGGGCCTCGCGGAGCCACTCGGTGCGCAGCGGAAAGCGGTAATCTTTTCCGCCGGCATCGAGCTCGGAGACAGAAATTTCGAACTCGTGGGCGCTCATGGGGGGTACTGAGAAAAGCACCTATCGACGCGGCGCGCAACGGGCAGCGGCCCGCCGGAGCGAGCGCGGTTTTTCAGCGGCCTGCTACGCTGTCACGCCGTGGAACGCCGACTCGTCATCAAGCTCGTACGACACGGCCAGTCGCTCGCGAACGTGCACGCGGTCGATCCCCAGCGCGCGGGCGACTTCCGAACCCCCCTGACCGACCTCGGCCACGAGCAGGCGCGCCAGGCCGGCGAGGCGGTGGGAGGCGCGTTCGTCCGCGGCGCCCTCGTGTACGCGTCGCCGTACCTTCGCACGCGCCAGACGCTCGCGGCGCTGCTTCAGGGGGCCGGCTCGACTGCGGCCGATCCGCTCGGCGTCTACGAGGATCCCAGGCTCCGCGAGCAGGATCACGGCTACGGCGACGTTCAGGGGCAGGCCGGCAAACGCGCCACGCACGGCTGGTTTTACTACCGCTACGAGGGAGGCGAGAGCCCGGCGGATTGCTACGATCGCACCAGCGGGTTTCTCGAGGGCATGATGCGTCAGGTCGAGCGAAAGAAAGCCGAGCGCGTGCTGATCGTGACGCACGGGATGGCGCTCCGGTGCTTCGCCATGCGTTTTTTGCACCTTTCGGTCGAACAGTTCGAAGCGATCGACAACCCGGAAAACGGCGGCGTCGTGACCATCGCGCGCAGCGACATGCTCCTGGGCGAATGCTTCGCAGAGTCAGGCGGCTGGCGGGTGCATGGCCTGCGCCGACTGCCGGCCTACTGACACGTGCCCGACTGCGACACGCCGCTGCCGCCCGGCACGCATTTGTTCGAAGGGGCCATGAAGCAGGGCGTGGCGGGACAGGCGACGGGACCGCAATTTTGCGTGTATTGCGCGACTGCCTTTTCGAGCTCGGGCGCGCTGCCCGCCGTGATGCTCACCGGGCAGCACAGCCCGGTCGCCACGTGGCTGCACTGCGCCGTGTTGCAAATGGGACAGCACGTCCTGGCCTGATTGGTCAGCGCGTCGAGGTTCGCGCGCAGCGAATTGCAGTCAAGCGCTCCGCCGTCGGCGGTCGCGTCCGAGCGTGCGTCCTTGCCGCCAGCGTCCGCGCCTCCCGCGTCGACCGTCGCGATTTCGCCTCCGCAGGCGGCCAAAATGAGCGTCACAAGAGCCAGACTGCGCATAGCCTAAGGGTCCCAGCCCACAGCGCGGCGCGCAAGCCTTCAGGCGTAACGCACGACTGCGTTACGTTGACGCTTGTCATTCTGCGCCCGGGCTGAGTAAGTCGCAGGTTCATGAGTCACCGCGTCGCTGGGGTCACCGTTCCGCTGCCTTCGATCCGCTCTGCGCGCGACTGGGGAATCGGTGAAATCGGCGACCTGGCCGCCTGCGCCGAATGGCTCGGAGACATCGGCTTTCGCGTGGTGCAGCTGCTGCCGGTCTACGAGCTGGCGCGTGGCGAGAACTCGCCCTACGGAGCGCGCACGGCCTTCGGGCTCGATCCGATTTTTCTCTCGGTCGCCGACCTCGAAGACTGGCGCGGAGGCGACAGCGCGGCGGCGCTGGGGGCCGACGCGGAGGGCGAGCGCCAGCGACTGCGCGCCTTGCCGGAGGTCGATTTCGGCGCAGTGCGCGACCTCAAGAACCGGGCGCTCGACGCGGCGTTCGAGCTCTTCTATGCCGAGCACTGGGTCCCGGGCAGCGAGCGCCGCCGCGCGCTCGAGGCGTTCATCGCCTCCGAGCAGGCCTGGGAAGACGACCTCGCGCTGTACGTCGCGATCCGCGAAGAGCAGCGCGATCACGGCTGGCAGAGCTGGCCCGACGCGCTTCGCTACCGCGACCCCGCGGCGCTCGACCTCGCCCGCGCGCGCCTGTCGAAGCGCATCTTGCGCCACCAGTACGAACAGTGGCAGCTCGCCAAGCAGTGGGGCAAGGCCCGCACCGCGATCGAGGCGCGAGGCATGAAGCTCATGGGAGATCTCCCATTCGTTGTAGGCAGCGAGAGCGCCGACGTCTGGGCCCATCCGGAGCTGTTTCAGCCGGGACGCTCGCTGGGGGCGCCGCCCGACGACTTCACTCCCGAGGGGCAGGACTGGGGTCTGCCTCCGTACAACTGGGAGGCCCTCGAGGCGACCGACTTCGCGTGGCTGCGCGCCCGCGTCCGGCACGCCTCGCGCCTCTACCACGCGTTTCGTGTCGATCACCTCGTGGGGTATTTTCGCCAATATGTGAGAAAACCCGCGAACGCCCGGCCGGCGCTCGCGCCCGGGGAGCGGCCAAACCCTGCGCTTTTCGGGGAGTTCGACCCGCGCGGAGAACCCAGGCAGGCCGCTCACGGCAGGCGGATGCTGCAGATGATGCGCGAGTCCGCGGGCGGCGCCGAAGTGATCGCCGAAGACCTCGGCGTCATCCCCGACTTCGTTCGCGACGCGATGCGCGCGTTGAAGCTACCCGGCTACAAGGTGCTGTTGTGGGAGCGCAACCACGACCAGCGCCTGCGCAACCCCGCGGCCTTTGACGCGCTGAGCGTCGCGACGTGGAGCACGCACGACACGCAGCCGATCGGCGCGTGGTGGGACGACCTCGCCCCGAAGGAGCGCGACGAGCTCCTCGCGCGCACGGGACTGGGCCGGAGCGCCACGCACGAGCAGCTGGACGCGGCGCTGTTCGAGCTGCTGCTTCGGGCCGGGTCGGACCTCGCCCTGGTGCTCATCACCGAGCTTTTGGGCGAGAAGAAACGCATCAACACGCCCGGCACCGTGGGGCTGCACAACTGGACCTACCGCATGCCGATGCCGCTCGATTCGCTCAGGGACAGCGGCGCGGTGGTGGCCCGAAGCGCCTTGTTTTCCAGACTGTTACGCAGCTCAGGGCGGGCGTAGCGAGGGCCCTCGGGCGCCCCCGCATCGGCGCGCGGAGCATCGGAGCCAATCGTGGGCGCAGCCATAGGTCTCGTCGTCGTCGGACTCTGGTTCGCGTCCGGTGTCGCGCTCCTCGAACGCGGCGTGCATCGTGACGCCCCTGCCCTCATTGCTGCGTGCTTCGCGGTGCGCGCCTATCTCACGACGGGGCTGTTCATCACCGCGCACGACGCGATGCACGGCTCCGTGAGCCGCACGCCATGGCTCAACGGGCTCATCGGCCGCGTCGCATGCTTTTCGTTCGCAGCGATGAGCTACGCGCGGCTCGTTCGAAATCATCGGTTGCACCACGCCAGCCCGGCCACCGTCGGCGACCCCGACTACGCGGCCACGCGCAGCTTCGCAGCGTGGTTTCTCCGCTTCATGGCCCGGTATACGACGGCGACTCAGCTGGTCGCCATGGCTGCAATCTACAACATTTTGCACCTGCGCTACGACGACGCGTCGCTGTGGCTCTACTGGGCCGGACCGTCACTGGCGGCGAGCCTGCAGCTCTTCTATTTCGGCACCTACCGCCCGCACGTCGGCCCCCACGACGCGCAGATGGGGCCGCATCGCGCGCGAACCCTGCCGTCTGGCCACGCGCGGGCCATGCTGAGCTGCTATTTTTTCGGCTATCACCGCGAGCATCACGAGTCCCCGCGCACGCCGTGGTGGGCCCTGTGGACGCTCAAGTCCCCTGCGCGTCGACCCGGTTGTGACATATCTTAGTTCCTACTTTCACGGTTAGGCCCCCCATTGTACGTATTGCCCGGACGACCCCACCCACTCGGCGCGACCCTCGACGGAGGAGGGTGCAACTTCTCCCTGTTCTCGGAGCACGCCACGCGCGTGGAGCTGTGCCTGTTCGACGAGCGCGGAGTCGAGACGCGCTATGAGCTCGAAGATCGCAGCGCGTTTGTGTGGCATCGCTACTTGCCGGGCGTGCGCTCGGGGCAGCGCTACGGCTACCGCGTCCACGGTCTGTACGCGCCCGATCAGGGACACAGGTTCAACCCGAACAAGCTGGTCGTCGACCCGTACGCGCTCGCGTTCGACGGCAAGCTCGATTACCGCGCCGCCGTCTGCGGCAGCCAGCGCGACGGATCCGCCGACCCGCGCGACAGCGCACCCGGCGTTCCACACTGCGTAGTGCAGGACCCAGGCTTCGACTGGCGGGGAGACCGGTCGCCGAACGTCGCCTGGAGCGACACCATCATTTACGAAGCCCACGTGAAGGGCCTCTCGCGCTTGCACCCGGATGTGCCGCCCGAGCTGCGCGGCACCTACCTCGGCCTCGGATCGCCTGCCATCATCGACCACCTGGTCAAGCTCGGCGTAACGTCGGTCGAGCTGCTGCCGGTGCACGAATGCGCCGACGAGCCCGGCGTCGCGCGACGCGGGCTCACCAACTACTGGGGCTACTCCACGCTCGGCTATTTTGCGCCCGATCAGCGCTTCGCGGCGACACCGGGACAACAGGTGCGCGAGTTCAAGGAAATGGTGCGAGCGCTGCATGCTGCGGGGCTCGAGGTCATTTTGGATGTCGTCTACAACCACACCTGCGAGGGCGATGAGGCCGGACCGACGGTGTCGCTACGCGGGATCGACAACAAGACCTACTACCGACTCACGCCCGGCGCGCCAGCGCGCTACGAGGACGTGACAGGGTGCGGAAACACCCTGAATGCAGCGCACCCGCAGGTGCTCAAGCTGCTGACCGACAGCCTTCGCTACTGGGTGACCGAGATGCGGGTCGACGGCTTTCGCTTCGACCTCGCAGCGGCGCTCGGACGCAACCGCGCCCACCCGCTGGCGCCCGGGGATCCGCGCGCGCTCTCGGAGGCCTTTCGCATGAGCACGTTCTTCGACATCGTTCACCAGGACCCCATACTCAGCCGCGTCAAGCTCATCGCCGAGCCGTGGGATCTGGGTCATGACGGCTATCAGGTCGGAAACTTCCCTGTTTTGTGGGCCGAGTGGAACGGTCGCTTTCGCGACAGCGTGCGCCGATTCTGGCGAGGTGAGGCCGGCCAGCTGAGCGAGCTCGGGTACCGACTGACCGGATCGAGCGATCTGTATCAGGACGACGGCCGGCATCCCGCTGCGAGCGTGAATTTCGTCACTGCGCACGACGGATTCACCATGGCCGATCTCGTGAGCTACGCGCGCAAGCACAACGAGACCAACGGGGAGGCCAACCGCGACGGCACCGACGACAACTTCGCCGACAACCACGGCGACGAGGGGCCCTCGCGCAACCCGGGAATCATTGCGGCGCGCGCGGCGCATGTGCGGGCGCTGCTGTCGACGCTGCTGCTCGCCCAGGGGGTTCCGATGCTCACTTCGGGCGACGAGATCGGTAAGACCCAGCGCGGCAACAACAACGCCTACTGCCAGGACAATCCCATCTCGTGGCTGGAGTGGGAGTTCGACGATGACAGCCGCGCGCTCCTCGATTTCACGCGGGCGCTGATCGCCTTGCGACGCCAACACCCCGTGTTTCGAAGGCGCACATTTTTTCGGGGGGAGCGCATCCGCGGGGCGGCGAACAAGGACATCTCCTGGATAAAAAACGACGGCACCGAGATGACCTCGAGCGACTGGCACAATTCTGCGCGACGCTGCGTGGGCCTCGTGCTCTCGGGCGAGGGGCTGGAACAGCGCGTGGCGACGACGGGCGCGTGGACGCTCGATGACTCGTTTTTGCTCATCCTGAACTCCGACAGCGACGCCCATCGTTTCGTGCTTCCGCGCGAAGGAGGCGAGCGCCGCTGGAGCGTCGTCATCGACAGCCGCACTGCCCGCGTGCCGGCCGGCGGAGACCACCCTGGCGGCTCGTCGCTCGACGTCGCGCCGCGTTCGATGGTCGTGCTGCGTCAGGAGCGGCAGCGGGGTGCGTCGCAGCGACCGCCTCCGCCGCGCTGAGCCCTCAGTCGAGAAAGACCGTCCAGGTGACGCGCAGGGTGAGCGGATACGCGGGCGTAAAGGCGACGTCTTCGCAGCCGTAGAAACGCCCTGCAACCGGCCCCGCGACCAGGCGGCCCGCTGAGCCGCACGAAAACCCTGCTGGGACGGCAGATCCAATCGGCGGCTCGCCTGGCAGGCGTGACGTCGTCGCGAACTGCGCCGAGCGGAACTCGGAGTTGAGGAGGTTCTCAACGTCGAGCGCGACGTCGAACCGGCGGTGCCTGTATCCTACATGCATATCCACCTCAGTGAAACCCGGTGCGACGAGCGCTCCGTCGTCGGTCGCAGGTCGATCGGCGATGCCGAAGAAGCGAAGGCCCCCCCGCAGCACGCCCGGGCCAAGCGGAGCGCGGCCTGACAGTCCCCCCGCCCAGGTGCGCTTCGGGGCGAGCGCGAGGCCGCTGCCGTTGCCGCCATTGGTCGTCAATGCGGATTGGGTGAATGTGAGGTCGAGGTCGGCCGCGAGCCACTTGGTGAGCTCGTAGCGCGTCTCGACCTCAGCGCCCCGGCGAGTGGTCGCGCCGCCCACGCTGGTGGTTCCGTCGTCGCCGTTCCACACCGTCTCGCTCGCGAGGTCGAGCTGCCACAGCGCAGCTGCGATATCCCATTTCTGCCAAAGCCTCGCGCGCGCCCCGATTTCCTCGCCCACTGCGCGGGCGAGCGGCGAGACCGGCGAGGCTGAAAACGCGCCTCGCACGTCGTTGGAATGCAGGCCGTGTCCATAGTTGACGTACACGTCGACCTCAGCCGACTTTTTTTGCAGGGGCGTGACCACCAGACTCGCCTTCGGACTAAGCTGCCGGGCGGCCGATGCGCCGCTTGACGGCTCGCCCGGGGCGGCGCCCGTGACGGTGTTGTTCACCGCGTAGGAGAGCTGGTCGGCCCTGCCTCCGAGGGCGATCCGCAGCCACGCCGCCAGCGCGATCTCCTCACTCAGATACGCGCCGATGGTGGTCTGCCCGACGTCGCTGCCGCGCACCTGCAGCAGCTGTTGCCGCGCGGCGGTGTTCCACAGCTCCTGATGAATGGCGTCGGCGCGCAGCTCGGTGCCAAGGGTGGTGTCGAAGCGCACCGCGCCGAGGCTGTGCACGGCGCGGTAGCTCGCCTTGCCGCCGTAGAACGATCGCCTGTCGATTTGCTGAATCTCGTCACCGCGATCGGGATCACGCAGCGCCTGCGTGAAGTTCGAATACAGGTCGAAATCGTACGAGCCTACGTAGGCCAGCACCTTGAACTCGCTCGCTGCGGTCGGGCGAAGCTTGTATTGCAGCGCCAATTGGTGACGCGTGGTCGCGCCCCCCTCCGAAGGGTCGAGCGCCCCGAAGCGGGATACGATATTCTGCTCGATGGCGCGCGCCGGAACCTGCCCCGATCCGTGCCAATCGCCGCCGTAGCTCATGTGGGTGACCGTGAGCGACGACGCATCACCGGTGGCGTAGGCCAGCTTGGTAAACAGCTTGTATTTTCCCCATTTGTCGGGATGCTCGAACGGCCCGTTGCTGCGCCCCACCTCGGCCGCGAAGGTCGCGTGCACCCCCGCTGCGATCATGGGACTGGCAATGGCGAGGGCGCGGTATCCGGGCTGTCCGTAGCCAGGAGAGCCCGACACGCCGAAGCCGAACGACGAGTGCTCGAAGCTGTCGCGCGACACGAGATTAACCGCGCCTGCCGTGGCGAAATCGCCTTGATTGGCGAAGTAGGGACCTTTGGTGATCTCCACGCGGGATACCACTTCCGGAATGATAAAGTTGGTATCGCTAAAGCCCTGTCCGTGGGCATGGGAGACCATGTTGATCGGCACGCCGTCGATCGACAGCGCGAGGTCGCTGCCGTGGTCAGCGTCAAACCCGCGGATGAAATACTGGTTGGCCTTTCCGCCACCCGAGTGCTGCACCATCACGAGCCCGGGCGTCACGCGCAGAATGTCGGTGACGCTGCCTACCGGCCTCAGCTCAAAATCGCGATCACGCACCGACATCGACGACGCGGCGCTGATTGGCCGCTGCGCGAGTACGAGGGTGGACTGGTCCGTCCCGGTCTGCAGCGGCTCGGGCGTGGGCGCCGGCGCGGGCGCTGGTACGGCAGGCGCAGCGGGCGGCAGCTTGAAGTCGTAGGCGAGCTCGATCGTCGACCCGATCGCGACGCCTCCACGCGACGCGGGCGAAAAGACGAACTGCGCTGCCGCCGCGAGCGCCGCGGCGTCGAACGAATGGCCTCCTGACGAAGTGACGCGGGCGGCTGCGACGTGTCCTGCGGCATCGATCGACAGCTCGAGCCCGACGGTCGCTTCCAGGCGGTCGCGAAGCGCATCGGCGGGATAAACGGCCTCGGCGCGGCTCGTGAGCGAAGGCGGCAGAACGGCCGCAGGCGGGGGGCTCTCCGCAGCGCTCGCGACTTGCGCGAGCGAGAGGCTGCAAGCAACGACGCGCGCGAAAATACTTCGATACCGCATGGCGCGAAGAGCCGTAGCACGGATGGAGAGCAACGTGTCACGAGCAGGCGAGCACGATTTTAGGCGTATTCGTGCTACGAATCGCCTCGTGATGAGGCGACCGTCGTGAAATTTTGGGCGGTCGGGTCCGCGCTCGCGGTGCACGGCGCGATCGCCGTCGTGGTCGGTCACGGCGGCGCTGCGACCTCAGCGTGGCAGGGCGGCGGGTCGGCGACTGCCGTCGAGGTCGAGGTGGAGGTCGCGCCCGTCGTCGATCCCGCCCGCCCCGAGCCGCAGGCGCCTCTCACCCCGATCCCAGCCGCCGCAGAGGCGCACGAGCACAGAGCCGCCAGCCCGGCACCGTCGCAGGCCGCTCCATCCGCGGAGGCGGCGGTTACGGCGCCGGGGGGCGGGGGCGAGGCGGCCGAGGCACCTGCGATCGCGACCGAGGGCGCGCCTCCGCGATTTTCGCTGAGCGTCGCGGCCACGGCTGCGCGCGGCGATGGCCTCGGGAGCTCGGAGTCGCCGCGCGGCGCGTCTGCACCCGAAACGCTCGCGCAGGAGCGGGTCGGCGAGCCTGCAAGGCTGCTGTCGAGCGAGCCAACCGCCTATCCCGAGCAAGCCCGCGCAGACGGCCGGGAGGCGGCCGTGACCCTCGAGCTGGTCGTAGGCACTTCGGGCGTCGTCGAGACTGCGCGCGTCGCGACGGGCGCCGGTCAGGAGTTTGATGAGGCCGCGCAGGCAACTGTGAGGTCCTACAAATTTTCTCCCGCGCGTCACGAGGGAAAGCTCGTGCGCGTGCGCCTGCTGTGGACGGTAGAGTTCCGGCTGCGATGAACCGCGGCTAGCACTACTTTGACATTTTTATCTTTCCATCGGCCGCGAAGTGCGCTCCATAGACAGACGTGCTTCGCGACGACGTCTGGGAAAACGAATTGGACCGATGGTTCGCCCCGTTCAGCGAGGCGCTCGGAAACAAGGTTCGACGGAAGTGGGCGCCGATCTACCTCCGGGGATTGATCGCGCCGGGCGAGCGTAAGAGCGTGACGGTTATGGCCGACCGAGTAGCGGTGGGCGATGCTCCGCAACTTCATCACTTTGTAGCTGCGTCTAACTGGGACACCGAGCCGCTCGAGGAGGTCTTGCTCGGCAAAGTCGCGGGACTTGTCGGCGGGGCCGGATCGCACATCATCGTCGATGACACGGCGCTTCCGAAGAAGGGGACTGAGTCCGTTGGCGTTGCCCATCAGTACTGCGGCGCGCTCGGGAAACAGGCCAATTGCCAGTCCATGGTGAGCGTGACGTGGGCGCGCGACGAGGTCCCGGCGCCCATCGCGCTTCGGCTTTACTTGCCAAAAGAGTGGGTCGATTCGGTGGAAAGACGGCGCACCGGAGGCATTCCAGACGGTCTAGGCTTTCGTCCAAAGTGGCGTATCGCGCTCGATGAAATTGAGCGCATTCAGAAGAGTCTGGATGACGACATGTTTGATGACGTCCTGGCCGACGCCGGATATGGCATGTGCGCAGAGTTTCGACGTGGGCTCGATGAGCTCGGGCTCTCGTGGGTAGTCGGCATTCTGTCGACGCAGAACGTGTATTCACGCGACGTGCAGCTGGATGACACGCCGCCGGCGCGAGGTCGGCCCAGGAGATATCCTCGCAGTGAAGAGGTTCCGCGCTCGGCACGCGACGCGATAGCTTCACTCGGAGCGGAAGCTTTTCGCTCCGTAGCCTGGCGGCGCGGAACAAAAGGGACCCTTCGCGGTGACTTCGCCGCCGTGCGTGTGCGTGTCGCAGATGGTCCTCGCGCAAGCCGAGGAGTACATCCACCGGGGCGCGAAGCTTGGCTCGTTTGCGAGCGCCGCTCAGCGAGCGAGCAAAAATATTACCTCTCGAATTACCCGGCCAACACCTCGCTGAAGAAGCTCGCATCGCTCATCAAGGCGAGATGGTCGTGTGAGCAGGCGCACCAGCAAATGAAGGAAGAGTTCGGGCTCGATCACTTCGAGGGTCGCTCCTGGCAGGGACTTCACCACCACGCCCTGCTCACGATGGTGGCCTTTGCATTTCACCAGCACCTTCGGTTGCGCGAAAATAAAGTCTCGGCGCAGTCAGCCCGCCGTCTCGTTGCCGGCGATCCGTAGAGCTCTCATACTCCGGCTGACTGCGCCTTCCCAATGCCGCTCCTGCGGCGCACGTGCTCTCGTGCCCATTTAGACAGTGTCAAAGTAGTGCTAGCAGGGTGTTGAAAAACACCCTGCTAGGAATTGGCGAAGTCAATTGCGTGGGGTGGGGACCCCGAAAAACCGCGTTTTTCGGGGCGGGGAGGTGCATACCTCCCCGAGATGAAAGGATAGCAGGCCGTTCTTCAACGGCCTGCT